>LSIB01000080.1 GCA_001556025.1 Rhizobiales bacterium CCH3-A5
TCAAACATCGGCGCTCAGACCGCGCCCGCAAAGGTGCCAACGGGACAGCGCTTACGATTGACCCTGGCGTAGTCGCGCTTGATGGTGCGCACGAAGGCTTCGGCCATGCCGTTGGATTGCGGGCTCTGGACGGGGGTGGTCAGCGGTTCGAAGCCGATCTCGCGAGCAAAGCGCCTGGTCTCGCCGGCGATGTAGCCAGAGCCGTTGTCGGTCAGCCATTCGATGACGCCGGGCAGGCGGTTGACCGGTCCGAAGCGGGTCTCGACGGCCACCGTCATGAGGTCGCGAACGTCCTCCCCCTTGATGCCCTCGGTCGTGGCGACGAAGCTGATCGCCTCGCGGTCGCAGCAGTCGAGTGCGAAGGCGACGCGAACCTTCTCGCCATTGTCGCAGCCGAGTTCGAAGCCGTCCGAGCACCAGCGCAGGTTGGATCGATCGACGGCGATGCGGCCATCGTGACGACGCGCGTCGATGCCGCCGGCATGGCGCTGCAGGAGCAGGCCATGGGCCTTCATGACGCGGTAGACCCGCTTGTGATTAGGGGCCGGCCGGCCTTCCGCCCGCGCCACACGCCGTAGCAGCGCCCAGACCCGGCGATAGCCATAACTCGGCATCTCAGTGACGATGGCCTGGATCGCCATGACCATCTCGTTGTCGGGCAGAGCAGGCCGCCCCCGACGAAGCTTGCCGAAGGAAGCCCTGGCCCGTGCGGCAATGTTCGACCTGGCCACGCCTAAAACCTCGCAGACGGCTTTCATCGCGAACCGTCCTTGGGCCACGACAGCGAGCGCAGCAGATGTTTTTTTGGGCCAGCGGTGGCGTCGAGCGCTTCCTTCAGGATCTCGGCCTCGAGCGTTTTCTTGCCGAGAAGCCGATGCAGTTCGCGGATCTGGTTTTGCAGCATCCGATAGTCAGAAGCCGGGACGACCTCTTCCTCCGCCCGCGTCGCCGTCAGCGCACCCTGGTTCGCCAGCCGACGCCAGGAGAACAACTGGTTGGGCGCGATCCCATGCCGTCTCGCTACCAGGCTCACGCTCATGCCTGGCTCATAGGTCTCAGCGACGATCGCCAACTTCTCGGCCGGCGCCCACCGCCGCCGCCGCTCAGGCCCCGAAAGGACCTCACTCTTCGATATCGAACCAGTCATAGACACGACATTACTCCTACCCCTTACGGAAGTGGGAGGCCGTGTCCGGTCAATTAGGGTCCAGACTCATAACCAGTAGCTGATGGTCGCGGCGATGCAGACGGCAGCG
>LSIB01000081.1 GCA_001556025.1 Rhizobiales bacterium CCH3-A5
GAGCTCGAACACGGCGAACAACCCGCACGGACCCGCCCCGATGATCACGACGTCGGTGGTGATCACCTCACCGGCTGCAGCCTCGACGCTCATCTGAATTCCTTTGAACCATTCCAGAAATCCGGCAAACCGGACACCGCCGCGCGTCACATGAGGGTTCGCGCGGCGTCTGGCAAGTCCCGAGCGTGAGGTCGCGCTCGACCCTCACGCACCCGTGTCGGCGGCGAGCCCGGCTGCGGCGATGCCGGCGACGGCGGCAGCCTCGTCATTGTCGGAGGTGTCGCCCGAGATGCCGACCGCGCCGAGCAGCGCGCCCGACGCGTCACGGACCAGCACGCCGCCGGGGACCGGCACCAACGAGCCGCCGACCGCATGGGTCGCGGCCTCGACGAAATAGGGCCGCTCCAGCGCCATCTTGTGCAGCGCGCGCGAGCCGATGCCCATGGCGACGGCGCCATGCGCCTTGCCGATCGCGATCTCGCCGCGCTTCAGGCTGGTCCCGTCCTGCGCCGCGAACGCCTTCTGCGCGCCGCGCGCATCGAGCACCGCGATCGCCAGCGGCTTGAAGCCGGCCTTGTCGGCATGGCCGAGGGCGGCGGTAAGCAGGGTCTGGGCCTGGGCGAGGGTCAGCATGGCGGCGCTCCGGTTGAGGTCGGCCGTGCTTGTGCCAGCGCGGGCGGGCGCGCGAAAGCCGTCCCTTGCGGAAAACTGCTTTGCCGGATGGCGCGCCCAGGCTCGAATGCGTCTTGAACTTGTCGCGGCGAGCGGGCTTGATGCCTGTCCAGGGACAAAAGGAGACGTCGATGGGTCTGTTCAGTTTCATCAAGGAAGCCGGCGCCAAGATCTTCGGATCGGGTGAGGCGAAGGCGGCGACGCCCGACGCGTTGCAGAAGGAACTGGCCGGCCACGGCCTGCCCTCCGACGTCAAGATCGACGTCAATGGCGACAAGGTGAAGATCAGCGGCAAGGCGATGACCACCGAGGAGGCCGAGAAGATCATTCTCGCGCTCGGCAACACGGCCGGGGTCGCGCAGGTCGAATCCGAGCTGATCGTCACCAAGGAAGCCCCTGCTGCCGTGTTCTACACGGTCAAGAAGGGCGATACGCTCTGGAAGATCGCCGAGACGCATTACGGCAAGGGACAGGGCGCAAAATACACCGAGATCGTCAAGGCCAATACGCCGCCGGTGAAGAACCCCGATCTGATCCAGCCCGGCTGGGTGCTGCGGATTCCTGCCCAGGCCTGAACCTGTCTTCACGCCCGCGCCGCCCTCGGCAAAACGTGGCCGATCCTGACGCAACCCCAATGTCGGCCCCGGACGAAAACCGGGACCGACAGATCGGCGACGACGCCGAGCGGCTCGTGACCCGGTCGACGACGATAGGTCTGGACGAGAGCCTTTCGTGAAAAACGCGCCGCGCGCAGCGTGACCGCGTCCATGGCGGCGTTTTCCGATCGCTCATGGTCACCCGGGTCCTGTTCGTCGCGGCCTTGGCCGCCGCTTGAAGACCCGCCGGTGACGGACGTCGTGAAACCGTTCCTGCCGGTCGCGGCGACATAGGCCATTTCGTCAGTGGACGGCAGCGCCCGCGTCATCAGGGCCCGCAGCCGCGACGACAGCGTTCCCGAGCCATCGCCTGTCCGCCAGGTCCGCGCCACGAACAGATCGTCCGGCGCGACGATGCTGTCCGAAATGGCGATCTCGAACAGGCTCTCGGTCTCGTTGGCCAGCGCCGTCGCCTGCCAAAGCCCGGCTTCATAATGGGCAGCCCAGTCGAGCATCTCGTCTGCGAGCGTTGTGGTGTGAGTCGTGGCCCCGGGTGCGAAGGTCAGATGAACAAGGCGCTCGGCGTCGGTCACGAGGGTCGTGGCCAGGACGGCGTCGTTGTCCAATACAAGTTCCGCATCCAACGGCTGGCGCGCCGCAAGGCCTTCGACCGGCGCGAGCAGGGCGCCGCCCCGGCCCAGATCGAGCAGCGTCACCGCCACGTCTCGCGACGCCAGGCGAAGGACCCCCGGCTTGGCGAGCGGCCAGCGCGGGCTGAGCCGGCGTTCGCCGCCCGGAAGCGTCGAAAGCGCCACGACCAGCCGGAGCCGCGCCATTGCGCTTCCTGCAGTCGCAGGCGTGGCGTTCTCGCCCACCGCCGCAAGGCTGGCGCGGATATTCGCGATGCGGCCAGCGAAGCTGGCGTCGTTGGCGAACCCGACCTGTCGATCGGCGCGCAGGGCAAGGCGGTTCACGGCCCGGCTCTCGCCGAGTAACCGCTGACGGACCGCTTCCCAGTGCTCCAGCTCGTCGCGCATGGATTGTGTTTATCAGATATCTGCTACCAATGCGTGAATCACGAGGCGGCGATACGCGGCGGCTTGACGGAATTGGTTGCCTAGACAACTATTTTATCCGGCGAGGCGATGGGGACGCAGCCTTCAGGCTTGCGTCCGCCAGACTTTGCCGGTCATGTTGCCGCTCGAATGCAGCAGCCCTGTCATGCGCCGATGGCATGACCCGGCAAGTTGCGCAAACGCACATCCCTTGGGAGGGGACCACGATGAGCTTCGATCGCCGCCGATTCCTGACACTGGCCGGCTCCGCCGTCGCCGCGCCCGCCGTGCTGCGCGCCACCCGCGCCAATGCGCAGGAGGTGACGCTGCGGATGCATCACTTCCTGCCGCCGGTTTCCAATGGTCACGCCAAGTTCCTCAAGCCCTGGGCCGACAAGGTCGCGGCCGAATCGAACGGGCGCATCAAGATCGACATCTTCCCGTCGATGCAGCTCGGCGGTACGCCGCCCCAGCTCTTCGACCAGGCCCGCGACGGCGTCGCCGACATCGTCTGGACGCTGCCGGGCTCGACGCCGGGCCGCTTCACCGGCGTCGAAGCGTTCGAACTGCCCTTCGTCGCCAACAAGAAGGGTCTGGTGAACTCGCTCGCGCTGGCCGAGTACGCGGAGGCGAATCTGGCGCAGGAGTTCCGCGAGGTGAAGCCGATCTGCCTGTGGGCGCATGATCACGGCCTGATCCACGCCAACAAGTCGATCAAGACGATGGACGACCTCAAGGGCCTGAAGCTGCGTTTCCCGACGCGGCTGGCCGGCGAGGCGCTGCGGGCGCTCGGCGTCAACGCCATCGGCATGCCGGTGCCGCAGGTGCCGGAATCGCTGGCGCAGCGCGTCATCGACGGCGCGGTCATCCCGTGGGAGGTTGTGCCGGCGCTCAAGGTGCATGAGCTCGTCAAGTTCCATACCGAAATCCCCGGTTCGCCAACACTCTACACAGCGACCTTCATCCTTGCGATGAACCGCGCAAAATACGATGCGATGCCCGCCGATCTGAAGGCCGTGATCGACAAGAACTCCGGCGCGGTCGCCTCCGCGATGGCCGGCAAGGTCTGGGACGATCAGGCCGTCGTCGTCTCCGACATGGTGCGCAAGCGCGGCAACACCATCACCATGCTCGACGAGGCGGAAGCCGCGCGCTGGCGCAAGACCACCGAGCCGGTGATCGAAGGCTGGCTCAAGACTGCCAAGGACAAGGGGCTCGACGGCGAGAAGCTGCTGGCAAGCGCCAGGGCGGCGCTGGCCAAGCACGAAAAGGCGGCCTGACCAAACACCATGTCGGAATCGGGGGCAGTGGGGACGGCGTCCGGTTTCGACAGGGCGGTGCAGGGGGTTGCGCTTCTGGGAGGCGTGCTGCTGATCGCACTGGCGACGACCGTCGTCGTCAGTGTGACGCTGCGCAGCGACCTCGTCGGCAAGGCGGGCGTGCCCGGCGATTTCGAGCTGGTCCAGATGGCGACCGGCGTCGCCGCCTTCTGCTTCCTGCCATGGTGCCAGCTCCGGCGCGGCAACATCTTCGTCGACACCTTCACGCTCAAGCTGCCGCAGCGCTGGCAGCGCGCCATCGACGCGGGCTGGGACGTGGTCTACGGCCTCGCCATGGCGCTGATCGCCTGGCGGCTCGGCGTCGGGGCGCGCGCGGCCTTCGCCAGCGGCGAGAACACGATGGTCCTGCAGTTCCCCAGCTATCTGCCGATCGGGTTCTGCGCGCTGCTGGCCGCGCTGGTCTCGGTCACCGCCTTCGTCAGCGCGCGACGTCTGCTGAAAGCGTCGTCATGAGCGGGGCTGCGCTGGCGCTGACGGGATTTGGCGTGCTGCTTGCCCTGATGGCGCTCAGGCTGCCGATCGGGCTCGCGATGATGCTGGTCGGCAGCCTCGGCTATATCCAGCTCAACGGGCTCGATCCGTTCCTGAACTACATCCGCACGACGCCTTACCAGATATTCGCCAACTACACGCTCTCGGTGATCCCGCTCTTCGTGCTGATGGGCGCGTTCGCCGAGCGATCTGGGCTGGCAGGCGACCTGTTCAAGGCGGCGTCCGCGCTGGTCGGGCATCGTCGCGGCGGGCTCGGGATGGCGGTGATCGGGGCCTGCACGGGCTTTGGCGCGATCTGTGGTTCGGCGGTGGCGACCACGGCGACGTTCGCCCGCGCGGCGCTGCCGGAACTGCGGCGCTACCGTTACGACCCCGGCTTCTCCTGCGGTGTCGTGGCGGTGGGCGGCACTTTGGGCATCCTGATCCCGCCCTCGGTCATTCTGGTCGTCTATGCGATCTCGACCGAGCAGAACATCGCCAAGCTGTTCAAGGCGGCGCTGATCCCCGGCCTGATGGCGACGGCGATGTACTGCATCACCATCGCCATCGTGACGCGGCTGAACCCGGCGCTTGGCCCGGCGCATGAGCGCGTCGCCTGGGCCGACAGGGTGCGGCCTTTGCTTGGCGTCCTTCCCGCCATGGCGGTTGCGCTCGTCGTCGTTGGCGGCATCTATGGCGGCGTCTTCACGCCGACAGAGGGCGCCGCCGTCGGGGCCTTTGTGATGCTCGCCATCGGCGTAGTGAGGCGGACGCTCGGGTTCGGGGAGATCAGGCAGGCGATCCTACAGACGGCCGAGACCTCGGCGATGATCTTCGCGATCCTGCTCGGGGCCGAGATCTTCAACGCGTTTCTGGCGCTGACGCAGGTGCCGACCGCCGCCGCGGAGATGATCGCGGCGTCGGGCTGGGGACCCTATACGGTGCTGATCGGGCTCCTGCTGTTCTACATCGTGCTCGGCGGCGTGATGGACGAACTTGCCATGATCCTGCTCACCCTGCCGGTGTTCTTCCCGATCGTGACCGCGCTCGACTTCGGCATGGCGTCCGACGATGTCGCGATCTGGTTCGGCATCCTCGTGCTGGTCGTGGTCGGCATCGGCATGACCTGTCCGCCGATCGGCCTCAACGTCTTCGTGGTCGCCTCGCTGGCGCGCGACGTGCCGGTGACGCGGATCTATCGCGGCGTGCTGCCTTTCGTGCTCTCGGACGTGATCCGGCTCGCGATCCTTGTGGCGTTCCCGGTGCTCTCGCTCTATCTGGTCAGGCTGCTGGATTGAGCGGGGGACTTAGGGCTTGCTGGTGCATGATCTCGATATGGCGGCGGTCGAGGCCGGCCTTGCCGACGGCTCGATCCTGATCGTCGATGTGCGCGAGCCGCATGAATTCGCGGCCGGGCATATTCCCGGCTCCGTCTCGCTGCCGCTGTCGCGTTTCGACCCGGCCGACATCCCCGATGCGCCCGGCAAACGGGTCGTTCTGTCCTGCGCCGCCGGCGTGCGGTCTCTGCGGGCGCTTGAATTCGCGCAGTCGGCTGGTCTTGCCATCGACAGCCACTATATCGGCGGCTTCAAGGACTGGGCGATGCGAGGCGGGCCGGTCGAGCGCTGATCGACGCTGTTTCCGCCTGCGCCTGACGCATTGCAGCATATCGTCGCGTGGGGCTGACGTTCGCCTCGTCCTGCGCCAGTTTCGAACGCGAACGATTTGAGGATGTGAGCCGATGCGCCCGATGAAGTTTGGATTTGGACAGCCCGTCCGCCGTGTCGAGGACCATCGTTTGACGACCGGCGCGGGACGCTACACCGACGACACCGCCGTCGAGGGCGCGCTGCACGGCTTCGTGCTGCGCTCGCAATATGCCCACGCCAAATTCGAAATCCGCGACAAGGAGGCCGCCCGCAGGATGAAGGGCGTCAAGCTGATCCTGACCGGCGCGGACGTCGCCCATCTCGGCGACATCCCCTGCAAGGGCCTGATCAAGACGCTGTCGGGCGAGCCGGTGACGCCGACGCATGTGCCGGTGCTGCCGGTCGACACCGTGCGCCATGTCGGCGAGGCGGTGGCTTTCATCGTCGCCGAGACGCTCGACCAGGCGCGCGACGCAGCCGAGGCGATCGACATCGAATGGGAAAGCCTGCCCTCGGTGACCGGCATCTCCGAGGCGCTCGATCCCAAGGCGCCGCAGGTCTGGCCGGACCGCAAGGGCAACATCGCCTTCGAGGCCGAGCAGGGCGACCGCGAGAAGACCGAGAAGGCCTTCGCCAAGGCGGCGAGGACGGTCTCCGTGACGATCGTCAATAACCGGCTGGCGTCGAACTACATGGAGACGCGTGCCTGCATCGCCGAATACGACAAGGGCGCCAAGCGCTGGACCCTGACGCTCGGCAGCCAGGGCAGCCACGGCACGCGCGACATCCTCGCCAAGAATATCCTCAAGGTCGATCCCGCCCGTATCCGCGTGGTCACGCCCGATGTCGGCGGCGGCTTCGGCACCAAGATCTTCATGTATCGGGAATACCCGCTGACCATGGTCGCGGCCGAAAAGCTCAAGCGTCCGGTGCGTTGGGTCGCCGACCGCACCGAGCATTTCCTCGCCGACACGCATGGCCGCGCCAATCTCGCAACCGCGACGATGGCGCTCGACGCCAAGGGCAAGTTCATCGGCCTGAAGGTTGATCTGGCCGCCGAGATGGGGGCCTATCTCTCGCAGTATGGGCCCTTCATTCCCTGGGTCGGCACCACGATGACGCCGGGTTGCTACAACATCCCGGCCGTGCATGTGCATTTCAAAGGCGTGTTGACCAACACCACGCCGGTTGACGCCTATCGCGGCGCGGGCCGCCCCGAGGCCGCCTATCTGATCGAGCGGCTGGTCGACGCCATCGCCATCGAGACGGGGAAGACTCCCGACGCGGTGCGGGCGTTGAACTTCGTCAAGCCAAGCGAGATGCCGCACAAGACGCAGACCGGGCCGACCTATGATTCCGGCGAGTTCGAGGGCCATATGCGCCGCGCCATGGAGGTGGCGGACTGGAAGGGCTTCAAGACCCGGCTCAAGGCCTCGACCAAGGCCGGCAAGATCCGTGGCATCGGCATGGGCTGCTATATCGAGGCCTGCGGCGGCGGCGGGCCGGAAAGCTCGACCGTGATCCTAGAGAAGGACGGCACGGTCACCGTGCTGATCGGCACTCAGTCGAACGGGCAGGGGCACGAAACCGCCTATTCCCAGCTCGTCTCGCAACATCTCGACATTCCGATGGACCGCATCCGGGTCATCCAGGGCGATACCGACAAGGTCGAGACCGGCTCGGGCACAGGCGGCTCGCGCTCGATCCCGGTCGGCGGGGCGGCGTTGAACAAGGCGACCGAAATCCTGTCGGACAATCTGAAGCAACTCGCCTCTGAGAAGCTCGAGGCTGGCGTCGGCGATCTGGAGATCGTCGACGGCGCGGTGCGCATCGTCGGCACCGACAAGGCGCTCGACCTCGCCGCGATCGCAGCATTGCCCGGCGCGACCACCGCGATGCTGCGGGTCCACCAGAGCTGGCAGCCGCCGGAAGCGACCTATCCCAACGGGACGCATGTCTGCGAGCTGGAGGTCGATCCTGCGACCGGCAACACCGAAATCCTCAACTATGTCGTGGTCGACGATTTCGGCGTGACGCTGAACCCGATCATGCTGATGGGCCAGGTCCATGGCGGCGCGGGGCAGGGCATCGGCCAGGCGTTGATGGAGGAGATCAAGTTCGACTCGTCGGGTCAGATGTTGACCGCGACCTTCATGGACTACGCCCTGCCACGCGCCATCGACATTCCGAACTTCCATTTCGAGACGCGCAATGTCCGCTGCGTCACCAACGCCATCGGCGTCAAGGGCGCGGGCGAGGCCGGTGCGATCGGGGCCTGTCCGGCGGTGATGAACGCCATGGTCGATGCGCTCAACCGGGCGGCCGGTATCAAGGCGATCGACATGCCGGCCACGCCGGTGAAGGTGTTCAATGCGCTGAAGTCGGCGGGCTATCCGCTTTGATGCAAGATTTGATTTGCTCCAATGCAAATTAAATCGCGTGATTGAGACTTGGCGTCGTCATCGTCATCGGGTGATCTGGAGCGGTTCTAACAAGGCAGGGTGGAGTACACTCGGCCGACCGCGAGGATGACCCGATGATCCGCACCGCCCTTGTCGCAGCCGGCCTGGTTCTGGGCCTCACCACGGTCATGGCCCAGTCCGATCCGATCGCCGAGCGCAAGAATGCGATGAAGGCCGTCGGCGCGGCCACCGGGCAGGGCGCCAAGTTCGCCAAGGGCGAGGAGCCCTACGATGCCGCCAAGGCGCAGGCCATCTTCAAGGTCTACGCCGATGCGGCCAAGAAGGTGCCGACCCTGTATCCGGCGAACTCGAAGACCGGCGGCGACACGTCCGCCGCGCCGAAGATCTGGGAGGACGAGGCCGGCTTCAAGGCGGCCTTCGCCAAGTTCGATGCCGACGTATCCGCAAATGCGGGCGCCGCTGCGACCGATCTCGCCGGCTTTCGCACCGCTTTCGGCAATGTGACGAAGAACTGCGGCTCCTGCCACGAGACCTACCGCATCAAGAGGTGACTGCGAAGGTTGCGGCGCAGCCGCGATCGGGCATGATTGGGGCGGGCGGCCTGAGAGGCCAGCCCGCCCTCTTCGTCTCGGCATTTCGGAGACGCGAACCATTGGCTTGCCTGAACGTTCGGTTGTAGCTGGCTTTGATTTGACAGGAACTGGTTCGAGGTTCGATGCGCCGTCTTCTGATCACGCTGGCCTTCTTCGGGGCGCTCGGGCTTGCCGGCTTCATCGTGCTGACCGATCCGCGCGTCGTCTCCCCGTCGCCCGTTATCAGTACGCTGCCCGCGCCCGATCTGGAGAACGGAAAGCTGCTCTTCGCGGCGGGCGGCTGCGCATCCTGCCATGCGACGCCGGGCCAGGATGACAAGCTGAAACTCGGCGGCGGGCTGGAACTCGGCTCGCCCTTCGGCAAATTCCATGCGCCCAATATCTCGCCGCATACGCGAGACGGCATTGGCAATTGGGGCGTCAAGGACTTCGTCGATGCGATGGCGAGCGGCGTCTCGCCCTCGGGCCAGCATTACTATCCGGCCTTTCCCTATACCTCCTACCGGCTGATGCCGCCCAAGGCCCTGGCGGACCTGTTCGCCTATATCCGCACGCTCGCGCCCGTAGAGGGCCGGGCTAAGGACCACGAACTGCCGTTCCCCTTCAACATCCGCCGCGTCGTGGGCGGCTGGAAGTTGCTGTTTTTCGACGGCGCGCCGTTTAAGCCCGATCCGGCCAAGAGCGAGGAGTGGAACCGTGGCGCCTATCTCGTGAACGGGCCGGGCCATTGCGTCGAATGCCATTCCAACCGCAACGCGCTGGGCGCCATCGTGCAGGCGACGCGCTTCGCCGGCGGACCTGATCCGGAAGGCAAGGGCTGGGTGCCCAACATCACCCAGGCCGAGACTGCCTTAGGAAAATGGTCCAAGTCCGAGATCGCCGAACTGCTCAAAAGCGGCTTCACGCCGGAGTTCGACAGCGTCGGTGGCACGATGGCCGCCGTGGTGAAGAACACCGCGCAATTGTCCGACGCCGATCGGGCCGCGATGGCCGAGTATCTGAAATCGCTGCCGGCGGTGCAGGGGCCGGTGCGGCCGGCGAAGACGGGGAGTTGAGAAGGCGGATCGCCTACTCCATCACCGCCGCCTTGAGGATGCAGACCATCAGCGCGCTGCCGGGCTGGTCGCCGATGCATCGGACGATGTGGCGGCGGTCGCAGCGGTAGCGCAGCGTGTCGCCGGCCTTGGCGCGCTGGACGATGTCACCGACCTCGACCTCGAACTCGCCCGACGTCACCGAGAGCGATTCGATAGACCCGCGCTGGTGGCCCTCGGAATCGAGTTCGCCGCCGGGCTCGGCCTGGACATCGTACCATTGCAGCCATTCCACCGTCTTGATCCAGCCGATGATGGCGAGCCGGAGCTTGCCGTCCTCGGAGACCAGGATCGGCGTGTCGGAGCGCGAGGTCTTGTCGATGAAGGGCTCTTCCTCGCCGCTGGAGAGCACCCGCTCGATCGAGATGTCGAGCGCCTGCGAGAGCCGCCAGATCGTCGCCAGCGTCGGGTTGGTCTCGTTGCGCTCGATCTGGCTGATGATCGATTTCGCGACGCCGGACTGCTCGGCGAGTTCCGACAGCGAGAGATTATAGGCCTTGCGCAGGCGCTGGATCGTCTTGCCGAGTTGGCCGGAGATGACCTGCGCGCCCGATTCGAGCTCGCGTCCGCCGCGTTCCTTCGTCTCGATGCCCATGCCGGATCACCCGCCTCCACGCGGTTGCGTTTGCAAAACAGAACGCTTGTTTGACGAGACGGACAATGCCTGCTCCCGCCGCGCGGGGCAAGGCAGGGAGAAGGGGCGGTCGCGGCGCGGTCAGGCGTCGTCCGCGATGCGGATCACCACATTGCCGATCTTCTCGCCCGTCTCGACATAAGCCGCCGCCGCGACGATCTCCTCGAGCGGGTAGGCGCGGTCGATGACCGGCGTGAACCGTCCGGCTTCCACAAGGTCTTTCAGGGCAAGCGCCTCCCATTTGCGGTAGAAGGGCACGGGAAAGCGCACCTGAACGCGGCTGCGCGCCAGCGGCGTCCACAGCGCGAGCAGCGGATTCTGGCACCAGGGGCCGAGTTCGGCGGAGAGATAATAGCCACCCTCGCGCAGCAGGCGGCGACAACGCCCGAGCGAACTCGTGGGGACCACATCCAGGACGACGTCGTAGACTGCGTCCGTCGCGGTGAAATCGTCCCGCCGATAATCGACGATACTGTCGGCTCCGAGCCCCTGCATGATCTCGACCGCCTCCGTCTTGCAGACCGCCGTCACCAGCGCTCCACGGGCCTTGGCGAGCTGCACGGCGGCGGAACCGATCGCGCCGGACGCCCCGTTGATCAGAATGCGCGGATGCCGCGCGAGATCGACCTGGCGCAGATACATGGCCGCCATCATGGCGCCATCGCAAATGGCGGCGGCCTGCTCATGGGAAAGATTGGCCGGCTTATGCGCCACGGCTCCGCTCTCGGGGATGCGCAGATACTGCGCATGCGCGCCGGGCCGCTCGTCCTGCAGCCGGCCGAACACCGCGTCGCCCTCGGCGAACTCCGTCACCTCGCGGCCGATCGCGGCGACCACGCCGGAAAATTCCGTTCCTGAAACCGGATGGCGCGGCCGCAGCAGGCCGGAAAACGGCCGCACGATGAAGGGTTTTGCGGTATTATGGAGCAAACTCACCATATATGATGTTTACATATCGCATTCGATGATGTAGATATCGGGCATGATGAATGCGCCCGATTACGACCGTCCCAATACCGTGGCTGGCCTCGTGGCCAAGCACAAGGAGCTATCCAATCTGCGCGAGCGTTACCGCGCCGAGATCAAGAAACTCACGATCGACATAGACCACCTCGACGCCGCTATCCGCCTTTTCGACCCGAGCGCCGACACCTCGCCGATAAAAGCGTACGTGACGAAGCATCGGGCACAGAAGGGCACGGTCAAGCGCTTTGTCCTGAACAGTCTGCGCGAGGCGACGACGCCGTTGACCTCGCGCCAGATCACCGAGATGTGGGCCGCCGATCGCGGCCTCGACGCGGACGAGGCGACCCTAGTGACGCTCCGCAAGCGAATCGGGGCTGCGATAAAGACTTGCGTCGGCCAGAGGCTGATCGAGGATTGCGGCTGGACCACCGAGCACGACGGAAACGGGCCATACAAAAGGTGGGCATTAAAAAGGGGCGGCCCTTAGGCCGCCCCCGTCTCGTTCGTCACGCCCTCGGGAAATCCGGGGGGAGCGCCAAAGCCGGCGGGATGTTGGGGAAACGACGCCCCTTCACCACGTCGGCGATCCGGCCAAAGTTGAGGCCGGGGTAGTAGCCCGAGATCCACGAGTAAGGAACGTTCCGCTCCCGAGCGGCCTTGATAACCGGCACCATGTCCGGCGTGAGGTCGCGGTCCTGCATGACCTTTTCCTTTCGAAAAGGATGCGACCGAATAACGGTTGACGCTGATTCTCAGATGAATCATTGTCGGCACGCTCTGATGCCCGCTACGCGGTCATTGTTCTGATCTGAAACCATTTTCAGATCAGGGTGGAGCCGGAGCAATGCCCCGGCCCCTGCCGCCCTTGTGGCGACTGCTGAAACTGACCAGGTGTTCGAGACCTCGTCAGATCAGGAAGCGTCGTCATATGGGTTCCATCTAAAGCCTCCTTATCAAACAGCTTCGGGCGGGAATCATCGATTCCCGCCCCTATCCTGCACGGCCGTGGACAAAGTGCAAGAAGGCGTTTTGGTCGTTAGACAAATTTTGACTTCTCTGTCCACTACGGCTATATGGACATCCATACGCAGGGAGGGTGCTATGCCGGACAATGTTGAAGTCAAAGCCGCGCAGAAGCGCAAAGTGGGGCGGAGCCCTTCATACCCGACGTTGAACGTTCAGGAGGCGCTGGAGAAGGCTCGCGCGCTCTACAATAGAGAGGGCGATTATGCCGCCCCGCTATCGTCAGCGGCGGCGGCCTGGGATTACAGCGCCAAGAGCAGCGGCTCACGGCAGGTACTGGCAACTCTCAGATATTACGGGCTGATCGACGTTACCGGCGACGGCGACACGCGGAAGATCAAAATCAGTGACACCGCTCGCCGAATTCTTCTCGATAAGCGTGAGGATGACACCGAGAGGAGGCAGCTCCTCCGGAAGGTGGCCTTGAACCCATCCGTGCATCGGACGCTGCACGAGGAGTACAAATCCGGCCTCGCCTCAGACAGCTCAGTCATCCACTTTTTGGTGTTTGACCACGGCTTCAACGAGAGTGCGGCAGGGGAGGTTCTGGCCGAATTCAAGGAAACGGCCAAGATCGTTGGCCTCTATGATGCTCCGAAAGACATGGACAAAGGCGCACCAAAGAATCATACTCCAGAGCCCGATCAGCGCGCACCTGAGATTAAGGTCGGCGATCGGATTCAATGGACCAGCCAAGGAGTAGACCAGTTCGCAAAAGGGGCGCTGGTCTTAGGATTCTCCGAGGACGGGCAGTGGATCTTCACCGATCAATCGCCGGGTGGCGTGCCAGTCAAAGAGGTTTTGGTCATGGAACAGAGTGTGCAACCGCCGGCCCCCGTACCACCGCAGATGCCCGCGCATCTCGTAGCGGGGTTGGCAGCTAGACAGGGGCGTGAGCCAACGCAGGACATGAAGCCGGGTTCTAGAAAGGCTGTCTTCCCTGTGGACGACGGGGATGTAACGTTGATCTTCCCCGAAGGCATTTCGGCGGATGGCCTGCGCGAACTAGGCCTGTATCTCGATATCTTCCTGAAGAAAGAGCAGAAGAAGAAAGAAGGCGGCGTCGTCTGACGGCCCACTCAATCGTTGCCCCGGCGCTGCCAGTAGCCGCACCACTGAGCGGACTTCGGGGCCATGGCAACGGCACCCATCGACATAACGAACTGGGTGCCGTTCGCCTCGCGACGGTTGTCTTCGCGCCATGCCATCTCGGCGGCATACGCACCAAGGTAGTTGCCGGCGATCCGGTGATGAATGCCGATCTCGGCCCGCCGCATCCGAGAGAAAAAGGATTCGGCGGCGTTCGTGCATGCACCGTCCTGTGAGTAAGCCTCCTTGTGGTTGATGCGCTTTATCGGGAAGTACGCCGCGAGCCGATCCCAGTGCGACGCTTCATCAGCGTGCACCACCGAGCCGGGCTTGATGTTCCGAGCGACGAAGGCAACGCCATCGGCTTCATGTTTGGCGACGTGGGTGATCGTCCGTCCAGTGACTTCGCGCGCGACGATGACTGACTGGCGCTTGCCGGTTTGGTTGGCGGAGCGGCGAAGGTCTTTGCGATCTTCGCGACGGTTGGCCGGTTTAACGTACCCGCCGAAATATGCGCCATCAACGGCCACGTCGCCAGCAAGAGCGCCGTCGTCGCGCGCGAGCTTTATTGCCTCGCGCACCTTGTGGAGCATGACGAATGCCGTCTTGTAGTCGATCGACAGATCGCGGGAGAGTTGAAGCGCGCTGTATCCCTTGGCACCGTTCACGAAGACAGCAATCGCGGCCAGAATGTCGCGAATGTCCAGCTTGCGACTATGGAAGATTGTCCCGGAAGTGATGCTGTACTGCTTGCCGCAGCCCTTGCACTTGAACACCCGGCGCGCTGCCAGATCGTAGGATTCGCAGCACCCGCAAACCGGACAGACCGGCTCGCCATCAGTTTCAGGCCACCGAACCTTGCGAAATGCGGAGCGCGCTTCGTCGTCCGACATCCGCATGACCTTGGCCAGCGAGAGGGTTTTTGCGGCGGGTGAAAGGAGGAAGTGCTGAGACATATCAAATCCGATGATGTTGTACACCGGATATAGGACATTGAAATATCGAATGCAAGGATGTACATCATCATTTATGAGGTTTTTTCTGGAGATTCGATGATGTCTGAGGATGGGTCGCTGACCGCGTACGAAGAGCGGGCCAAAAACATACTGAAAAGCGAACTAAAGCGCAGGGGCATAACGTATGCCGCGCTAGCCGAGCGGCTGAAAGCGAACGGCGCGAATGAGAGCGAGCGCAATATCGCCAACAAAATAAGCCGAGGCAGCTTCACTGCCGCGTTCTTCATGATGTGCATGGACGCGATCGGCGTACGTCAAGTCAGCCTGGACGTTTAGCTCTTCTATTACGGAGGCTCATCGCAAACGATGAGAATCATCATCATATATGGTGAGTTTGCTCCATAATACCGGGGTTTTGCGGCGCGAAAGCCGCAATCGGAGCGGTTCATCGTCGAAGCGTGGACCTTCACCAGCAGGTCGCGCGGCCCCGGCTCGGGCCGAGCGACCTCGGCGATCCGCATCACCGAAGGCGGCCCGTAGCGTTCATGAACTGCGGCTCTCATCCAGTTCCTCCGACTTGGCGCTGGGCTGCGCAACGCGCAGGCCCAAAGGCGGCATATGACGGGAAGCCGCGATTCGATACCTCGGGCCGGTCGAGCGCGATCAAGTCACCGGCAAGGGCGTGTTCAGGGGTTTGCCGAACAATGCTTTCCGAGAATTGAGAAGCCGGCGGAGCCGCCTTCGGTGCTGAACTTTCGGTGTGAGTCCTCAATGCGTCCGGCCAAGCGCTTGCCGCTAACTTTTCGACTACGGCAGCTTATAAGCGAGCGCCGCGAGAGCGATGGCATTCTGCTGGCCGCTATTGGCGGTCAGCCTCCGCTCGATCGAATGGAGCAGGCGCTCGACCTCATCCGGCGACACGACCCTGTGCGATATCGACGGATGCAGAGAGATGTCGAACTCATCTGCGTCTGGTTACTACCAGGGTATCTGGGGAGTTTCGACGAAAAGGCTCGGGCTTCGATCATCGACCGCCGCTTTGTCTTGGACGGCACCACCAATCCAGCGATGATCGCGTCCGTCATCGTTCACGAGGCTTGCCATGGGCGGCTCTGGTCGCTTGGCATCGATTATCCGGCGGATCGACGCGTTCGAATCGAGGCGTTGTGCAAGCGTCAAGAGCTACGCTTCGCTTCAAGGCTTCAGGATCAGGCACTTATCGGCTGGATTAACGACTGGGATGCTGGAGCGAGGATGACGGATCGCGAAATGAAGGAGGATTGGATGGAAGGGCAGGTTGATATGGCACGTCACCTGGGAGTGCCCAATTTTGTTATCAGCGGCCTCGTTGCGCTCCGTCGTTTGCGCGACGCACTGCGGCGATAGCGCCGCGCGCTGTTGAGCAGTCGCCTCGCGTCGAAGCAATCACGTCGCTCTTGGCGGGCCGACCTCGCGCTGCTCGCGCTTGAGCAGGCCGAGCTGCTGCTCGCGCAGGATGACGTAGATGCCGGACGCGATCACGATCGCGGCCCCGACCAGCACCGTCGTCGCCGGCCAGTCGCCGAAGACAAACCAGCCGATCGCCACCGCCCAGAGCATGGTCGAGTATTCGAACGGCGCGATCAGCGAGGCGTCGCCATAGCGATAGGCCTGGACGAGGAAGATCTGGCCGAGCCCGCCGAGGATGCCGACCGCGACCATCAGGGCCGCATCCTGCCAGTTCGGCATGGTCCAGCCGAGCAGGATGGTCGAGAGACCAAGCAGGCTGGTCATGATCATGAAATAGAACACGATCGCGCCGGTGCCCTCGGTGCGGGTCAGTTGCCGCACCTCAATCGAGGCGAAGGCCGAGCAGCAGGCGCCGGCGAGCCCCACCGCAGCCCCGAAGGCGGGTCCCGCCGTCAGCCCCTGTCCGACGCCGCTGAGATAGGGCGCGAGCATGATCAGCACCCCGGCGAAGCCGATCGTCACCGCGCTCCAGCGGTAAATGCGGACGCGCTCCTTCAGGATGACGGCGGCAAGCACGACGACCGCCAGCGGCGCCGCGTAGCCGATCGCCACCGCATCCGAGAGCGGCAGGAACGACAGCGATGCGAAGCCGCAGAACATGCCGGTCGAACCGATGACGCCGCGCTTGAGGTGGCCGCGCAGGTTCTTCGTCTTCAGCGCGGCGACGATGGGACCCTGCCAGGCGAGCCAGATCAGCAGCGGGATCAGCGCGAAGAAGGAACGCACGAAGACGATCTCGCTCGTGGGATAGCGCACTGACAGGGCCTTCACGCCGGCCGACATCAGCGTGAAGACCAGAGCCGAGAGCAGCTTGAGGCAAATGCCGAGAAGAGGAGACAACGGACCGGCGCGGCATGAGGAGGACAGCGGTCTTCTACAAGACCATTGTCCTTAGACCATGACGCGGCAGGCTCTCAAAGCGCCGAGAGCGCAACCCTGACCGGCGGCGGGAGGAGGCCGCTAGAAACTTCCCCTGAACACGCCGCCGTCGATCAGCAGGTTCTGGCCGGTGATGTAGCCGGCATGCGTGCTGGCGAGAAAGGCGCAGACATTTCCGAACTCCTCCGGGTTGCCGAAGCGGCCGGCCGGCACCTCGGCCTTGCGCGCCGCCGCCATCTCGTCCGGCGTGATGCCCTTGATCGCCGCCATTTTCGTGGTCGAGCCTTTCAGCCGGTCGGTGTCGAACATGCCAGGCAGCACGTTGTTGATCGTGACGTTGGCGTGCGCGACCTCGCGCGCGACGCCGGCGAGGAACGCGGTGAGGCCGGCGCGGGCGGCGGACGAGACATCGAGCCCGGTCAGCGGCGTCAGGACGCTCATCGAGGTGATGTTGACGATGCGGCCGAAGCGGCGCGCGATCATGCCGTCGACCACGCGCTGAACCAGTTCAAGCGGCGTCGCCATGTTCTGGATCACGCCCTCCAGAAGCGCCTCGCGCGACACATCGCGAAACGGTTTGGGCGGAGGACCGCCATTGTTGTTGATCAGGATGTCGGGCTCGGGCGCGGCTGCAAGCAGCGCGTCCTGGCCGGCGCGCGTCGAGACGTCAGCCGCCACGGCGATCACGGTCGCGCCGGTGGTGGCACGAATCTGGCTCGCCGTGACTTCGAGCGTGGCCGCGTCGCGGCCATTGATCACCACGGTGCAACCGGCTTGCGCCAGCGCCAGCGCGGCGCCGCGGCCAAGCCCCTTGCTGGAGGCGCAGATTATGGCCGTTCGGCCGGAAATTCCGAGATCCATGATTTTTCTCCGACAGCTTCTCAACCTGAAACAAAGCCAGAGCACGCTTTCGCGACGCCGTCATCAAAGCGCAATGCAAATCAGACACACGCCGGAAGCATCGCAACAGAACGGGCCGAGCGGCATGAGCGACGACGATGACGCCAAGCAGGTCCGCAGCATCTTCATTTCCGATCTGCATCTGGGCACGCGCGGCGCGCAGGCCGACCTCGTGCTCGAATTCCTGCGCGCTTATGATGCGCCGCAGATCTATCTGGTCGGAGACATCATCGACGGCTGGCGGCTGAAAAGCGGCTGGTACTTCCCGCAGGCCCATAACGACGTGATCCAGAAGCTGTTGCGCAAGGTGCGCAAGGGCTCGAAGCTGATCTACGTCACCGGCAACCATGACGACTTCCTGCGCGATTTCACCGGCCTCCAGTTCGGCGGCATCACGCTGGTCGACGACGTCATCCACGAGACCGCCGACGGCAAGCGCCTGCTCGTCATCCATGGCGATCTGTTCGATCTCGTGGTGCGCAACGCCAAATGGCTCGCGCTTTTGGGGGACTGGGCCTACACGATCGCGCTTGCCTCCAACACCGTGGTCAACAAGGCGCGCCGGCTGTTCAATCTGCCGCACTGGTCGCTGTCAGCCTGGGCCAAGCTCAAGGTCAAGAACGCGGTCAACTATATCGGGGAGTTTGAGACCTGCCTGGCCGCCGAGGCGCGCCGGCATCAGGCCGACGGCGTGATCTGCGGCCATATCCATCACGCCGCCTATCGCGAGATCGACGGCCTGACCTACATCAATACCGGCGACTGGGTCGAGAGCTGCACAGCCTTCGTCGAGCATCATGACGGCCGTTTCGAGATGATCCGCTGGCCGCAATACCGGCTCAAGGGCGAAGCCCCGGTTCCGGTCGTGGTGCCTGCCAGACCGCAGCCTGCACTGGTCGAGGCCGCCTGATGCGCCTGATGATCGCGACGGACGCCTGGCGGCCCCAGATCAACGGGGTCGTCCGGTCGCTGGAGCGAATGGTCGAGGCCGGGCCCGAATTCGGCTTCGAACCGCGGATGCTGACGCCCGAAGGCTTCCGGCAGATCGGCCTGCCGAGCTATCCCGATATCCGGATCGCGCTCGCGACGCGCCGGGCGATCGCCCGCAGGATCGCCGAGTTCGCACCGGACCATATCCATATCGCCACCGAAGGGCCGATCGGCTGGCTGGCGCGGGCAGTCTGCCTCGCCGAGAAGCGCGCCTTCACCACGAGCTACCACACCCGCTTTCCCCAGTATGTCGCGGCGCGCTGGCCGATCCCGGAAAGCTGGAGCTACCGTTTCCTGCGTCGTTTTCACGGGCCTGCGGCGGCCGTCCTGGTCTCGACGGCGACGGTCGAGGCGGAACTGCGACAGCACGGTTTCGAAAAGATCGTGCGTTGGGGGCGCGGCGTCGATCTCGGGCTGTTTCATCCGCGCCCCGTCAGCGCGCTGGACTTGCCGCGCCCGATCTTTCTCAGCGTCGGGCGCGTCGCGGTCGAGAAGAATCTCGACGCATTTCTCTCGCTGCGGCTGCCGGGCAGCAAGGTCGTGGTCGGCGACGGGCCTGCGCGGGCCGACCTGCAGCGCGCCTACCCCGATGCGGTCTTTCTGGGCACGCGCGAGGGCGAAGAGCTGGCCGCGATCTACGCCTCGTCGGACGTGTTCGTCTTCCCGAGCCTGACCGACACCTTCGGCATCGTGCTGCTGGAGGCGGCGGCCAGCGGCCTGCCCGTCGCGGCCTATCCGGTGCAGGGCCCGAGCGACGTCTTCGCGGGCAGCGGGGCTGCCGTTCTCTCCGAGGATCTGCGTGCTGCGGCGCTGGCGGCCCTGCGCGTTCCGCGCGAGACCTGCCTGGAACTGGCCGCCGCCCATAGCTGGCGGCGCAGCGCCGAGCAGTTCTACGGCCATATCGCCAGGGTGGCGCGCGAGGCCGGGGCGGTTCCGCGCGGCGAGATCAAGGCCGTCGGCACGGCCTCGTCAGGCCTCAGAGCCTTCGCGAACGCTCATCGCGTGGAAGGGCCCGCGCCGGAGCGACTGCGGGCTTGAGTTCGGCGCGGTACTGGTCGCGCCGCTCATGCACCGAGGCGATGACGAGGCCCATCGGCACGCCGAGGCCGACCAGCGCCGCCTCCGAGAGTTGCAGGCTCGCCTCAATGGTCTCGGGCACCGCATCGTTGACGCCGATCTCGTAGAGATGTCGGGCATGGGCGGCGTCACGCGCACGCGCCACGATGATCAGGTCCGGCCGGAGCGCCCTTGCCGCCAGCACGGTCTCATCGACGACGCGGGCGTTGTTGATGGAGACGATCAGCGCCGTCGCTTCATCGAGCCCGCAGAGCTTGAGGAAATCGGGCCGCCTCGCATCGCCGAAAAAGGCCGGCTTTCCGGCCCGGCGCTGGTCGGCGATCACCGCAGCGTCGGAGTCGATCACGATATAGGGCTTGCGGTGCTCTTCCAGCATCGAACCGACGAGCTTTCCGACGCGGCCGCAACCGACAACGATGGCCCGCGCCGAGTGATCGTCGGGCGGCAGCACCTTGGCCTCGTCGGGCAGCTCTGCCGGCACGACCAGCCTCTGCGCCCAGGCGCGCGCGAGCCGGGCCAGCAACGGCAGCGCCACCATGGTCAGCGAGACGGCGGCGAGCACGAGGCTCGCTGCGTCCTGCGAGAGCAGCTTGGCCGCGACCGCACCGCCAAACAGCACGAAGGCGAATTCGCCGCCGGGGCCAATCATGATCGCTGTCTCCAGCGCAGTCGCGGGCGACAGTTTGAAGCGGCGCGCCAGAGAGAACACCAGCAACGACTTCGCCGCGAACAGGCCGATCGCGATGCCGAGGATGGCGAAGGGGTGGGCGGCGAGTTGAGCCGGATTCACGCCCATCCCGACCGTCAGGAAGAAGACGCCGATCAGCAGCGACTTGAACGGCTCGATCGTGACCTCGATGGCGCGGCGATACTCGGTCTCGGCCAGCAGCAGCCCGGCGATGAAGGCTCCCAGCCCCATCGACAGGCCGGCGGCCGCAGCGATCAGCCCGGTGCCGAGCGCGATCAGCAGGGTCGCGGCCATGAAGCTCTCCGACGAATCGGTCGAGGCCACCAGCCGGAACAGCGGCCTGAGCGCGACGCGGCCGATCACGACGATGGCCGCGATGGCCGCGACGGCCTGCACCATGGCCTGGGCGAGGCCCGCCAGCAGTGAGCCGCCCTCCGATTGCGCGCCGAGCACGGCGACTAGGAAGAGCAGCGGGATGACCGCGATGTCCTGGCAAAGCAGGATGGCGAAGCTCGCCCGACCTGCGGACGAGGTCATGCGCCGTTTGGACGACAGCAGTTCGACCACCATCGCGGTCGAGGACAGTGCGAGCCCGAAGCCGATGATCAGGGCCGCCGCAGCCGGCTGCCCGAAGGCGTAGGCGAAGGCTCCGATGAACAGCGCCGAGAGCGCGACCTGCGCAAGGCCGAGCCCGAAGACGAGACGGCGCATCGTCTTCAGACGCTCGAAAGACAGCTCCAGCCCGATGACGAAGAGCAGGAAGGCGACGCCGAGTTCGGCCGGTCCCGCCAGCGCCTCGGCGCTCGACACGGTGATGGTCCTCAGCAGCGGGATCGAGGAGACGAGGCCGCCGAGGCCGAAGGGACCCAACACCGCTCCGCAGGCCATGAAAGCGACGACCGAGTTGACCTTGAAGCGCTTGGCGAAGGGAACGATCACGCCGGCCGTCGCCAGCACCACGATGGCGTCGCGATAGGCTGAGGGGTCGACGGTTCCGGCCACGCGCTGCCCTGCTGGTTCGTTGGGGTGTGAATCGGTTGGGAAGTCCTTGGCAAAGCTTGCGGTCTCGGCCGACGCAATACAATCGCCGCAGACGCCGCCACGTGATGAAACTTGCGCTGCGGCATGGGCGATTGCGCCGGTGAATTGTCGCACCGGCTCACGGCCTTGCCGTTTCCAAATCCCGATCTCCTGGTCTAGCGTCCGCGCAATCGTCGAGAAGGGTCATCCATGCGCTTTGCCGGAACCGAGAACTACGTCGCCACCGAGGATCTCACAGTCGCCGTCAACGCCGCGATCCGGCTTGAGCGGCCACTTCTGGTCAAGGGCGAGCCGGGCACCGGCAAGACGGTGCTGGCCGAGGAGATCGCAGCGAGCTTAAGCGCGCCGCTGATCACCTGGCACATCAAATCGACCACCAAGGCGCAGCAGGGTCTTTACGAGTACGATGCCGTTAGCCGCCTGCGCGACAGCCAGCTCGGCGACGCGCGCGTGTCGGACATCGCCAACTACATCAAGCGCGGCAAGCTCTGGGAGGCGTTCGTCTCAGCCGAGCGGCCGGTGCTGCTGATCGACGAGATCGACAAGGCCGATATCGAATTCCCGAACGACCTGCTTCTCGAACTCGACCGCATGGAGTTCCATGTCTACGAGACCGGCGAGACGATCCGCGCCACGCGGCGGCCGGTGATGATCATCACCTCCAACAACGAGAAGGAGTTGCCGGACGCCTTTCTGCGGCGCTGCTTCTTCCACTACATCCGCTTCCCCGATGCGGAGACGATGAAGGCCATCGTCGAGGTGCATTTTCCCGGCATCAAGAAGCGGCTGATGGAGGAGGCGCTGCGGCTCTTTTTCGAGGTGCGCGAAGTTCCGGGCCTGAAGAAAAAGCCCTCGACCTCGGAGCTGCTCGACTGGCTCAAGCTGCTCGTCGCCGACGAGATGACGCCCGAGATGCTGCGCGAGCGCGACCCGCGCAAGCTGATCCCGCCGCTGCATGGGGCACTGCTCAAGAACGAGCAGGATGTCAGCCTGTTCGAGAAGCTGGCCTTCATGACAAGGCGCGAGCAGCGCTGACAGAAAGCGCACTCACCCGAGCCCAATCAGCGGACGCGCGGCCTTCGCCGCCGCAAAGGCGAGCAGCGTGACGCTGGCATAGGCTGCGGCAAAGATGCCTACGGCCACTGTCCCGGTTCGTGGCGCCCGGGTTAGAACCCAAACGAGCAGGCCAAATGCCGGGATGACCTGCAGCGCGTGCAGCGCGAGGAAATGCGCGACTCTCAGGTCGCCGATCGCGAGCGACCAGCCGAGGATCGGGAGGGTGGGGTGGATTTGTGGCGCGACCCCAACGAAATGGCCGCTGGGATTCCCGCCCATCGCCAATCCATTCCAGACGCCCAGGACGAAGGTGAGGACAAGTCCCGAAACCATCGCCCAGCGCAGAGCGGGTGGCAGCGGCGCTGCGTCCCGGCGCATCAGGCCGACCGCCACCGCGAGAGCGGCCGCCGTCAGCATCACGGCCGCGACAGCCATTCCTGAATAGAGCGCCGCGTCCAGCGGTGTCGCGACATTGTAATGGGAGGCCTCGGCCCTCGACGCGCGCCACCCGATATAGGCGATCTCGAGAAAGGACGGGATGATGGCCCCCCATACGGCGTAGCGCCCGAGCCATGAGGTGCGAAACCGGGCCCCTGCCAGCGGCACGAACAGCGCAAGCGTGCCGAGATAGAGGCCCAGCGAGGCTTCGAATTTGAGTGGCTTCAGCCAGACCGGCGCCGCGGCCAGCATCCGGCCATCCAGCGCGAAAGCGAGGCCAGTCGGTATCATCAGCGCGAAACTGGCGGCGGCCGCGGCCAGCAGGCTGGGTTCCAGGCGCAGCCCCCGCAGCCATGACGGCCCGGCGCGCAGTGTGACGACACCATCCTGCGTGAGGCCGATGCGCCAGACCGCCCGTAGCAGCAGAAACAGCAGAAAACCCGCCGGTCCGAACAGGAAGGTCGCCAACAGAACCGGCACCACCACCAAATGCGGAATGGCGGCCTCCTGAGAGCGCCGCAGGATCCACGCGCCGAGAAACAGGTCGAAGGCGAGATAATGGACCCAGCCGGCGAGGAGGATCGGCCGCGACTGGAACAGCGTCGCGACACCGTCGAGCGAGGAGAAGCCGCCTTTCGCGTCATGCCAATGGACCGCGATCAGCACGACATAGCCGAGCGACAGGGTCGCGGGTATGACGAGGCCGGAAAGGACTTGCGAGACGCCGCGCCAGCGCGGCAGCAGGATCAACGCCAGCCAGCCCAGCATGGCGAGGCGAGAGGCATGGCCGAACGCGTCATCAAGGCTCATCAGCGGCATCGACCATGCTCCATCTGAACGCTGTCAAGTTTCGAGTCGAATTAGCGCACTATCTTAACGTCGTCAAGATCGCTAGTGACTGCGTCAGGGCCGAGGACTGAGATGAAACAGACCGATCAGGCGTCCGCACGCAGCGGCTATCACCATGGCGATCTACGCCAGGCCATGATCGAGGCGGCCGAGGCCGTTCTGGCAGAAAAGGGCGTCGGCGGCTTCACGCTGCGCGAATGCGCGCGGCGTGCGGGCGTCTCGCCAGCTGCGCCCGCGCATCATTTCGGCAATCTGGCCGGCCTGCTCACGTCGATCGCGACGCTCGGCTTCGACGATCTCTCGGATGCGATGGAACAGGCGGCGGAGAAGGCCTCGCTGGCGGGCGAGGGCAGGCTGGCCGCGATCGCGCGGGCCTATCTCGATGTGGCGCTGGCGCGGCCAGGGCGGTTTCGCGTCGTCTTCGGGCAGCGCGGGCTCGACTGGGACGCGCCCGATTTCAAGCGGGCGGCGTCGCGGGCCTTCGGCGTGCTGGTGGCCGAGACGCGGGCGCACCTCGCCGGCAGTGAGCCCGCGCCGGCAGCGCCGCCGACCGCGCCGCCGGATGCGGCCGGCGCGCCCGATCTTCCATTCATCCTGTTCGTCTGGTCGGTGACGCATGGCTTCTCGACCCTGCTGATCGACGGCCAGCTCGATTTTCTCGCAGGAGAGGCCGGCCGCGACGCCATGCTTGAGCGCCATGCCGGCAAGCTGGTGCGCCTGCTCGTCGCTGCCGTCGCCGATGGCGAGGGGCTCGCAAAACCGGCGGGCGACCATTAGCTTGGCTCCCATGCGACGCCTCATGCTGCTGCGCCATGCAAAATCGAACTGGCCGACCGGCATGGCCGATCGCGAACGGCCGCTGGCGGCGCGCGGCCGCGAGGCCGCTCCCGTGATGGGGCGCTATCTCGCCGACGAACTCCTGCTGCCCGACCTCGTGTTGGTCTCGCCCGCGCGGCGGACGGCCGAGACCTGGGAACTCGTCGCGCCGATGTTGCCGGAGCGGCCGGCCGTCCATGTCGAGCCGCGCATCTACGAGGCTGCCGCGAGACGGCTCCTGGAGGTCGTGACCGAACAGGAAGCTGGCGTGAAGACGCTGCTGATGATCGGCCACAATCCCGGCTTTGAGGAACTCGCGGCGCTGCTGACCGGACATGGTGATCGCTACGCCTCGGTGCGCATGGCGCGGAAATATCCGACCTGCGGGCTCGCGGTGCTTGATTTTCCCGTCGAGGACTGGCGCGACGTCGCCGCGCGCGGCGGCCGGCTCGACCGTTTTGTCACGCCCGAGACACTGGGCGAAGGCCCCGACGAGTGATCGGCCCAAACCCTTGAGCCAGCCGTCCTATCTCGACGAGGCGCGCAATGCCGCGCTCGCCTTTGGCGACAGCCTGCTCGGGCTGGCGCGGCCGCGCCTGCGGCTCGGCGTCACCGGCCTGTCGCGCTCGGGCAAGACCGTCTTCACGACCGCGCTGATCCAGAATCTGGTCGAGGGCGCGAAACTCCCTGTGCTCAAGGCTTCGGCGCAGGGGCGGATCACGCGCGTCAGGCTCGTGCCGCAGCCCGATCCGCAGGTGCCGCGCTTTCCCTATGAGGCACACCGCGCCGCGCTCGCCGGCCCCGAGAGGCGCTGGCCAGAGTCGACGCGGCGCATCTCAGAGCTCCGTGTCGAGATCGACTACGAGCGCGCCGAGGGCTGGTTCAAGGGACCGGCGACGCTGACGCTCGACATCGTCGACTATCCCGGCGAGTGGCTGCTCGATCTCGCGCTGATCGGGCAGGACTACTCCGCGTGGTCGCGGCAGGCCGTGACCGATGCGCGCAAGGCGCATCGGCGCGAGACGGCGGCCGGCTGGCTTGCGGACCTGGCGCAGCGCGACCCCGCCGGAGCCGCAGACGAGATGGCGGCGGAGGATGCGAGCGAGATCTTCAAGGGCTATCTCGGGCGGCTGCGGGCCGATCCCGAAGCGGTCGCGGTGACGCCGCCGGGCCGTTTCCTGATGCCCGGCGATCTCGAAGGCTCGCCGGCGCTGACCTTTGCGCCGCTCGATCTCGGGCCGGACGCGTCGATCGTGCCGGGTACGCTCGCGGCGCTGATGGCGCAGCGTTTCGAGGCCTATAAGCGTGTCGTGGTGACGCCGTTCTTCCGCGACCATTTCGCCCGCCTCGACAGGCAGATCGTGCTGGTCGACGCGCTGGCGGCACTCGACGCCGGCGCTCCTGCGCTCGCCGATCTTGAGACGGCGCTCGGCCAGGCGCTGGCGGCGTTTCAGGTCGGGCGCAATTCCTGGCTGTCGAGCCTGTTTTCGCCGCGCATCGAGCGGGTGCTGTTCGCGGCGACCAAGGCCGACCATCTCCACCACACCAGCCATGACCGGTTGGCGGCCGTGATGGGCCATCTCGTTGCGCGCGCCGCCTCGCGGGCGCAAGGGGCCGGCGCGCGGGTCGAGACCATGGCGCTGGCTGCGGTCAGGGCGACGCGCGAGGTCCGCATCAAGGAGGGCCGCGACCAACTCCCCGCGATCGTCGGCGTGCCCGAGGCCGGCGAGGTCGTCGGGGCCGAGACATTCGATGGTTTGAGCGAAGCCGCGATCTTTCCCGGCGAGTTGCCCGAGCGGCCCGAGGCGGTCTTCGACCCGGCATCGCGCTGGCAGATTCGCGCGCCGCGCTTTCGCCCGCCGCTGATCGCGCCCGATGCAGGCGGGCGGTTGCAACCTCCGCCGCAGATCCGGCTCGACCGTGCGCTGGAATTTCTGATCGGCGACAGGCTGGCATGAGGGAGGCGAGGTCGTGAACAGCAAGGCTCCGCGCGCCATCCGGCTCGACGCCACAAGGCCCGATGCGACGATCGACGCCTCGATGCGCGACGATGTCGCGATCCTGCCCGAAAGCGAGCCGCTTGATCCGGTTGAGCCGTTGGCAGCGCCCGTGGCGCGGAAGCGGTTCTCATGGGGCGGGCTGTTCGTCGCCGGGCTCTCCGGTTTCCTGGCTCTGGCGCTCGGCGTGTGGGCGGAGCGCACCATCGTCTCGCTGATGAGCCAGAGCCCGGCGCTGGGCTATGCCGCGCTCACCTGCGCCGGCGTCGCTGTGCTGGCGCTGCTGGTGATGCTCGGCCGCATCGTGGCCGACATCCTGCGAGAGCGGCGCGTCGAGGCCCTGCGCCTGCGCGCGGCCGAGGCTCTGTCCGGCGGTACGCTCGATGCGGCCAAGGCACTGGCTGGCGACCTTGTGGCGCTCTATGCATCGCGCCCGGAGACAGCCAAGGGCCGCACGGCGCTTTCCGATGCGCTGCCGCAGCTCTTCGCGCCGCGCGACGTGCTCAGCGTGGCCGAGCGCGCTCTGCTCGGACCCCTCGATGCCGCAGCGCAGGCGCAGATCGCGCAGGCGGCGCGGCGCGTCTCGCTGGTGACGGCCGTCAGCCCGCGCGCGCTGATCGACATCGTCTTCGTGCTGGTCGCCTGCGCGCGGCTGCTGAGGGCGATCGCCAGCATTTATGCCGGGCGGCCGGGCACGCTCGGACTGCTGCGTCTGGGCCGGCAGGTGCTCGGCCACCTCGTCGTCACCGGCGGTATCGCCGCAGGTGACGCCGTGATCCAGCAGGTGGTGGGGCAGGGGCTGGCGGCAAGGCTCTCGGCCAAGCTGGGCGAGGGCGTGCTGAACGGGCTTTTGACCGCGCGGATCGGCCTGGCGGCGATTGCGGTCTGCCGGCCGCTGCCCTTCGTGGAAAGCGAGCCGCCTTCGCTGTCCGATGTCGCCGGAGACCTGACGTCCTGGCGCGGTTCGGCCGCAGATGTCTGATCGACCCGGCAGTTTTTGCCGGACGGCGGCGAATTTGCCCGGCGGAAATCGTCGCTTAAGTCCTTGAAAACCATCTAAACGTTTGGAAAACAACGTGCGTTTTCATGGCACAGCCCGTGCAGAACTGGCCTCGAGTTTTTGTGCGCGGCTTGTCGGCCGCCAGTCGAGGCGAGGATCCCATGGGTGTTTTCAGTGCGTTGACGACGGCGGTGTCGGGCCTCCAGGCGCAGTCCTATGCGCTGGAGAACATCTCCGGCAACATCGCCAATTCCCGAACCGCCGGCTTCAAGCGGGTCGATACGACCTTCGCCGATCTGGTGCCGGATTCGGCGCTGAACCGGCAAATTTCCGGGTCGGTCGCGGCCTATAGCCAGGCAACCAACACCATCCAGGGCGACCTCTCGGCGACCCGGATCGACTCCAACGCCGCGATCAACGGCGACGGCTTCTTCGTCGTCGATCAGCGCCAGAGCGGGCTCGGCGCCAACACCCAGTTCGCCAATTCGAACCTTTATACGCGCCGCGGCGATTTCGACTTCGACGCGAACGGCTACCTGGTCAACGGCGCGGGCTACTATCTCAAGGGCCTGAAGATCGACACGGTGACGGGCCAGCTCGTCGGCACGCAGCCCGAGGTGCTCCGCATCACCAAGGAGCAGTTCCCGGCCAAGGCGACGACCTCGATCGAGTATCGCGCCAACATCCCGGCCTTCCCCAAGACCAACGAGGCCGACGCCGCCGTTGCCGATTCCGAGCTTTTGCAGGCCCCGGCCGACTACCCCGGCGCGGACCCGCGCGCTACCCCGACCGGTACCGGCACCGTGGTCGGCAGCGACCTGACCAACTTCCTGAGCCAGTCGATCCCGGGCGGCTCGGTCACCGTCTACGACCAGCTCGGCAAGGCGACCAGCGTCGAGCTGCGCTGGGCCAAGATCGACAATACGGCAGGCGGCGGCACCGACACCTGGAACCTGTTCGTCGCCGAGAATACGGCCGCGACCGGCGCGACCGTGGCCTACCGCAACACCAACACGGCGATCACCTTCGGAGCCACGGGCCAATTGACCGCGCCTGCTGGTGGCAACATTCCGATCCCGACCATGACGATCGCCGGAACCACCATCACCGGCATCAACCTGACCACCGGCGGCAACGGCCTGACCCAGAACGGCGACGTCAGCGGCCAGATCGACGCCCGCAGCATCCGGCAGGACGGCTACACCGCCGGCACGCTCGACCGCGTCTCGGTCTCGGGCGAGGGCCAGGTCATCGGCACCTTCTCCAACGGCCAGGTCGTGGCGCTGGCACAGCTCTCGGTCGCGCGCTTCAACGCGGGCAATGCGCTCAAGCGGCTCGATGGCGGCGCCTTCGAGGAAACGATCGAATCCGGCGCGCCGATCATCGGGCTTGGCACCTCCCAGCTCATCGGCGGCAATGTCGAGCAGTCGAACACCGACATCGCCGACGAGTTCTCGAAGATGATCGTCACCCAGCAGGCCTACTCGGCCAACACCAAGGTCATCACCACCGCCCAGGAGATGCTGCGCGACGTCTTCAGCATCATCCGCTGAAGACGGCCACGGCATCCCCGCAACGCGCGGTCCAGAAGGGCCGGACTGACGACAGGAGTTGACGATGGGCCTCAGCTCGTCTCTCGGAACAGCGATTTCCGGTCTGCAGGCCACGCAGATCGGCATCGGCGTGATCTCGCAGAACGTCGCCAATGCCGACAAGACCGGCTATGTGCGCCGCACCGTCTCGACCAACGACACCTATGCCGGCGGCGCGGTCGGGACCAACAGCACGGCCGTGCAGCGCCTGCTCGACCAGGTGGTACAGCGCCAGCTCTGGCAGGAATCCTCGGGCGCGGCCTATACGGCGGCGCGCGCCGACGTGCTTGGGAGCCTCGACCAGCTCTACGGCGCGCCCGGCAGCACGACGGCCCTGGATTCGGTCTACAGCAGCTTTACCAGCGCGCTGCAGGCGTTGCAGAACGATCCGGCCTCCTACACCAACCGCACCGCGGTGCTCGACGCCGCCTCGCAGCTTGCGCAGCGGCTGAACGGCCTCTCGGCCGGCGTGCAGACCCTGCGCACCGAGGCCGAGACCGGAATCGCCAACGCGGTGACGCAGGTCAATGAGCTGCTCAACGCTCTGACCACCGTCAATGGCCGCATCGCCACGGGCCAGAACGACAGCAACACCGCCGATCTGCGCGACCAGCGCGACCTGATCGTCGCCGAGCTCTCTCAATATATCGACATCCGCACCAGCGAGGATGCGCGCGGCAACCTCACCATCGTCACCACCTCAGGCGCGCAGATCTTCGATGGCAGGCCTTCGGTCACCTTCGGCTTCGACCAGCGCCCGGTGCTCGGCGCGCAGTCGCTGTGGAGCTCCGATCCGGCTCAGCGCGGCGTCGGCACGATCACGCTGACCGACAATTCGGGCAATTCGATCGACGCTGTCGCCAACAAGGCGTTTCGGTCCGGCGAGATCGCGGCCTTCATCGAGCTGCGCGACAAGACGCTGGTGCAGGCGCAGGCGCAGCTCGACGAGATCGCGGCTCAGCTCTCGAGCGCCCTGTCCGACCGCGAGATCGCCGGCACCGCGGTGACGGCCGGCGCAGCGACCGGCTTCGACGTCGATCTCACCGGCCTGCAATCTGGCAACAGCGTCACCCTCGACTACAAGGTCACGCCGGGCGGCCAGACGCAGCGCTTCACCTTTGTGCGCGTCGAAAGCGCGGCCACGCTGCCGCTGCCGGCCAATGCGAGCGGCGACGCCAATAACCGCGTCATCGGCATCGACTTCTCCGGCGGCCCGGCCTCGGTCGCGACGCAGATACAGGCCGCGATCGGCGGCGGCTTCACCGTCTCCAACGCCGGCTCCGTGCTGCGCATCGTCGATGACGGCGCGGGCGCGACGCGCGATGTCGTAGGGCTGACGGCGCGACCGACCGCGACGGGCCTCGCCTCGGCCGGTGGTTCGGTCGAGCTGCCTTTCTTCGTCGATGCGGGCGCGGGCAACGCCGCCTATACCGGCTCCTTCGAGGGCCGCTCTCAGGCGCTGGGCTATGCTGGGCGCATCGTCGTCAACCCCGGCCTGATCGCCGATCGTTCGCGGCTCGTCGTCTCCAACACCTCGCCGGCGACCGCACAGGGCGACCCGGCGCGGCCCAAGCTGCTGCTCGAGCGGCTGAACCAGAGTCAGCGCGCCTTCACCAGCGCGACCTCGCTCGACGGCTCGACCGCGACCTCGACCGGCACCATCTCGAATTTCGTGCAGCGCGTCGTCGCCTCGACCGGGCAGGCGGTCGAGGCCGCCAAGCGGCTCGACGAGGGCCAGCAGGTCGCGCTCGCCTCGGTGCAGAGCCGTTTCCAGGCGACCGCGCAGGTCAATGTCGACCAGGAAATGTCGACCCTGATCGAGCTGCAGACAGCCTATGCCGCAAACGCCCGCGTCATCTCCACCGTCAAGGAGCTGATGGACGTGCTGCTGCGTATCTGAAGGGCCATCGTCATGACCATCACCACCCACGGAACGGGCGCCTACCGCACGGCGAGGCCGAACGAATTTGTCTCGACGCGCTCGCAGTTCGACGATCTGCAGCGGCAGCTCTCGACCGGCAAGCGCAGCGAGACCTATGGCGATCTCGGCATCGAGCGGCGCGCCAGCCTCGATCTCAACGCCAAGGTCGCCTCGATCGATTCCTGGCTGCAGGGCGTCAAGCTAGCCGAGGTCAATCTCAGCCTCTCCGTCCAGGCGGTCGAGAATTTCGCGACGCTGACCAACGAGACCAAGAACGATGTCCGCTCGAACAGCTATACGCCGAGCGCGAGCGGCCGCTCGGCCCCGCAGGTGCTGGCGGAGGAAAAATTCAAGCAGACGCTCGATCTGCTGAGCGCCGACGTCAACGGACGCTACCTGTTCTCAGGCCGCACCTCCGATATTGCGCCCACTGTAGGTTATTCGCTGATCATCGAGGGCGACGGTGCCGGCCGCGCGGGCCTGAAGCAGCTTATCTCCGAGCGCAAGCAGGCCGATCTGGGCTCCGGCCTTGGCCGGCTGACAGCAGGCGGGGCCGGCGCGAACGCGACGATCGCGGAGGAGGCCACGGTTCACAGCTACGGCTTCAAGCTCGCTGGCGCGACGACAACGTCGACCGGGCTCGTGCCCACCTACACCGCAGGCCCTCCTGCCGATATCGCCGTCAATGTCGCCGGCCAGCCGCTTCCGGGCGAAAATCTGCGCATCGTCGTCGATCTGCCGGACGGCACGCAGGAGGAGATCGTGCTGACAGCGCGGTCGGAAACCTCCAACGGCTCCGCGTCCGAGACCTTTGTGATCGGCGCGGACGTCAACGCGACGGCCGCCAATCTGCGCGCCACCATCACGGCGGCCTTGACCAAGGAGGCGCAGACGACGCTGTCGGCGGCTTCGGCCAGCGTCGCCGCGAAGAACTTTTTCGATGGCAGCCTCAGCAACCCGCCGCTGCGCGTGCCGGGCCCGGGCTTCGCCACCGCCACTGCCGCGCCGGCGGCCGGCACGGCGGCCAACACGGTGATCTGGTACCAGGGCGACGACAGCGCAGGTTCGGCGCGGGCGACGACCACCGTCCAAGTCGATCAGAGCCAGCTCGTCGCCACCGGCGCGCGCGCCAATGAGGAGAGTTTCCGTGTCGGCCTCGCGCAGTTCGCGGTGCTCGCGGTCGAGACGTTCCCAGCCACCGACGCCAATTCGCAGGCGCGCTACGAGGCGCTGACCGAGCGGGTGCGCGAGGCTCTGGGCTTCGGCGGAGCGGTGCAGAAGCCCTCCGAGATCATTACGGAATTCGGCACGGCGCAGAACGCGATCGCTCAGGCCAAGGAGCGTCATGCCGCCACGAAGAACTATCTCGACACGACCTTGGCTGGCATCGAGAACGTGACGACGGAAGAGGTGGCGACACAGATCCTCGCCGTGCAGAACCGTCTCAATGCGAGTTACGAGGTGACCTCGATCCTGTCGAAGCTGACGCTGACGAACTACCTCTGACCGGGTATGATCGCGCCAAAACGAAGGGGCGTCGCCATGGCTGGCGACGCCCTTTTTGTTTGGCGGCGATCGACGGGCTCAGCGGCCGCGCAGGCCGGCCGCGATGTCCCGGTTGATCTGGATCAGGGAGCCCAGCGCCTCGGGCGCGGGGGCAGCCGCGATGCGGAAGGTCTGGTTGAAGATGAAATTGGCGAGGCCGAGAATGTTGCGCTTGATGTCGACGGGGAGGGGATTGTCCTCCGCGATCACGGCCGAGACGAGCAGCGTCCAGAGCTTGCGGTTGTAGCCGAGCGCGTCGTCGAGCTCGCGGGCGCGGCCGATCCAGTCGTCGGCGATGGACTGGAGGCGCGTGGCCGCCTTGATCAGCAAGGAGGCTTCGAGTTCGCGGGGTGAAACGGTGGACTGGGCTGACTTGGCGGCGGCAGCGTACGCACTAAACCCGTTTTGCATTCTCGATGAGTTCCGCTTCGTAGGCGATCAGCTTCTTGGCTGCCTTCAGAGCTTTATACAGATCGCTGCTTAAGATGCGGTTATTGATCTCGTGGATGTGCTCCAGCGCGCTCGGCGCGGCCTGGACGAAGTCGCGCACCAGATCGAAATAGAGCTGGTGCTCGTAGGTCGGATCCTGGGCGAGATACATGAGCTGGATCGCCAGATAGATCTTCTTGGCCGGGCTGTCGGCGGTGGCGGCGGTGAGAATATCCTTCTCGCGCAGGATCGGGGCGTCGCCCTCGATGAAGAAGCGCGTCCGCTGCTCGTCGTTGCGGATGACGACGGAGCCGATGATGATGCGCTCGCGCGGCTTGAGTTCGACCTTGAGAGCCATGTCTGCCTGAGCCTTCTGGCTGGAGGGGAGGGGGCTCGTCGGCGATATCAGCCGAAGAGCCTGAGCACGCCCTGATCGGCCTGCGAGGCGAGCGACAGCGCGGTCTGCGAGAGCTGCTGGCGTGTGTTGAGGGCGAGGAGTTTGGCTCCCTCCTCGTTGGAATCGGCCAGCACGAGGTTATCGGCGCCTGTGGTCAGCGTGTTGACCAGATTCTTGGTGAAGTCCTGACGGGTCTGCACGACCGAAAGGTTGGAGCCGAGCGTCGACGAGATAGAGCGCAGGGAGGTGAGAGCGCTGGTCAGGGTGTCGGCCACCGAGTTGAGGCTGACGTCGTCCTGGATGTTGAACTGGCCGGTAAGCGCGGTGCCGCTGACGGCGGTCAGCACGCCGAGATTGGCGGCCGTCAACGTCTCGCCCTGGATGTCGAGCTTCGACTGGTTGGTGCCGGTCTTCTCGTTGAAGATGATCGAGAGCCTGTCGCCGTTGAGCAGGTTCTTGCCGTTGTATCCGGCGTCCTTGGCGAGTTGGTCGATCTGCGCCGAAAGGTCGTTGAACTGCTTGATCAGGTTCGAGCGAACGGTCGAGTTGCCGCCCGAGGCCACGATGCCGGCGCCGGCCGTGTCGCCGTCAGCGACCAGCAGGCCGATGGCGACGTTCTGGTTGGTGGCGCTGGAGGCGTTGGTGCGGGCGTTGGCGGCCGAGGTGCCGGCGCCGAGACCGACGCGGAGCGTCGATGAGCCGAGACCAGTGACGCTGAGACGGCCCTGATCATCGACGGTGGCGGTGGCGATGCCGGAGCTGTTGATCGAGTTGACGAGGTCGCGAACCGTCGCGGTGGCGGACAGATCGACCGTATAGGTGGTCGAGCCGGCCGAAACCGTCAAGGCGAGGTTGGTGTTGGTGGTGGTGTCGATCAGGTGACCGGTGTCGGTGGCCGTGGCCGCGGCAGCCGCACCGGCCTCGCCGATGCGCTTGTCGAGAGCGATGTCCTTGCGGCTCTTGCCGCTTGTGGCGGTCACTTCCGCCGCGGTAGCGAGCACATCCGCAGCGCCCGATTTGCTCGGGCGGTTGGCGGCTGCGTCGGCCTGGGCCTGCTTGATCGTGGACTGCAGGGACTGGACCAGCTTGGTGATCGAGTCGATGCCCTGCGACGCGGCCGTGATGGTCTGCACGCCGTTGGAGATGCCGTCGAGCAGCCCGCGCAATTCTCCGGCGCGATCGTTCAGGCCAAGTGAAGTGAAGAAATTGACCGGGTTGTCGATCGCCGAATTGACCCGCTTTCCAGTGGCGAGGCGGTTCTGGATGACGCCCTGCTCGGCGGTGGTCTGCTGCAGCGACAGCAGGTTCTGCCTGACGCCGGCGGTGAGAATTGTGTTCGCCATCTCTCGGTCCCCTGAAAGCGCGATTCGGCGCAAGTCCGGTTTGATCTGGACCGATCATCATTTGTTAAGGCTAATAAATGGTTAACCGCATAACAAAGACCCTTAACGAAAAGCGGCGGCGCTCGCGCGCCGCCGCTTTCCTTGTCTTCGGCCCACATCCTGTGGGCAGCCCGCTTCTGCGGACGAAGGATCAGAACAGGCGCAGGACCGCCTGATCGGCCTGGCTGGAGAGCGTCAGAGCCGTCTGCGACAGCTGCTGGCGGGTCTGCAGGGCAAGCAGCTTGGCGCCTTCCTCGTTGGTGTCGGCGAGCACCAGGTTGTCCGCGCCCTGGGTCAGGGTGTTCACCAGGTTCTTGGTGAAGTCCTGACGGGTCTGGACGATCGAGAGGCTGGAACCCAGCGACGACGAGGTCGAACGCAGCGAGGTCAGGGCGTTGGTCAGGGCATCCGCGGCGCCGGCGAGGTCGGTGTCGCTCTGGATGTTGAACTCGCCGGTGAGCGCCGTGCCGCTGACGGCCGTGTTGATGCCGAGGTTGCCCGAATTCAGGACGGAGCCCTGGATGTCCAGCTTGCTCTGCTGCGAGCCGGTCTTCTCGTTGAACACGATCGAGAGCTTGTCGCCCTTGAGCAGGTTCTTGCCGTTGAAGCCCGCATCCGTGGCAAGCTGGTCGATCTGCGTGCGCAGGTCGTTGAACTGCTTGATCAGGTTCGAGCGAACGGTCGAGTTGCCGCCCGAGGCCACGATGCCGGCGCCGGCGGTGTCGCCGTCGGCGACGGCAAGGCCGAAGGCGACGTTCTGGTTGGTGCCGCTGGAGGCGTTGGTACGGGCGAGAGCCGCCGTGGTGCCAGCGCCGATACCGACGCGCAGCGTATCGGAGCCGTTGCCGGTGACGTTCAGGCGGCCCTGGTCGTCGATCGAGGCCGAGGCGACGCCAGAGCTGTTGATCGAGTTCACCAGGTCGCGGACCGTCGCCGTCGCAGCCAGATCGACGGTATAGGTGGTCGAGCCGGCCGAAACCGTCAGGGCCAGGTTGGTGTTGGTGGTGGTGTCGATCAGGTTACCGACGTCGGTGGCGGTCGCGTCGGCAGCCGCATTGGCTTCGCCGATGCGCTTGTCGAGAGCGATGTCCTTGCGGCTCTTGCCGCCGGTCGCCGTGACCTCCGCGGCGTCGGCGAGGACGTCGGCGGTACCGACCTTGTTGGGACGGTTAGCGGCGGCGTCGGCCTGGGCCTGCTTGACGGTGGACTGCAGCGATTCGACCAGCTTGACGGCGGAGTCGATGCCCTGCGAGGCAGCCTGAATGGTCTGGATGCCGTTGCCGATGCCGTCGAGCAGGCCGGTGAGCTGGCCGGCGCGATCGTTCAGGCCAGCGGCCGTGAAGAAGTTGACGGCGTTGTCGACGGCGGAGTTGACCTTCTTGCCGGTGGCAAGACGGAGCTGACCCTGCTGGGACGTCGCGGTCGTGGAGGCGAGCGAGGAGAGAGCGGCGCGAACGCCGGAGGAAAGCGAAGTGACGGCCATGTGAGTGAAACCTTCTGGTTTGATGCCTTCTGGCGTCGGGCCGTTCTGGCTCCGACCCACAAACCCTGCGCGCCGAGCCCGTAACGAGAGGTAAATTTCTGCCGTCGAATTGTGCAGGACCGTGTCGAACCAGTGACATGGTTAACCGCTCGTGAAGCCGCAGGGCCCGATGGGATCGCGGTTTCGCAACGAAAAAAGCCGCCCATGACGGGCGGCTTGTCGACACGGTGAGGGGGTGGCCTGAACGACTGCGCTGCTCAGGCGGTGCGCTCGACGTAGCGCGCGGTCGCGTCCTCGGCAAGCCTGGCGCGTTCCGCGATCTCGCGCGAGTAGCGCCGCAGTTTCAGGGTGGCCTCGTCTGGCAGGGTCTGCACGGTTTCGCCGGTCTCGACGTTCGTCTTCTGCAGCACCACGGTGCGCGTCGGCGGGTCGATCACCAGCCGCCGCTCGATGACGTCCTGCAGCGAGGTTGCACGGAAATCGCTCTCGCGGCGGGCCTGCTCCTGCCGGCGGTCCGTCTCGCTGCGCTTGTCCTGGACGTCCTGCTGAAGATCGCGCTGGTCGCGCCGCCCGATATCGACGCGGACCGCGTCGCCGGCCGACTGGACGGTCTTCTCGGGGCTAAGATCAACCGCGACGCCGCCGACGGTCGCGAGGACATCCGAGCGGGGAACGACGAGATTGTTGCCCAGCGGGATCAGTTTCGATGCGTTGCCAAAGTCCATGTCTCACTCCTTCTGGAGCGTGAACCGGCGGCTCTTGCCGCCCGGTCGCGATGGTGACGGACGGAATGCGCCCGGCTTATCGCAGCGACCATGGCAGCAAAGATTGAATCTGACGTAAGGGAATTAGGTAAATATTGACGGGTGCGTCGGGAGCGCACTCAGAGGTTGCGCGAGATCACCAGCGGGCCGGCATTGGGGCGCGCGAACGCGCCGGCTCCCACCGTTGCAGTCGGCCCATATCCCGGCGCACGCATCGCCTTGTTGGCGTCGGTGGCGAGGTCGCGCACGATCGATTCCGAGACGGCGCGCGCTGTGGCCAGCACCATCTGGTTGGTCTCGATCAGCGTCTGGAAGGCGCCGTGCTCGGCCTTGAGCCGGCGCACCTGCTCGGGCGCGAAACGCGCCAGAGCGACGGCGTTGAGCTTCACCTGCTCGACGCCGCGCATATAGATGCCCGCGAGTTCGGTCTTGCGCGGCTCGCGATCCATGGCTTCCCTGAGTTTGCCGGCGCGCAGCAGCGCGGTTTCCTCGCCGACGACATGGGAGAGGCCGCCCAGCGCCTCGATCACCGCCTCGACGAGCGCGCGAGCGTCGAGCGGGCCGGAGATGCGGGGACGTTCGTCGAGAACGCGCCTAGCGACCGACATTCTGCGCTCCGGAAATGGCCGCCTGCGGCGCTGACTGCTCCTGGACGCGAATCAGATCGCGAAAGATCTGGTCCGACAGGCCGATGCCGCCGGCCTGCTGGATCTGCTTTGCGTATTGCTGGGTGAGCTGCGACTTGAAGATGCCGCCGCCGGTTCCGTTCTCGCCCAGAGGGCCTTCCGTACCCTCGGGCGTGGCGAAGAGGCGCTCGGTCACCTGCTCGAGGAAGACCGTTTCGAAATCGTCGGCCTGCTTCTTCGCCTTGGCCTTGGCGGGGTCGAGCAGCGCGTTCTTGACGCCGTCGAGAATGTTGCCGGCCGCGTTGATCGCGAGCTTGGCTGCGGGGAGGGCAAGGGTCGCGCTCATCACATCACCTCGATTTCGGCCTGCAGCGCGCCGGCTGTCTTGATGGCCTGGAGAATGGAGATCAGGTCGCGCGGGCCGATGCCCAGCGCGTTCAGCCCGTCGACGAGCTCGGCCAGCGTCACGCTCTCGCGGACCAAAGCGAGCTTGTTGCCGCCTTCGGTGTCGACCTTGACGTTTGAGCGCGGCGTCACGACCGTCTGGCCGCGCGACAGCGGATTGGGCTGGCTGACCTGCGGCTGCTCGGTGATCGTCACCGTCAGGTTGCCCTGCGCGACCGCCACGGTGGAGACGCGGACGTCCTTGCCCATGACGATGATGCCGGAGCGCTCGTCGATGACGATGCGGGCGAGCTGGTCTGGCTCGATCCTGAGCTGCTCGATATCGGTCAGCATCCGGATCATGTTGCCCTGGAAGCGCTGCGGGATCTGAAGGACAACGGTCGAGGGGTCGGTCGGCTCGGCCGCGTCGCCGCCGAGGAAGTCGTTGATGGCGGCGGCCATGCGGCGGGCTGTGGTCAGGTCCGGGTTGCGCAGCGAAAGCCGCAGCGTCTTGAGCTTGTTCAAAGCGAAGTCGATCTCGCGCTCGACCAGGCCGCCATTGGCGATGCGCCCGACGGTCGGCACGCCGCGCGTGATCTTGGAGGCCTCGCCCTCGGCCGAGAAACCGGCGATGGCGACCGGCCCCTGCGAGACGGCATAGACCTCGCCGTCGGCGCCCAGCAGCGGCGTCGCGAGCAACGTGCCGCCCTGCAGCGACTTGGCGTCGCCCAACGCCGACACCGTGACGTCGAGACGCGTGCCCTGCGTGGCGAAGGGTGGGAGGTTCGCCGTCACCATGACAGCCGCGACATTGGCGGTGCGCATGTTGGCGCCGCGCGTGTTGACGCCGAGGCGCTCCAGCATCGCGGTCAGCGACTGCTTGGTGAAGGGCGCGTTGTTCAGCGTATCGCCGGTGCCGTTGAGGCCGACGACGATGCCGTAGCCTAGGATCTGGTTGGCGCGCACGCCCTCGACCGCCGCGAGATCCTTGATCCGCGACAGCGCGTGGACCGGACTGGCGACGAAGGCCAGTCCGAGCGCCAGGCAAAGCGTCATCAGCCGCGGCAGCCGCGTCGTCAAAAGGGAGAGGGCAGGCAGGCGGGACATGAAGCATACCGGCTGGAGAAAAGCGTTCCGGCGACTGCCTTGCGATCCCCGTGCCAGATCGCTCGCAATTGAAAACCTCTATTTTCCAATTGTTTGCGTTTGAGGTGCAGTCTGCCGGCCTGTGGAGAGTCCCTGCCGAAGCTGCCGCCCCGGCAGTTTCTGCCGGGTGGTTTACCGGCTGTTAACCATGCCGGCCCAAGCCTGAGCGGCAGGATGGGCCAGCTTTGGAGGAGGGCGTCATGATCCGTATCGACCCGCGCGCCCCGATCGCCAATGCGGCGCAGGCCAGTCAGGCCAGGCGCCCCGGGGCCGCCTTCGAGCTGCCGAAGAAGGAGCAGGCCGCGCCAGCGCGCACGAGTTCGCTCCACGCCTCGGCCCCGCTCGACACGCTGCTCGCCGTGCAGGCGCAGGAAGACCCTGCCGAGCGCAAGAAGCGCCAAGCCAGACGCGGACATGATCTGCTCGACGGGCTCGACCGGCTAAAGGCTGCGCTGCTCTCAGGCCGCGTCCAGATCGCCGAACTGGAGCGCCTGAAGGGCATGCTCTCGTCGCGTCGCGAGATCACCGACGATCCGCGCCTCGACGAGGTTCTCGCGCATATCGAATTGCGCGCGGCGGTGGAACTCGCCAAATTGGGGCGCTAGTGCAGCGCCCGCTGCCTATTCGATCACGGAACCTGCCGCCTCGATCACCGGCTTCCAGCGGGTGATTTCGCCGACGAGTTTGGTCCTCAGAGCGTCTGGCGTCGCGGCGTCCGGGCTGGCCGCCACGCCGCCGAGATCGGCGAACCGCGTCGTCACGACAGGCGCCATCAGCGCCATGCGCAGAGCATCGGCCAGTCGCTCGACCAGCGCCGGCGGCGTGCCTTTGGGCGCATAGAGACCGTGCCAAACCGAAATCTCGACGCCGGGCAGCCCCGCTTCCGCCAGCGTGGGCACCGCAGGCAGGGTGGCGAGCCGCTCCTTCGTCGTCAGGCCGAAGGCCTTCACCGCGCCGGCGTTGATCTGGCTCGTCGTGTTGGTGGTCTGGTCGCAGAGCAGATCGACACGCTTGCCGACGACGTCGTTCAGGGCGGCGGCCGTCCCGGTGTATGGCACCGAGACGATCGGCTGCTGCAGGGCGGTCATGAGCAGCAGAGAGCATAGCTGCGACGAGGCGCCGATGCCGGCATGCGCGATCGAGACCTTTCCCGGATTGGCGCGAACATAGTCGGCGAGGCCGGCAGCGTTTGCGACCGGCATGTCGGGCCGGCCGACCAGCGTCATCGGCACATCGACGACAAGCCCGATGGGGGCGAAGTCATCGACCGGCTGATAAGGCAGGCGGCGATAGAGTGTCGCCGATGAGGCGTGGCCGATATTGCTCAGCAGGATCGTATGGCCGTCGGGCGCAGCACGCGCGACACGGGCCGCGCCCGTGGTGCCGCCGGCCCCGGCGACGTTCTCGACGACGACCTGCTGTCCGAGCTTGCGGCTCATTTCCATTGCGATCAGGCGACCGACCAGGTCGGTCGGACCGCCGGCGGCGAATGGCACGACAAGGACGATCGGTCTCGCGGAAATGCCCTGCGCCAGCGCCTGATGCGAGCCGCCAGCCAACAATGCGGCGATCATCACCGCGATTGCGAAGAAGCTCTTCATCAGGCTGCGCCTCCCGTCGCGGGAGAAAAATTAGCTTGATGCGCCGCGCCGCGCGCCTCATCGAATGATCGCGCGCCGTCACGACTGCGTGACCCGGACGGCGTCGCCGCTCAGCGGATGAACTGATCCGCGAACTCCGCTCCGAGCCCGTTGGCGGCGTAATGCGCCCGGCATTTGTCCAGCCGCGTGAAGACGTCGTCATAGCCGAGGCATGTACCGTCGGGATCGACATAGATCATCGCTCCGTTGACCTGGAACATCGTGATCATCTCCTCGACGTCGGGATCGACGACGAGCGTATGCGTTTCGCCGGGGGCCTCGTAGACATAGGAGCCTTGGGTCGCGACCCAGTCGTGCTCGAGATAGCGCCATGTCCCTTTGAGAACATAGCCGTGAACCGGCTGGGGATGGCGATGGCGCGAGAGCACGCCGGCGCGGCGCACGCGCAGCAGGTTCATCCAGTAGCCGCGCGTAACGCTCAGACAGAGCGGTCGGAACCAGACATTGTCGTCGACCGGAACCCAGACGCGCTCGTCCTGCGGGATCACGTCATGAACGATCAGTTCAGGCGGCGAATCCTTGGGTTGAGGATGGCGGTAGGGCGTCCAGCGCTCGGCGTCGGATGCCGCGACCGGGATGGGGCTGACCTTGTTCATGATTGCGTCTCCCTAGGGATGTTCTCGTTTTCGGATACGACGTTAGCCGTCTCTGCGAGCGCAACGAAGCAATCCGGCGTCTCGCGTAAACATCCGGATTGCTTCTCTGCGCTCGCAAAGACGAATGACTGATCTGATTCAAGTGGCTCGCAATCTGATTCCGGGTTTGAATGCAAGGCTTTGATATTATGGAAAATCATACCGCCAGATAACCGCCGTCGACCGGCAGGATCGCGCCTGTGACGAAGGCCGCCGCGTCCGAGATCAGGAAGGCGATGGCTCCGCCGACATCGGCCGGCTCGCCCCAGCGATTCATCGGCGTGCGGGCCAGGATCGGGGCCGAGCGGGCGGCGTCCTCGACCAGTGGCCGGGTCAATTCGGTGGCGATCCAGCCCGGCGCGACGGCGTTGACGCGGATTCCGTCGCCGGCCCAGGCCGCCGCGAGCGATTTGGTGAGCTGTCCGATCGCGCCCTTGGAGGCGGCATAACCCGGCGCGAAGGCCGAGCCGTGGAAGGTCAGCATCGAGGCGATGTTGACGATCGCGCCGCCGCTCTGGCCATGCGCCTTCGAGGCGAGCTTGTCTTTTGCGGCGAGGCACATCCGCATCGTTCCCGACAGGTTGACCTCGATCGTCCGGCGGAAGGCGTCGATCTCGAACTCCTTGCCGTTGCGCTGGATCATGCCCGCGCAATTGACCAGCGCGTCGATGCGCGGGCAGCCGGAGACGAGCGCCGCGACCTGCGCGTCGCTGGTGACGTCGAGCCGGGCGTGCCGGATGGCCGGGTGGGGCGGCGCGGCGGCGACCTCCTCGTCGGTCAGCCCGGTGGCCAGAACCCCATAGCCGGCCGAGGCGAGCGACAGTGCCGCGCCCGCGCCGATGCCGCGCGTGCCGCCGGTGACGAGAGCGAGTTTGGGTGAGGAGCATGTCATGTCCGCAAACTAGGCCGCGTCTATCCGCTGTAAAGCACCGCGTTGCGAGGGGACGCCCGTATCGAGCGCAACTCGTCGTCCTTGCCCAAAAGCCGCGCTTCCCCCGACGCGCCTAACCCGCTAGGAGACGGGCAACCGCCTGCGGCGCGTTTGCCGCAGGCCGGAGCCGTTCCAGTCTGGCCAGAAGCAGGGGTCGTTTCACATGAGCAAGATCAAGGTCGCCAACCCCGTCGTCGACATGGACGGCGACGAGATGACCCGCATCATCTGGCAGAAGATCAAGGACACGCTGATCTTCCCTTATCTCGACCTCGAACTCGACTATTACGACCTCTCGGTCGAGAATCGCGACGCCACCGGCGACCAGGTTACCATCGACGCCGCCCACGCCACGAAGAAGCATGGCGTCGCCGTGAAATGCGCCACCATCACGCCCGACGAAGGCCGGGTGAAGGAATTTAACCTGAAGTCGATGTGGAAGTCGCCCAACGGCACGATCCGCAACATCCTGGGCGGCGTGATCTTCCGCGAGCCGATCATCTGCAAGAATGTCCCGCGCCTCGTCCCGGGCTGGACCCAGCCGATCGTGATCGGCCGCCATGCCTATGGCGACCAGTACCGCGCTACCGACTTCACCTTCCCCGGCAAGGGCACGCTGTCGATCAAGTTCGTCGGCGAGGACGGTCAGGTGATCGAGAAAGAGGTCTTCAAGGCTCCCGAGGCCGGCGTCGCGATGGCGATGTACAATCTCGACGAGTCGATCCGCGATTTCGCGCGCGCCTCGCTGAACTACGGCCTGATCCGCAAGTACCCTGTCTATCTCTCGACCAAGAACACCATCCTGAAGGTCTATGACGGGCGCTTCAAGGATATCTTCGAGGAGATATACCAGGCCGAGTTCAAGGCTCAGTTCGATGCGCTCGGCATCACTTATGAACACCGCCTGATCGACGACATGGTCGCGTCCGCGATGAAGTGGTCGGGCGGCTATGTCTGGGCCTGCAAGAACTACGATGGCGACGTGCAGTCAGACACCGTCGCGCAGGGCTTCGGGTCGCTGGGCCTGATGACCTCGGTGCTGATGACGCCGGACGGCAAGACCGTCGAGGCCGAGGCCGCGCATGGCACGGTGACGCGCCACTACCGCGAGCACCAGAAGGGCAAGGAGACCTCGACCAACTCGATCGCCTCGATCTTCGCCTGGACGCGGGGGCTGGCCCACCGCGCCAAACTCGACGGCAACGACGAACTGGCGAAGTTCGCCACGCTGCTGGAGAAGGTCACCGTCGATACGGTCGAGTCCGGCTTCATGACCAAGGATCTCGCCCTGCTGGTCGGCCCCGAGCAGGGTTTCCTCTCGACTACCGGCTTCCTCGAAAAGGTCAGCGACAACATGCGCAAGGCGATGGCTGGCTGATCGGGCGCGACGATTGCCAGAGACGCGAAGCCCGGCCAGTCTGGCCGGGCTTTTTTTGTTCGAAGGGCGACTTCATGGCCGATGCGAAACCGATCACGGGCGGCTGCCAGTGCGGCGCGGTGCGCTATCGACTGGCGAAGCCGCCGACCGGCGTCGGAATCTGCTTCTGCCGCATGTGCCAGAAATCGGTCGGCAATTACTTCGCTGCGCATGCTGGCGTCAGCGAGGAGGATTTGACCTGGACGCGCGGCGAGCCGGCCATCTTCAGGTCGTCGGAAGCCGCGGAGCGTGGCTACTGCCGCGATTGCGGAACGCCTCTGACCTATGTGTTGCGCGGCTCCGGGCGCATCTCGGTCACTGCGGGCAGCCTCGACGACCCCGGCGCCTTTCCGCCCGCCGCGGCCTTCGGTCAGGAGGGGCGGATGCCATGGTTCGACACGCTCTGCCGACTGGAAGGGCCGCGCACTGAAGATGAGCTATCGCCGGCCGATCTGCCGCGATATCGCTCGCGGCAGCATCCCGACGAGAACGCCTGAAATCCTCGGACGTGAGCGTGCCCCAGCGTTTCCAGGGCGCTAAATCCTCCTCCTGACAGCCGCTGACAGCAGGAACAAAAAAAGAACTTGATGACAGGAACAAACCGTGTCCATAGTCCGGGCATCGGCGCGGATTTGAGATGTCCCCGCGCCCCTGCCATAAGGAGCGCGACCCGTGAATCAGGCGAATCTCAAGCTCGTGGAAGGCTCCTCGATGGACAAGGCCAAGGCGCTGGATGCGGCGCTCTCGCAGATCGAGCGCGCTTTCGGCAAGGGCTCGATCATGCGGCTGGGAAAGAACCAGCAGGCGATCGAGATCGAGACGATTTCGACCGGTTCGCTCGGGCTCGACATCGCGCTTGGCGTCGGCGGGCTGCCACGCGGTCGAGTCATCGAGATCTACGGGCCTGAATCCTCGGGCAAGACGACCCTGGCGCTGCATACCATCGCGGAAGCTCAGAAGAAGGGCGGCGTCTGCGCCTTCGTCGACGCCGAACATGCTCTCGATCCGGTCTATGCCCGCAAGCTCGGCGTCAATCTCGACGACCTGCTGATCTCGCAGCCCGACACCGGCGAGCAGGCGCTGGAGATCACCGACACGCTGGTCCGTTCCGGCGCCATCGACGTGCTGGTGGTCGATTCGGTGGCGGCGCTGACGCCGCGCGCCGAGATCGAGGGCGAGATGGGCGATGTCCAGCCCGGCCTGCAGGCCCGCCTGATGAGCCAGGCGCTGCGCAAGCTGACCGCCTCGATCTCGCGCTCGAACTGCATGGTCATCTTCATCAACCAGATCCGCATGAAGATCGGCGTGATGTATGGCTCGCCGGAGACCACCACCGGCGGCAACGCGCTGAAGTTCTACGCCTCGGTGCGCCTCGACATCCGCCGCATCTCCACGCTGAAGGACCGCGAGGAGGCGACCGGCAACCAGGTTCGCGTCAAGGTGGTCAAGAACAAGGTCGCGCCGCCGTTCAAGCAGGTCGAGTTCGACATCATGTTCGGCGAGGGCATCTCCAAGGTCGGCGAACTGGTCGATCTCGGCGTCAAGGCCGGCATGGTCGAGAAGTCGGGCGCGTGGTTCTCCTTCGACAGCCAGCGCCTCGGTCAGGGCCGCGAGAACGCCAAGGCATTCCTCAAGGCGAACCCGGAGATGGCGGCGCGCATCGAGGCCACCATCCGTCAGAATTCCGGCCTCGTCGCCGAGCGCATCCTCGACCAGGCGACGCCGACCGACGACGATCTCGACGAGGGCGAAGCCTGAGCGCGCGTCTTCCCGATGGCGATGATTGGCGGGCGGCCTCCGGGCCGCCCGTTTGTGTTTGGGCGCAAGGCGTTGCCCTTTGCTTTCGATCGGAAAGGCTCTCTCGACAGCGGGGGGCCGCCTGACTAGAAACCCTGATGTCGCCGGGCTTTCCGGCCCTCGGTCCGAGAAGCAGAGTCGAAGATTGCAATGAGCGGCGTCAACCAGATCAGGTCCACCTTCCTCGACTACTTCAAGGGGCAAGGCCACGAAATCGTGCCGTCGAGCCCGCTGGTGCCGCGCAACGACCCGACGCTGATGTTCGCCAATTCCGGCATGGTCCAGTTCAAGAACGTCTTCACCGGCCAGGAGAAGCGGCCCTACGTCCGCGCTACGACCGCGCAGAAATGCGTCCGAGCCGGCGGCAAGCACAACGACCTCGACAATGTCGGCTACACCGCGCGCCACCACACCTTTTTCGAGATGCTGGGGAATTTCTCCTTCGGCGACTATTTCAAGGAACAGGCGATCGAACACGCCTGGACGCTGGTCACGCGCGAATACGGGCTGCCCAAGGAAAAGCTGACCGTCACGGTCTATTCCGAGGACGACGAAGCGCACGGCCTCTGGAAGAAGATCGCCGGGCTGACGGACAGCAAGATCATCCGCATCCCGACCTCGGACAATTTCTGGCGCATGGGCGATACCGGCCCCTGCGGCCCCTGCTCGGAAATCTTCTACGACCATGGCGACCACATCCCCGGCGGCCCTCCCGGGTCGCCCGACGAGGATGGCGACCGCTTCATCGAGATCTGGAACCTCGTCTTCATGCAGTATGAGGAGGCGGCGGGCGGCGTGCGCACCAGTCTGCCGCGCCCCTCGATCGATACCGGCATGGGGCTGGAGCGGATCGCGGCCGTGCTGCAGGGCACGCATGACAACTACCAGATCGACCTGTTCGCCGCGCTGATCCGCGCCATCGCGGAGCTGACCTCGGTCGCCTCCGACGGGCCGATGAAGGCGAGCCACCGCGTCATCGCCGATCATCTGCGCTGCTCGGCCTTCCTGATCGCCGACGGCGTGCTGCCCTCGAACGAGGGCCGCGGCTATGTGCTGCGCCGGATCATGCGGCGCGGCATGCGCCACGCCCAGCTGCTCGGCGCGAAGGATCCGCTGCTGCACCGTCTCGTGCCGGTGCTGACCCGCGAGATGGGCCAGGCGTATCCGGAGCTGCTGCGGGCGCAGGCGCTGATCGAGGAGACGCTGAAGCTGGAGGAGACGCGTTTTCGGACCACGCTGGCGCGCGGGCTCTCGCTGCTCGACGATGCCTCGCGCGATCTGACCTCCGGCCAGAGCCTCAAGGGCGAGGTCGCCTTCACGCTCTACGATACCTATGGCTTCCCACTCGACCTGACGCAGGACGCGCTGCGGGCCCGCGGGGTCTCGGTCGACACCGCCGGATTCGATACGGCGATGCAGCAGCAAAAGGCCAAGGCGCGGGCCGCCTGGTCCGGCACGGGGGAGGCCGCGACCGAAAAGCTCTGGTTCCCGCTGCGCGACAAGGTCGGCGCCAGCGAATTCCTCGGCTACGATACCGAGACGGCCGAGGGCGTGATCACCGCGCTGATCCGCGACAATGCCGAGGTCGAGACGCTGAATGCCGGCGAGCGCGGCTTCGTCATCGTCAACCAGACGCCGTTCTATGGCGAGTCGGGCGGCCAGCTCGGCGACACAGGCCTCATCAGGGCGGCTGGTGCGCTGGCCGAGGTCGGCGATGTGCAGAAGAAGCTCGGCGACGTTTTCGCACATGCCATCACGGTCAAGGAGGGGTCGCTCAAGCGCGGCCAGCCGGTCGAACTGGTCGTTGATCACGCCCGCCGCTCGGCCATCCGCGCCAACCATTCGGCGACGCATCTGCTGCACGAGGCGTTGCGGCTCGTGCTTGGCGACCATGTCGCGCAGAAGGGCTCGCTGGTCTCGCCCGAGCGGCTGCGCTTCGATTTCTCGCATCCCAAGCCGATTTCGGACGAGGAACTCGCCCGCGTCGAGGACATCGCCAACGCGATCGTGCTGCGCAACGAGCCGGTGACGACGCGGCTGATGAGCGTCGACGACGCCATCGCCTCGGGGGCGCGCGCTTTGTTCGGCGAGAAGTACGGCGATGAGGTTCGAGTCGTAGCAATGGGCACGCGCGAGGAGGACGGAAAGGCTTTCTCGATCGAGCTTTGCGGCGGCACGCATGCCAGCCGCACTGGCGATATCGGCCTCGTCAGCGTGGTGGCCGAGAGCGCCGTGGCGGCGGGCGTGCGTCGGCTGGAAGCGATGACGGGCGCGGCTGCGCGGCGTGAACTCAACACGGCGAACCGCCGCCTCGACAGCCTCGCCGGCCTGCTCAAGGTTCCGGCGGGTGAGGCCGAGGCGCGGCTGGCTGCGCTGATCGAGGAGCGCCGCAAGCTCGACCGGGAGCTGACCGAGGCGCGCAAGAAGCTCGCCATGGGTGGGGGCGGCGCATCGGAAGACCCTGTGCGGGAGATCGCCGGTGTGAAGCTGCTGGCGCGCGCGGTCACAGGCGTCGAGATGAAGGATCTGAAGAGCCTGGTCGATGAGGCCAAGGCGCGGATCGGCTCCGGCGTCGCCGCGATCGTCGGCGTCACCGACGACGGCAAGGCTGGCGTGGTGGTCGGCGTGACGCCGGACATGGTTGAGCGCTTCGACGCGGTGGCTCTGGTCCGCGCCGCCTCCGAGCAGCTCGGCGGCAAGGGCGGCGGCGGGCGGCGCGATATGGCGCAGGCCGGCGGCCCCGATGGAGAGAAGGCGCAAGCCGCGTTGAACGCCGTCGCCGCGGCGATGGGCTGATCCGTGATGGCCGCCTCCATACCCCTGGCGGTGTGGCGGCGGCGGGTTCATCTCTGGCTCGATCATGGCGCGGGCGACGATCTCGTCGCGCTTCTGCTGCATCGCGGCCTCGTCCTGCTGATCTGCGCCAATGTTGCCGCGATCGTGCTGGAATCGGTGCCGTCGCTGGAGCAGCGCTACGGGCCCGGCTTCAAGCTCCTGGAGGCGGTTTCGCTCGCGGTTTTCGCTGTCGAATATATCGTCAGGCTCTGGACCGCGCCGGAGCATGCGCGCTACCGGGCGCTGCCTCCTGGCCGGGCGCGTCTTGCCTATGCCGTCTCCTGGCCGGCGATCATCGATCTGCTTGCCACGCTGCCGCTGCTCGTTGGCCTGCTTGGCTTCGGCGAGTTGAAGGTGCTGCTGCTGCTCAGGTTGCTCCGCTTCTTCAAGCTCGGGCGCTATTCGCCGGGCATGGCCTCGCTGGGCGCCGCGCTGGTCGCCGAGCGCAAGGCCTTGTTCGCCTGCTTCGTCATCCTGATGGGGGTGATGCTGATGGCGGCGAGCGCGATGCATCTGGTCGAGCACGAGGCTCAGCCCGACAAGTTCGGCACCATCCCCGATGCGATGTGGTGGGCGATCATCACGCTGACCACGGTCGGCTATAGAGACGTCTTTCCCACGACCGCGCCGGGCAAGGCGGTCGCGGCGGTCACAGCCGTGCTGGGCCTCGTCATGTTGGCTCTGCCCGTCGGCATCGTCGCGACGGCCTTCGCGCAGGAGATCCATCGGCGCGAGTTCGTGGTGACATGGAGCATGATCGCGCGCGTGCCGCTGTTTGGCGGGCTCGACGCCTCCGAGATCGCCGAGGTGATGCAGTTTTTGCGTGCGAAGACGGTGCGCAACGGCACGGTCGTGATGCAGCCGAGCGAACCCGGTCAGGCGCTTTATTTCATCGCCAGCGGCGAGGTCGAGGTGGGGCTCGCGGAGGGGGCCAAAAAGCTCGACGAAGGTCATTTCTTCGGCGAGGTCAGGCTCGACGAACTTTGCGTGGCGAGCCATTCGCCGTGTCCGCATTCGGCGGTGGCGACCGCGCCGAGCAAATTGCTGGTGCTCGATCCGATCGATTTCCGCGCGCTCGCCTCGCGGAATCCCAAGCTGGCGGCGCGCATCCGGGCGCTGGCGCAGGGATGATCGCGCGGCGCGTTCTTGTGCTCGCAACCCTGCTCGTGGCGGCCGGAGCAGTGGCGCAGCCGCGTCCCGCGCCGCAGGCAGGGCCGTCGCTCTCCGCCTCGCTTAGCGTGATGGCGGGCTCTGTGCTCAGTGTGTCGCTGCTGCATGCGCCGGCAGGCGCGAGGGTCGCAATCGCGCGGCCGGGCGATCCCGCGACTTCGGCGATCGTCGTCGTCGAACCCAGAGCGGGGCAGGCCAGCCTCCCCGTTCCCGGGGTGGCTGGCGCTTACGAATTGCGGCTCGCGGCGGGCCGCAGCGATGCGCCCGAGATCCTGTTGCGTCAACCGCTGGCAACGACCGAGCCGAGCGCCACGTTGTCGGCTCCCGCGCGCATCAGGCGCGGCGCGAGCTTCCCTGCGCGCGGGATCGGCCCCAATGGCGTGCAGGATCGCGTCGTGCTGGTGTCGCCCCATGCTCCGCCCGAGGCGATGGGGCCGGTCTTCTTCCCCATCGAGAATGTCGAGGCGGTGCTGGAGGCGCCGGAACAGGCAGGGGCCTATGAGCTGCGCTATGTGATGGACGCGCCGGTCAGCGGGGTGCGCGTGCTGGCGCACAGGGCCGTCATCGTCGAATAGGCTTGCGTGGCCTTTAGGCCATCGCCGCCTTCACCGTCTCCATGAGCTGCTTCATGGTGAAGGGTTTCGGCAGGAAGTGGAAATCCTCGCCCTCGGGCAGGTTCTTGCGGAAGGCCTCTTCCGCGTAACCGGAGACGAAGACGACCTTGGTAGCGGGGTTGCGCTGGCGCAATTCGCCGAGCAGCGTCGGGCCGTCCATTTCTGGCATTACCACGTCGGAGACGACGAGGTCGATCTTGCCGTTCTGTTGCAGGAAGATGTCGAGCGCCTCGACGCCGGACGCCGCTTCATGAACCGTGTAGCCGCGCGAGACCAGCATGCGGGCGTTGAGCGCGCGCACCGCGTCTTCGTCCTCCACCAGCAGGATGACGCCTGCGCCGGTATGGTCGGCGGCGAGTTTCTTCGGCGCCTCCTTGGCAGCGCGCTCGGCCGCGATGTCCTCTTCCGTCGGGGTGTAGCGCGGCAGGAAGATCAGGAAGGTCGTGCCCTGGCCGACGACGGATTCGCAGAAGACGAAGCCGCCGGTCTGCTTGACGATGCCGTAGACCATGGAAAGGCCGAGCCCCGTGCCCTTGCCGACCTCTTTGGTGGTGAAGAAGGGCTCGAAGATCTTGTTGAGATGCTCGGGCGAGATGCCGGTGCCGCTGTCGGCGATCTCCAGCAGGACATAATCGTCCGGCGGCAGGGCCTGCTGGCCGAAGCTCGCGCAGTCGCCAGCCTCGACGTTCTGCGTGCGGACCGAGAGCTTGCCGCCATTGGGCATGGCGTCCCGGGCGTTGACGGCGAGATTGACGATGACCTGTTCGAGCTGGCCGAGATCGGCCTTGACCGGCCACAGATCGCGGCCCTGCCGGACATCAAGCGTCACCTTGTCGGCGACGACGCGCTTCAGCATCAGCGAGAGGTCCGACAGCACGTCGCCGAGTTCGAGCACCTGCGGGCGCAGCGTCTGGCGGCGCGAGAAGGCGAGCAACTGCCTGACCAGCGCGGCGGCGCGGTAGGCGTTCTGCTTGATTTGCATGATGTCGGGGAAGGACGGGTCGGTCGGCCGGTGGCTGGCGAGCAGAAACTCCGACGCGTTGATGATGACCTGCAGCACGTTGTTGAAGTCGTGCGCGATGCCGCCCGCGAGCTGGCCGACGGCCTGCATCTTGCCGGCCTGGTCCATATTGTCCTTGAGCTTTCGCTCGTCGGTGGTCTCCAGCGCGTAGATGATGGCGCGCTCGCCGTCGCCATCCTCACTGGCCGCGACGGGGGCGATGTAGAGCCTGGCCGAGCGGCCGTCCTCCCCTGACAGGGTGACGTCGAGCGGGGCGGTGTCCGTGCCGCTCTCCATGGCGCTGGTCAGAGCCCGGTCGAGCGCGCCGCCGCCTGGCAGGACGAGTTCCTGGATCGTCGCGGGCTGCTGGGTTCCCTGCGTCAGCCGGGTGAAGGCCGCGTTGGAGCGCAGGATCGCGCCGGCCTTGTCGACGGTCGCGATCGCCATCGGCGTCGAATGGAAGAAGCGCGCGAAGCGCACCTCGGCGTCGCTGCCGCGATCGACCCCCGCCTCGCCCGCCGTGCGGTTCAGGACAAGTGTGCGCGAGGGGCCGGCGCGGCCGTCGCTGCCGAAGGCGACCTGATGGTGCAGCCGCACCGGCAGGGGCTGGCCGTTGCGGCGCTTGAGATCGACGTCGAGCACCTCGATGCGGACATCGCCGGGCTGGCCGCGAATGGCCTGTACGAGGGCGGCTGCATTCGGCGTCGCGATGTCGTGGAGGTTGAGGCCGCCGGAGCCGAAGCGGGCGAGGTCGAAATCGAGCCAGCCCGAGAGCGTCGCGTTGAAATAGGACACCTCGCCATCGGCGTCGATCGAGAGGAAGCCGGCCGGCGCATGGTCGAGATAGTCGATCGCGTGCTGGAGTTCCTGGAAGGCGTTTTCCTGGCGCTCGCGCTCGGGCGTCACGTCCGCGACGCTCCAGAGCAGGGCCGGGCGGCCGTCGCGCTTCAGCCCCGATACGCGCACGCGATACCAGCCGACGCCGCCGCGCCCGCTCAGCGCCGGCTCCAGCCGGATCTCCTCGACCAGCCGGCGCTGCTCGCGCGAGGCGGTTGCGAGCCGGTAGATCGCCTCGGAGACCTCGGCGCGGCCGGTGAACAGGCGCTCGACCGGGCGGATGTCGCTCGCGCCGCGCGCGCCGGCGAGCGTCAGATAGGCCTCGTTGGCGTAGACGATGCGGTTCTCGCCCTCGGTCACGACGATGCCGTCCTCGGCGGTGTCGACGATCGCCTTGGTCAGGTCGTTGCGGGCGGCGCGGCCCGAGAACTGGATCAGCCCGATCGCGAAGGCGAACAGCCCGAACACGCCGATGACGGAGAGCAGCGCAAGCAGCCCGAGGATCAGCGGCTGCGCCCATTCATTGGCGATGAAGCCGAGCGCGATCGCGGCGCCGACCAGCAGCCCCGCCACGAGCAGGATGACGCCGACATGGCCGGGTTTGTCCGAGCGATCGATCGCGGTGGTCACTGTCGCTCCGCTCATTGCGGTCTGGTCCGTTTCCATGCGGTCGCGCGCCGGCCGTCGGGGCCGCATGCGGACGCGATATCCGACATGCGAGTTAGGCGCGGCGGCCCTTGAGGCGCAAGACGTATCCGATCACTTCCGCGACCGCCTTGTAGTGTTCGACAGGAATTTCGTCGTCGATCTCGACGCTGGCGTAGAGCGCGCGCGCCAGCGGCACGTTCTCGACGATGGGCACGCGGTGCTCGCCGGCCACTTCCCTGATCTTCAGCGCCACCGCATCGACGCCCTTGGCGAGGCAGAGCGGGGCGGCCATGCCGGGCTCGTATTGAAGGGCCACCGCATAATGGGTCGGGTTGGTCACGATTACGGTCGCCTTGGGGACATTGGCCATCATGCGCTTGCGGACGCGCTGGGCGCGGAGCTGGCGCAGCTTGGCCTTGACCTCGGGATTGCCCTCCGAGTTCTTGTACTCGTCCTTGAGCTCCTGCTTGGTCATCTTCTGGCGCTGGTGCCAGGAGTAGCGCTGGTAGCCGAAATCGCCGATCGCGACGATCGCGAAGAGGGCGAGCGCGCTGGCCAGGAGCTTGATCGTCAGCGCCAGCGTCGCGGGCAGGATCGCCTGCACATTCATCTGGGCGAAGGCCTCGAGCCGGTCATGCTCGTTCCAGAGCGTGATCCAGAGAACGACGCCGACGAGCCCGGTCTTGGCCAGGCCCTTGGCGAAGTTGACCCAGGCCTCCTTGCCGAAGATGCGCTTGGCCCCGGCCATGGGCGAGATGCGGCTGAACTTCGGCGTCATCGGCTCGAAGGTCCAGAGCGGCTTGTGCTGGATCAGCGCGCCGGCGAGACCGGCGCAGAGGATGAAGCCGAAGGGCAGGCCGAGCGCCATGAAGCCGGTGACGATGCCCTTCTGGGTCACGGCGGTGAAGCCCGCCGCGTCGGCCGGCACCTGATGGGCGTTCATCAGGAAGGAGCGCAACGAGAGCGCCGCCTCCCGGGTCGACCAGCCGGCCGCGACCAGCAGCGACAGTGTCAGGCCGCAGAGCACGAAGAAGGTGCCGATCTCCTGCGATTTGGCGACATCGCCCTTCTCGATCGCCTGGTCCAGCTTTCGCTGCGTCGGTTCTTCTGTTCTGTCTTCCTTGTCGGCTTCCTCTGACATCGCCGCCTCAGCCGCCTGTCAGCTGGCGCAGGAAGCCGCCGAGATTGTCGAGGAAGACGCTCATCATCACGCCGATAACGGCGAGCAGGACCAGCATGCCGCCGAGGATCGAGGCCGGGATGGCGAGGAAGAAGACCTGAAGCTGAGGCATCATCCGCGCGAGCACGCCGAGCCCGATGTTGAAGAGCAGTCCGAAGACGACGAAGGGCGCGGCGATCTGCACGGCCAGCGCGAACCCTTGCGTCACGGCGCGGATCGCCAGTTGCACCATGTCGCTCATCTCCGGCAGGCCGCCCGGCGGCAGCATCCGGTAGCTCTCATGCATCGCCGCGATCGAGACATGGTGCAGGTCCGAGGCCAGGATCAGCGTGATGCCGAGCATGGTCAGCAGGTTGCCGATGGAGGGGTTCTGCAGCCCTCCCGTCGGATCGACCGTCATGGCGAAGCCAAGCCCCATTGTCTGCGCGACGATGACGCCGGCCGTCTGCAGCGACGCCATCAGCATGCGCACGCAGACGCCGATCGAGAGCCCGATCAGGATTTCGCTGATCAGCAGCGAGACGAGGCCGGCCGTCTCCGTCGGCAGCGTGATCAGCGGACGCGCCATCGGCGTGATCATCAGCGCGATGAAGAAGGCGAGCGAAAGCCGCCCGCGCGACATGATGAAGCGTTCGCCGATGCCCGGCATCAGCATGACCAGCGTCCCGATGCGCGCGAAGACGAGCACGAAGACCGTGCTGATCTCGGGCAGCAGGGGGATCTGGATCTGCATCCGGTCGCACCGACCTTCCCGCCAGCCTGTCTCCGGCCGGCCGCCGCCCATGCAAAGGGCCAGGCGTGGCGGCGCGGGGATCATTCGCCCGTGGCGATTCGGACGGCGATCCGTCCCATATAACCCGCCAGCGCGTCTCCCATGAACGGCAGAAACAGCATCAGCGCCGCGAAGGTGGCCAGAATCTTCGGGACATAGACCAGCGTCTGCTCCTGGATCTGCGTCAGCGCCTGGATCAGCGAGACGACGAGGCCGACCGCCAGCGCCACGATCATCAGCGGGCCGCCCGCCTTGAGGAAGACGACGATGCCGTCGCGGGCGACGTCTAGGATGGCTCCGGAGGTCATGATCTGGTGTCCGATGGCGGCAGGCGGGCAGGGGAATGCGTCGGCGTCAGGCCTGAAAGCGGCGGAGAAGCGTCACACCTGCATCCGCATGATTTCCTCATAGGCCGCGATGACGCGGTCGCGCACGGCGACCAGCGTCTCGATGGCGGCCTCGCTCTCGGCCACCGCGGTGACGACATCGACGACATCGGCGCGGCCTGCGGCGACATTGGCGGTCTGCGCGTCGGCCTTTCGGCCGGCGTCGGCGGTCGCCTCCAGCGCCTTCCCGACCATCGCCTGGAAATCGACGCCGCCTGCGCCCATGCCCGCCGAGAGCGGCTTCTTCATCAGACTGCCCGCGCCCATCCCCTGGATCGAGGCGTAGGCGCCGGCGGCGGCGAAGCTGGGAATGGCCATGGCGTGTCGTTCCTCTTAAGCGCCGCGCTCAGGCGCGCAGGATGTCGATGGTGCGCTGGAGCATGCGCCGCGAGGACGAGATCACGTTGAGGTTGGCCTCATAGCTGCGCTGCGCCTCGCGCATGTCGGTCGCCTCGACCAGCGAATTGACATTGGGCATGCGGACATTGCCGGCGGCATCCGCCACCGGGTTGCCGGGGTCGTATTTGGCGCGGAAGGCGCTCTGGTCGCGCTGCACGCGGCCAAGGCTCACGACCTGCGCCTCCAGTTCGCGGTCGACATGGCGCTGGAAGGTCGGGATCTTGCGGCGATAGGGCTCCGCGCCGGCGCGGTCGGGCCCCGAATCGGCGTTGGCGAGGTTTTCGGCGATGACGCGCATGCGGCCGGACTGGCTGCGCAGCCCCGATGCCGCCACCGCGATGCTCTTGAGCAGGTCCATGGTCAGCGTCCTTGCTTTAGCGACCTTTGCCGATCGCGATCTTCATCAGGCCGAGGCCCTTGTTGTAGAGCGAGGCGGCGAGCTGGAAGTCGCCCTGGTTCTGGGCGACCTTCATCATCTCGTCCTCGAGGTTGACGGCGTTGCCGTTGGGCGTGATCTCGAAGCGGCGCGCGCCTGTCGGATCGAAACCGCCGCGCTGGCCGCTCGGCCCCATATGGCCTGCACTGGTCTGGGCGAGCGTGACGCCGGCCGCCGCGCCGCCGCGACGGATGTCGGGCGCTTTCAGGTCGGTGGGCCGGAAGCCCGGGCTGTCGGCATTGGCGACGTTCTCGGCCAGCACCTTCTGGCGCGACTGGTGGTAGTGCATCCGCGTCTTCAGCGCCTGCATCAGGTCGCCGCCCGTGCCCAAAGCGTTGCCGGCCATGGCCCTTGCCCCTTCATACGCGCCGGCTGCCGTTGGAAAACGACGTTCGGCCGTGCGTCAGACTGGGCAAATATTGCCGGGCATAGGGTTAACGCGCGGTTAAGATTCGGGCGTTTCGCGGCTGTGGTTAACCACGCATTCACCATGTTTCCTGAAACTGCGGGCGCTATGCTATAGCCAAGGCGTTGATCCTTGGGCGGAAACGTGGCCGTCCGGGACACAGCCGTCGCTCATGAGGCCAATCTTGCAGACCCTGTTTGGCTACGATCTCTCGACCGGGACGAAATGGATCATCGCCTTCGCGATCATTCTCGTCCTGCTGGCGCTGCTCGGCCTGTTCGCCAGGCAGATCAAGGGCGGTCGGCTCAGGATGAAGGGGCAGGGTGGCGGTCGCGCCCGCCTGCCGCGGCTCGGCGTCGTCGACACGCATGATCTCGACCGCCAGCGTCAGCTCGTGCTGATCCGGCGCGACAATGTCGAACACTTGATCATGATCGGCGGGCTCTCCGACGTCGTCGTCGAGAGCAACATCGTGCGTGGCGGCCAGCGCTCCGCCTCGACAGGCCAGACCGATCTCGTGCTGCCCGAGCGCCCGCTGATGGAGCCGCTGCCGGTCGAGCCGCAGCCAGTGGCGACGCCCGTGCCCGCGCCTGTGCTTGCGCCTGTCCCCGTGCCGGAGCCGCGCCGCGTACCGCCGCCCTTGGCGGCCGTGCCCGATACGCTTCCGCCGCTGCCGCCGCGCGCCGCCCCGCCGCCGCAGCCCGCGCCGCGCGCGACGCCTGTCCCACCCGCGCCCGATGTCGGCGTCGCCGTGGCCTCCGCGATCGCCGGTGCCGGTGCTGCCGTCGCTCTGGGCGGGGCCTCGCGCGCCGCGCCGTCGCCTGCGCCGAATTTTGCCCGCGACCATGCGCCCGCGCCCGCCGTCAGCGAGACCGAACTCGACGACATGGCGCGGCAACTCGAGGAGGCGCTGAAGCGTCCCCATTCCGCCGTCCGCCCGTCGCACGCGCAGGCCGAAACCCCGCGCGCGCCGGAGCCCGCGCCGCCGCGCGTGCCTGAGCCCGAGCCGGTGATCGCGTCGGCGCCGGCCGAGCCGCCTCCGCCGATGCCGAGCCCGCCGGCCCCGCCCATGATGGTCGGCCAGCCGACGCCGCTGCCGCTCGATGTCGCCGCCGAACTCGAACTCGCTCTGGGCCTCAAGCCCGAGCGCATCATGCCCAGGCCGCCGGAGATGCCGCCGATCCCGGCCCAGCCGCCGGTGTTCGCGCCGCCGCCGGCCTTCCTCGCGCCGGCCGTGCCGGAACCGGTGGCCATGTCGGACCCTGAGCCGGAAGACGCGCCGGAGCCCGATTCCGGCCTCTTCGCCGAGCCGGAGGATGCAGCCGAGCCGCCAGCCGAGCCGGTTGTCCAGCCCAAGCCCGCCCCGGAGCCGCAGGATATTCCCGAGCCGGAAGCCTTGTCCGAACCGCACACCGAGTCCGAACAGGAAACCGTGTCCGGACAGGAAAGCTTGGCCGAACCCGAAGCGCCGCCTCCAGCGCCCGAGCCGAAGCCGGCCGCGATCGACCCGTTCTCGGTCGATGCGATCGAGGCCGAGTTTGCGCGATTGCTGGGCCGCGATCCCAAGCCCAAGGGCTGAGCGGCGCGCGGACGCGCGCCGTCAACAGGAATGTCAGCCGCCGTGAGCGGCTGCGACGCCTGGGGCGGTTGCCCCGCACGAAGCGCCGGTTCTAGCCTTGCGCGGCCCGGCCGAGTGAGTCGGGCGCTCACCTACGGCGGCGCGTGACCCCGAACGCAACCACGATCTGGCGACGATACCGGCTGCCCGCGCTCGTGCTGGCGATGCTGGCGTCGCCGCTCGGCGCGGCGCTGGCGCAGACGCTGTCGCTCGATCTGGGGCAGGGCGGCGGCGTCGCCGAGCGGGCGCTTCAGCTCATCGCGGTCATCACGGTGCTGTCGCTCGCGCCGTCGATCCTGATCATGGTGACGTCGTTCACGCGCATCGCGGTGGTGCTCTCGCTGCTGCGCTCGGCGCTGGGCACGCAGACCGCGCCGCCCAACGCCGTGATCATCGGCCTCTCGATCTTCCTGACCGGCTTCGTTATGGCCCCGACCCTGCGCGAGGCCTATACCAACGCCGTGCAGCCGCTGATCGCCGGGCAGATCCAGCCGCAGGAGGCCTATGAGCGCGGCGTTGCGCCGTTCAAGACCTTCATGCTGCGCCATGTCCGCGAGAAGGATCTGGCGCTGTTCATGGAGATGTCGCGCGAGCCCGCGCCGGCGACGCCGCAGGAGGTACAGATCCATGTGCTGGCCCCGGCCTTCATGATCTCGGAGCTTCGCCGCGCCTTCGAGATCGGCTTTCTGCTCTTCGTGCCCTTCCTGATCATCGACCTCGTCGTCGCCTCGATCCTGATGTCGGTCGGCATGATGATGCTGCCGCCGGTCACGATCGCGCTGCCCTTCAAGCTGATCTTCTTCGTGCTGGTGGATGGCTGGGGGCTGGTCGCTGGGTCGCTGGTAAAAAGTTATGGGGGGTGAAGGGGTTAGGTGATCTCGCACCTATGAAAACCTCGTAACCTCTACATTCTCTAAGGAGGGAGGACGCTTGTCAGACGCTCCGGCCCGAAGCGCGGAGTAGCCTCAATCTTCAGATAGCGCTCACACTCCTCGAAAGTCTCCCGGTGGCTGCTCCACCACTGGTCCGCGTCGCGCCCATCCCTGTCCCTGTCTCCGGGGCCAGAAATGTGTCTGCTAGGTTGAACGTAAACCGAAAGGTTACTGGCAGAGACGGCGAGTTCTTCATGCGCTCGCTGGCAAGGGGATATCGCTACTCCTTCCGGAATTTTGTTGTCGGTTTTATAGTGATGCAGTTCTGCCATCGATTGAACGAATAAGGTGCTCATCTTGTCGTCGTTGCCCTCTCTCGCCGCAGAGAGGAGCCGAGCTCGAGCGCTTAGGAGAGATTTGTAGAGCAGATAATCTCCGGCGTTTTGTGAGTGCGCCTCAGTCAATGCGACGCCGATAGGGGAGCTGAATGTCAAGCAAAACGCTAGGAGTTTGGCACTCCACGTCGGTGACATTTCATCCTCCAAACTGTTGGGCTGATCTCGAGCAGTCGGATAACGGGTATCTAGTCACACGGACTGATACAGCAAAATGCAGCCTTGGGCCCTCAATCCTCCCCCGCCCCCTTCGCCGTCAGCATCACCGTCCCGTTCGGGCCGTCCGCGAACCAGCCCAGCGTCACGCCGTGCCGAAAGCCCTCCGTCACGTCGGTGGTCTGCCAGCCGTTCATCGCCGCGATCGAGAGCAGGTTTCCCGCCGCGAGCTGTTCGCCTGGCTCGGTGTCGAAATGCCTGAAGATGTCGAGTACGAGCCGGGCCTTCTCCTCGTCGGTCGATGACATGGGGTGTGGGCTCCTCGTGGGCGGTCTCGTCGCCATAACGCCATTGCTGAGGGGCGGAGACAAGGGCCACCGCATTCTTCTCCCTCCCAACCGCAAGCGGGGGGAGGGGGCGGAAAGCGTCGCCCTTGAAACGATAGCCGAGCCTTAGCCTCAACCCCGCCCGGGGGCGGCCGGCGGCGGCGTCGCCGCGCCTTGCGGAGCAGGCGGCGCTGCTGGGGGCGTCTCGCCCGCAGGCTGGTCCGGTTTCCGCTTCTGACGCACGGCGGTGGAATAGTCCGGGTAGCGCTCGCGATAGGCGCGCATGAAGTCGGACAGGGTGTCGGCCCCGACCGCGTTGCGGGCCATCTCGCGGATGTCGGAGGCGCGGGCGCGGCTTGCGCCCGTCACGAAGGCGAAGGTGCGCGCATCGGCGCTGTCGACCATCTTCCCGGCGAATTTGCTGCGCAGCCGGTCGAGCGAGAGCGCCTCGCCCGCCATCACATAGGAGATCGCCGCGCGCATCACGTCGGCGCGCTGCGCGTCGGTGAGCGCCGCCTCGCCGCGCCAGCTTTCGCCCAGCATGCGCTCATGCGATTCGCCGGCCTCGCGCCAGCGCCGCCCGGTCCAGTAGATGTCGGCGCGCAGCCGGTCGACCTCCGCGCCGCGCTCGGATTCGAGAAGCTCCAGCGCCTGGTCGGTGCGCGAGAGGTCCGACAGCGCCTTGGTCTCCAGCAGCAGGCGGGCGCGCTTGACGTCGGCCGGCAGCTCGATCAGCCGTGTGCTGTGGATGGCGTCCAGCGCCTCGGCCGGCTTGCCGTTCATGAGCGCGATCATCGCGACCTTGGCCGCAACGGTGGAGCGGGCCGCGCCGGTCAGGCGCTTCTCCATCTGGTAGCGCAGGATTTCGCTCGCCTGGTCGAGCAGATCGAGCTCGACCAGCCGGTCGGCGAGCAGGCGGGTGATCTCGTCGCCGCGCCTGCCGATCGGCAGAAACTCCTTGAAGTCGTAGAACAGCGCCAGCGCCTCGATGCGCGGCAGCGCCTCGCTCGCCTTGCCGCTGAACAGCTCGGCGAATTTCTGCGCCGTCTCGTCATGCATGCGCCGCGTCAGCGGGTTGTCGGGGAAGATCTCGTTGGCGCGCCGTGCGATCAGGAAGGCGTCGCGCCAGCGCTGCTTGTCGGTGTAGAGCCGGCCGAGTTCGGCCAGCGCCTCGATTTCGAGATCGCCGCCGCGCCAGGTCACCGAGACGGTTTCCAGCCGGGCGATCGCCTCGTCGGGGGTGATATCCTGGCGTTTCTCGGTCTGCACGAGGCGCACCGCGCGCAATTGCGCCTCGGCCGCAACCGGCCGGCTGCCTGCTTCGAACAGCGGCTTGTAGCCGTTGAGCGCGGCCTGGGGCCGGCCGCTGGCGTCGTCGAGCATGGCGCGCAGGAGGGCGAGCTGGTCGGGCTCGACCAGGCCTTCGGGAAAATCGGTCAGACGCGCGATCTCGCGCTCGGCCACGGTCATGTCCTGCTGGGCCAGCGCCGCGCGCGCCTTGGCGATGCGAAACTCGGCCTGCACCTCCTTCGGATAGCGTTCGAGGACCGTCTCGGCGCGGCGGAAGCCGACCAGCGCCTGCGCATTGCGGCCGAGTCGCTGCTCGACGAGCGCGCGCCACAGCCCAGCCCCGGCGTCTTCCCGGATCGGCGCGGCTTCCCAGGCCTTGAGCGCATCGGCGTTACGGTGCATCCGCGTTGCGATCAGCGCTTTCAGGAACAGCGCCTCGCGGTTGCCGCGCATGCCGGGATCGTCGGCGAGCGCAACGGCGAGCGGCCCGGCGGCCTCCGACATCAGGCCGTTGGCGGCATAAAGGCGCGCCAGCGCGAGCCTGACCTCGGATTTGCGCGTGCGCGAGGCGTCGGCGACATCGCGCAGCAGGGCTCGCGATGCGTCGCGGACCGAGCCTGTCTGCAGTTTTCGCCAGAGTTCGGCGTCGAGCAAAGGCGGCAAGGCGGCGGGCGCGTTGCTTTCGTCGGCCGACGCCTCCATGGCCGCGTCGGGCGTCACGGTCAGGCCGCCGGCGCGGCCGATCAGCGCCTGGTCCGTGCCCGCGCGCACCACGACATCGTCGGCGCGCGGGCTGACGGCCAGGCCGTGCGCGGTCGGCAGCAGCGCGAATTCGACGAACTGGTAGGGCTTGGGCAGAAGCCGGGTCGGCCCCGTCGCGGTCGCGACCGCGACGGGCAATCCGCCCGGCCCGGCCTCCAGCCAGTGGACGCCGGTCATGCCGGACAGGGGGGCGGCGACGATGGTCTGGCCGCGCTCGTCGACGCCCCGGCGTGGCGCGATCGCTTCCGCGGCGCGGGCGCGGTCCTCGCCGAAGGCCAGCGACCAAATGTTGCCGTCGTCGGCGAGGCGCGTCAGCGGCTGGCCGGCGAGGCGCAGTCGCACCAGCGTGACCTTGCCCTCGCGCGAGACGGTGGCGTCCTCGACGATCTCCGGCAGAACCCCCTTGAACTCGGCGGGGTCGATCGTGTCGCGGGTGTCGAACACCAGAGTCGCCGTGCCGGCGTCGATGAAGGCGGCGGCCCCCGTCGGCCGGGGGAAGCGGAAATCGATGCGCGCGCCGTCGCCATGCTTGACGACCTGGATCCTGACCGGCTGCGGCGCCGGATCGGGCGGCGGCGCGGCCTTTGCGACAGTCGGCGCGGCAGCGGGCTGGGCAGCCGGCCTGTCGGCGGCAGGCGCGGCGGCGGCAGCGCCGGGCGCTGCCGGGACTGCAGATTGCGCCTGCGGCGCGGAGCCCGGTAGCGAGGTGGCCGGCGGTTTGCCGGGGCGGACGAGATCGACGACGAGGCCGTCCTCGTCGCGGAACGAGCGCATCCGCCAGTCCTGCGGCAGCGTCAGGTCGATCTGGGTCGCAGCGTCGGTGGTGGCGTGGGTCGCAAGCGCGACGCCACTGGGCAGGGCCGAGCGGATGGGGCCGGGCTCGACGGTCATCGCCTTGTCGAAGGTCATCCGGAGCGTGCCGTCGACGAGTTCCGGCGTCACGGCCGTGTCGGGCGGCGTCTGGAAGATCAGCCGGTCGAGCGTCGGCAGCGTCGCCCCGCGCACCGCCAGCACCGGGCGCGGCGGGGGCGGCTGTCGCGCGACGTCGCGGGCGCGCGCCTCCGCCAGCCGCAGCCGCTCGGCGAGGCTGGCGATGACCTCCTGGGGCGGGCCGGGCATGAGGCCGGTCCAGGTCTCCGGCAGGAGATCGATGAAGACCTTGTCGCCGGCCTCGATCAGATTGGCCTTGTAGGGCCGCGCCAGCGCGAAGCGCAGGCCCTTGCCGTCGGGGTCGTTGCGGGCGACGGAGATATAGGCCGGCAGGTCGCGCGCGACCTTGGCGACGTCGACCTTCACCGCTTCGCCGAAGGCGACGACGAGCACGCCGTTGGCGACGCGGATTTTCGTCGGAGTGGCCGTGTCGAACGAAAAGGCGAGGCGGCCGAAGCCGGCCGGCATGTCCTCGGCCCGCAAGGTCGCATTGGCGGCCAGTGCAGGCTGGGCCAACCCTGCGGCGACGCCGAGCGCGGCGAGACCGATACCGACGGACAGGGACAGCGGAATACGCAAATCCGGCACTCTCACGCAACGCCACACCAGCGGAACGGCGCGGCGACAGCGCGGCATCCCGACAGGGTGGCACGCTAGCGCGTCAAGGATAATGCCGGGTTAAGGGCCGGGGCCGCTCACCGTCGTGGCGGCGGGGCGATCGCCGGCAGTTCGCCGCCGGGCAGTTGGGCGTTGTCGATCGGCCGATCGGGGCCGACGCCGCGGCCGCTCGAGGCCAGCGCGACCGTCAGTTTCTCGGCCCGGTCGGGGGCCATCGCGGCCAAGACTTCGGACATCTTGCGCGGGTTCATCTGCTGGACGACGGGCACGAGCACGTCATGGCCGAGCCTGTCGAAGACGCGGGCGGCATCCTTGGGCTTCATCGCCTCATACATGATGACGAGGTTCTTGATGGCCTTGGCCTCTTCCGCGGCGGCGGCTTTGGGGCCATCGCTTTTGCCCTCCTGCTGCTTGAGATCGCCGACGCGGCCGTCGAGCTTCTTCTCGGCGGTGTCGAGCAGGCGCTCGCGCATCTCGAGCTCGCGCATCCGGGCCTCGATCTCCTCGCGCCGCTCGCCGAGCCGTTCGAGCAGCGCGCGTTCGGCCGGCGAGACCGTGGAGGCCGAACCGTTCAGGATAGCGGCCTTGTTGTTGGGATTGGCTGCCCGGGCGGCTTCGGCCTGGGCGGCTTTCGCAGCCTCCTCCGTTTGTTTTTGGTCGGGCTTGTCGACCGAGCCGGTCGTCTCCGGGTCGAACAGGATGCCGCCGGGCCCATTGGTGCGAGCGACGGTCCTGGCCGATCCCCCATTGTCGCGCTTGCTCTCGGCGGAGGCGAAGGCCAGCCCGCTCGCGGGCACCTTTCCGGGATAGGGCTCCGCCGTCCAGGCCAGCAGCTTCAGCGCCAGGAGACCCATGGCGCCGAGGATGACCGCTGGAATGAGGCGGGGCCGTTCGATCACGCTGCCTGACCCTCGAGGCGGCGGGCGGCACGGGCCCGGATCGCGGCGGCCGATTCGGCCGCGCTCGCCATGCGCGAGATCGGAGCGGGAGCGGGCTCTGGCGCTGCCGCCTCGGGCTGGCGCGGCGCGACGAGCGCGGCGGCGCTGACGATCTGGGTGATGCGGTCCATCACGCTCTGGCCGGCCTCGACCTGGGCCGCGAGATCGGCGGCGTAGCGCTCGGCCGTCAGCAGGCGCGCGGCGAGGGTCCGGTCGCAATCGCCCAGCGTCAGCTTCAGGCCGGCGATGGCGCGTTCGGCTGTATCGGTCGCCGAGATCAGCGCGCCGATGGTCTGGCGCATGCCGGCCTCGTCGGCCTTCATGCGCTCGATGCGCTTGGCCAGCACGTAGCAGGTGATGATCGTCGCCACGAGCAGGCAGGCGACGAGCGCATCGGCAATGAGGGTGATCGTCATGGCGGCTTGAACCCGAACGCTAAAGTGGTGAACCGAGATGGCTGGTGGCGCTGTCGAAGGCGGCGATGGTGGTCTTGGAGCGGCGCAGGGGGCTGACGACCTGAACCGCGATCTTGTCATCGACGCGCCCGATCCGGCCTTCGCTGATGATGAACTCGCCACAGCGCAGCGCCACGACCGAGTCGGGACGCGCGTCGAACATCAGCGTGTCGCCGATCTCCAGCTTCATCATGCGCTTCAGCGGCATCTGCGTCTCGTGCAGCACGCAGGTGACATCGACATCGGTCTGCCAGACTTCGGTGGCGAGATGGTTTTCCCAGATCGGATCGCGCCCGAGCTTCTCACCTATGAAGCTTTCGAGCAGGAGCTCGCGGATGGGCTCGATCGTGGCATAGGGCAGCAGCAGATGCAGCGAGCCGCCGCGCCCTTCCATATCGAAGCGCAGTTCGACGCGGATCGCGGCGTTGGCGGGTCGCGAGATCGAGACGAAGCGCGGATTGGATTCGATGCGGTCGACCGCGAAAGTGACCGGCGAGAGGGGGCGGAACGCGGCCTCGGCGTCGCTCAGCACCAGCGCGATGACGCGCTTGATCAGGCTGATCTCGATCGAGGTGAACGGCCTGCCGTCGATGCGCGGGGCGGGCTGGCCGCGCTTGCCGCCGAACATCGTGTCCAGCACCGAGTAGATCAGCGAGGATTCAATCGTGATCAGGCCGAAATTGTCCCATTCCTCGGCCTTGAAGACCGAGAGCATGGCGGGCAGCGAGATCGAGTTGATATAGTCGCCGAAACGCACCGAGCGGATGCTTTCCAGCGTGACCTCGACATTGTCGGTGAAGAAGTTGCGCAGGCTGGTCGAGAGCAGGCGCACCATGCGCTCGAAGATGATCTCGAGCATCGGCAGCCGCTCATAGGCGACCGAGCCTGAATCGACGATGGCCTGGATGCCGTTGCGGGCGTCCTTCTCCTCGGTGGAGAAGCCCAGCATCGTGTCGATTTCGTCCTGCGACATCAGGCGGTCGGTGCCGCCTTCCTGCTCGCCCTCGTCCTCGACGATGTCGGGCATGGTCGCCCATCCGGCCGCCATCCCCTCCGGAGTGAGCGGCTCGTCCTTGGGCTTGCCTGGAGCGTCGCGATCGTCGGTGCTCATCGTGTCGTCATCATCCTGGCTGGTCTGAAGGCGGCGTAGTGGCTCACTGGACCAGCAGTTCCTTGAACAGCACGGCGTCGATCTTGGCCGGGTAGAGCGTGACGTTGACGCGGCGCAGGAGTTCCTCCTTCAGCCGGTACATGCCGGCCGAGCCCTCCAGATCGGCGGGCCTGAGTTCGCGCATGAAGACCTGGAAGGCGTCCTCGACGCGCGGCAGCAGCGGCTTGATCTCTTCGGAGACCTTGGGATCGGAGATTTCGAGCACGACCTTGATCTTGATGATGGGCTGGCGGCTGGTTTCGCCGCCGTTCGAAATGCCCATCACCATGTCCTTCATCTCGACGAAGGTGGCTGGCTTCTTCGCCGCCTTGGCCGTCTCGGCAGCCGCCATCTGCTCGGCCGAGGGCTTGTTCAGGAAGAAGAACCAGCCGCCGCCGCCGAGCGCGGCGAGCGCGACCACCGCGCCGACGATCATGATCAGCTTCTTCTTGCCGCCGGCCGGGGTCGCCGCGCCGGCTGCGCCCTCTTCCTCGGTTTTCTTCGGCTTCTTCGACATCGACTGACCGCCTGGGACCGGGGCTCGCGGCACATCCGCATCGTCCCCATCCCGTACCCTGATCAATCACGGTTAACGCACTGTTAAGGGCGGCAATTTCTGCCGGGTCGATTTTGCCGTCGGACCGAGTTCTGCCGGGCGATGCGAAGGGCTCAATCTTGTACATAACGTAATGAAATCAACAGCCTGAATGACTTTAACCATGCTGGCATGCAGCTTGCGGACCGGACGATGCGGCTGCTGCGCTGGGGAGCGTCGAGGCGGTCGCGGGAAATTCGGGAGATCATGCCGTGGAGAACGCGCTTCTCGTCGGCCTGTCGCGCCAGATGGCTCTGGCGCGCGAGCTGGATGTTATCGCCAACAACGTCGCCAATACGGGCACGAACGGCTTCAAGGCGCGCTCGGCGCGCTTCAACGAATTCATCATGCCGATCGCGAGCGCCGAGGCCTTCCAGACGCGCGACCGTCCGCTGTCCTTCGTCATCGACAAGGGCACGCCGATCGACCTGACCCAGGGCGCGGTCGAGCGTACCGGCAATCCGCTCGATGTGGCGCTGCGCGGCGACAACTACCTCGTGGTACAGACGCCGGGTGGCGAGCGCTATACCCGCGCCGGCTCGCTGGCCGTCAACGCCCAGGGCCAGCTCGTCACGCAGACCGGGCTTCCGGTGCTGGGCGAGGGCGGACCGATCCAGTTCGGCCCTGGCGAAACCGATGCGAAGATCGCCGCCGACGGCTCGGTCTCCAGCGACCAGGGCGTGCGCGGCAAGCTGCGGCAGGTCCGGTTCGACAATCCGCGCTCGCTCGTCAGCGACGGCAACAACCTGTTCTCGTCGACCGCCGCCGCGCAGCCCGCAGGCCCGCAGGCGCGAGTCGAGCCGGGCGCTATCGAAAGCTCCAACGTCAAGGCCGTGCTGGAGATGACCCGGCTGATGGAGGTTCAGCGCTCCTATCAGAGCATGACCAGCATGATGGCCAAGGCCGACGAACTGCGGGCCAAGGCGATCACGCGCCTCGCCGACCAGCAAGCCTGATCGCGAAAGGGAGCAAGACCATGCGCGCTCTGCAGACAGCCGCCACCGGCATGATGGCCCAGGAACTCAACGTCCAGGTCATCTCCAACAACATCGCCAACGTGCGCACCACCGGCTACAAGCGCCAGCGCGTGCATTTCCAGGATCTTCTCTACGAGAACTTCCGGCGCGCCGGCTCGGCCACCTCGGACCAGAACACGCAGGTTCCCGCCGGCACCTTCGTCGGCTCCGGAGTCAAGACCGTCTCGACCGGCCGCGTCATGACTCAGGGCAACCTGACGCCGACCGAGAAGCAGTTCGACGTCGCCATTCGCGGCGAGGGCCTGTTCCGGATCAACCTGCCCGATGGCCGCACCGCCTATTCGCGCGACGGCTCGTTCGATCTCGACGCTCAGGGCCAGCTCGTCACCCGCGACGGCTACCAGGTGCAGCCGGGCATCACGATCCCCAACAACGCCTCCAGCGTCTCGATCAACGCGCAGGGCACGGTCGAGGTCACGGTGCCGGGCCAGACCGCGCCGCAGCAGCTCGGCCAGATCCAGCTCGCCCGCTTCATCAACAAGGTCGGGCTGGAATCGATCGGCGACAACCTCTTCGTCGAGACGGCGGCATCGGGCCAGGCGATCGATGGCTTCGGCGGCGGCGAAGGCTTCGGCACGCTGCAGCAGAACTATCTCGAAGAAGGCAACGTTCAGGCCGTGACCGAGCTGTCCTCGCTGATCGCCGCCCAGCGCGCCTATGAGATGAATTCCAAGGTCATCACCGCCGCCGACCAGATGATGTCGGCGACGACCCAGATGTTCCGCGGTTGATCTGAAAGGATGGCCCTCATGATCCGCCCCCTGGTCGCCCTCTCCGCCCTGGCGCTCACCAGCGCCGCCTTCGCCGCGCCCGCGAAGATCGAGCGCGTTTCCGTTCCGGTCGCCGCGCTGCCCTCCGAGCCTGTCTCCAGCGCGTCCATTGCGTCGCGCCGCCTCCAACTGCGCCCCGAACTGACCCTGACGCGCGATTTCGTTACCTATGGCGACCTGTTTCCCGGTGCGCCGGCCGATCTCGGCCAGGCGCCCGCTTTCCGCGCTCCGGCGCTGGGGGAGACCGGTACCATCCAGGTCGCCCGCATCGTCGAAGCCGCACGGGCTGCGGGCCTCGTGCGCGAGGCGGGCGATCTCGATACTCAAGGCCTGTCCCAGGTCGTCGTCACCCGCGCCGCCCGCCGGCTGATGGCGTCGGACCTCGACGCCGCGATCAAGACCGGGCTGCAGGAGCGTTTCGGTGTCGATGCGCGCGCGCTGGCGCTGTCGGTCGATGGCGGCGCGCCGATCGTCGCGGTGGAGCCGGAACTGACCGGCGACGCCGTCGTGATGGATCTCAGCTACGACGCGCGCTCGCGCCGCGTCCAGGCCCGGCTGATGGTGCCGGGCAGCACCGCGATGCGGCTGAAGCCGCTGCGCATTTCGGGCCAGCTCGTCGAGACAGTCGAGGTCGTGGTGCCGCGCCGCGCGATCGCGCGTGGCGAGACGCTCGGCAAGGCGGATGTCATGGTCGAGCGCCGCCCGCGCGACGCGCAGACCGGCGAATTCGTCGGCGATCTGCGCGCGGCGATCGACAAGGTCGCGCGCCGGGCGCTGTTCGCCGGCATGCCGCTGCGCAGCGGCGACGTGCAGCGCGAAGAGATCGTCGCCAAGGGCGACCTCGTCACCATCGTCTACGAGGCGCCGGGCCTGATGATCACCATGCGCGGCCGCGCCAGCGACGCGGGTGCGATGGGCGACGTCGTCTCGGTCACCAATCCCCAATCGAAGCGTGTGCTGCAGGGCACGGTCAGTGGTCCCGGACGGGTTTCCGTCCAGGCCTCGTCGGCCGGCCGCGTCGCAAGCGCCAACTAGCTCCAGTCAGTGCGGAAGCCAGCCCCATGACCACGCATAATCGTTCGAAGCCATCTTGCGTCAAACTATCCGGCGTCCTGCTGCTCGGCGTCTCGCTGTCCGCCTGCGGCGCGGCTGACCGTCTCGCCAATGTCGGCCAGGCCCCGGCCCTGTCCGCGATCGAGGATCCCACCGCCGCCAAGGGCTACAAGCCGGTCCAGATGCCGATGCCGACGATGGAGCACGCCTCCTTCGCGCCGAATTCGCTGTGGCGCACCGGCTCGCGCGCCTTCTTCAAGGACCAGCGCGCACGGCTCGTCGGCGATCTCGTCACCGTCAAGGTCAAGGTTACCGACCGCGCCCAGCTCGACAACACCACCAAGCGCAGCCGCAAGAGCGGCGAGGATGTCGGCGCCGAGAACGTCTTCGGCTTCGAGAACAAGGTCGACAAATTCCTGCCCAACGGAGCCAATCCCGGCTCGCTGCTGAAGCTCGATTCGGAAGGCTCGCATGAGGGTGCAGGATCGGTGCGCCGGGCCGAGCAACTCACCACCAGCGTGGCCGCGGTCGTCACGCAGACGCTGCCCAATGGCAATCTCGTGATCGAGGGCAAGCAGGAGATCAGGGTCAATTTCGAGGTGCGCGAGCTGATCGTCGCCGGTGTGATCCGCCCCGAGGACATCGAATCCGACAACACGATCGATTCCGCCAAGATCGCCCAGGCCCGTATCGCCTATGGCGGACGCGGCCAGATCACCGATGTCCAGCAGCCGCGCTATGGCCAGCAGGTGATGGATATCCTGCTGCCGTTCTAGCCGGGGCTCCCGAAGCCCATCCTTCCCCCAAGTCCCGGCCGGCGCGGAACGCTCCCCGCTTTCTCCGCTCCAGTCGCGCCGGCGGTCTCCTCCCGAGCCGCCATGCCTCCCGGCCGCCCGCCACGCTCCCCAAGCAAAAAGGGCAGCGGCCAAAAAACAGAAGCCCCGCGTTCTCCCGACGCGGGGCTTCCACCTGCGCGAAGAGACCTGATCTACCGATTGAGGTTGCCGAGGAGGCGCTGGCCAATCGCATCGGCGTAGCTGCGATCGAAGCTGACATAGTAGAGAAACGGCTCGTACTGTGAGGCCTGGGAAGCCATGCACCAGAAGACCAGCGAGATGTAGGCGCTCCTCGCGGATACCCAGTCGCCTCCGCGATTGTGAATGGGAACCTGCTCGGCCTGCAACGCGAGTTCACTGCGGCTCATGCAGGCATCGCGGGTCGGAAAGCGTGCCGACGACCTGTAATGGGTCAGATCGGTATGCGCCAAGGGCCCGAGCTGTCGTTTGAAATCGAAACCGACATTGAGCTTCTGGAATTGGGCGGAGATCGCCAGCGTCTTCGGTTCGACCTGAGCGTCATCGAGACCTGCGACGGAAACGAACATCAGGAACAGCCCGTTCAAGTTGATGCAGCGGATCGCCGCCTGGATCAGCGACCTGTTGTCGGCTCGTACGTTTCCGTACACGGCTATCCCGTCGGGCGTGTACGCATCCTCGAAGTTCGCGCCGCGCAGGGCTGAGGTCGCGTCGTTCACGCAATCGACGACGTGGGTGCGCTTCGACTCGGAATAGAACTGCCAGATCCGCGGGCGCAGTTCCGCGCCCGAAGACGCTAGCCCGGACGCCGCCGTGACGGTGCGGCTCGAAGCGAGTTCGAAGCCCAATAGTTTGAAGCCGTCGCCGGATGCGACGCGGTAGCCGATCAGGCCCAAAACCAGAATGCCGGACAGCGCGACGGCCGTCAGGGCCCATGGCAGGAGGCGCAGAAGCTGAGGGACGATCTTGCCGTCCTTGTCGGCATCGAGGAGATCGCGAAGCAGGCCCATTGTGCAGCCTCGTCGTCAGGTTCCGCGTTCGTGTGAGGAGGCTTCCGGCCAGTATTTCACAGTCCAAACAAAATCGGACGGGCGATGTCGCCAGTCCGACCATCATTGCGGGACGATCCTTACGGTCGCTTAATCGTCTCTGAAGACCTTTTCGTTGCGCTCATGGCGCTCCTGCGCCTCCAGCGACAGGGTCGCGATCGGACGGGCCTCGAGGCGCTTCAGCGAGATCGGCTCGCCGGTGTCGCGGCAATAGCCGTAGGAGCCCTCGTCGATCCGTGCGATGGCCGATTCGATCTTGGAGATCAGCTTGCGCTGACGATCACGGGCTCGCAGCTCGATCGCGCGGTCGGTCTCGGAGGAGGCGCGGTCGGCGATGTCGGGGTGGTTCTCGCTCTCGCTCTGGAGGGCGACCAGGGTGCCCTTGGCCTCCTTAAGGATCTCCTCCTTCCAGGCCATCAGCTTGCCGCGGAAATACTCCCGCTGGCGCTCGTTCATGAACGGTTCGTCGTCGGTCGGTTTGTAGTCCGCCTCGAGTGTGATCTGCTTCGACATAGGCGCACTCTTTCGGGTTCGTCGTCTGGCCGCACCCACCGGCATCGCCGCCGAGCCGCCGTCGATTTGGCTGCCTTATAGCGAGGGAGTCTGACGGGAACAATCGGGTTGCACGCCGCAGTGAACCGGCATCGCCAAGCTCAAGCGGCCAATGGTGAAATTTCATGACACGTCAGCGTGAGGGCGGCCTCTTTCGAATAGCGCCGCCGCCTGTGCCGAGGATACGCCGAGGCAAGCGAGCCATGTCGATTCGCGATGTGCTGCGACGGCCCGGTCCCATTCCGGTTCAGCCGCAAAGCAGAGCCGCCGATCTCGTCAGCGGGGTGCGGTAATCAACGAGATGCACGCCATCGCGCATCGCCCCTGGGCGCGCGATGACCGGATTCTCACTACGGATGGCGGAGAAGGGGTCGAGGAAGCGGCAGCCGGCTTTGCGGCAGATGCCTTCAAGCTCTTCCGAATAGGCCTCGAGCGCAGCCAGATCGAACAGATGCGCGACATCTGGTCCGACCGGGGGGACGGCGGTCACCACGAGCCGTTGCGTGCGCGTCTGCAGCGCTGCGACCAGCGCCGCCGCATTGTCGCGGAAGGCTGCCCGGCTGCGCGGCAGTGGCTTGTCCAAGGCGCTGTTGGTGCCGATGGTCAGGAGACCCGCATAGGCGCGGCGCGGCATTCTCAGTTGGTCGAGCAGATTGAGATAGCCGCGCGCGCTGATGCCGCCGATTCCGGCGTTGATCGCCTGCCTGCCGCAGAGCGGCGATGGGTCGCCGACGAATTCGCTGTGAGAATCGCCGAACAGGACGACATCGTCGCCCATCTCTGCAAAAGCGCGGTTGAGACCGGCGATCCGCTCCGGTGTGGCGAGATGCGCGTAGCGACCGCGATCGACGCCCTCCAACCAGAGAACGAGCCACAGGCCCGCCGCTGCCACCACCGCCAGCACCACCGCGACGGCGGCCCAGCGCCTCCGCATGGAGTGTCGCCGCAACTGCGCTGTTCTCACAGCGGGATGTTGTCGTGCTTTCGCCAGGGCCGCTCGACGCTCTTGGTCCGCAGCATGGCGAGCGCGCGGGCGATGCGGCGGCGGGTCGAATGCGGCATGATGACCTCGTCGATATAGCCGCGCTCGGCGGCGACGAAGGGGGACATGAAGCGGTCCTCGTATTCCTTGGTCTGGCGTGCGATCGTCTCGGCGTCGCCGCCCCGGAAGATGATCTCGACAGCGCCCTTGGCGCCCATCACCGCGATCTGCGCGGTCGGCCAGGCGTAATTCACGTCGGCGCCGATATGCTTGGAGGCCATCACGTCATAGGCGCCGCCAAAGGCCTTGCGCGTGATCACGGTGACCAGCGGCACGGTGCATTCGCTGTAGGCGTAGAGCAGCTTCGCGCCGTGCTTGATCAGGCCGCCATATTCCTGCGCGGTGCCCGGCAGGAAGCCCGGCACGTCGACGAGCGTCACGATCGGGATCTCGAAGGCGTCGCAATAGCGCACGAAGCGCGCGGCCTTGCGCGAGGCGTCGGAATCCAGCACGCCGGCCAGCACCATGGGTTGGTTGGCGACGACGCCGACGGTGCGGCCCTCGATGCGGCCGAAGCCGGTGACGATATTGCCGGCGAAGGCTCCTTGAATCTCGAAGAAATCGCCCTCGTCCAACGTCTTCCGGATCAGTTCCTTGATGTCGTAGGGCTTGTTGGGATTGTCCGGAACCAGCGTGTCGAGGCTCATGTCGACGCGGTCGGGCACGTCGAAGCTCGGCCATTCCGGCACGCCCGCCGTGTTGTTGGCCGGCAGGAAGTCGATCAGCCGGCGCACCTGCAGCAGCGCCTCGACATCGTTCTCGAAGGAGCCGTCCGCGACCGAGGACTTGCTCGTGTGGACCTTGGCGCCGCCGAGCTCTTCCGACGTCACGGTCTCGTTGGTGACGGTCTTCACCACGTCGGGCCCGGTGACGAACATGTAGCTGGTGTCGCGGACCATGAAGATGAAGTCGGTCATCGCCGGCGAATAGACGTCGCCACCGGCGCAGGGACCCATGATGACGGAAATCTGCGGGATCACGCCCGAGGCCGCGACGTTGCGCTTGAAGACCTCGCCATAGCCGCCGAGCGCAGCCACCCCTTCCTGGATGCGTGCTCCGCCGGCGTCGAACAGCCCGACGATGGGCGCGCGCATCTTCAGCGCCATGTCCTGGATCTTGGTGATCTTCTGGGCGTGCGTCTCCGACAGCGACCCACCGAACACCGTGAAATCCTTGGAGAACACGAAGACGGTGCGGCCATTGACCGTGCCCCAGCCGGTGACGACGCCGTCGCCGGGGGTTTTCTCGGCCTTGTCCATGCCGAAATCGACGCAGCGATGCTGCACGAACATGTCGAACTCTTCGAACGAATCCCGGTCGAGCAGCAGTTCGATGCGCTCGCGTGCCGAGAGCTTGCCCTTGGCGTGCTGCGCCGCGACGCGCCGGTCGCCGCCACCCTGGCGCGCACCCTCGCGCCGGTCCTCGAGCTCGACGAGAATGTCCTTCATGGCGATCAAAGCCCCGCAGCCGACGAAAGGTCTTGTGCCTTCCGGATTAAGGGGCGGGAGGCGCGCTGTCCATCGGGGCGAGATCAGGCTTTCGGGGGAGGTCGGGGATTGCGAACCGACTTATCCCCGTCTCCGGTTTCGCGCTCAGCATCCGTACCCGCCGCGGAGACCAGCGCCGGATGCCCCAACCCGATCCTCACGTCGATACCCTGCATCAGCGCGCCGTGCGCTCGCATTTGCTCGCCTTGCGAAGCCGCCTCGCCGGCGATCGTTTCCTCGCCGCGCTCGACCGGCATCGCGAGATGCCGGCGAAAGCCAATTTCAATCCAGCCCAGCCGCGATAGCCGCCCGGCGGCCCCGGCGCGGGGCAATGGGTCTATGAAGAAGGCTACGCACAGGGACGCCAGCCCGGCGCTTCCGTGCCGCGAACGCCGGCGGCGCGTCCGGGCATCGGCCATAATGGCGGCCCCACGCTGGACCGGCCGCCCGACATTCCAAAGCTCGATCCCGGCGATCAGGCCTCACGTCTGGCCAAGGCCAAGGAGGCGGCCAAATGGCTGGCGCTGTTTGGTGCGCGGCGTGTTCCGCAGGTGGCGCTCGCGCTGGCGGCGATCGAAGGCGAGGTTTGGCTGCGCGCCGAACTGCCCGCGATCCGCTCCTATCGCGATTCGCCGAGAAGCATGGACGAACTGGTCGCCAATGCGCGGCAAGCGCGGCCAGGCTACGAGAAACACCATATCGTGGAGCGGCAAGCTGGAGGGCCGGACGGCTTCCCGCGCTCGATAACCGAAGGAGCGGGAAATGTGGTAAGCGTTCCGAAATACCGGCATCGCGAGATCTCGGATTGGTATCAGAGCAAGAACCCGGATTTCGGAATGCTCTCTCCGCGCGAATATCTTCGCGGCAAGAGCTTGGAGGAGCATATTCGCGTTGGCCACAAGGCGATGAGAGAGAAAGGTGTCTTGAAGCCATGAAGAAACACCACTTTCATAAAGTCTCGACCGGTGATCTGGTGGATCATTTCGTTGATCTTTGTATTGCTCAAGGCCATGCAAAAGAGCGGAGCGAAATCGCGCTCTACAATCGCCGCTTCGACGTCGTTCAGGCGCTTCTGAACGAACTTCGCTCACGGGACGGCGACCATCGGCATCACCTGCTGCATTTACTGGAACATCCCGATGCTCAGGTCAGGCTGACGGCGGCGCATGCGACGCTCACGCTCTCGCCTGCGGCGCGCGCTGCGCTCGAAGCACTGAGACGAGAGCCTTGGCTGACACAGGCTCTCGACGCCGGCATGGCTCTGGATTCTCTGGACCGGAGGATATATCGCCCCGTTTGAGCGTGGTCAGAGCCTCGTCAAGGCTCTCGACTGCGCCCTCGCGTAGCCCGATAGCCCCATAACAGGGATTGCATCGCGCTGCGGCGTGTGGGGCGTTGCCGGCTCGCCTGTGTGTCGCCGCCGATGCCAGCTTCAGGTCTCTGTGCGACCGCTGCCATTACGATCGCGCTCGTAGCGTCGCGCCAGCGGAAACGGCGGCAGCCAGGCTTCGCGCCGGATGGTCCAGCTCTCATAGGTCGGCGTTAACTGGTCGGGCGCATCGAGCGATCCGAGGTTCACCTCGATCTCGTCGCCGGTGCGGGCGAAGACGGAGGAGCCGCAGCGCGGGCAGAAGAACCGGCCGGCATAGCCGCGCGGCTCGCCCTCGATCGTCACCGCCTCCTGCGGGAAGATCGCTGAGGCGTGGAACAGCGCGCCGTGATGCTTGCGGCAGTCGAGGCAGTGACACAGGCCCACGCGGTAGGGTCGCCCCGAGGCCACGATCCGAACGTCGCCGCAGGAGCAGCCGCCGGTGAACCGCTCCATGCCGCGTCTCCTCCCGTCAGCCGTGAAGCAGCAGCAGCGCCGCCGCATCGAACTCCGCCCGCCGGATCGCCCGCCGCTCGGCCGCCTCCTCGTCCTGGCCCCAGATCGCGATCTGGTAGTCCTCGTCGCAATGGGCGGCGGTCCAGATCGCCTCGGCATCCCGGTGGCCATCCGCCAGCGCCAGCATCAGGATGGTCGAACCGGTCAGCGTCATCACATTGTGCGCGCCGGCGAGCGCGACCGGCGCTTGGATCGCCGCGACGCGGGCTGCGACCGCATCCAGCGTCGTCTGCGGCTGCTGCGCGTGCATCACCCCTTGTGCCAGCACGAAGCGCGCGCCGAGCGCGCCTTCCATCTCGCGCAGGATCGGGTTCCAGAGTTCGTTCTGACGCTCCACGAGCGCCTCGGGTTCACCGGCGCGGTAGCAGAGCGCGTCGCTGCCGGCATAGCGCACGATCTCGACGCGCACCGCCTCATGCTGGTCGGCGACGCCGTCCAGCGCCGAGTTGACCAGCCGGGTCAGCGGCATTCTCGCCGGGTCGATGCGCTCAATCTGCGCCTGCCACTCGGCGGCGAGCGCTTCGGCGACGGCCCGCGAGCCCACAGCCAGCGGGTTGCGCGCCGGCGTTCGGGCGGTGCGGCCGTCCAGCGCGACATGGAACAGCCCATCACGGTCCAGCACGGCAGCCGCCTCGTAGAAGCGGTTCGGCAGGGCGTTGCGCATCGCCTTCTGCGCCGCTGCGACGGGGTCGGGCTGGCGGTGGCCCGCGGCCCCGAAGCGGGCGAGGAATTCATCGGTCGACATGGGCCGGCCTCTAGCACGACGGCGCGCGCCGGTCAGCCGCCATGAACATCGCGCCAGGCCGGTCTGGCATTCGCGAAGGGCAGGGCGGTTGCGGCATAGACGCCGCGCGCTATGGCCCGCGCCAGCACATCGGCCGCCGTGGCGCAGATGTCGGTCAGGGCGAAGGCGTCGGATGGCGCGCCCGCGCGGCCCGTGGCGGCGGAGAAGACGACATCGCCGTCGAGCGGGGCGTGGACGGGCCGGAGCGCCCGCGCCAGCCCGTCATGGGCCGCGAGCGCCAGCCGCTTGCACTGCGCCTTGGTCAGGGCGGCGTCGGTCGCGACCAGCGCGATCGTGGTGTTGCGGCCGGGCCCACCCTTGTAGCGCAGCGCCAGGTCGTCAGGCGTGAGCGCGGCCGGCCAGCCGAGCCCGCCGAACTCGGCGTCGCGCTCGTAGGCGCCGGCCCAGAAATACGGGCCGTCCCCAATCGTGGCCGAACCGACCGCGTTGACCGCGACCAGCGCGCCGACGACATGGCCGGTCGCCGCCCGCGCGCTGGCCGAGCCGAGCCCGCCCTTGAGGTTTTGTGTGGTCGCACCAAAGCCCGCGCCTTCCGTGCCCAGCGCAAAGTCCTGCGACGAACCTGCGACCGCCTGCAGGCCAAGCGTCCGGTATGGCGATTCGCCGCCGCCCGCCGCCCAGGGCTTGTCGCCGCCATTGGCCAGGTCGAACAGGATTGCCTGCGGGACGATCGGCACGCGATACGCCCCGACCGGGAAACCGCGCTGCTCGGCCGCGAGCCAGGCCATGACGCCGTCGGCGGCCGACAACCCCCAGGCCGAGCCGCCCGACAGCACGATCGCGTCGATATGCTCGACCGTCATCTCAGGCTCGAGCAGCGCGGTGTCGCGGGTGCCGGGCGCGCCGCCGAGGATCGCGACCGAGGCGATGGTCGGCCGGTCGAATAGCGCGACGCTGACGCCGGTCGCGGCGCTCGCATCCTGCGCATTGCCGACGAGGACGCCGCGGACATCGGTGATCAGATTGCGCATCGTCTCGTATCGGCGGAAGGATGGGAACATCGCGGCAGCCCGCGCGTCCTGTCCACATTACGATCTTTTCATGCTTGCGCCATCGCCGGGTCAGGGCTTGCCCGGCATGGTGGCGACATCGCGAACCGGCGTTTCGAGACCCGCTCGGCGACCGACCCTTTGCCCAACACTCCTTTGGAGATTGCCCCATGAAACGCATTGCCCTGATCGCCGCCTCTTCGGTCGCAGCCATGGCAGCGACCTTCGCGATCGCCCAGCAGCCGCAGCCGATCCCGCCCGCGGGCGGTGGTGACAGCACACGCCAGGAGCGCTCCGAGAGCCGCGCCGAATCGCGCGAGCAGCGCCGCACCGAATGGCGCGAGCGCCGCGCCGAGCGCATGGAGGCGCGCCTCAACGAGCGTCTCGCCAAGCTACGCACCGACATGAACCTGAAGCCCGATCAGGTGCCATTGTTCGAGCGTGTCGAGGCCGTGATCAAGAAGAGCGCCGAGCAGCGCCGCGAGCGCTGGGCCTCGATGCGCGAGCAGCGCGAGACCTTCCGCCATGCCGACATCATGGAGCGGCTGGACGCCATGTCCGCCCGCAGCGGGGAACGCGCCCAACGGATGAAGGAATTGTCCGATACGGTGCGGCCGCTCTGGGTCACGCTCAGCGACGAGCAGAAGACGGTCGCGCGCCGCGCCGTGCGCGAGGCGATGTCCGAGGGGCGCAGCCAGATGCGCCAGATGCGCGAACGCTGGGAGGAGCGTCGCGGCGGCTGGGATCGTGACGACGATGACCGCGGCGAGCGCCGCTGGCGCGATCGCGGCGACTGGGACCGTCGCGGCTGATCAGGCGAACACAGAGTGAAGGAAGGGCGGCCCTGGGAGCCGCCCTTTTTATTGGGCCGAGGCTTTTCGACTCATCAGGTCCCGACGGCGTCGGTGACGCATTTCTTGGTGAAGCTCGTCTTGGCCGCGCCATTGAGCTTCCTGTCGGCGGCCTGCTTGTCGCAGGCGGCGGTGGCGTCCTTCTCGCATTTGCCGAGGAAACTGGTCTTGGCTGCGCCGGCCAATTTCTTGTCGGTGGCCTGCACCGCGCAGCTTGCTCCCTGCGCGAAGGCCTGGCCGGTCAGGCAGCCCAGCGCGAGCGCTGCGATCAACATCGTCTTCATGATCGTCGTCCCTTTCCCGATATGGGTGCGCGACGATACGCCGAGTCGCAACGGCTTGTCAGCGCGCGGCGGGACGGCAGGCCGTTTGGCTTATATCGCGAGAAACAACCGGTAACCTTTCATTTACACTAGCTGTTCAAGCTCAATTCAGAGTTTTGCGTTTACGGTTTGGCAGTAAGTTCACCGCGAGTGGTCGCCATGAGCAACAAGACACTGACCTGGTCGATGCGGGGCTTCATCGCCTGCGTGTTCGTGCTGAGCCTGTTTGGCCCCTATGCGATCTCGATCCTGATCGGCTGCCTGGGGTTGGGCTGCTACTTCTTCCGCGACGAGGCCGGCTCGCATCTGTGAGCCATCCCATTTGGCGTCCTGCGCCGCGACTTCGACCGGCAAACGAAAAAGGGCGGCTCTTGCGAGCCGCCCTTTTCTGTTTTCAGGCAACGCCTTGCGGCGGGGAGCTAGGTTTCCGAATCAGCGCGAGTAGAACTCGATGACCAGGTTCGGCTCCATCTGCACCGCATAGGGCACGTCCGTCAGGGTCGGGGTGCGGGTGAAGGTGGCGGTCGACTTGGTGTGGTCGGCGTCGAGATAGTCCGGCACGTCGCGCTCGGCGAGAGCCGCCGACTCGATGACGATGGCGAGCTGGCGCGAGCTCTCCTTGACCGCGATCACGTCGCCCGGCTTGACCTGGTAGGAGGCGATGTTGACGCGCTTGCCGTTCACGGTGACGTGCCCGTGGTTGACGAACTGGCGGGCTGCGAAGACCGTCGGAACGAATTTGGCGCGGTAGATCACCGCATCCAGGCGTCGCTCGAGCAGGCCGATCAGGTTCTCGCCCGAATCGCCCTTGAGGCGGATCGCCTCGGCATAATAGCGGCGGAACTGCTTCTCCGAGATCGAGCCGTAATAGCCCTTGAGCTTCTGCTTGGCGCGCAGCTGTGTGCCGAAGTCGGAGGGCTTGCCCTTGCGGCGCTGGCCGTGCTGGCCGGGGCCGTATTCGCGGCGGTTGACCGGGGACTTCGGACGGCCCCAGATGTTCTGACCGAGACGACGGTCAATCTTGTACTTCGCCTCATGGCGCTTCGACATATCGCGTGTCCTCTTGAGTTCGCGAGTGAGGACCGCGCCCTCCTGTCCCCTGTCGGGGCGACAGATCCGGCTCTATGCAAGAGCGGATCACGGGTGCGGAAAAAGCCACGCGGGCCGTTTCGGGCCCGCGCGACGCGCGCCTAGAACCATGCGGGAGCCGGTTTGTCAAACCGGAATGGCGCTTTCTCCGTCATGGTCGGGCTTGTCCCGACCATCCACGTCTTCACTCGTCGAGCCCAGACCAAAGACGTGGATGCTCGGCACAAGGCCGAGCCTGACGGGAAGCTCGCAATAGCAGAGAGGGTTCCCGGCCCTAGTTCAACAGCGGCATCGGCTCGATGGCGACGTCGGCGAGGCCGTATCCGGCGAGCGCGATGCGCAAGGGGCCGGTGAGGCCGCTTCCATCGGTGAAGAGCGCAAGCGCGTCTCCAGCGCTCACGGCCGGCGCCGTCGCCGTCGGCCCGAGCAGGCCCGCGACACGCCGCGCGATCGCCGGCGCGGGGTCGATCCAGCCGACATGCCAGGGCGCGAGCCGCTTCATGCGTTCCACCAGTAGCGGATAATGCGTGCAGGACAGCGTGACGACGTCGGTGCGCGCTCCAGCGGCCTCGACGAAGCAGGGTGCGATCTCGGCCAGGATCGCCTCGTCGGCGACCGGCTCGCCCTTCAGCGCAGCCTCCGCGAGGCCGGCAAGGGCGGTCGAGCCGACGAGCGTGACAGTGCAGCCTCCGGCATAGGTCTCGATCAGCCCGCGCGTGTAGTCGCGCGCGACCGTGCCCGGTGTCGCCAAAACCGTGATCTGCCCCGTCTTCGTCAGCTCGGCGGCCGGCTTGATCGCCGGGACCGTGCCGACGAAGGGGATCGCAAAGCGCGCCCGCAGGGCCGGCAGGACCAGCGTCGAGGCGGTGTTGCAGGCGATCACGACGAGGTCGGGATGGCAACGCGCGACCAGCCGCTCCATCACGGCCAGCACGCGCGCGACGAGTTCTCCCTCGCCGAGCCGGCCATAGGGAAAGCCGGCGTCGTCGGCGGCGTAGACGATCCGCGCGCCGGGGCAGGCGCGCACCGTGGCATCGAGCACGGTCAAGCCGCCGAGCCCTGAATCGAAAACGAGGATGGTCGGCTGGCGCTGCGGCATCGCCAGCGCGGCATAGGCCGTTCCGGCCAGAAGATCGACCTGCATGGACATATCCGGCAGAGAAGGAGACTCCCAGATTCCGCCAGAGCGAGGTTAAGGCGAGGTCAAGAAGCGCCTGATCGGCTCATGCAAATTTAGTTGACAATGTCCATTATCCTGCGGGAGTCTCCTCGTGGAGGTTCGCCATGGCCCAGCCCGAAAGCCAGATCCCGACGACAGAGATGCCCGCCGTCGAGGCGATCCGCCGCTTCAACCGCTTTCACACGCGTTGGGTCGGCGCGCTGGGCGGCAGCCTGCATGGCTCCGGCTTCGCGCTGACCGAGGCGCGGGTGCTCTACGAACTGGCGCAGCGGGATGGCTGGCTCGCGAGCGAACTCGCCCGCGAGCTTGGGCTCGACCCGGCCTATCTGTCGCGTATCCTGAAGCGCTTTGCAGAGGCCGGCTGGCTTGCGCGCGAGCGCTCGTCGCGGGATGGGCGGGCGCTGCGGCTCGTGCTGACGCCGGCGGGCCGGGCCGCCTTCGCGCCGCTCGACCAGGCCTCGCGCGAGCAGGCTCAGGCGATCCTGCGGCGGCTTGCACCCGGCGAGCAGGGCAGGCTGATCGCCGCGCTCGGGCAGGCGCAGGCGCTGCTGGCGGGCGAGGCCTCGACGATCGCGGAGCCGCTGATCCGCGAGCACCGCCCCGGCGACATAGGCTGGGTCGTCGCGACCCATGGCCGGCTCTATGCTCAAGACTATGGCTGGGACATCAGTTTTGAGGCGCTCGTCGCCGAGATTGCGGCCAAGTTCCTGCGCGAGTTCCGGCCGGGTCTGGAGCGCTGCTTCATCGCGGAGTGGCGTGGAGAGCCGGTCGGCAGCGCCTTCGTCGTCCGCGAGAGCGAAAGCACGGCCAAGCTCAGGCTGGTCATCGTCGCGCCCGAGGCGAGAGGGCTCGGCCTCGGAAAGCGGCTGGTCGCGGAAGCGATCGGATTCGCTCGGACGGCCGGCTATGCTGGCATCGTGCTCTGGACCAACGACATCCTGCATGCGGCACGCGCCATCTATGTCGCTCAGGGTTTTCGCCTTGTTGCGGAGGAGCGCCATTATTCCTTCGGACAGGATCTGGTCGGGCAGAACTGGGAACTGGGGCTCTGACATGCGAAAGCCCGCCGCATCGCTGCGGCGGGCCGTTCCGGCCAGAAGGACGGAGTATTGAGATCAGTTGATGATCTGGACGATTCGGCGGGTGCGCGGCTCGACCAGGACGGTCCGACCGTTCACGACGGTGTACCGATACTCGGTATTGCCGTACTCGCGCGGAATCTCGCGATAGACGACGCCTTCCTGCGGCAGAACGGTGCCGACCGCGACCGGCTCGGCATAGGTGTAGGACTGCACGCGCTGCTCCGCGACATAGGTCTGGAAGCGCGGGGTCTGGTCGCCGATGATGCCGCCGACGACGGCGCCGCCGACGCCACCCACGACCGCGCCGACCGGGCCGCCGACAATCGCGCCGCCAACTGCACCGGCAGTCGCGCCGCCGACAGCGCCGCCCTGGGCGCCCTGCGGGTTCTGGGCGAAGGCGCTGGCGGGCACGGTGGCCAGCAGCGCAACGATAGCGATATTCTTAAGCATGTTCACTCTCCCATGAGGTGTTCGATGGGCTGACAACGCCGGGAGTTCGAGAACGGTTCCACACAAAAGGCGTCCAACGCCGGGCCTGCGCCCGGCGGTTTGCTGTGGTCGGACTTTGTCGTGGTCAGACCTTGAGCCGAGCCACCGCCGCCGCGGCCGCACGACCCGCCAGCGTCGCGCCGCCGACCGTCATTGCGCCGCCGCCGGCCGTCGCCTCGCCCGCGAGCCAGATGCGTTCGCCGATCGGCAGGGCCAGCGCATCGCGCGCCTGTTCCCGGCCGGGCAGGCAGACGGAATAGGAGCCGAGCGAGAACGGGTCGGTCCACCAGGCCGGAAAGGAGACACCGGTGACGGCCTTGCGGAAATCCTCGCCGATCATCCGCGCCAGAAGGTCGACGACGTGGTCGCGCGCGGCTTGCGTTCCGGCCTTGGACAGCTCTCGGGCATAGTCGCCGCCGCAATAGCCGATGACGATGTCCTTGCCGTCCGGAAACAGGTCAAAATTCATCAGCTTCCTGGGCGAACCGGCCTCGATATAGCTCGTGCCGGGACTGATGCCGAAGCGGTCGCCCTCGACCTTTAGCGCGATCTTGGTCAGCGCGCCCATGCCGATGCCGGCGAGCGCATCGCGGTGACGGGCCGGCAGCTCCGGCGTGAAGCGGATGCCGCCGGCTTTCAGTACGCCCACAGGCACGGTGACGATGACGGCATTGGCGCGCAGCGTGCCCGAGCGGCTGGTGACGACGACGCCCGGCCCGTCCCAGCGGATCGCGCCGACCGGCTCGTTCAGCCGGATGTCGAGGCCCTGCGCATGGCGCGCGACAAGCGCGCCATAGCCGGAGGGTACGATAAAATCGTCGCCGGCCCAGAGCCGCTGATAGTCGCGCGCCGAGATGCGGTCGGATTCCTCGCCGATCGAAAGCAGCAGGCCAGAGGCCGCGATCGGGGCCATGTCGGGGCCGAGATCGCCCAGAAGCTCCGCGATCGACATATCGCGTTTGCCGATGTCGACCGTCTCGAGCCTTCGGTCGATCTGCCCGAAGGCGCCGCGCCGCTTCATCCGGTCGGTCTCAGGCATCGGCCGACCATCGGCGAAAACCTGAAAACCGCCGCCGCCCCAGCGCTCCTCCGGCGTCGCGACGCCGAGTTCCTTTGCGATCTCGACCCAGGGATTGCGCTCGGCCCAGTGGATGAACATCGCGCCGGCGTCATAGGCGGCGCCGAGCGAGGCATCGGTGAAGGCTCGCCCGCCCGTGCGGTCTCGTGCCTCGAGAATGATCGCCTTGCGGCCGGCGGCCTTGAGGGCATGGGCCGCGGCGATGCCGGCCGCGCCCGCGCCGACGATGACGACGTCTGTATCGGTGGCGCTGGCCGGTTGGCCGGTCGTGAAGACGCCCGCCGTCATGGCGCCCGATCCCATCAGTAGTGTCCGGCGATCGAGCATCGGGGATATCCGTGTGGGCAGCATAACGAAGGTGGCGCTGCCGTACGTCTCTTCAAGCCATGTGCCATGGCGGAATTTCGACTGCCGCGATCACGAGATCGGGAACGCCGCTACGGCTCGGCGGCCTTGCGGCGGCGCGGGCCTTCGGTGAGCGACTTGAAGACGCCGCGCAATGTGCGCGCCTCCTGCTCGGTCAGGCTCAGGCGGTGCAGGATATCGCGGAGATTGGCGGTCATGGATGGTTTCTTGCCGGGCGGGAAGAAGCCGCAGATATCGAGCTCGGCTTCGACATAGTCGAACATCGACAGCACGGTCTCGCGCGTCGCGGGCGGCGAGAGCAGGGTCTCTCGGAAGGGCGGCTCTCCGCCGGTGGCCTTGAACCATTCATAGCCGGTCAGCAGCACGGCCTGGGCGAGGTTCAGCGAGGCGAAGGCCGGATTGACCGGAAAGGTCAGGATCGCGTCGGCGAACGAAATCTCCTCGTTGGTCAGGCCGATGCGCTCGCGCCCGAACAGGATGCCGACGCGCTCGCCTGCGCCGATGCGCTCAGCGAGCGGCGGCATCGCCTCGGCCGGAGTGACGACGCGTTTCATCTGGCCGCGCTCGCGCGCGGTGGTGGCCAGCACATGGTTGAGATCGGCCATGGCCTCGGCCGCGCTGGCGAAGAGCCGGGCGTTTTCAAGGATGTAGGTCGCGCCAGAGGCGGCCGAGGTTGCGCCCTTCTTCAGGCCGCCTCCGCTCGGCCAGCCGTCGCGCGGGGCGACGAGACGCATCTCCGAGAGCCCGAAATTGGCCATGGCGCGGGCGCACATGCCGATGTTCTCGGCCATCTGCGGCTCGACCAGGATGATCACCGGCGCGGCGGCCTGAACGGGAGGGCGGGTGCGGTCGGTGCCGGAGCCGGGCATGTGACGAAGCCGTGCGTGAGGGTGGACGCGCCCCGCTCGACAGGGCAGAGCTTGTCCTGTCGGGCGACAGCGCTTTGCGGTCAAGCCGGCCGTCGGGATTTCTGGAGGATCACGGGGACGATGAGCGGCGACCGCGGCTACCTGATCGTGCTGTTGCTGCTCTGCATCCCGCTCGGGTTGTTCCTGGCGCAGCTCTGGGCGCGCTCGCGCTTTCCCGGCGTCGCGCGGCTGGATCAGGCCGCGTCAAAACCGGAGCTCGTTCCGGATTCCACGATGCAGCCGGAGCTGCAGCCGAGCCCGGAGCCGGTGAAGCCGGACTAGGCGGCGGCCTTTTCCACCGCCTGCATCACCCGCAGAATGTTGCCGCCAGCGAGCTTTTCGAGGTTCTCCTCGCTCCAGCCGCGCCGGATCAGCTCCGCGACCAGCGACGGGAACACGGATGTGTCTTCCAGCCCGTCGGGATTGACCCAGCCGAAGAAGTCCGAACCGATGCCGACATGGTCGTGGCCGATGCGGGCGGCCAGATAGTCGAGATGGTCGCAGTATTCCGGCAGCGTCGCCTTGGGGCGAGGGCCGGCCTTGCGCTCGATCTCGGCTTCGGCCTTCGCGTGGTCCGTGCCCTCGGGCGTCTTGCCGTATTTGTCCTTGGCAGGCTTGTGCCAGTCGCGCGAGGCCTGGCTGATGAAGTCCGGCACGAAGGTCGCCATCACGATGCCGCCGTTGCCCGCGACGCGGTCGAGCACGTCGTCGGGGACATTGCGCGGATGGTCGCACAGCGAATACGCGTTGGAATGCGACCAGACGACCGGCGCAGAGCTGATGTCGAGCACGTCATGCATCACCTTTGGCGAGACATGGGCGAGATCGACGACCATGCCGAGCTTGTTCATCCGGCCGATGACCTCCTTGCCGAAAGCGGACAGGCCATTGTGCCTCGGCTCGTCGGTGGCTGAATCGCACCAGTCATGCGTGCCGTTGTGGCAGAGCGTCATCAGCCGCACGCCGAGGCCAAAATAGGCGTCGAGCGCATCGATCTGGTTGTCGAGCGCCGAGCCGTTCTCGATCGTCATGAACAGCGCGATCTTGCCCTCGGCCTTCGCCAACGCGACGTCGGCGGCCGAGAGGCCCGGCCGGAAGACATCGGCGTGGAGACGCAGGATGTCGCGCATCAGCGCGATCTGCGCGAGCGCGAAACCGGCCGGATGCTTATGGTTGGGCGGGATGTAGGCCGCGAAGAACTGGCCCGCCAACATGCCGGCCCGCATGCGTGGAATGTCGGTGTCGACCTCCTCATGCACGCGGGTCAGGTCATAGGCTGCGACATCGCCCTTGGCGGCGCGGCTCATGCGGATGACGTAGGGCAGGTCGTTATGCCCGTCGATCAGCGGGGCGCGCTCCAGCAGTGCGATGGCTGCCGCATAGGCGTTGTCCTGGACGGGCGGTTTGGCGAGGGCCATGGGGAAGCCTTTGGTCGGATAATCTGCGGGTGCGATCGTGGCAGGGCTCGGCGGACGAGGCGAGGGGGCCTGGCGCAGGGCCGCCCCTCGTCATGGTCGGGCTTGTCCCGACCAGCAACCTCTTCCGTCGTCTAACGCTGTGCCTGAGACGTGGATGCTCGGCACGAGGCCGAGCAGGACGGCGGAGCGGATTACATCACCCGAACCGAGCTGGCGCGAACGGCGTCGGGTCCACGAACACCTTCTGCCCCGTCACCATCTCGGCGATCATCCGCCCCGTCACGGCGGCCAGCGTCAGCCCGTGATGGGCGTGGCCGAACGAGAACCAGAGGTTCTTGTGTTTCGGGGCCGGTCCGATGATCGGCATCATGTCGGGCGTGCAGGGGCGGTTGCCGAGCCAGGGCTCCGCGTCGAGCCGCTCTCCGAGCGGGAACAGTGTCTTCGCAATCGGCTCCGCGCGAGCGAGTTGCACCGGGGTCTTGGGCGCGTCGCGGCCGGCGAATTCGGCGCCGGTGGTCAGGCGCACGCCCTGCCGCATCGGCGCGAGGAAGTAGCCACGCTCGGTGTCGAGCACCGGATGGTTGAGCACCGCGTTGCCGAGCGGCTTGTAATGCATGTGATAGCCGCGCTTGACGGCCAGCGGCAGGCGGTAGCCGAGCTTGTGGTTGACCATGTCGGCCCAGGGGCCGAGCGCGATGACAGCGTCCTTCGCGGTCGCCTTGACGCCCTCGGTCAGCGTCACGTTCCAGCCTGCGCCGTCCTGCGCCAGCGTGCCGGCGTCGCCCTGCGCCAATCGGCCGCCGAGCGTCTCGAACAGCGCGAGATAGGCTTTCGACAGGCCGAGCGGGTCGATCACCGTCACCGGGTCGGTCCAGTGCAGGCCGCCGATCAGGCTCTGGTCGAGATGGGGCTCCTCGGCCCGCAGCGTGGCGACATCGAGCGCGCGGTGATTCAGCCCGAAATCGCGCTTCCAGCGCGCGGCTTCGGCAAGGCGCGCGTCCTGCTCGCCTTGCGTGCGAAACACCTTCATCCAGCCCTTGCGGCGCAGCAGATCGGTCGCGCCGGCCTCGGCGGCGAGCGCATCGTGCTCGCTGACGCAATGCTCGATCAGCGTGGCGTATTTCCGCGCGATCGCCTCGTGCTGCGATGCGCGCGAATGCATCCAGTACGACCAAAGGAACGGCGCGAGCTTGGGGATCGCGTTCCAGTGGTAATGCGCGTCGATGGTGTTGTTCATCGCGTAGCGGATCAGCGCGCCGAAATCATGCGGGAAGCCGTAAGGGTAGACGCCCTCGCGCTGGATCAGCCCGGCATTGCCGTAGCTCGTCTCGGCCCCGGGCTGGCCGCGATCGACCAGCAGGACCGAGCGGCCGGCCTTCTGCAGATGCAGCGCCACCGAGATGCCGACGATGCCGGCTCCCAGAACGATCGTATCCGCCCGCATCACCTGCTCCCATCAGCCAACAGCCTCGTAGAAATAGCCGTTTCCGGCGCAAAGTCAGCGGGCGAGCCCGGTTCCGCGAGGCGTTGGACGAAGTTTCGCAAGTTTTGCGCCAGAGCTGCGACTGTCGTCCTGCGCATGGTCGCCCCGCGCCGTTTGCCGCAATTTTCTGTCGGCAGGTGTCGGCGATATGGTAGGCGGTGTCGCGTCGCCGCGACCCTGCGGCGGCGTCCAAGCCCGCCCCCGGATCGAACTGGCCTCATGATCGCGCGCCTTGCCGCTCCTCTCGCCGCCGGCCTAGCCTGGCTCGGCCGCTACGGCACGCAAGGCTTCGCGCTCTCGATCCTGCTCGGCCTGGCGCTGCCGCAGTTTTCCGCCGCGGCGCGGCCGCTGCTGCCGGTCTCGATCTTCTGTTTCACCACCGTCACCTTCATGCGCGCCGATGTCGGCATCATTCTCGGGCTGGTGCGACGGCCCCGGAAGCTGCTGTTGTGCGCGCTCTGGCTCGTCGTTGCCCCGGTCGCGCTGATCGGCGGAGCGCTTTTGCTGACCGGGCGGGCAGCGCTCGATCCCGGTCTCGTGCTGGGGCTTGCGCTGCTGGCGGCCGCGCCGCCGATCATGTCCTCGCCCGCGGTCGCTATCATATATGGCTTCGAGCCGTCGCTGATCATCGCCGGCGTCATCGTGACGACGCTGCTCAGCCCCATCGTCGCGCCGCTCCTGGTCGATCTGCTGGCAGGCTCGGCCGTCCCGCTCGACCGCTGGGTGCTGACGCTGCGGCTGCTGTTCTTCATCGGCGGCGGCATGGCGGTGGCGACGCTTCTGCGCCTCTGGCTCGGCATGGGAAGGATCAGGGCGATGAAGGCCAATCTCGATGGCTTCGGGGTGCTGATGTACTTCATCTTCGCGGTGGCGGCGATGGACGGCGTCACCCGCGCGGCGATCGCCGATCCCGGCAAGGTCGCGTTCTTCCTCACCTGCGCCTTCGCGGTCTCGCTGGCCGGGATCATGGCGAGCTATCTTGTCCTGCGCCCGTTGCGGCCGTCCGACCGGTTCATGGTCGGATACGGTTCTGGCCAGCGCAATATGGGCCTGCTGGTCGCGGCGCTGGGAGCCGGCGTGCCGCCGACGACTTTCCTGTTCTTCGCGCTGGCGCAGTTCCCGATCTATCTGCTGCCCTGGCTGCTGCGCGGCGTGGCAGCGCGGATCAAGCGCTCTGAAAGCGCTGCTGACGGGGCCTGACGCCGGCCTTTGCGAGGCTTTGCTGCCGCCGCAGCCGGAGCCGCATCATGATCACGCTTTACACGGGCCCTTTGAGCCTGTTCGCCCGCAAGGTCGAGATCGCGCTGGGCGAGAAGGGCCTGGCTTTCGAGCGCATTGTCGTGCCGTTCAACCAGACCACCGGCTACGATCCGAAGCACCCCGAGGTGATCGCGCTGAATCCGAAGGGGCAGGTGCCGGTGCTGAGCGATGGTGGCCTCGTCGTCTACGATTCCACCATCATCCTCGAATATCTCGACGAGGCCTATCCGCAGCTCGCGCTCTATCCCGCGACCCCGGCCGAGCGGGCGCGCTGCCGCATGGACGAGCTCTTCGCCGACGAGATCCTTCTAGCGGCGCTGAAGCCCCTGATGCACCGCACCGCGCCGCCGGTTCAGGACCGCGAGCGGCAGGCGGCGCAGGACGCCGACGCGCAGATCGCCGAGGCCGCGCTTGCCCGTCACCACGCCGAACTCGATCAACGTCTTGGTGGTCGCGCCTTCTTCGGTCCGGCGCTGTGTGCCGCCGATATCGCCTTGTTCATGGGCATCCTGTTTGGCCTGCGGTTAGGCGGGCCTTCGCTCGCCTGCCATGCCGGCCTTTCGGCGTGGTTCGCGCGGCTTATGCAGCGGCCGGCCTTCGCCGAGGTCGCGGCCGGGATCGCCGAGGCGGATCGGCGGCTGTCCGTGCCGGTGGAGAGGCGTTGAGAAAACGGCGGTTTCGATTGCGGGGCCGGCATCCGGCCGCTAAACCCGCGCTCATGAGCGCTCCCATCCGCATCGCCCCCTCGATCCTCTCGGCCGATTTCTCCAGGCTCGGCGAGGAGGTGCGTGCGATCGACGAAGCGGGCGCGGACTGGATCCATTGTGATGTGATGGACGGGCATTTCGTGCCCAACATCACCTTCGGACCCGATGTGCTGAAGGCGATACGGCCGCATACGAGCAAGTTCTTCGACGTGCATCTGATGATCGCGCCGGTCGACGCCTATGTCGAGCCCTTCGCCAAGGCGGGGGCGGACCTGATCTCCTTCCATGTCGAGGCCGGCCCGCATCCGCATCGGACGCTGCAGGCCATCAGGGGCCACGGCAAGCAGGCCGGCCTCGTGCTCAACCCGGGCACGCATGAGAGCGCGATCGAGCCGCTGCTCGACGATCTCGACCTGGTCCTGCTGATGACCGTCAATCCCGGTTTCGGCGGGCAGAGCTTCATCGCCTCCGTCGTCGAGAAGATCGCGCGCGTCCGGGCCATGATCGGCGAGCGGCCGATCGCGCTCGAGATCGACGGCGGCGCGACGCCCGAGACTGCGCCGCTGGCTGCCAGGGCTGGCGCGAATGTGCTCGTCGCTGGCTCGGCCGTTTTCAAAGGCGGGCCTTCGGCCTATGCCGGAAACATCGCCGCGATCCGCAAGGCGGCCGAAGCCGCGCGCGGTGACTGGGTTTGAGATTGTGACTGCAACGACTGCGTAACCGAACCTTCCCCGTCATGGTCGGGCTTGTCCCGACCATCCACGTCTTCCGCGGCTCGTCATTTCCGTCGCCGGTCAAGATGTGGATGCCCGGCATGAGGCCGCGCATGACGGAATAGCCACAAGGCAAGACCGAGCATGATCCCGCGCTATTCCCGCCCCGAAATGGTCGCCATCTGGGAGCCGCAGACGCGGTTCAAGATCTGGTTCGAGATCGAGGCGCACGCCACCGACAAGCTCGCCGAACTCGGCGTGGTGCCGAAGGAGGCCGCTGCGACGATCTGGGCCAAGGCGAAGGACGCGGTCTTCGACGTCGCCCGCATCGACGAGATCGAGCGCGTCACCAAGCACGACGTCATCGCCTTCCTGACGCATCTGGCCGAAATCGTCGGGCCCGAGGCGCGCTTCGTCCATCAGGGCATGACCTCGTCGGACATCCTCGACACCACGCTCTCGGTGCAGCTCGCCCGCGCCACCGATATCTTGATCGCGGACGTCGATGGGTTGCTGGCGGCGCTGAAGCGGCGCGCCTTCGAGCACAGGCTGACCCCGACGATCGGCCGCTCTCACGGCATTCATGCCGAGCCGGTGACCTTCGGGCTCAAGCTCGCGCAGGCCTATGCCGAGTTCGACCGGTGCCGGGCGCGGCTCGTGGCGGCCCGCGCAGAAATCGCGACCTGCGCGATCTCCGGCGCGGTCGGCACCTTCGCGAATATCGATCCGGCGGTGGAGGCCCATGTCGCGCAGATGATGGGACTGACGATCGAGTCCGTCTCGACGCAGGTCATCCCGCGCGACAGGCACGCAATGTATTTTGCCACGCTGGGCGTCGTCGCCTCCAGCGTCGAGCGGCTGGCGACCGAGATCCGGCATCTGCAGCGGACAGAGGTCTACGAGGCCGAGGAGTTCTTCTCGCCGGGGCAGAAGGGCTCGTCCGCGATGCCGCACAAGCGCAACCCGGTGCTGACCGAGAACCTGACGGGCCTTGCCCGCCTCGTGCGCGGCATGGTCGTGCCGGCGCTGGAGAACGTGGCGCTCTGGCACGAGCGCGATATCTCGCATTCGAGCGTCGAGCGCATGATCGGGCCTGATGCCACCGTGACGCTCGATTTCGCTCTGGTGCGTCTGACCGGCGTGATCGATAAGCTGCTGATCTATCCCGACAACATGCGCAAGAACCTCGACAGGCTTGGGGGCCTCCACAACTCGCAGCGCGTGCTGCTGGCGCTGACGCAGGCCGGAGCCAGCCGCGAAGAGAGCTATGCGCTGGTCCAGCGCAACGCGATGCGCACCTGGGAGCATGGCGAGGATTTTTTGACGAACCTCAAGAAGGACGCCGAGGTGACGGCGAGGCTGTCAGAGGCCGAACTCGAGGCGATGTTCGACGAGGGCTATCACTTCAAGCATGTGGACACGATTTTTGCGCGGGTTTTTGGCGCTTGAGGTCTACGGTTCTCTGATATGAAATCCTCCGACGTCGACATTCTCATCATTCCCGGCTGGTCGGGCTCAGGTCCAGACCACTGGCAGAGCCGCTGGGAGAGCAAGCTCAAGACCGCGCGTCGCGTCGTCCAGGACGATTGGGAGAAGCCTTCGCGCGAGGGTTGGTCCCGACGCATCGTCGAGGCGGTGCGGGTGGCGAGCCGGCCGGTGGTGCTCGTGGCGCATTCCTGCGGCGTCAGCGCTGTCGCGCATGCGGCCGAGCAGTTGAAGCCCGGCGAGGTCGCCGGCGCCTTTCTGGTCGCGCCTGCGGACGAGCAGGCCAAGCGCGCGCTGCCCGGCATGGAGCCGGCTTTCGCCGCGCATCGTCGCGAGACGCTGCCGTTCCCGGCAACCGTGATCGCCAGCGCAACCGACCCGCATTGCCCGCAGGACGAAGCGAGGGCGCTTGCAGCGGCCTGGGGCGCGGATTTCGTCGACGCCGGCGACAGCGGCCATCTCAATACTGAGTCCGGGCACGGACCCTGGCCGGACGGGCTGCTGCAGTTTGCAGGATTTCTCAGGAAATTGGGCTGAGCGGCTCAGCTGCCATGGTCAATCCGGGTTCGCTGCTGCGCAGCGCTCCGAAATGACAATCGGACAGAAAAACCGCCCCGGATCGCTCCGGGGCGGTCTCATTTCACGCAAAAGCGCGCTCAGATGACGCGATCAGCCGTCGAGATCAGTTCTCGACATAGGTGATCTTGCCGTCGGCGCCCTTCTTCCAGGTGTACATGGTGTAGTCCGGACGGGTGATGTCGCCCTTCTTGTCGAAGGCGAGATCGCCGATCACGGTCTTGACCGGCGCGCCGCCGGCCAGCGAGGCCGAGATCTTCTTGGGGTCGAGCGAGTTGGCGCGCTTGGCGCCCTCGGCCATGACCTGCACGGCGGCGTAGCTGTACAGGGTGTAGGCTTCGGGCTTGAACTTCTTGGCTTCGAACTTCTTGATGACCGCGGCCGCCTCGGGGCGCTTCTGCGGGTCCGGCGGGAAGGTCATCAGCGTGCCTTCGACGCCGGGGCCGCCGATCGTCGAGAACTCGTCGGTGGTGATGCCGTCGCCCGAGATCATGACCGTCTTGAGGCCTTGGTCGCGCATCTGACGTACGATCAGGCCGCCTTCGGTGTGCAGGCCGCCCCAGTAGAGATAGTCGGCGCCGGTCGACTTGATCTTGGAGATGAGCGCCGAGAAGTCCTTCTCGCCCGCGTTGACGCCTTCATAGAGCACGTCCTTGACGCCGGCCTTGGTCAGGCCCTTGCGGGTCTCGTCGGCAAGGCCCTGGCCATAGGTGGTCTTGTCGTGGACGACGGCGATCTTCTTGTCCTTGAGATTCTTGGCGATGTAGCTCGCCGCTACCTCGCCCTGCTGGTCGTCGCGGCCGCAGGTGCGGAAGACGTTCCACAGGCCGCGCTCGGTGATCTTCGGGTTGGTGGCCGAAGGCGAGATCATCAGGATGCCGTTCTCGGCATAGACTTCCGAGGCCGGCATGGTGACGCCGGAGTTGAAGTGGCCGACCACCAGCTTGACGCCGTCGCCGACGAACTTGTTGGCGACCGAGACGCCCTGCTTGGGATCGGAAACGTCGTCGCCGACAACGACCGTGATCTTCTGGCCGAGGATGCCGCCGGCCGCGTTGATGTCCTCGACCGCCTGCTCGGTGCCGTTCTTCAGCTGGGCGCCGAAGGCGGCGTTGGGGCCGGTGATCGGTCCGGCGACGCCGAGCTTGATCTGCGCATTGGCCACGCCCGAGAAGGCGAGGACCGCGCCGAGCGCGATGCCGCTCAACAGCAGTTTCTTCATGAGATGAGACTCCCCTGCATTGTCACTGTGAACGGGCTTTCATTGTCCGCCCGTCTCGGCGCGTGGTGCTACCGTGGAACGCAGTCTTGCGCTTTTTCGACGGTCTGTCACGCGTCAAGCTTGCTGCCTTTTCAGGCGATTCCGGCCTTTATCGTGACACCCTCGCGCGGTTTCCAGCCAAAAGGGCCGGCGCGCTCGAAGAGCCAGCGATACTGCGTGGTCATCTGCCGTGCGCGGTTGTAGCGCCAGCCGGCGAAGGCGAAGATCATGAGCACGATGGTGTCGACGATGTAGAAATGCAGCGTCAGCAATGTCGCCTGGAACAGGGCGAAATGGATGAAGCGGACGACGAGGCCAAGCACCAGCACATAGATCACCAGCTGCCAGTTAGGCTTCCAGGTCAGCGCCATGGCGCGACCCGTCATCCAGGCGAGCCAGCCGCCCATCACCACGGTGACGAGCAGAAACAGCCAGATCGTCGGTTCCTCGTAGAGAATGCCCTGCATCAGTGCCTCCCGCCTTCGAGATAAGCCGCGCGCACCTGCGGGTTGGCCAGCAGGTCCTGGCCCGTGCCGCTCATGGTGACGACGCCGTTGACCATGACATAGCCGCGATGGGCGAGCTTGAGCGCATGGAAGGCGTTCTGCTCCACCAGAAACACGGTCAGGCCCTGGGTCTTGTTGAGCTCGCGAATTGCCTCGAAAATCTGCTTCACGATCAGCGGCGCGAGGCCCAGCGACGGCTCGTCCAGCAGCAGGAGCTTCGGTCGCGCCATCAGCGCACGCGCGATCGCCACCATCTGCTGCTCGCCGCCGGACAACGTTCCGCCCCGTTGCTGCAGACGCTCCCTGATGCGCGGGAACAGCACGCAGATCTTCTCCAGATCCTCGTCGAAATGCTGCAGGCCGCGCACGGCCGCGCCCATCTGCAGGTTTTCGAACACGGTCATGCGCGGGAAGATTCGTCTTCCTTCGGGCGACTGAGCAATTCCGAGCCTGGCGATCTCATGGCTCGGCATCTTCGTGATGTCGCGGCCCTGATAGGTTATCGTGCCTTCGCGGGCTTGCGGATTGCCGAAGATCGTCATCATCAGCGTCGATTTGCCGGCGCCATTGGCGCCGATCATGGTGACGATCTCGCCTTCGCTGACGTCGAGATCGACCCCCTTCAACGCGATGATCTTGCCGTAGTAAGTCTTGACTCCGCGGCAGCAGAGGAGAGGGGCGGTCCCGGTCATGCGATGCCGACCTCTGCTTCGACAGCTGCGACCTCGTCGTCGTCGACGCCGAGATAGGCGGCGATCACCCTGGGATCGGCCTGGATCTGCGCCGGCGTGCCGTCGGCGATCTTCGTGCCGTAATCCAGCACAACGACATGGTCCGAAATCTCCATCACCACCGACATGTCATGTTCGATCAGCAGCAGCGCCGTGCCGATATCCTTGCGGATCGAGAGCAGCAGCTCGTTGAGATCGGCGCTCTCGCGCGGATTGAGGCCGGCGGCCGGCTCGTCGAGGCAGAGCAGCACGGGATCGGTACACATGGCGCGCGCGATCTCGAGGCGGCGCTGGTCGCCATAGGGCAGGTCGGCTGCGGGATCGTCGGCGCGGTCGATCAGGTTGATCTTCTCCAGCCAGAATTTGGCCTTCTCGATCGCCTCCGCCTCGCGCGCCTTGTAGCCGCCGATGCCGAGCACGCCGAGGAAGGTGAAGCCCGACGCGATCATCAGCGGGTTGTGCTGCGCGACCAGCAGGTTTTCCAGCACGGTCATGCCGCCGAAGAGCCGGATATTCTGGAAGGTGCGCGCGACCTTGGCTTTCCACGAGATCTGGAAATCCGGCATGCGCTCCAGCAGGAAGCTCGCACCAGATTCCTGCGTCAGCGTGATCATGCCCTCAGTCGGCTTGTAGAAGCCGGTGATGCAGTTGAAGACCGTGGTCTTGCCGGCACCATTGGGGCCGATCAGCGCGGTGATGTCGCCCTTGCGGGCTTCGAAGGAAAGGTCGTTGACGGCGGTGAGGCCGCCGAAGCGCATCGTCAGATGCTCGACCTGCAGCAGCGCGGGAGCGGACATCAGCCGTGTCCCTCCTGCACCATGTCGGACGAGATCGCCTTTTTCTCCTTCAGGAAGGCGGTCGGCTCGCGGGTCGAGATCAGCCCGCGCGGCTTCCAGATCATGATCACGACCATGGCCAGCCCGAAGATCAGCATGCGGTATTTGGTCGGATCGAAGTCGTTGCCGAACACCGCCTTCAGCAGATCGAGTTCGCGCAGGAGTTCCGTGCCGCCGATCATCGCGATGGCGGCGATCGCGCAGCCCCAGAGCGAGCCCATGCCACCGAGCACGACGATGGCGAGGATGATCGCCGACTCCATGAAGACGAAGGATTCAGGCGAGATGAAGCCCTGCCGCGCCGAGAAGAATGCGCCGGCGAAGCCGCCGAACATCGCGCCGATCGAGAAGGCGGTCAGCTTGGTGTTGGTGGTGTTGATGCCGAGCGAGCGGCAGGCGATCTCGTCCTCGCGCAGCGCCTCCCAGGCGCGTCCCACCGGCAGCCGTCGGAGCCTGAGCGTGACGAACGCCGTCAGCAGGGCTAGGCACAGGATCAGGTAGTAGAGGAAGATTGTTCGGTAGAGCGGCGAGAATTCGAGCCCGAACACGGCCGCGAAGCCGGTGTCGCTGGCATTGAACGGGATGCCGAAGAAGCTCGGGCGAGGAATTCCCGAGATGCCGGCGTATCCGCCCGAGAAATCGACCCAGTTGATCAGGACGAGGCGGATGATCTCGCCGAAGGCGAGCGTCACGATGGCGAGATAGTCGCCGCGCAGCCGCAGCACGGGGAAGCCGAGCAGCATGCCCCAGAAGGCGGCGAGGATGCCCGACAGCGGCAGCAGGATCCAGAAGGACAGGCCGAAATTCTTGGCCAGCAGCGCATAGGAATAGGCGCCGACCGCATAGAAGGCGACATAGCCGAGGTCGAGCAGGCCGGCGAGACCCACGACGATGTTCAGCCCCCAGCCGAGCATGACGTAGATCAGGATCTGGACGCCGAAATTGTCGATCCATTTCAGCGCTCCGCCCCAGCCCGAGAGCGTGATCGCGATGATCGGGAAGGTGACCAGGAAGCCGAGCCCGAGCAACGAGAATGTGCGCGAATGCGCCTGAAGCCAGGCGAAGCTGCCATGCGGCAGGAAGCGCACCAGCGACTGGCGCTCGGAGGTGTTCTGCGCGCGCAGCGCCACGAGGAAGCGGCCGACGAAGACGATCGCGACCGCCCAGGCGACCGCGTCCCAGCGCGGATCGAGCACCAGCACGTTCTCGATATTCTGGCGCGTGCCCCAGGCGATGATCGGGATGCAGAGGCCGAAGGTCACGAGCGCCGAGAATCCGGCCTCCTTCAGTGCCGCCTTCATGTCGCGCTCGCGCCTGGCGGGAGTGGTTGCGCTTGCCATGACGTCAGACCTTCTCGACTTCGGGTCGGCCGAGAATGCCAGACGGCATGAAGACCAGCACGATCGCGAGGATGCAGAAGGCCGCGACGTCCTTGTAGTCGATCGTGAAATAGGCCGACCACAGCACCTCGATCAGGCCAATGAGCAGCCCGCCGATCACGGCGCCAGGCAGTGAGCCGATGCCGCCGAGCACGGCAGCGGTGAAGGCCTTCACGCCCGGCACGAAGCCGTCATGGAACGAGACCACGCCATAGAGCACGAGGTACATCACGCCGGCGACGGCTGCGAGCGCCGCGCCCATGATGAAGGTGATCGAGATGGTGCGGTCGACGTCGATGCCGAGCAGCGCCGCCATCTTGCGATCCTGCTCGCAGGCGCGCTGGGCGCGGCCGAGCGGCGTCTTCTGGACGATCCACCAGAAGGCGGCGAGGAGGACGGCCGTCGTCACGATGATGACGATCTGCTTGTAGGAGATCTGCACCGAATAGGTCGCGCTCTCGATCAGCGTGATCGACTTGTTGAGCATCGGCGCGGTCGATTTGTTGCGCGGGCCCTGCACGACCTGGACGAAGTTCATCAGGAAGATCGACATGCCGATCGCCGAGATCAGCGGCGCGAGGCGGAAAGAGCCGCGCAAAGGGCGATAGGCGACGCGCTCGATCGCCCAGTTCCAGAGCGAGGTGAAGAACATCGCCAACACCAGCACGACGATCAGCGCCACCACGATCAGCCCGGCCCCGAACCATGACGCGATCAGCATGAAGAAGATCAGCGCGATGAAGGCCGAGAGCATGAAGATGTCGCCATGGGCGAAGTTCACCATGCCGATGATGCCGAAGACCATCGTGTAGCCGATGGCGATGAGGCCGTAGATCGACCCGAGGGTCAGCCCGTTGATGAGCTGCTGCAGGAACACTTCCATCGAGACGCACGACCCCTTGAACCAGCTCCCGTTCTGTTACGCCGGCATGACGCCGGCGCATGCGGGATACGATTGCCGCGCAGAGCTACCAACGCCGCGCGGGTTCGACAATCGCGCCGCGCCACAAAACTGTCAAAAGCAATCTGGGCTCGGTTGCCGCTCGATTAGGCAGCCGACTTTGCCGCCGCGAGGCGATTTGGCGCAACATGATTGCGGGGTGGGCAGTGCGGCGATCCTGCAACCCGGGCGCTCTCCCGGTGGATCGTTTGCGGCGCTCTCGCGATCAGGCCTTGTCCGCCACCGTGAACCCATGCGCCAGCGGGTCGCGGTCATCGATGAAGATGGTGTTGTAGCCGGTCATCCTCGCCCAGCCCTCGATCGAGGGGATGATCGCGTCATGCGGGCCGACTTTTGCGGCTGCCTCGACGCGGCCCCGAAACAACGTGCCGATGATGCTCTCATGCACGAAATCGTCGCCGACCTTCAGTTTCCCCTGCGCTGCCCATTGCGCCATGCGCGAGGAGGTGCCGGTGCCGCAGGGCGAGCGATCAAGCGCCTTGTCGCCATAGAACACGGCGTTTCGGGCATGGGCGCCCTCAACCGTCGGCGCGCCGGTCCAAAGGATATGAGACAGGCCGTTGATCGCCGGGTTTTCCGGGTGGACGAACCGGTATTTCGCGTTCAGCGCGGCGCGCAGCTTCGGGCTCCAGCGCAGCAGGTCGGACGGGTTCACGTCGGCGATGTCGCGAATGGCGGCTTGAGGATCGACGATCGCATAGAAATTGCCGCCATAGGCGACATCGACCGTCACCTCGCCCAGCCCCTCGACCTCGGCGTTCAAGCCCGTCGCGTGCAGGTAGCTCGCGATGTTGGTGATGCGGACGCTGTCGATATAGGGGCCGTTGCGGACATAGGTCGCGGTGACGAGGCCGGCGGGCGTGTCGATCCGGAGCACGCCCTCCTCGCGCGGCGTCACCAGCCCGCGCTCCAGCGCCATGGTCACCGTGCCGATCGTGCCATGGCCGCACATCGGCAGGCAGCCGGAGGTCTCGATGAAGAGGAAGGCGATGTCGGCGTCGTCGCGCGTCGGCGGATAGAGGATCGCGCCCGACATCATGTCGTGCCCGCGCGGCTCGAACATCAGGCCGGTCCGGATCCAGTCGTATTCCGCCAGAAAGTGCGCCCGCTTCTCGACCATGTTGGCACCCTTCAACACCGGTCCGCCGCCTGTGACCATGCGCACGGGATTGCCGCAGGTGTGGCCGTCGACGCAGAAGAAGGTATGAGTTGTCATGAGCTTGGCTCGACCGATTGAGAGTGTGATTCAGAAACGGCGTGGGCTGAACGGCGAGAGGTCGATGGCAGGCTCCCGACCAGCGATCAGGTCGGCGATGAGCCCCGCCGTCGCTGTCGATTGCGTCATGCCGTAATGGCCATGGCCGAAGGCATAGAGCACGTTGGGGTTGCGGCTGGCCGATCCGATCACGGGCAGCGAATCGGGCAGGGATGGACGAAAACCCATCCAGAGTTTGCCCGTCTCGAAAGCCGGCAGTCCTTCGACGAAGCCGGTCGCCTTGTCGTAGAGCGTCTTCGTGCGGGCGTGGTTGGGGGCGGCGTCGAGCCCGCCGAACTCGACCGCGCCGCCGATGCGCAGGCCGCTCTCCAGCGGCGTCACCACGAAGCCATGTCCCTCGAAGCCGATCGGCCGCGAGGTCAGCCCGGTGACGCCGGGAAACGAGACGTTGTAGCCGCGCTCGGTGTCGAGCGGAACGCGGTCGCCGAGCGCCGCCGCCAGCGGCTTCGACCAGGCGCCGGCCGCCACGACCGCGCGGTCGACCACGCGCTGGAAGCCGCAGCGGCCGATCAGGGCAGGGCGCTCAGCCGTCGAGATGTTGCTGACCTCCGACTTCTCGAAGGTTGCGCCGCGCGCCAGCGCCGCCTCGAACAGGGCCAGCGTCAGGGCGAGCGGGTCGGAGATATGGGCTGTGTTGGGATGGAAGGTCGCACCGACGAACTTGTCCTTCAGCGCAGGCTCGAGCTGACGCAGTTCCTCGGGGCGCAGCATGTCTACCGTGATGCCGAACTCGGCCTGCCGTCTGGCGATCTCGCCGGCCTCGGCCAGGGCGTTGCGGTCGGTGAACGCATAGAGCCCGCCCTTCCGATGGATATGGCCGGCAAGACCGAGTGCCTCGGCCCGCGCCAGCCAGGTGGGCAGCGCCAGTTGCTGGAGTGCGGCGATGCCAAGGATCGAGCGTTCATAGGCCTGCGGGCGGGCTGCCAGCACGAAGCGGGCGAGCCAGGGCAGCAGCTTCACGAAATAGGCCGGCCTGATCGAGAGCGGTCCGAGCGGATCGAGCAGAAACGTCGGGACGTGGCGCAGGATCTTGGGGCTGGCGATCGGCAGGATATCGGTATGGGCCATCCAGCCGGCATTGCCGCGCGAAGGGCCGAAGGCGGGGCCTTCCCTGTCGAGGATCAGGACTTCGTGACCCTCGTCCAGCAGCGCATGCGCCGTGGCGCAGCCGACGATGCCCGCGCCGATGATCGCGATCTTCATGGCAGGTCGATATTCGGCAGGTCGATCGTCATGGCAGCCCCGGAGTCGTCAGCGCGGTCGGATGCTTCGGTTTGATGTCGCCAGATGCACTGCGCCTGCAGCAGTTCTGCACTGGCGCGGGTCCCCCGTCGAGCACGCACCTGCCGGTCCCGCTACGGGCCTGGCGCATCCGTCTTGCATCCTCGACAAGCCGCTTGCGCGCAAACCTGTTTCGCTTTCAGATTGCAGGCCCGGAGTGCCGGGCGCGATATCCAACGGGTGATATATCAATGCGCCAATCAGCGTCAACGCCGGCTCCTGCGCCCCGGAGCGCCGCGTGACCTTTCGAAGCCTCGACGACCAGCGTATCGCGAGCGCGCCGTCCCGCCCGATCGACGACAATGCGGGCCTCAGCCTGTCCGAGATCGCCTATCGGAGGCTGGAGGAGGCGATCGTCACCCTGTCGCTGCGTCCGGGCGCGTCGCTGACCGAGGCGCAACTCATCGACATGGTCGGCGTCGGCCGCACGCCCGTGCGCGAGGCGCTGATCCGGCTGGCGCAGCAGGGGCTGGTCGAGGTGCTGCCGCGCAAGGGCGTGCTCGTCGCGGGCATCAACGCGATCGACATCATGGCGGCGCTGGATGCGCGCGAGGTACTGGAGCGCCTGATCGCCGTCGAGGCGGCAAAGCGCGCGAGCCCGCGCGAGCGGATCGCCATCGTCGAGGCGGCGCGCGCCATGCGTGCGGCGGCCGAGGACGGCGACGCAAACGCCTATATGCGGCTCGACAAGGAGTTCGACGCGGCGGTGGCGACCGCCGCACGCAGCCCCTATGCGACTCGCGCGGCCGAACCGCTGCAGGCGCTGATCCGGCGCGCCTGGTATCATTTCGAGCGGCAGGACGATCTGGTGCCCGCCGCCCAGCATCACGTGGCCTTCGCGCAGGCGCTGGCGACCGCCGATCCCGAGGCCGCGATGGCGGCCAGCGACCGCCTGATGGCGCATCTGCGCGGCGGCCTGCTGGCGACGCTGGGACGGGAGTGACCGCCGCGATGATGAGACGTCGCATGCGCGGCAATGGCATGAGCCGTGGCCTTCTCAGCTTGGGGGCCGCGTTCGTGGGCTCCAACCGCTCGGCGACCTCGCGTCGGCGACTCGTCTCCTGAAGAGCGCCCATGCCCGACCCTTTCCGTATGCCCCCGCCGCCATTGCTGCTCACCCTCCTGTCGATCTCGGACGAGGTTTCGTCCGCGCTGGCGGCAGGGCGCGCCGTCGTCGCCCTGGAATCGACGATCATCACGCATGGGATGCCCTACCCGCAGAATCTCGCCATGGCCCGCGAGGTCGAGGCGGTGGTGCGCGAGGCTGGTGCTGTGCCGGCGACGATTGCCCTGATCGACGGCCGCGTCGTGGTCGGCGTCGCCGGAGATGCGCTGGAGCGCCTGGCGCGCGAGGGACATAACGCGGCGAAGGCCTCGCGGCGCGACATGGCCGCGCTGCTGGTCCAAAGACGGCTTGCGGGGACCACCGTGGCGACCACGATGCAGATCGCGGCGCTGTCGGGGATCGCGGTGTTCGCAACGGGCGGTATCGGCGGCGTGCATCGGGGGGCGGAGTCGACTTTCGACATCTCGGCCGACCTGATCGAACTCGGCGCGACGCCCGTTGCGGTGGTGTGCGCGGGGGCCAAGTCGATCCTCGACATCGCCAAGACCCTGGAGGTGCTCGAGACGCACGGCGTTCCCGTCCTCGGCTACGGCACCGACGAGTTCCCGGCCTTCTTTGCCCGGAGCAGCGGGCACCACGTCGATCATCGCTTCGACACGGTGGAGGCGATTGCCGGGGCCATTCTGGTGCAGCGTGCGCTCGGCATGCCAGGCGGCGTGCTCGTCGCCAATCCGATCCCCGAGCCCGACGCCCTGGACGCAGGCGAGATCGACGGCCTGATCGACGCCGCTGTCGCCGAGGCGACGGCGGCTGGAATCTTCGGCAAGGCGCTGACGCCCTACCTGCTCAACCGCATCTTCCAGACGACGGGAGGGCGCAGCCTGCAGGCCAACATCGCGCTGGTTAAGAACAATGCGGCGGTGGCGGGGCGGCTGGCCTGTGCGCTCGCCGCACAGCTCGGCCCGGCGCGTTGATTCTGCCGGAGCCGGGCCTGCGTCTGCGGGAGGCGTGCGTCCTCGTCGTCGGCGACATCATGACCGACGTCATCGTTCGCCCCGAAGGTCCTTTGGTGCGGGGCTCCGACTGCCGAGCCGCGATCCGCTCGCTTCCCGGGGGCTCCGGCGCGAACCAGGCGGCCTGGCTTGCCCATTTCGGCGTGAAAACCCGCTTCGCGGGCCGGGTAGGCGCCGCCGATGCCGGCTGGTTTCGGGACCACCTCGGGTGTCACGGCGTCGATGCCGTCTTGGCAGCGGACAGGATGCGGCAGTCCGGCACACTGATCAGCCTGGTCGATCCCGATGGCGAGCGAAGCTTCCTGACAGATCGGGGTGCGAATGACGGTCTGTCGCTGGAGGATCTGCCCGACCGCCTGCTGGACGGGGTCGGCCTCCTGCATGTCTCGGGCTACGCGCTGTTCACGCCGGGGCCGCGCGCCGCCGTGCTCGACCTGATGCGGCGGGCCCGCGAGAACAAGCTTGTCGTGACGGTCGATCCGGCTTCGGTTTCTTTTCTCCACGAAGTCGGTCCGAACGCGTTCGTCGATTGGACGCGGGGCGCGGCGATCTGCTTCCCCAACGAGGCGGAGGCTGCGGCGCTGACCGGCGCGCACCAGCCGCACCATCAGCGCGCGGCGCTGCTCCAGTCCTATGACGCTGTCGTGATCAAACGCGGGGCCGGGGGGGCGGAGTATTGCGCGGCTGGCGTCGAGCCGCTGATCGCGCCCGCCCCCTCGGTAGCGTGCATCGACAGCACGGGTGCGGGCGACGCATTCCTGGCCGGGTTCCTGTCGGGTGTCTGCGACGGAGCGGACGCGACGGTCTGTCTGGACCGCGGCAACCGGGCGGGCGCTGCCGCGACCACCCATGTCGGCGGCCAGCCCGCCCGCTAGCGTTCGGCCTCGATCTCGGCGAAGACGCTGGCGGCCTCCTTGAACGCGTGGTTGGCGGCGGGAACGCCGGCATAGACGGAGGTCTGCATCAAGACCTCCTTGATCTCGTCTCGGCTCATGCCGTTGTTGAGCGCGCCGCGGACATGAATGCGGAACTCGCCCCAGGCCCCGAGTACGGCCGCGATCGAGAGCACGATGATCGAGCGCTCGCGGCGCGCGAGGCCCGGCCGGTTCCAGATGTCGTTCCAGGCGTTGCGGGTGATGAACTCCTGCCATTCGCGGTTGAAGTCGGTCAGGCCCGAGCTCGCCTTGTCGACGTAGGTCTCGCCCAGCACGGCGCGGCGGGTCTTCATGCCCTCGGCATAGCGGGTGGCGTCGTCCATGGCAGGCTCCTTGGTCGTCGGCAGGTCAGGCCTTCAGAAAATCGAGCACGGCCTTGATGAAGGCGTCCGGCTGCTCGAGATTTGAGAGGTGGGCGGCGTCGAACTCGACGCGCTGCGCGCCGTGGATTGCGTCGGCGATGAGATGGCCGGCCGCCGGCGGCGTCGCCGGATCGAGCTTGCCGATGATCACCAGCACCGGGTTGACGATGGCGCGGATCGGCTCGCGCTGGTCCATGTCGCGGATGGCGGCGCAGCAATTGGCGTAGCCGAGCGGCGGGGTGGTCTTCAACATCTCGCTGACCTTCGCCACGGTGGCGGCGTCGCGATCGCGGAAAGCCGGGCTGAACCAGCGTTCCAGCGTCGGCTGGACCAGCCCGGCCATGCCGTTTGCCCGTACGTTCGCAATGCGGCTGTTCCAGAGCTCGGGCGGACCCATGCGCGCACCGGTGTTGGCGAGCACGACACGGTTGAGGCGCTTGCCGTGATGGGTCGCAAGCCATTGTCCGACCATGCCGCCCTTGGAGAGTCCGCACCAATGCGCGCGGTCGATGCCGAGATGGTCGAGGATGGCGAGCGCGTCCTGTCCGAGTTGCGCGATGGAGTACGGTGTGTCTTCGGCGGTCGATTTGCCGTGGCCGCGCGAATCGTAGCGCACGACGCGGAAGCTCTTGGCCCATTCCGCCACCTGCGGGTCCCACATCGTCAGATTGGTGCCAAGCGAGTTCGACAGCAGCAGGACGGGCGCGTCGGGCGCTCCGTCGAGCGCGATGTTGAAGGGCTCGCCCCTGACGGTCTCGATCGGCATCGGCGTTTTTCTCCGTAGTGGTTCGGTTGTCTTATTCCGGCGTGATCGTGCCGTCGCCGGTGAGGCGCAGTCTGCGGCCGTCGAGCCCGCGCTGTTTGTCGGCGGGAACCTTGAGCGCCTGCGGCACGGCCCAACCCATCTCGCGCGCCACGATCAGCCCCAGCAACAATATGGCGTCGGGCTCGTGCATCAGGATCGCGGCCGGGGCTTTGCCCGCGTGGACGAGTTCGAGCAGCACGGCTGAGGCCGAGGAGGAGCCGATCGTGCCCGGGAGCGCCAGCACGAGGCCTGCGATGCTCTGGCCCCGCTGCGGATGGCGGGCGTCGATGATCGCGCCCGAGCGCGGATCGACGCCGCCCCAGAAGCTGATCGGTGCGGTCAGCGCCAGGCATGTCGCCGTGACGGCCGAGCCGGGAATCAGGATTTCCGCATTCAGGACCATGCGCGCGGCTCCCTGACCAGCCGGCCGGCGACCGCGCTCTCGACGCATTCGGCCAGCGAGCCGTAGCTCACCGCATAGCCGGTGTTTCCTGGCGCGTAATGGGCGAATTTGCCCGAGTTCGTCATCAGCACCGCGCCGTCGATGTCGGGCAGGATCGGCGTCGCCACGACGCAGGTATCGACCACGAATTTGACGCCCTGCGCTTCCAGCGCGGCGCGCCGGCCGCGCTCGGCCAGTGGGCCGACGACATGGCGGCCGGTGTTGGCGTAGAGCGGGACGGCGAGCGGGCGCCCCGCCAGCCGCCGCTCGACCTCCTCGATCTCGGCCAGCGAGAGATGCGGCGAGCCGATCGCGACCGCATCGACGCGGTCGGTCCCAGCGCTCGTCGAGAGACGCGCCAGCGTCTCTTGCACGGCGTCTTCCGTGACAACGATCCGCTCCAGCGCGGGCTTTTGGCCGAGTGCGGTGTCGAGATCGGGCGCTTCCGGCGTGACGCCCTTAACATGAAACAGTCCGACGCCGCCGGCCGAGGCAGCGGACGCGCCGAGCGCCTTGAGGCGATCCTCGGTGGTGCAGCCCTGCAGCCCCTCGATGACGGCGACGGCGGTTCCGGCGTTGCGGCCGAGAAAGGCTCCGAGCACGGGGTAGAACACGTCCGAGGCGCGCAGCTCCCGCGACAGGCCGGAGGCGTCGATCACCAGCGTCGCGAGCCGGTTCTCCGGGCGGTGCAGGCCGTAATCTGGCGCGACGCCTGCAATCGCACAGGCGATGTCGAGAAAGTCGCCATAGCGGTTGGTGCGCGCGCCCAGCACCGAATTGCAGAACACGACGGCGTTGGACTCGCCCCAGGCGACGTCGATTCCCGCCTTCGGCCGGTGGCCGGCCTGATAAGGCGCGCAGGTCCAGGATGGTTCGCAGCCCATCTCCTCATAGGCGCGCATCATGCGGGCGGCCATATCGCGCTCATGCGGCGGCAGCCGGATTTTGGCGCAGCCGGCCGGCGTCAGCGCGCCGACATTCAGCGTCGCACGGATGGCGACCTTTGCGCCGCCCTCGACCAGCTTTTCCGCGAAAAGCGTGCCGGAATCGCCATGGTAGAGCGCGCCATCGATATGGGCGGACGCCACCGGGATCAGCCGGGGAGCCCCCATCAGCCGTGCGGATTCGGCGACGATGCGCATCGCCATGGCTGCGGCTGCGCCGTCGGAGCCGGCGGCGATGGCGCGTTGCTGATCGGTGAGGTCAACCATGGCTGCTCATATGCTCGGATTCGGCCTCGTAGCGGGCGAGGATGCGGTCGATGATGGCGTCGCTCGCGCCGCGATAGGTTGCGGGGTCGAACAGCGCATCCAGCGCTGCGGCATCGAGCGCGCCTGCTATCGCAGGGTCGTCGGCCAGCACTTCGCGGAGGTGGCGCGCTTGTGCGACGCAGGTCCGGCTCGCCTGCTCCAGCAGGTGATGCGCCTTGTCGCGGCCAAGGCTTGCGGCGAGCGCAAGCGAGACCCGCTCGGCCATGACGAGACCGTTGGTCAGGTCGAGATTCCGCCGCATCGCATCCGGGAAGACCTGTAGCCCTTCGATCAGCGTCAGCGTCTGGTTGAGCGCCGAGCCGGCGGTGAGGTAAAGCTCGCGCATGGTCGGCCATTCGGCATGCCAGCCGCCGATTGCCCGCTCATGCTCCTGCGGCATCGCCGCCAGCATGGTCGCGACCAAGCCGGGCGCGCGTTTGGAGGCCGCGAGGATCAAGGTGCAGAGCACCGGGTTGCGCTTGTGCGGCATGGCCGAGGAGCCGCCCTTGCCGGGCGCCTCGGGCTCCGCGAGTTCGCCGATCTCGGTCTGCGCCATCAGCGCGACGTCGAGCGCGATCTTGCCGAGATGGCCGGTCAGGATGCCAAGCTGGCAGGCGATTAGGGCGACGCGGTCGCGCCGCGTGTGCCATGGCGTGTTCGTCGCGCCGATCGACGGCATCGTCCCGGCGAAGGCGTCGAGTACGGCGTCGGCCTTGTCGTCGAGCGAGGCGAGCGTGCCGGCCGCGCCGCCGAGCTGATGGGCGGGCTGCCGCCAGAACTGGCATTGGTCGTGAAAGGTCACCAGCGGATCGAGCCATTGCGCCGCCTTGACGCCGAACGGGATCGGCACCGCATGCTGCAGGAAGGTCCTGCCGATCATCGGCGTGTTGCGGTGCGTCCGAGCAAGCCCTGCGAGCGCAGCAGCGAGGCGGGCGGTACGGTCCAGCAGCAAGCCTTGAGCCGCCCGATATTGCTGCGCATGCCCTGAATCGATCACGTCCTGGCTAGTGGCGCCATAATGCACCCATTTGGCGGCTTCGGTGTCACGCTCCACGACACGGGCTGTGAGCGCCTTCACCAGCGGGATCGCGGGGTTGCCGGCGAGCGTCGCGGCCTTGCCGATGGAGGCGATGTCGTAGAATTCGGCGCGGCATTCGTTGGCGATTGCCGTCGCCACAGGCTCCGTGACGACACCGGCAACGGCCTGCGCGCGGGCAAGCGCGGCCTCGAAATCGAGCATGCCCTGCAGCGCGGCCCGGTCCGAGAACAGCGCCGCCATCTCGCTGTCGGCGAAGAGTTCGCCAAGGAGGCCCGTCGCCGGCCCGCTCATGCCGATTGATGTCCGGGGCCGGGCGCGGCGTCGCAAACCATCTTCACGCTTGGTCCCCTTGTGCCCATCGGGGATTTCCGCTCATGGATAGCGCACCCCGCCGTCTTGGATAGACCCGGGGCAGGGCGGGCCGCAACAGGGTCGCGTCCCCGGGGCCGGCTTGCGAGGGAGAGACGCCATGGCGATGACGATGAATGGCGAGGTGACCTTGCCGGCGTCCAGGGATGTGGTCTGGGCAAAGCTCAACGATGCCGAGGTGCTCAAGGCCTGCATTCCGGGCTGCGAGCAGCTCGTCAAATCCGACGACACGCATTTCTCGGCAGTGGTTAAGGTAAAGCTCGGCCCGGTCAAGGCGACCTTCAAGGGCAAGGTCGAGCTGGTCGATCTCGATCCGCCCAACGGCTACCGCATCCAGGGCGAAGGCGAGGGCGGCATCGCCGGCTTCGCCAAGGGCGGCGCGAAGGTGACGCTGAGCGAGGCCGAAGCCGGCCAGACGCTGCTGCGCTACGATGTCGAGGCGCAGGTCGGCGGCAAGCTGATGCAGATGGGTTCGCGGCTGATCGATTCGGTCTCGAAGAAGCTCGCCGACGAGTTCTTCGCCAATTTCGCCAAAGCGGTCAGCGAAGGCTGAGCCGCGCCTTCCGCAAGAGTAGGCGGTCAGCGGAGGCTGAGCTGCATCAGGACGCGCGTCTTAGCGCCGCCAGCGCCTCGGCGACGGAGGCTTCCGCCGCACCGACCTGGCGGGCGATGTCGGCCGCGGCCTCGTTGGCGCGTTCCAGCGCCTTGGCCGTGGTCGCGAGGCTGTCATTGACGGCGTTGGCGCTGACGATGGCCTCGTCGGAGCTTCCGACGACGGCCGTTGCGTCGCGCGCGATGCCGGCCGTGACCGCGCCCTGCTGAAGCACGGCATCCGAGATCGCGCCCGAGTCCAGCCTGATCTCGCCGATCGTCTCACCGATCGAGGCGGCATGCGCGCTGCAGGCCTGCGCGCTTGCGGCGAGTTCAGCGATCTTGCCGGCTATGTCCTGCGTCGCGCTCGCGGTCTGCGTCGCCAGCGACTTCACCTCGGAGGCGACGACGGCGAAGCCCCGCCCTGCCTCGCCGGCGCGGGCGGCCTCGATCGTGGCGTTGAGCGCCAGCAGGTTCGTCTGCGCCGCGATGTCGGCGATCATGCCGACGACGGCGCCGATCGAATCGGTGACGCCGCGCAGATGGAGGATCGCCTGGTTCATCTGTTCGGCATCGCTGACGGCGCGGTTGGCGATCGAGAGGCTCTGGCGCGCGCGCTGGCCGATCTCGGTGATGTTGGCCGACATCTCCTCGGTCGCGGCGGCTGTCTGCAGCGAGCGCTCGCGGACCTGCGCCGAGGCCTGCGCGACCGAGCCGACCCGGTCCCTGATGAAGGCGGTCGCGGTTGTCGTCTCGGAGGCGGTCGCGACAAACTGCTCGACGGCGTGCGCAATCGAGGCGTCGAGACCGCCGATCCGCGACCTCAGCATGAGGGCTGCTTCGTCGAGCGCGGACTGGCGCTTCTTCGCCTCGCCCGCCTCGATCTGCTGGTCGATCGTGATCGCGGTGTTGACGTCATAGGTCAGGATGCGTTCGACGATATAGAGGTCGCGGGCGCCGCGCCTCGGCTGCGTCAGCACGCTGAGCCGGCTCTCGACCAGAATCTCGCGGAACAGCGTGAAGGCGATCGAGACCCGCGGACGCGGCCCGACGCCCGCGACGCGCTCAAGATTGCAGAGTTGATCGACGGACTCGGTGTAGCGGTCGTCGAAGACACCCTCGAAAAGCAGGCGGAAATGGTTTGCCTCCATCGGATAGAGCCGCTCGGCCACCGGCCCGACCGTCTCGCGCAGGGCCGGATGGATGGCGAAGGCCCGCTCGAAATCGGCGGCGACGATGCGGTCGATGACACGGTCGACGACCGCGCGATAGGTCAGGAGCCGCGCGCGCTGCGCGTCTCCATAACCGATCGCCCGCAGGCGACGCTGGATCTGGTCCTGGATTGGCGACACGGCTGATCCAATGCGCGACGGCGTTTTGCATAAGTCGCTGTGGCAGCTTGGGCTCGCGCCGATTAACAATCCGCAAATTTCATCCTCACGGCGGCATAGGCCAGTTCACCTACGCATGGCTCCGGCCGACCGGAGGCCTTCGCTTTCTGCGCAAAAACGTGACCAAACGCGCATTTGTCTCGGCCCTTTAATTGCGGAGAGCTGTCAACCTCGGATTTCGCGCCGTCATCGCCGGGGTCATGGTCCTTTCCGAGGTCAAGCGCCTCATGATGATGTTCGGGTCGGGTGCCTCAACGTGTGCAACGA
>LSIB01000082.1 GCA_001556025.1 Rhizobiales bacterium CCH3-A5
CGAAAAGAAGGTCGGATTAGCCTAACCGACCGTCCACAGAACCGGCAGCAGGCCAGTCATCACGATGCGCGACAACATGGCGCGCGGCGAGGCCGATGTGCTGGCCGAACTCCACGAGGCGATGAGGGGCCACCTAGTCTATCTGTCGTGGGACATAGATTCCTTCGACCCCTCGGTCGCGCCGGGCGTCTGCACCCCGACCTGGGGCGGCTTCACAGCGCGCGAGGGCCTCCAGCTTCTGCGCGGCATTACTGGGCTCGACATCGTTGCGGTCGATATCAACACGGTGAGCCCGCCCCATGATGTCATGGGCATGACCGCCCCCCTCGCCGCTCAGGTCGCGCCCGACTGCATGCTCCTGATCTCGCAACGGCACTGAGTAGGTCCTGATCTTCTTTGAACTGCGTCGATCCGCGTCGCTTTGCCTGGGAGGATGAAGGCGGGCGCAGCCAATACAGCATTATGTCGAAAACACCGCGCGTAATGTCGCTCGACGCTCCCCCCGCAAATTATCCGCCGCCCAGTCGATAAGGGTGGCCCACAGGTCTTTTCGTGACTGGATCGCGGGGGATAGTCCGGCGCAAGGCGTTCCACTCGACGAACTGAGTCAGGCTGTCGACTTGATCGTCGTAGCGCATTGCGGGGAAGCCGAGTAGTTCGCGGCGGAAGTCCGACAGCCAAGGAGCATGGGTCGGCACCAAGAACGCGCCGGTCGCAAGGTGGCCCGTGACAGCTTCAACCCTGATCTGCTTGTCGCCTTTCGGCGTGCGGCCGATCCAGCCCCCACCTCTGTCATCGCGATACAGCTGCTGGAGCAGGCCTAGACCTGACGACGTCTTCTCGATGAGGACACTATCGGCGCGATGGCGCAGGCGGATGGCTTTGATGCGGTTTTTGAGGTCCGGGAAGTCGAGCTTCGCTCGCTCGACGTCGAGAAGATGCCATTTCTTCTCACGCAGGCCCCAGGTCGTGCCGACCGAGAAATCGCTGCTTGGCTCGGCGCTGGCGCCAGTATCCCAGCTCTGAATCACTTCAGTGAAATCGCCGCGCTCGTAGTCGCCCGGGTCGAAGGTTTCAAACCAACTCCAACGGATGCGGTTGCCGCCGGGCGGGATCGGGTTCTGCTGAAACTGCGCGGAGAAAGCGGCGGGGCCCATTTCGGTGCGCAAACGTTCCAGCGAGGCGCTCGTGTGCATCGCCGGAAACAGAATGTCGCCATTGACCCGGCGATGGACACGGGTGTTACCGATCGCAATCGTCTGTTCTTCCTCGGCGATGGCGGGCAGGTTGAGGTGGAGGAACCCTCCCTTATCAAGCAGGTAGCCAGCAAGGTCGTCCTCGTGCAGGCGCTGCTGCACCAGAACAATCGAGCCAAAGCGCTGATCGTTGAGGCGCGAAATCAGGGTGCCTTCGAAAAAACTCTGCAGTTTGCTGCGCTCGAGAGGCGAATGGGCGTCTGCAGCCTTGATCGGGTCGTCAATGACGATCATGTCGGCGCCTAGCCCGGTAATAGCCCCACCCACGGTCACAGCGCGACGAAAGCCACCTGCGCTGGTGCGCAACTCGAACTGGTTTGCATTCGTCAGAATGGTTCTGGGAAACAGCGCCTTGTACCAAGCACTCTGCATCACGCGGCGGGTTGCGCTGTGATGCTCGTGCGCAAGCTGTTCAGAATTGTGAATCGGCGTGCAAAAGGTTGCCATCTTTCTCGGTGATCGGCTTCCAAACGG
>LSIB01000083.1 GCA_001556025.1 Rhizobiales bacterium CCH3-A5
CATCGACACCTATTGGTGTATGCATATCACTATCGATAATTACCTCTTATCGATAGCGATGGACATGGTGCCGGAAATCGGCGATTCTGGCGCTCCGGAAGGCCGCCGGCGCCGTCTCCCGGGCTTCCGGTCGACGAAATCGGCCCTCGCGAACCGCACCAGGAGCAGCCGTGGCCTCGATATCCCTGCTCTCGGCCGAGACCGAAACGCGGCGCGCCCTGCAGCTCGACGCGCTGGCGGGCATTTTGCCGATGGAGCGCCGAGATCAGCTCGCAAAAATCCTGACCGATGACGACGTCGCAACGCTTCGGCACTTGGCCAAGGAAGGCATGGGTGAGAACTCGCTGCGCGCGCTCGCCTCGGATCTGGCCTATCTCGAGGCCTGGTCGATCGCAGCGATAGGCTCACCTCTGCCCTGGCCTGCGCCAGAGGCGCTGGCGCTAAAGTTTTTGGCCCATCACCTCTGGGACCCGGCGAAGCGCGCCGAAGATGCTTCGCACGGCATGCCCACCGACGTCGAAGCCACTCTGCGCGCCGGCGACCATCTGCGAGCTGAGGGCCCGCACGCCAGCACGACCGTGAAGCGCCGCCTTGCCCACTGGGCGACCCTGCACCGCTGGAAGGGACTTGAGAGCCCGCTCGGCACGCCGACAATCCGCACCAGCGTGCGCTTGGCGGTCAGGGCCAGCGCCCGCCCGCGGCGGCGAAAGAGCAAGCGCGCGGTGACGCGCGACATTCTGGACCGGCTGATCGCGACCTGCCAGTCCGATCGGCTCGCCGACACGCGCGATCTCGCCATCCTGCTTTTGGCCTTCGCCTCGGGCGGACGACGGCGCAGCGAGGTCGCAAGGCTACGGCTCGAGCAGCTCACCGTTGAAGCCGACGTGCTGCTCGATCCCGATGATCCAAACTCACCCCGCCTGCCCTGCATGGCGATCGCGCTCGGCCGAACCAAAACCGCCCAGGCCGACGACGATGACTCCCGGGTGCTGCTGATCGGGGCGCCCGTCATCGCGTTGCGCGAATGGATCGAGCGGGCGGATATCAAGAAGGGCGCGGTGTTTCGGGCGATCGACCGCTGGGAGGCGATCGAGAATCGCGCGCTGACGCCTCAGGCGATCAACCTGATCCTGAAGCGGCGCTGCGCGCTGGCCGGGCTCGATCCGGAAGAGTTTTCCGCGCATGGGCTGCGCTCAGGCTATCTGACCGAAGCCGCCCGCGCCGGGGTCACCCTGCCCGCTGCCATGCGCCAGTCGCAGCATCGCTCGGTCCAGCAGGCCGCCCGCTACTACAACGATGCCGACCAGGCGCTGGGCAAGGCCGCAAGGCTGGCGATCTAAGTTTTCTTTCGGGGACGACACCCTTCATGTTTTCGGCAGTCAATGGAGTTGCCGTCATGCCGCTGAACGATGACAAGCGACAAACATTCAACGCGCAGCTCGACCAGGCCATCAATGCGGCCAAGGCGGCCCTGGGACCCGTGTTCGATGGCGGCGCCTACGACCTTCCCGAAGACGAGCTGTCGCTGCTGTCGGAGGTCTCGTTCAAGCTCGGGATGCTGCGCATCGTCATCATCGACAGAAATCTGATCGCCGACCAGGTCGAGGCGCGCTGGCAGCAGGAGAAAGCGCGCCGAACCGCGGCCCTGTTCCGCCTGGAACAGCGTTCTTCAAACCCTCCCCGGTAGCCTCTATCGACAGTGGCGGGGATCGAACCCGTGCGTCAAAGCGCGACGCGGAGCACACAAACCGCCCGACGACTGCTGCTGCCAGGAACATTCATGCGCGCGCGGGCAATCGAATTCGCGACGACGCATCGGATCGTTCAGGTGTGGCCAGGCCCCACCCTGCCCAGCCGAGGCCATCGCAACCTCGCCGGTCGCAACGCGTCCGGCCTGACAGATTGTTCTGTCGAACCAACGGCAGCCCTCGCGCTCGCACCGCGCATTGACCGCCCCGCTGAAGCGCGACCCGTCTGCCGCGAAGAGCGGACACATGGTTGCCGGGCAGAAGAGGCTGGCCGTCATTGCGCTTCTGAGCCGGCCGCGTTGCCGAGCGCGACCATCTCGACGCTCGCGCTCGCCGAGATCGAACAGCTTTGCTCGGCGCGCAGCGAAGAACCCTGCCCTTCCAGCCAATGCTCGACCGCCGTCGCCCGCGCGGGTCCAATGTTCTTTTCCGCCTCGAGCTCGACTCGGCTATAGGCTGCCGCGATCCGCACCAGATTGGCCGCTCTTTCGCGAGAGTTGCGTCCCCCAAGCGCCGCGTGGCGGCCTGCGAGCAGTACGGTGAGGATCGCGCGCGACAGCTTTGCCATGCCAGCCATCACAAGCCCTCAGGACGGTGCCTGCAAGGCCTCGATCGGCCTCAGCACAACATCCAGACCGAGCGTGGCTGCGCCGCATCACCCTCAGGCCCGCTTCTTCTCGCGCCGCCGGCTGCCGATCAGCGCCATCAGCATCGGCCCGAGCGAGAATTCCGCCGCTTGGGCCTTTCGCGTCAACTCGCGCAGATAGCCGCCCGCGCTGGAGATCGCCTCGCCGCGCTGAAGGATCGCCGCCACGACGATCGAGGCCTGGACCTTGTCCATGACGCCGATCGCTTCCTCCCAGGCGCTGGGACTGATCCCCAGCATGGGCCGGACGACAGCGACGGTCGCCAAAAAGTCGCGCCAATTCGCAATCCCACCCTTCGAATACTCGATCAGGTCGGGACAGGCGTCCAAAACCATGCCGAGCGGGAACGATCCTTCCGGCACCCGCTTCGGTTCCGGCACGATCTCCAAACCAGCCCCCCTGCTTTCTGGAAAGCGAGGTTCAAGATCAACAGGGGAGTCTGGTTTTGAATTCTGTATGTGACGCTCACTCTGAGACTCATTGCCGCTCATACTTTGAGTTTTAACGTGATTTTCCAGCAGGTTGAGGATTTCGTCGGCCAAGAGCGAGAGTTCGTCGGCGATCGGCTCCAGGGCTTGTCGCGTAGCGCTGCGCGGAATCCGCACCATGATGCCACGATAGAGCTGGTGGATCTCCGCCCAGTCGGCCGGCCCCTGCCCTGCCAGTTGCGCCGGGACGCCCTCCTCGATCCCCGTCGCGATCATTTTCGCAATGTCGCGCCGGCAGATCGTGATCCGCTCGCGGACGAGGCGCAGCGCCCGCGCTTCGGCCTCGACCTCGGCCGCCAGCGCTTCGAATTCCTCGGCCCGCACGACGAGCGGGGCCAGGTCGAAGCCAAAGGCGAACTCGATCTCCCCTGTGCTGCCCTTGCGGGCGTAGCGCTTGCCGTTGGGGCTGTCGCGCCGGATGATCAGGCCGGCGTCAACCAAAGCCGCCAGATGGCGCCTGAGCGTCGCCATCGGCATGCCGTGCGCCCGCAGGCTGAGCTGGTGGTTCGAAGGAAAGACGACGAGGCCTTCGCCCGTCAGGACGGTTTCGGGGTGGAAGGACAATAGCGCGTCCAGCACGGCCAGAGTGCGCTCAGGCACACCCAAAGCATTCTTGGCTGTGCAGATCGCCCGAAAGATGTTCCATTTGTGGACTGCCTTTTCCGGCGGTCGCGTCTTTGCGCTCGCCTGGCTCGCCACATGTGCAAGCGTCAGCGATCGCCGCCCAAAGGGCGTCGTCGAGGGTCGTGTTTCCATGATCCTTGCCTCGTTTAGGGCAAAGAAATCCTGCTCGCCGAAACGGCGCTGAATCTCACACGAGACTCTTGACGGTGATTCGTGGAAGTGCGATTCTCAGACTGCCAGGAATGAGAAGGGCTTCCGGAACATCGTTTCGGGGGCCTTTTTCTTTGCTTCAAACGCTCCTTTCCGTGTTGATAGTACGCGGTTCACGCCCCTGCGCGGCGTTTGAACGCCGCGTAGATTTCAGGAATAGTCTCGACGAGATAAGCACCAAAATCTGCGGCTACCTTCTTGTCGATCGTAACGGTCAGCGCTTTTGGATCATCGCGAATGCTGGCGATGCGAAGGCCGTCGTCAGATCTCCATATCGTCGGCCGTACGGCCTTTGCTTTCTTTGGCGCCGCGCCCTCGAAGATCTTGCTGAACCGCTCATCTGAACTCAATGTAGAGAACTGTGCCGCAGCCATCGCTTTACGCGCCTTTTCAATGGCAGCTGCGCCGTCAAGCCTCGCTGACAACTCAATCCAACGATCGCGCCCAGCCTTCGGCGCAGGCCCGATAGCCTCGATAACGTCGTTGGGAATTCTGACGGCCGAGGAGATCAGCCGGGACAGGCCGGACTTGTCGACCGACAAAGCCGCCATGATCGTCTCGCGGTCAAATCCCCCTTCTTCTAGGCGCGCTGCGAAGAGGGCCTTCTCGATAAAGGATAGATCCGTACGCGCGCTGTTTTCCTGCCCCTGAGCAACGACTAACTGCTCATTCGAAAGAGGCTTGACGATAGCTCGAACGGTCTGCCCGAGTTCCTTCAGCGCTCGTAGCCGGCGCCTGCCATAGGCTATTTGATATCGGCCCTCGTGGTCTGGATGGGGGCGCACCAGGATTGGCACCTGCTGGCCATGTTCTCGAATAGACGCCACCAGAAGCTTGTGGTCGTCGCCTGTGTCTGCCAGACGATCGGCGATCAGTGACGCGTCAATCACGTCGGTTGCAAGGTCGAGTACCGCGTGCGCCTTCAGCTGTTCGATCGAACGCGTAACCGCGCCAATGGCACCACCTCGCGGGCCAAATGCGCTCGATTGCATGCCTTGGATTGGCTGTGTCGGGCTCGCAGGTTGCGGCGCCACAGCTGAGTTGCCGGCCGGCAACTTTTCATCCAGTAGCCCGGCCAAGAGGTTCTTGCGTGCCATCAGCCTCGGCCCCAGGCAGAGAGGACCAGCTGCTCGATTTCGCCATTGACGTTGTCCAACGCCTCGATCGCTCGGTCATAGGTCGAACGGGTGAACTGGTCGCGGCTGATCTCGTAAAGCGTCTGCTTAGTAATGCCAGCATCCGAAATGGCCGTGCTCTTCAGCATGGGATAGTTCAAGACATGTTCCCCAAACATGGAGCGCATGAACGACATCATCTGGTTTTGAGGGCCGTCGCCGGGCTCATATCGGGTGACGAGATATCGCATCCAGTCATAGCCCATGTTGCCGCCGGCAGTTGCGACGACGCTGAGCAGATCGGATGTCATGATGAGGAACTGGCACATCGACATGACGTCGAGCATTTGCGGATGAACCGTCACGAGCACCGCCGTCGCGCAACACAGGGCTGACAGCGTCAGGAAACCGAGTTGGGGAGGGCAATCGACGACGACGATGTCATAATCGTCTGCGACCGATGCCAGCGCCGCATCCATCCGCGTAAAGAACATCGTCTCAAGCTGCTTCTGGCCCATGAGCGCTTTCGGAGTTTCGTGTTCAAACTCCATCAGCTCGAGATTGCCCGGCACCAAATCGAGATTGGCAAAGTAGGTTTTCCTGATGACCTCTTTCAGATCCCGGCGCTGTTCGTCATAGCGGATCGCTCCGTAGAGGGTCTGATTGTCGCCGACGTCGAATTCCGGTTGGAAACCGTGGAGCGCCGAGAGGCTAGCTTGCGGGTCAAGATCAATCGCTAGGACGCGGTAGCCGCGCAAAGCATGATACTGAGCCAGATGGGCCGCAGTCGTCGTTTTGCCACTGCCCCCTTTGAAGTTAACCACGGTGATGACCTGCAAATGCTCGTCGCGGTCACGACGCGGGATATACTTGCGATCGGCTTTTCCACCGATATCGAGAAATTCTCGGAGCGCTTGGATATCTTCGACAGTGTATGACCGCCGTCCTTGCCGGCCGACATCCACCTGCGGGCCTTTGCCTTCGAGAGACAGTCGCCGCAGGTAGCCGTCATTTATTCCAATCAGCTTGGCGGCTTCGATTGACGAAAAGCGCCTGAGCGTCTTGCGGGCTTCAGGCGGGAAGAGCTGGAGTCGGTGAGCTTGCAGCTTAGACGACAACTCGCGCGCGTGAGCGCCGACCAACTCGTGGATCGCCTTCTTGGACTGGACAGGATTGAAGGCGGGTTCCACAGCGATCTCGCGTAAACACGGAAAGTAGCGCGCATAGCGCCGATTGCCGTGACAAGATCACCCGATTCCCTGAGTCTGGCAAGCGATTAAGGGTTAATGAGTGGTTAACACATGGGCGCCTGAAAAAGTTGCCGGCCGGCAACTCGCCGATTCCAAATCGGCGGGTGCCTGCGTTATCGGTCAAGCGGCCCACCGGCGAACGGGTTCCTGATCGTCAGACGACCATCGACGTCAAAGCCGTCCTGCATGTCCTCTGACCAGAATGTCGAGCATTCCATGCGCAATGCAGCCGCCAACATCATCGCGTCATAGACGGAAAATTGATATCGTTCAGCCAGCTCAATCCCGACTGAGTGGATTTCGAGATCGAGCGCTGCGATCGGCTTTACCAGCGTCTTGATGGCGTCGAGCGCGTCTCGCAGCTCGCGCCAGTCAAGGGACAGTTTGCGGCGGCCAACATTGGCAAACTCGTTGAGCGCCTGCACGCTCGTCGCACATCCTTTGGCCAGCAGCGCTTCGGCCTGAACCGACTTCGGATCTATAGAGAACGCGTAGATCAAGACGTTCGTGTCCACGAACTCACGCGGCGATGTCACCGGCCATTGGCCTCTTCGCGATCGAAGCGCCAACCCGAGGGGAGGGGCCTGCGAAGCATGCGGATGCGCTCTAGCGCTCTTTCTCGGCTCCTGTCCCGCTCGACATCAAACGCGCGTTCGCCGGCGATCTGGATCGCGATCTCATCGCCCTCCTTAAGATTGAGCGCCTCGACGACGGATGAGGGCAGGCGAACCGCCAAGCTGTTTCCCCAACGCGCAACCTGCATGACGGCCTCCCTGATCTACTCGGAGCAATGTATATCTTTCTGCGGCCAACGTCCATAAGCCGCCGGCACTCGGGTCGTCCAGAGGGGGGTACGTGACTCAGCGAATGACATGCCCTCTAAGCGCGATCGCGACCGCCTGCGGCAGGGTCTCGGCCCCAAGGTTCGCCCGGGCGTTATCGAGGTGGAACTTCACCACCCGCGGCGTGACACCCATGATCTTCGCGGTCGCCTCCATGGATTTTCCGCGAGCAGCCCATGTCAGACATTCACGCTCGCGCTGGGTCAGCGGTGAAGCGTCCTGGGGTGCGGGCCGCAGCCCCAGTTTTGCATCGGCATGCGCGTGGAATGTCAGCCCGATCAGTTGGACGATGTCGTTCGCTTCGGTGACCATCCTCCCATGAGCTGAGCTGACTTCGTCGACCGCAAAGGTGAAGGCCGCGAACCGATCGAAGCCACCGGCAATTGCGACCGAGACGCCATGGCGGATGCCGAACTCATCGGCATCATCGAAGAGCCGCTTCTGGGCGCGCAGCGGAAACTGGCGCCCACCGTCTCTCGTCCACTGCAGCGTGGAGCGTCCGCTTCGTGCAAAGGCGACCACGGGATCGACGTCCTGATAGGCCTCTCCGAAGTAATGCTCGCTCCAGCGCTTGGGATAGGACGAGATCAAGACTGGATCGGCTTCACCAAAGCCGAGATAGGCGAAGTACCGGAAGCCCATGCTTTCGGCGACACGTTGGCCGACGCGCCCGAACTCCGAATCTGTGGCTGACGAATGCAGACCGTCGACCAGCTCCTGATAGGCCATTTCCACCGATTTCATCGGGTCTCCGTTGTGTTGCGGCGCCTTGCTTCACGCGCCTGATGATCCTCATGCGATCGATGCCGACGGCCTTTGCCGGGAAGATGTGGCGAGAGAGCGGCCACAACCTTAGAGAGAATCTACCCCTGTCAGATCCGACAGGTTCGGTTCGAGCCCGCGTCTGATTGATTGGCCTCCAGATCAACGCGATTCGGAGGTGGCCATGCAGGTCGTCGAACTGAGCCGCGCCGGATATGGCGCCAACATCTCCCTGCTGATGGGCATGCATCGGCTGCGGCGAAAAGTGTTCAAGGATCGGCTCGACTGGTCGGTATCGACCACGGGCGATCTCGAGATGGATCGCTACGACACATTGGATGTGAGCTACCTGGTCGTCGCCGATCGCGGTGCAGTTCTGGGCTGCGTGCGGCTACTGCCGACGACCGGGCCAAACATGCTGGCCGATACGTTTCCCGAGCTGCTCGACGGCAGTCCCGCGCCACGTTCCCACCTCATCGCCGAAAGCTCGCGCTTCTGCGTCGATACGGAAGCGACCGACGCCAAAACCGATGGCGGGCTGCGACGTGCGACGTTCATGCTTTTTGCAGCCATGCTCGAATGGGGCGAGGCGAGGGGACTGGCGTCGATCGCGACCGTGACCGATCTGCGCATGGAGCGCATTCTACGGCGGGCGGGATGGACGCTTGAACGTCTCGGCGCGCCACGGCGGATCGGATCGACCATCGCCGTCGCAGGCTTGCTGCCGATCGGGCAGCCTGCGCTCGCAGCAGTTCGACGCCATGGCGGCCTGACCGCACCGGTGCTTCCGATCGAAATCCCGCTGCCGCTCGCAGCGTGATGGCTGTGCAGATGATCAGGATCACGCTTCTAGCCGCCGGCCTTGTGGGCCTGTCGGCCGGCGCTGCTCGCGCCGACGACTGGGGCTGCACTGTCCTGCTGTGCCTCGCCAATCCGAGCGGGCCAACGCAATACGCAGCTTGCGTCCCGCCCGTGACGCGGCTCTGGTCGCATCTGAAGCGGGGAGGGGCCTTTCCGACCTGCTCAGGTGCGGGATCGAGCGCATCGCCGATCGGCTACGACCCGTATGAGCCATGCCAGGATGGCTACGTCCTGCGCGAGCTTGGGCGCGATGGTGCAAGTCAACCGGCCTGTGTGTCGAGCAAGCCGGTTCACGACTGCGACCGCGCGGACGAAGCCTGCCAGCCGCATGACGTCCAGGCGGTCCGCCATCGCGCCCAACCCAATTTCATCGATGTCACCGGAGCCGACGGCGCCAGCACGCGGGTGCGATTCTGATGGAGGCGGCAGACATCACGACATTGATCGAGCGCTGCATAGAGCCCGCGCTCACACGACCGGTCGCGGCGATCATGCGCCAGGCGAGCGTGGTGGAACCCTTGCTCGTGACAATCTCCGGCAAACGGCCGATCCGGGTTCTGGCCGACACCAAGCCTGAGGCGATCGCGCTTGCCAGCGAAGCTGCCGTGGCAGGCAACACCGTCCGGGTCGGAATGGCTCAGCTTGATGTCGCGGATCTTAAAACGGCTGGACTCACTCTTACGGCGGCGTTCGACCCGTGCGCCCATATTGCCGGGCTCGCGCGCGTATTCCAGGCGCGCCGGGCACAACTGTTCGCCCGCGGCGTCCCTGACACCGTCGCAGGCGACAAGGCGGTTGCCTCGTTCACATCAGCTCGGATGGACCAGACACCTCCGCATGAGGTCAAGCCCGGGGTCAGTGCTGAGCCGGCGAAGGAGCCTGCTTCTCTGCAAGAGGAGATTGCATCCGCCAAGGACCCGCCGTCCTGGAGCGTCTACGGCGCACGGCGCGGCTCGTCGCTCCTGATCTACAGCCGCTGACCCCATCCAGTTCCCTGTGTTCGACCGACGCAACCTGCGGCGTCGAACCCGCACGTCCCGGAGAGTTCTTCCATGCCTGTCCCGCTTCGCCCATTTGCAGCCCCTGCCATCATGGCGGCCGCGTTCGTTCTGTTCGCTGCCGAGCCCGCGCTGGCCCAGACCGCCAATATCGAGGGCGTCCTGCAAAACATCGTCACGATGCTGACGGGCAATGTCGCGCGATTGCTGGCGACGCTCGCAGTCATCATCGTCGGCATCGCCTGGATGTTCGGCTATCTCGATTTGCGCAAGGCGGCCTATGTCGTGCTCGGTGTCGCCATCGTTTTTGGCGCGTCCGAGATCGTCTCGACCCTGACGGGCGGCACCTGAGGCGCGGCCGCAATGACGAGCGCACCCGAGCGCCTGACCGAGGACACGCTGTTCCTGGCCTGTACGAGGCCTGCAATGATCGCGGGGGTCACCATGGAGGCGATGGCCATCAATGTGATGGCGTCCTGCATCCTGTTCCTGATGGCCGGATCGATCGTCTACGGGCTGATCGCCTTGCCGATCCACCTGATCTGCCGCGCGATATGCCGACACGATCCCAACCAGTTTCGCCTGCTCGTCGCCTGGCTCGAAACACGCGGCCGCGCGCGCAACGGCGCGCTCTGGGGCGGGTCGTCGCCGACGCCCTTGCGTCTCGTGCGCCGCTTCAACATTCGTGAGATCGCTCATGGCTGACGCGGCCCGCCTGATGGCTCGCGAGATCGAGCCCGACGTTCATCTGCCCTATGTCCGGCACGCCACCGAGACCGTGATCAGTCTTTCGACGCGGGCGCTGATGACGACGATCCGTCTCGACGGCATCGCCTTCGAGACCGCTGACATCGGCGATCTCAACGACCTGCACGCCAAGCTCAATCTGACCCTTCGCAATCTGGCCGATGATCGCCTGGCGCTCTGGACGCATCTGATCCGGCGCAGCGACAGCTCCTATCCGGAGGGCGAGTTCTCGTCCGCCTTCGCCCGCGATCTCGACCAAGGGTATCGTGGGACGATTAAGGGCACGAAGCTGTTCCGAAACGAGCTCTATCTCACCATTGTCGCTCATCCCGGCCGGGATCGTGCGGAAGCAGCGGTCGGGTTCGTCTCCCGGTTGGGCCAGGCGCGCCGCGGGGGAGGGGAGGTCGATGCCGCCGCCCTGAAGCGGCTGAACGATGCGGCTCGTGACATCACGGCCGCGCTCGGCCGCTACGATGCAAGACAACTTAGCCTCATCGAGCAAGACGGCATTCTGTTCTCGGAGCCAATGCGGCTCCTTCACTTGCTGGCCTCCAGTGAGGATTTGCCGACGGCGCTCCCTCAAGGCCGGATCGGCTCGGCGGTCTACACCAACCGCGTTATTTTCGGCCGCGAGGCGATCGAGGTCCGGGCGGCAGGCGGGTCCCTCTTTTCCGGCATGTTCGGCCTGAAGGAATACCCGGCCTCGACCAAGCCCGGCATGCTGAATGGCCTGCTGTCGGCGCCGTTCGAGTTCGTGCTCTCGCAAAGCTTTGCCTTTCTGTCGAAAGCCGACGCCAAGACGGTCCTGACCCGCAAGCAAAACCAACTCGTCTCGACCCAGGACGTTGCTGCCTCGCAGATCGACGATCTGAACGATGCGCTGGATGATCTCGAATCCAATCGCTTCGTCATGGGCGATCACCATCTTTCGTTGCTGGTGCGCGCCGACAACCCCAAAGCGCTGATGGAAACGATGGCGCAAGCGCGACGCGTGCTAGCCGAAGCCGGCGCGGTCGTCGCGCGCGAGGATCTTGGGCTTGAGGCCGCCTACTGGGCGCAGATGCCGG
>LSIB01000084.1 GCA_001556025.1 Rhizobiales bacterium CCH3-A5
CGGCGATGACGGCGCGAAATCCGAGGTTGACAGCTCTCCGCAATTAAAGGGCCGAAACACAAGGCAGGCGCGTGGCGCGTAAACTCGACGCCATCATCGCCCGTCGCGGCAAGCCCGGGCTGATCGTCAGCGACCACGGCACGGAGTTCACTCGAACGCCATGCTCCCATGGATTCAATCAGCCAAGGTGGCTTGGCACCTCATCGCTCCTGGCAATCCAATACAAAACGGAATCTGTGAGGCACTCAACGGCCGGATGCGCGATGAACTGTTGAACGAGACGATCTTCTACGACCTCGATCATGCGCGATCCGTGATCGCCAAATGAGTGGCCGGCTATAGCCAGCGCCGGCCCCACTCGGCGCGCGGCTGTCTCACGCCGGCGGCCTACGCCGCCACTCACCGCAACAGACGATCGGCAGCGCAACCCCGACCAGCTTCGCCGATCGCCCATTGCTCCACCGGCGCAGCTGCGCCAATCTCAGCCAAGTACTCTGGCGTCAGCCGGATGACAAGCCGGGGTCATAGCACTCGGCGCGAATTCCGAGAGGCTATAGCCTCACGGCAGAAACGCACCAGATGATAGAGGGATCCGATGCCACTCATTAGGCTAAAAGGCAATGCTCCCGACGTTTGAATGCGAAGTTTGCGGCGAAACGGCGTTGTCCATACCGGCTAAGGCGCACGCTGAAGAAGTCATCATATGCGCTGGCTGCGGCAAACCTCTTGGATCCATCCAACAGCTTACGGACGAACTGCGGCTGCGTCTGGCCGGGAAAAGCACTGCCGCAACAGATATCGATTAAAGCTCGGTCCCTGGTCGCGAGTCGTCATGGACTCTCCAGCACGCACCGGCGCGCTGGTGCTAGCCCGACTGGCATCCTGTTCACCTTGACGCTCTCGATGCTCAGGCAAGTCATGGCCGGCCTGAATTCGGGAGACTGTGTTCGTGACACTGTCTGGCAGATATCCACACCAGCGATAGCGGCAACTTGGCGGTTTTCGCAACCACCGCAGAAGCAAGCCCCCTCGCGGCGCGCGCTTACGCAATCGCGAGACCAAGCAGCAACGAAACCTAAGCGCATAGCCCGGACCGCCGAAGGCTTGGCCATGCTGTGGGTCAATAAACACGCGTTGATTCAGAACGTTGAACAACCAGCATTAATGCCTAGATCTGATTGATGAAGAACCTCAGGCAGAAAGCGACCGGATACCTGGCGGCAGGACTTGCAATAGGAGGGCTCGTCTATTGGGCATCGCCCTATGTTGCGGTTACTCGTTTTGCGCAATCAGCGGCTCGCGGAGAGACGACAGCCCTGATGGATCGGATCGACATCAAACGGTTGCGCAACTCATTTGCGAGACAGATCGTTCGAGCTTATCCGGTCGATCCAAGGCTCGTGGCTGGCCTCGATCCGATTGCTCGACAAGCAGCAGATCTCATAGCGGTTGCCTATGTTGATGCGATCATCACGGACCACTTTAATCGAGATGCGATCCTGCGAACACTTGGTCATAGCGGCCAGCCGACTGCTCCCCGAGCATCTGATTTTCCTCTTCCGAGCTTGCGTAGTTTTGGAGGAGCCTGGGACATATTCCTAGCGTCGGGATTTACTGGTCCGGTTACGTTTGTCGTGGATGCTCCTACGGAAAATGGAAGCACCTATAGCCTGGGATTCCGGTTGATCGGCGGAAGCTGGCGGCTCGTGTCATTTGGTCTGCCGCGCGAGATCATTGAGCAGGCGATAACGGTCCTGAAAGCTCGCAGCTCGCCGCGTTCATCCCCTGTTGCTACTCCTCCTCGCTGAATTATCCTCTTGAACAGTCGACGCCTAATCAAGAGCCTGTCACAGATCTTGGCGAGATTGTAGGGTTGTTGCCGGCCCAGACGTCCGCAGAGATCAACAGGCCGACCACATCCAGCGCGCGCTTGGAAGCCCCGCAGGAGCGGAGCAGAGGACACGCGGAGAGCACCGCTTGATTGGATACGGGTGATCGACATATGGGATTTGCAGGATGGCGACCGGCCAGGTGGAAAATCAGTGCCATGATGATACAGATTGCAAAGCGCCGCCTCGTGCAAGCTAAAGACCCGGCTGAAGCTGAGACCTTGATTACGATCATCGTCACCGGCTTTCTTGTCGGCGCCATAGCCGGGCAAATTGTCCGGCTCGCATATTGACAAGCACGCACAGCGATCGATGCCATCCGAACCTGCTGCCAAATGGCTTGCGATGCTACAAAGACTCCGGGAGCAGCGCCTCAAGGCATATCAAGTCGAAGATTATGCTCGTGCGAGAAAATTCGAACCAAAAATCCGCCGAATGGAGATTCTTGCCCGAATAAACGGCTGGAAGCTGCCTCGCTTCGATGAGCAGTTGGATGACAGTTCAGATTCAGAACCAGAAAATTTTAGTAAAGCGTGAATGAATATGGCTCATAGCGTAATCACGGTGGGAATATTGGAAAAATCATATCGTATTATACTGTGACGAAGTTATATTATTAAACAAAAATTTTTTTCCCTCAACATATATATCTGGAAACAATACAAATTCAGATAAAATTTGACTGAAATATAGAAAATCTTATCATGACGCAGAGCCTCCTATTATTTTCATTTTTGTCCTAACGATATTATTTAAGGTCTTTGTCAAAATGACAGAGGTCGCGAATATTTGACGGGCTATACATGCCCAGCACATGACCTGCTCAGCCGGCGGAACGGCGACAGCCGGCTGATGGTTTCAGAGCAGGAAATCGTCCTGATGCAACAGAACCGGCGCGACATTCTGCAGCGTGATTCTGTCACCATTGCCGAAATCGATCACCGTCGTGCCAGCTTGCGGCTGTGACATCAAAGCCTGAAGCTGCGCGAAGGTGTCGAGCCCGTCCACGCCAGTCAAATCGATTCTGTCGATCGTGCCCGCGCCGGCGATGAAATCGCTGATAACGTCGGAGCCGTCCCCCGTCGAAAAAACGAAGGTGTCATCGCCGAAGATCATGGCGTCGTCGCCGGTGAGGAAGTCGTTGCCGGCCCCGCCGATCAGAATGTCAGCGCCCTGCCCGCCGGCCAGGTTATCATTGCCGCCGCGCCCTTCCAGCCTGTCGGCTCCAATCTGACCGCCGATGAAGTTGTCTGCGCCGTCGCCGCGCAGGATATCGTCGAAACCGGAGCCCTGGAGCTGCTCGATGTCGATGTAGCTGTCACCGGCGGCGTCGCCCGTGTTGCTGGCTGGGGCAGCGAGATCGGCCGTGACGCCCGCGGTTGCGGAAAAATAGGAGGCGGCGTCGAATCCTGCGCCGCCATTTAGCACATCTGCACCCGCACCGCCGTCGAGGAAGTCCATACCGTCAAGGCCGTTTAGGACATCATTGCCAGCGCCGCCATTGAGGTTGTTGCCGCCAGCATGGCCGATGACAATGTCGTTGCCGAAACCGGCATCGACAAAGACCGAATCGGCCGCCGTTGCTTGCGGCACGAGCACAGCGACATCGAGCGTGTCGTCGCCAATGCTGCCAGAGATGGAGGGCAAACCCACCGGCGGAGAAAAGAGCTGGGTTTTGAGCGACAGGAACAGGCCCTGCGGTGTCCCGGTAAACGACAGGTTTTCGACGCTGGCATCGATGGTGTCGGTCCCCAGCGGCGAGCCTGGCCGGAGATCGGCGACCTGCCAAGCCCCACCTGCGAGCTGGGACACGGCAAACAGCGGACTCGTCTGGCCCAGATTTGTGAGCTGAATCGTGACGCCGCTGGCGGTCTGCAGGACTGAGAGGGTTCCGGCGGTTCCGACGGGCAGCTCATACGCCGCCGTGTCGGTTCCGGCATTGCCGATGAGCTGATCATCGCCCGCGCCGCCACGGAGGAAATCATTGCCGGCAAAGCCGATCAGCGTGTCGTTGCCGAGCCCACCATCGACATTGGACTGACCGGTGGCGGCCATGCCGCCGGCATTCGTGCCTGAAACGAGGAGCCCCGGCAGCAGCGCCGCGACGTCGAGCGTCTCGCCAGAAACGCCGCCGGTGACGTTGCCCAACAAACCGTCCGGCGAAAGAGAGGTCGTCGCCTCGAGCCTGATCTGCAGGTTGGTCGCCGGATTTCCTGCGCCGAAGCCGACCTGCACCGTCTCGACACTCTGGAGCTGGTCGGTGCCGTAAAGCGAGTTGGTGCGCAGATCGCGCATCTGCCAGCCGCCCGCTACCTGGGTCATCTCGTAGACCGCGGTAGTCAGCCCCAAATTGGTTACCTCGACCAGCACAACGCCATCGACGATCCGGAAGGACAGGGCGCCCGGCGTCGTCGCATCGAGACTGACGAAGGTGGAGTCGTTTCCGGCTCCGCCGATCAGGATGTCGTTGCCGCTATCGGTCGCCAGGAAGTCGATGCCATTGCCGCCTTCAAGGCGGTCGTTGCCGCTGCCACCGGTCAGATTGTCGTTGTCGTCCCCGCCCTGCAGCAGGTCGTTGCCGTCATCGCCGAAGAGCTGGTCATTGCCGCTCTCACCACGCAGCGCATCGTCACCAAGGCCGCCGCGCAGCGTGTCGATGCCCCCGCGTCCCTCGATGACGTCGTTGCCGCCCTCACCTTGCAGCGTATTGCCTTGCGCATCGCCATAGATGAAATCGGTCTGATTGGTGCCGCGCACATTCTCGATCGAAATCAGCGTATCGATCGTGCCAAAGCCGTCGATCGCCGTACCGAGAGCGTCGTTGGCGTTGCCATTGTCGAGATCGACGGTGACGCCGGCCAGCCCGCCGCGATTGGCGTCGCGCCTGTAATCGATTTCGTCGACGCCACCTGCCCCGTCGATGGCGTCGGCCCCGGCCAGTCCGCGGAAGCGGTTGCTGGCGGCGTTGCCGGTCAAAGCATCGTCAAACATCGTGCCGCGCAGGCGCTCGATGCCGGTATAGGTGTCGGTGAAGCCCCAGGGGTCGAGGAACGTCCCGTCGCCATTGGCACCGAGCGTCAGAGTGATGCCGCCCGGTCCGGTCCAATCGGAATAGTCGAGTTCGTCGGCATCCGCGCCGCCATTGATCGTGTCAGTGCCGGAGCCGGGACGGAAACCGTCAAAGCCTATCCCGCCGCTCATCGTATCGTTGCCGGCGAAGGCGGTAAAATAGTTATCCTGGTTGTCGCCGATGAAGCTGTCGTTCTGGGTGGTGCCGCGCGCTTCCTCGATTCCGGTCAGCGTGTCGGTGTTGCCAAAACCATCGATCGCGATGCCGTTGGCGTCAGCTGCGTTGCCGTTGTCGAGGTTGACCGTGACCCCGGCCGTACCGCCGGCCGCCGCGTCGAGATCGTAGCGGGCTTCGTCGATGCCGGCGCCGCCCTCCAGCAGATCGGCCCCGGCCAGGCCGGTGAGCGAATCGTCGCCGTTCTCGCCGCGCAACCGGTTGACGCCGCTACCGCCGATCAGCGAATCGATGACGTTGGTGCCGCGTGCATTCTCGATCGAGATCAGCGTATCGGTCTGGCCAAAACCGTCGATTGCGAAGCCTTGGCCAAGATTGACGGTGACGCCGGCCGAGCCACCGACATTGATATCGCGACGGTAATCGACCTCGTCCACTCCAAGTCCGCCGTCCAGCGTGTCGGCGCCGCCGATGCCGCGGAAACGGTTGTTGAGATCGTTGCCCGTTAACGTGTCGTTGCCATTGGTGCCGCGAATCTGTTCGATGCTGGTATAGGTGTCGGTGCCGCCCCAGGGATCGAGAAAGACGCCGTCGCCATTCGCGCCAAGGGTGAAGACGATACCGCCAGGCCCGGTCCAGTCGGCATAGTCGATGTCGTCGACGTCGGCGCCGCCACTGACGGTGTCGTTGCCCGCGCCGGGCCGCAGCACGTCGAAGCCGATGCCGCCACTCATCGTGTCGTCGCCCGCCAGACCGGCGAAGAAATTGTCCTGGTTGTCACCGATGAAGCTGTCGTTCAGGCTGGTGCCGCGCGCCTCCTCGATCCCGATCAGGATGTCGGTATTGCCGAAGCCGTCAGTTGCGACACCATTGGCGTCTGTAGCATTGCCGTTGTCGAGGTTGACGGTGACGCCCGCAGTGCCGCCGGCCAGCGCATCCTCGTCATAGCGCGCCTGGTCGAAGCCCAGGCCGCCATTGAGGGTATCGTCGCCTCGCCCGCCATAAAGCCCGTCATCGCCGTCGCCGCCATTGAGCGCATCCGCGCCATCGCCGCCGTCGAGCCGGTCATTGCCGCCGAAGCCGTTGACCGTGTCGTTGCCGCCATAGGCGTAGATGATATCCGCCAGGTTGCTGCCGTTGATAATGTCGGCGGTGTTGGCGCCCAGCACATTGCCGACCGGAGCCGCCGCGATCTCCGCAGCAAGCGCCGCGCTCGTATAGTTCTGGGTGACAGCCGTCGTGTTGCCCGTTGCCGCCGCGGTCTGCAGGGCTTGGGCGGCATCGTTCTGCGCCACCGAGGCGACCTGCGCCAGCGACTGCAGGAGCTGCGCGCCGGTCTGGCCGGAGACGGCATCGACGGCGATGTTGGTCGCCGAGATCACGCTCGCCGAGGCTGTCGCGACGGCTTCCGTCGCCGTCAGGCTGGCAGCCGAGATCACCGGGTCGGGCCCGCTCGACAGTGTCGTCGCAGCACTGGTGATAAGCTCGGCGAGCGCGGTCTGGCTGCCGAGATCAAGCTCCTGGCCGATCGGGGCGGCAAAAAGCTGTGCACCGAGCTGCGCGGCGATGGCCGCTTGCGCCGCGGCAGGGTCGAGCTCAGCGCCGGCCGCGCCATCAAGAACGGCGGCCGCCTGGATGATGGTGTTCTGAACCTGGATCGCGGCGGCGATCGCCTGCGCGCCCAGCGCCTGCTGGCCGGCGTTGCCCGAGAGCGTTGCAGCGATCGGATCGAGATTGGCGAGATCGACGCCTGCCGGCAGGCCAAGCGCCGCCAGCACGGTCTGGTTGGCGGCGGCAATATCCACCGCGCCGGCTGCAAGCACAGCCGAGACGAGCGTCGTCAGCGGCGTGACCACCGAGGATCCCTGCGGCGCGCGCATGAAGCCGGCGAAGGGGGAGCCGGTCGAAATGTCTGTTCCGCCGAACAGGACCAGTTGGCCCGAGCCGCCCACCAGGCGGAAATTGCCGTTGGCGTCCGTCGTCGTCGAGACCTCGCCGGCCGTAAGCTGCCCGTCGCCATTGGCGTCCTTGAAGACGGTCGCACCGGCGATGTAGCCATCGGCCGCGACGCCGTCATCGACGGTCTGGACCTGCAAGGCGACCGCGAGCGTGCGCGTCGCGCCTGCCTGATCTGTGACTGTAACAGTCAAGGTGATCGTTGCGGCGTCGCTGCCGCTGACGCTTTGACCATCGACGAGCTTCAGGCTGGTGCCCGAAACCTCGAAGCGGGGATCGTCGACCGTGAAGCTGAGCGTATCGCCGCTGTCGACATCGGTGGCGGCCAGCGTGCCGACGACCGCACCCGGCGTGTCCTCGGCGATGGCGGGCGCGCCGGCGAGCGGCGTGGCGGCCGTCAGGCTGAGCGTCGCTGGCGCGTCGTTGACGTTGAGGACGGGGCCGGTGGCTGCGCTCGTGACGCTTTCCGGCGTTCCTTGCCCGTCTGAGTAGCTGGCGCGAACGGAGATCGCCTGGCCGACATCTGCATCACCGAGCGTGTAAGTCGTACCCGTCTCGCCGCTGATATCCGCGCCATTGCGCAGCCATTGATAGGCGATCGCGCCGAGGCCGTCGGCGTCGGCGAGGGTGCTGGCGGCGGTGAGGACCTCGTCCTCGGCCGCCAAGCCCATGATCGTCACCGTGCCGCTCGGCGCGTCGTTGAGATTGGTGACCGGGCCGGTGGCTGCGCTCGTGACGCTTTCCTGCGTTCCACGACCGTCGACGTAGCTGGCGCGAACGGAGATCGCCTGGCCGACATCTGCATCACCGAGCCTGTAGGTCGCACCCGTTTCGCCGCTAACGGCCGCACCATTGCGCAGCCACTGATAGGAGATCGCGCCGAGGCCGTCGGCATCCGCCAGCGTGTTGGAGGCGGTGAGAATCTGATCCTCGGTCGCCGACCCCGTGACCGTCACCGTGCCGGTCGCGGCATCGTTGACGTTTGTCACCGGGCCGGTCGCGGCGCTGATGACGAATTCCGGCGCTCCACGTGCATCGACATAGCCGGCGCGAACCGAGATCGCCTGGCCGACATCGGCATCGCCCAGCGTATAGGTCTCGCCGGTCGCGCCGCTGACGACCGCGCCATTGCGCAGCCATTGATAGGATATGGTGCCGAGGCCGTCGGCATCCGCCAGCGTGTTGGAGGCTGTCAGGACCTGATTCTCGGTCGCCGAACCGGTGATCGTCACAGTGCCCGTCGCGGCATCGTTGACGTTGGTGACCGGGCCGGTCGCTGCGCTGACGACGCTTTCGGCGACGCCTGTCGCATCCGTATAGCTGGCGCGAACCGAAATCGACTTCCCGACATCGGCATCGCCCAGCGCATAGGTCGAGCCGGTAGCACCCGTGACGATGGCGCCATCGCGCAGCCACTGATACGCGATCGCCCCCAGGCCGTCAGCGTCGCCCAACGTGTTCGAGGCTGTGAGGACCTGGTCCTCGGTCGCAGGCCCGGAGATCGAGACCGTGCCGGTCGGACCGTCATTGACGTTGGCTACAGCTACGACGACCGTGCCCGTGGACGTCAGGCCCGCGGCATCGCGGATGGTGTAGGTGAAACTGGCGGCTCCGGCGAAATTGCTCGCCGGCTGGAAGACGATCGCGCCTTGCGCGTTGATCGAGACTGAGCCGTTCTGCGCATTCTGCACCGAGACCAGCGTCCTGGTGTCATTGGCGTCCGGGTCGGTGTCATTGGCCAGCAGGGTCGCCGGAGCGATGACGAGCGCGGTGTCCTCGACCGCATTGACCGAGTCCTGGACCGCGACCGGCGCGGCATTGGCGGCCCCCTCGATGATGACCTCAACGCGCTCGAAGGAGGAGATCGTGATGTTCAGGCTTTGCAACGTGCCCGAGGCGGAGCCACGCGAAAGCGCCGTCTGGAGGCGCGCGAGATCGACCTGGAACGCGCTCGAATTGAACAGGCTTTGGCTGACATAAAGTTTCAGCGTGTCGAGGCCAGAGCCGCCGTCATAGCTGTTCGAACTGCCGAGATTCTCAAGAGCGCGATGGATGACGGTGTCATTGCCGGAGCCAGCGGAGACGATGTCGCGGCCGGCGCCGCCGTCGAGGATATCGTCGCCGCTGCCGCCGAGCAGCGTGTCATTGCCGGAGCCGCCTAGCAGCCGGTCGTTGCCGCTGCCGCCGTCGAGCATGTCGTCATCGGCCCCGCCGTCCAGTACGTCGTTGCCGCTGCCGCCGTCGAGCTGATCGCGCCCCGTCCCGCCCAGCAGGGTGTCGTTGCCGTTGCCGCCGAAGAGAAGGTCGTTTCCGGCGCCGCCGTCGATCGTATCGTTGCCGTTCCCACCCAGAATCAGATCAGAGCCGCCTTGTCCAGCAATGACATCGTTTCCGTTCAGCCCAAGCAGAATATCGCTCTGGTTGTTCTGGCCGGCTAAATTATCCGATCCGTTTGTGCCAACCTGAATACTTCCCAAAACAAGGCCGAGAATATTCGTCATCGCATCCCCCCAACCGGCACCGGAACGTCCGGTCGCGGACGTCGGCCAATTCGACGGTTTCTGATTGAACCGTTCGATGGATTCAGGGGTAACACTATCTGAGAATTTTACGCAACAGTTACCTTAAGACATCCTTAAATGTAGAGCTCGGGATTTCGCAGACCGGACTTGGGATGGGTCATCGCATAAGGCCGGCAGCGATCGTTTCGGCACGCGACAAGAATATGATCAGAAAAGGATCAATGAGCCGGCTGTAAAAGCGATCTGATCAGAATGTTAATCGGCGGAGCGGGAAGGCTGGCTCCACATTCAACGTCCGTGCTCCCACGGATTAACCAGGCTCAGCCCCATGGGGGCAAAATCGGCAACGTTGCGCGTCACCAGCGTCATGCCATGCACGATCGCGCTGGCGGCGATGAAGGCGTCGCGCTCAGGGCGCGGATCAGGCGCGTGAAGACGCGCGCAAGCGAGTGCAACAGCGCGATCGATCAGGACGGTCCGATCCCAAAATTCGGGCAGAACATGATTGTCCATCCAGACCCGCAGCCGCGCGCCCTGCGCGATATCGCGGCGCTCCATCAACAGGATTCCGAGTTCGAGTTCCATGATCGTGACGGCCGACACATAGAACGTCGCGGCGTCAACCGCTGACAACCAGGCTACGACCTGCGCATTGGCCTTCCCGTCTCCCGCCTTGCGCAATTCGGAAATCACGTTCGTGTCGAGCAGAAACATCAGGAAAACTCGGCAGGCCGTGGAAGATTCCGCGTTGCCGGGAACTCGACCTCGATGTCCGCTAGGCCCGGCATCGCCAGCGCCTCGACAATGCTGCGCCGCGCGCCCGAGAGCTGCTGATAGGCCTCGTAGCTGAGCAGAACCTGCGTAGGACGACCACGGTTCGTGATAAACACCGGGCCAGTTCGCGCAGCCTTTTGTGCGTTGCTCGCATTCTGCTGGAATGCACGGCTCGAAAGGGTAGTGATCGGCATCGCAAGTCCCTGTACCATCAATGTTCATATGTTATTACATCGATGGAGCCGAGGCAATATTGGCATGCATCTGGCAACAATCCCAAGGGGATCGCTCAAGAACCCGTCAGCTTGACGAAACACCCAAACGTGGTGTCCCGACACCGGGAGCAAAGCCATCCTGGCCGGGATGGATCTGCGGTTCTGCTTGCTTCAGCGAACTCTGGCGCTTCGATAACCTCGTCGGAAGGATCGATCGCGTGACTGTTTCCACGCTTATCAAGCCTCTGTTGCTCAGAGAGTGCGTACGCGACCGCTTTATCGGGACGCGGTCTTCGGTGGTTCATAGAGGACGTTGGTGTCCAGCAGGAAGCCGTTCACACATCGACATCCCGCACTGGTCCGGAGATGAAGGGGCGCTCCAGCGCAATGTCGGCAAGGGGAGACAACGCCAACGCCTCGACCAGGCGGCGACCGGCATGGCGATCCCGCTCTCTGTCATAGGATTCCGCCGAAACGATCACGACTGCATCCTTGCCATGCAAAGTCACGCGCTGCGGCCCATGCTCTCGCGCGCGCTTCACGACCTCGCTGAATCGAGCCTTTGCGTCCTGCAGACGCCAGCGCTCGCCGGTTGTCACGCCCCGCTCGCGCTGTTTGGATTTCATCGCCCGCCGCTCCACTGGTCAGCGTGACTAGAATATGCTCGCGACCGGCAGCTTTGCCAACCTTAGCGTTGAAAGCGGGATACCGGCTCCAGCAATTCGTTTCACCACCAAATGGGCGGTAGTTTAGGGCACCGTTTCGAGATCAGTCTGGCGGAACTCGTCATCGGTCGCCAGGATCGGCACACGATAGTATTTGGCGCAGGCATAGTGCAGGCAATCGCCGAGGTTCAGACCTCGGCGCCCGGACCGATAGCGATGAGCTGCCGCCAGTGCGAGCCGAGTCGCCGATTTCGCCGGCGGCATGTCGCGTATCTCAATCCCACGATCCTCAAGAAACTCCAGCACCAGCGGCTCGACTGCTTCGACCGACAGGTTGAACTTGTCCGGCCGCGCCAATCCGAGAACAGCTTCCAGCACGGCAACCGGAGAGGTTAACCGTTGGCTGGCGGCAGCGAGCGCTTGGGAGACCCGCTCCGCCTCGCGCTCATCAGACAAGACGGCAATGATGGCGCAGGCATCGACGAACATCAGTTATCGTTCCACATCTCGTCAAAGGTCTCTCGCGGCAGCGGCCTTCTCGCCTGCTCGCTCAGGACGACACCGTGCTTCTCCCGAAGCCGAGCAGCGGTCTGGCTGGGCGTTTCTGCACTGCGTCGGCGTTCAATCGCCTCGTTCATTGCGACCAGGATCGCCTTGGTGATGCTCAGCCCCTCCATCGCCGCGAACTTGCGCGTCAACGCATCCACCTCGGGATTGTTGACATTGATCGGCATGGCCTTCTCCATGTAGAACAACTCAGTAAGTCATGTAGATATTGCAATCTACATGACAAGCATAGTGTTGCGAACAGGCGACGTCGATGGTCAGCCTCGGCTACACCCCGCTACCGCCGACGACGAGACCGGCGAGGTCAACGCGCTCGACATGTAGGCGCGGCGCGGCGCGACCCGGGGGAATTGAAGAGCAGATTCGCGCGCTGTGAGCGGAACAGCGCTGCCGCCTTTCAGTTGAGCCGGCGAGGAGGCAAATCATGCCCAAAATCATCATAACCACGGTCGAGCAGTACGAGGTCGCGACGCAGGAGGTGCAGCGCCTCGCCGGCGCAGCGGAGGGCACACAGGAGGAGCAACTGCGGGCCGACCTCGCTCTTGCGATCGAAATGTGGGACGCTGAGCACGACGACGCGACGGGTTGGAAGGATTCAAACCCCGTGAGCCTGCGGCACGGCAGCACGCGAGTGTCGCGCGGGATCGCTCTTGGGCAGGAACAGACGCACCCATTATGACCGGAACTCCGCGGGAAGCCAGCGTCAGCGACACCAGGGTCTGACAGTTGGCATTCTTGCCGAGCACCGAGGCATATTGTGGCGCGACGCCCACGGAGTGTTCGCCTTTCTTCGGCAGGGCCGTGTCATTGACGATCAGCCAGGCCTCAGCGCCGCCAACCATCCTGTCGGCCTCCGTGAGCAAGGCCTTCTCAAGTGGCCCGGCGTCCCATATCGCGCTGGCAATGAAATGATGAAGCTGGCCGTAGCCAATGTCACCGTTGCGCGCCGCGATCGGCTGGATGCTCTTGCGATCACCTGCGCCGATCAGCCCTCCTGTCGCGAGCTGTTTCGCGGAAACGTAAACAATTCGACCGTCTTGGCGATGGACGTCCTCGCTTTGGATAGCAAACCATCTGACGCACAGACCGAGCGAGTGTCCCCGCACGTTGCACTACGCCCCTGCACACCTTGAAACCCACCCTGCTAGACCTTGTAGGTGTTTGGTCTCGGCTTGCAATTTGCGATCTGCTCCCAACGGGTTCATGAGCCTTTCCGCTTAATCGGCGGCTTTCGCCAGCCAAGCGAGAAGATCCGGCGACGCCAAATCGCTCACTGAATGTTCTTGGCCCGATCCTGCGGTGTAACGCCCTGTCCATGGGTTGAGCAACGGAACGCCGGCTGCCACGAAATGCGTCTCGTCACGGCTCACCACGATCAGATTGGCAACAACCGCGGTTGCGCCGATGAACAGATCAAGCTGCCCGAAATTATGCCCGCTGCGGCGACCGATCTCCAACAACATCCGCCAGCGCAAAATGACGTCCTCGCTGAGCGCGAGCGTGCGTCCGGCAAACAGAGGCCGCAAGGTGTGTGCAAGCCAGTCCGTGACCGCAGCGCGGCGTTCGGCATCAGGCGCCTGCTCAATACCAAACCGGATTTCGGCGAAGGTCACCTCCGACACGAACAGGGCCTCCTCCGGCTGGGCCGATACGAATGCGGCGACCGCTTGATTGGGACGGGGTCGTCGAAGTTCGGAGAGCACGTTGGTGTCGAGCAGGAAGCCGTTCACACGTCGACATCCCGCACAGGTCCAGAGATGAACGGCCGCTCGAGCACAATGTCGGCAAGCGGGGACACAGCCAAAGCTTCCACTAGGCGGCGCCCAGTATGGCGTTCCCGCTCTCGATCATAACTTTCAGCCGAGACGATCACGACTGCATCCTTGCCATGCAGCGTCACGCGCTGCGGCCCATGCTCGCGCGCGCGCCTCACGACCTCGCTAAAACGAGCCTTAGCGTCCTGCAGCCGCCAGCGCTCGCCGGTTGTCACGCCCCGCTCGCGCTGTTTGGATTTCATCACCCGCCGCTCCACTGGTCACCGTGACTAGAATATGCTCCCTACCCGCGGCTTTGCCAAGCGGCATCGGCGACAGCGAGATCAGCGACCGATGATGATCGCCAATTCAAACCAGCGCGCGGTCGACGCCTGAGGTCATTCGCCGAGCCCGCAAAGCCTTGGCTTTCGCTATCAGCCCCTCCTCCAAGGAGAAGACCTTTTGGACACGTCTCCTGCACATCTCATCTTGCCCTGCAAAACACCGATGTTTTCCCTGCTAGCGCCTATCGCGATCCCTGCTCGGCACTAAAATATTCCCTGCTCTTCCACACCGCGCTCCCGGCTCAACACCTTGAATAGCAACAGGTTTTCGGGGCTTTCGCAGCGCGGCTGCGGAATTTTTTGGCTATTTTTCGCTGGAGCAGGGATTTTTGCGCTCAACCAAGGCTCCGCATCGACCAAGCTGAAGCTTGCTTTTGGAACGGTCGGCTGGCTCAAGGCCCCTCTAACGACGAATTGTTGAGCAGTATCGCCGCACTCTCGTCCTTCAGCCCGACGCCGCTTAAGCCCCGCCGCAGCGCCTCCCCCATCAGCCAGGCCAGCCTGAACCCCGCCTCCTCATAGCCCAGGCCTCCCGGGCGGATATTCGAGATGCAGTTGCGCGCTTCATCCGTCATCCCGCGCCGCGGCGCGAAGGTCATGTAGACGCCCAGCGAATCCGGCGAGGACAGGCCCGGCCGCTCGCCGATCAGCATCGCGACCATCCGCGCGCCGAGCAATTCGCCGACCTCGTCGCCAAGCGCGACACGCGTCTGGCTGGCGATCGTGATCGGGGCGATCCTCAGGTTCCGCGCCCGCAGCAGCGGCAGCAGCGCAGCCAGCAATGGTGCGGCATTGCGGTGGATCGCCGTCGCCGACAGCCCGTCGCCGAGAACGATCGCGAGATCGAACTCCGCGCGCAGGCGCGACAACGCGGCACGGCTCTCGTCCGAGAGCCTGCGCCCGAGATCGGGCCGGCGCAGATAGGCCTCACGGCTCGGCGCGGCGCTCTCGACCCGCAGCGTCTCCAGCCCCAGCGCCGCGAGTTCGGCCGCGAGATCGTCCGGCCTCAGGCGCTCATGCACGGCGTCGCGCGCCTGCGCATGGGCGAGGCCGAAGCGCAGAATCTCGCGCGTCGGCAGCGATGAACCCGATCGGCCAAGCCCGATCCGCGCCGGCGTCAGCGCCGCAAGCTGGGCCCAACGCCCGGCAAGCGTTACGGGCGTGTCGTGGTCGCTCACGCCGCCTTGTCCCGCATCGCCGCCAGCAGCGCCTGCCCGCCCTGCCCGCCGCTCAACCGCCCGGCCGCGTCGGTGATCTCCATGCGCTGGAGCCAGGCCTCGAACTCGGGCGCGCGCTTCAGGCCCAGCACCTCGCGGATGTAGAGTTGGTCGTGAAACGAGGTCGACTGGTAGTTCAGCATAATGTCGTCGGCCCCGGGCACGCCCATGATGAAGGCGACCCCCGCGGCCCCGAGCAGCGTCAAAAGCGTATCCATGTCGTCCTGATCGGCCTCGGCATGGTTGGTGTAACAGATGTCGCAGCCCATCGGCAGGCCGAGCAGTTTTCCGCAGAAGTGATCCTCCAGCCCGGCCCGGACAATCTGCTTGCCGTCATAGAGGTATTCCGGCCCGATGAAGCCGACGACGGTGTTGACCAGCAGCGGCGAGAACGCCCGGCAGACGGCATAGGCGCGCGCCTCGATCGTCTGCTGGTCGACGCCGTGATGGGCCCCAGCCGACAGGGCCGAGCCCTGCCCCGTCTCGAAATACATCAGGTTCTCGCCGAGCGTGCCGCGCTTCAGCGAGCGCCCGGCCTCCAGCCCCTCCCGCAGCAGCGACAGCGAAACGCCGAAGGAGGCGTTGGCGGCTTGCGTGCCCGCCACCGACTGGAAGACGAGATCGACCGGCGCGCCCTGTTCGATCAGCGAAATCGTCGAGGTGACATGCGTCAGCACGCAAGCTTGCGTCGGGATCTCGAAGCGCAGCCGCAGCGCATCCAGCAGCCGCAGCAGGTCGCCGATGACGGGCAGGCTGTCTGAGGCCGGGTTGACGCCGATGACCGCATCGCCGCAGCCATAGAGCAGCCCGTCCACGGTAGAGGCGAGGATGCCCGCCGCATCGTCGGTCGGATGGTTCGGCTGGAGCCTGACGGCCATCGTGCCCGGCAGCCCGATCGTATTGCGGAAGCGCGTCACCACGCTGCATTTGCGGGCGACGAGGATCAGGTCCTGGTTGCGCATCAGCTTGGAGACTGCCGCCGCCATTTCGGGCGTGAGACCCGGTGCCAGCGCGGCCAGCGTCGTCGCCGTCGCGGCATCGGAGCAGAGCCAGTCGCGGAACTCGCCGACGGTCAGCGAGGCGACCGGCGCAAAAGCCGCCGCGTCATGGCTGTCCACGATCAGCCGGGTGACCTCGTCATCCTCGTAAGCGACCAGCGCCTCGTTCAGAAAGGTCCGCAGCGGCAGGTCGGCAAGCGCGATGCGCGCCGCCATCCGCTCCTCCATGCTGGCTGCAGCAAGCCCGGCCAGCACATCGCCCGAGCGCAGCGGCGAGGCCTTGGCCATCAGCTCCTTCAGATCGGCGAAGGAAAAACTCTGCCGCCCGGTCGAGGCGCGATAGGCCATGAAGCGATCCTTCTTGCGCGCCGACGTGACAGCAACCTCAGCCCTCATCCTGAGGAGCAAGCGCAGCTTGCGTCTCGAAGGATGCTCCAGAAGCCGCTTCCGGCGCAAACTGGACGATCCTTCGAGACGCCGCTCCGCGGCTCCTCGGGATGAGGGCTTGGCTTGTCGGCTGTGAGCAAAAGCAAGCCCCGGGCCGGCGCGATTGCCGCTGGCGCGCCGGCGCATTATCGCTCACAGCCATCCGGAGCAGCGGGCGCCAACGCCCGCCCGTGACGAAACGCGCCATCGCGGAGCAGGCCATGTCGGATCGCAGGACCATCGGCACGTTCGATTATGTCGTGATCGGCGCGGGCTCGGCCGGGTGCGTCGCCGCCAACCGTCTTTCTGCAGACCCACGAAAGAAGGTGCTGGTGCTCGAAGCCGGCGGCATGGACGACTGGGTCTGGTTCCACATTCCGGTCGGTTATCTCTACGCCATCGGCAATCCCCGCGCCGACTGGCTGTTCAAGACCGAACCGCAGGCGGGCCTCGGCGGCCGCGCATTGGCCTATCCGCGCGGCAAGGTGCTCGGCGGCTGCTCGGCCATCAATGCGATGATCTATATGCGCGGGCAGGCGGCCGACTACGACGGCTGGCGTCAGCAGGGCCTGACCGGCTGGGGCTGGGACGATGTCCTGCCGCATTTCCTCAAGCACGAGGACCATGTTGCGCCCGGCCCCGATGGCATGCACCGCGCTGGCGGCGAATGGCGCGTCGAGCACCCGCGCGTGCGCTGGGATATTTTGGACGCGGTGCGCGATGCCGCCGCCGCAGCCGGGATCGCGCGGATCGAGGATTTCAACACCGGCGACAACGAAGGCTCGGCCTATTTCCAGGTCAACCAGCGTCGCGGCCGGCGGCTCAGCGCCTATCGCGCCTTTCTCGTGCCGGCGCTGGAGCGCGACAACACGCGGCTCGAAATCGGCGTCATGGTCGAGCGCATCGTCATCGCGGATGGGCGCGCGGTCGCGGTCGAGTTCACCCATAATGGCGAGGCCCTGCGCGTCGAGGTCTTGGGCGAGATCGTGCTCAGCGCCGGCGCGGTCGGCTCGCCCGCCATCCTCGAGCGCTCCGGCATCGGCGACGGCGCGCGCCTGCAGGCGCTGGGGCTGGACACGGTGCTCGACCGGCCCGGCGTCGGCGAGAACCTGCAGGACCATCTCCAGATCAGGCCGGTCTACAAGGTCGAGGGCGTGCGCACGCTCAACACCGACTACGCAAAGCTCTGGCGCAGGCCGCTGATGGCGCTGGAATATGCGGTTCGGCGTACCGGTCCGCTGACCATGGCCCCCTCGCAGCTCGGCGCCTTCGCCAAATCCTCGCCGGACTACGCCACCGCCAATCTCGAATTCCATTTCCAGCCGCTCTCGCTCGACACATGGGGCGCAGGGCTCCATCGCTTCGGGGCCTTCACCGCCAGCGCCTGCAATCTGCGCCCGTCGAGCCGGGGCAGCGTTCACATCAGGACGCCACACGCGCCCGACGCTCCGGCCATCTCGCCCAACTACCTCGCCACCGACGAGGACCGCCGCGTCGCGGTCGATGCGCTCAAGCTCGCCCGCCGCATCGTCGCGCAGGCCCCGCTCGCCCGCTACCGGACGAGCGAGCATCTGCCCGGCCCCGAGATCGCCAGCGACGAGGCGCTGCTGGACGCCGCCGCCGCGCTCGGCACCACGATCTTCCACCCCGCCGGCACCGTCCGCATGGGCCGCGAAGAGGATCGCCACGCCGTGCTCGACGAGCGCCTGCGCTTGCGTGGCGTCAGGGGTCTGCGCGTCATCGACGCCTCGGTGATGCCGGCCATCACCTCGGGCAACACCGCCGCGCCCACCATGATGATCGCCGAGAAGGGCGCGGGCATGATGATCGAGGATGCGCGGGCCGCCTGATGGAGCCCGGGCCGCCTGCACCGATGCTAGGTCTGCGGCAAGCGCCGCTGCCATTGCGCGCCTTGCGCGCGGTCGTCGAGATCGTGCTGGCCGCGCTCATCCTGCTCGACGAGCTGGCGCGCCCGCTCTACCGGCCGCTCGCGCGCTGGATCGCCTCCCTGCGGCTGGTCGCCCGCATGGAGGCCGCGATCGCGCGGATGCCGCGTCTGGCGGTGCTGCTACTGCTCGCCCTGCCGCTGGCCGTCGCCGAACCGCTCAAGCTCGTCGGGCTCGTTCTGGTCGGGCGCGGGCAGTTCGTGCTCGGTGGAATCGTACTGGCGCTGGCCTATCTCGCCAGCTTCCTGATCGTCGAGCGCATCTACTACGCCGGGCGCTCCCAGCTCCTGAGCTATGGCTGGCTCGCCTGGGCGATGGGCCATCTGACGCGCCTGCGCGCCGCACTGCTGGACTGGGTGAAGGCCAGCGCCGCCTGGCGCTTCGTGCAGGCGCGGCGCGAGGCGGTTCGCCACTGGTGGCGCGGCCTGCGCGGCTGACGTTTCAGAACCTGACGTCCAACCGCCCCTTCAGCGCGTGGTCGCGCTGGCTGTCTCCGAGCGCGGCCGTATAGGCGACGCCGACGCTCGTCATGCCCGAGACGCGCCACGACAGACCGGCCTCGGCCACCAGCACATCGCGCGCCACGGGCGCTGCATAGACGTTGAACGTCCCGCCGCCGCTGGCGAAGGAAAGCCTCGCGCTCGGCGTGGTCTCGCCGAAGGCGTGCCGCCAGCCGAGCATGCCGCGCGCGAACAGCGGCATGTCGGCGATCTGTGCTTCAGCGCGCAGGCCCAGCGTCGTGAAGCCGAGGTTCTGGCTCGATCCGCCGGCGCGCAACGCCGCCGCCCCGCCCTGTTCCGTGCCGGCCTCGCTGCGGACATGCACGAGGGCGATCTGGGCGAAGGGCTCGAAGGCGACCGCGCCCATTCGAAGATCATAGCCGATCTCGGCGAAGCCCTGCGTGGTCGAACCGCTGCCGTCATGGCGCAGCACGTCGGAGAAGCCGCGCAGCAGCGCCTGCCGGGTCAGATCGGTCTCGTTCCACGCATAGGCCACACCTGCCCTCAGATTGACCGCGCCGAGTTTCGCGCCGCCATAGAGCGCCGCATGGACCGCATCCTGCGTGCCGCTGGAGCGGCGCGCGTCGAGGTCGAAATGATGCCGGGTGAAGCCGGCCAGCGCGCCGATGCGCCAAAGCGAGACGCCGCCGGACTCAAGCTCCACGCCGGCCAGCATGCCGCCGCCGCGCCGCTCCAGCGAGGCCGCGTTGCCGTCGCCGTCGCTGCGCCCCGCAGCCCCGATCGCCTCGCCCCAGAGCGTCACACGGCTGCTCTCGATGCGCGGGGCGGGCAGCGGCACGCCGCCCTTGCGGCCGGGCAGGTCGGCGCTGAACGCGCCCTGCACCGTGCCCAGCGAGGCAGAGGTCTCGAATGGCGCGCGCAGGCGGTTCAGCACCGCCTCGCGCACGAGATGGCTGGTCTCGATCGCAACCGAGACGCCCTGCGCATGCGCCTCACCCGAGAGCGCGTCGAAACCGGCCCGCGCCTCGGCGATGGTCGATGAGATCAGCGCGTCATAGATCCGGTTGCCCGCGCCGAGCGCTTCGGCCGCGCGGCCCGCCCCGGTCTGGTTGCGGGTGATCGCCACGAAAGGACCGGGGCCTGCCCCGAACGAGACATCGTTGCGCGCCAGCGTCAGCACGACGTCGTTGGCGCCGTAGCTCAGCGTCGGCGTCAGGAAGGCGAGGTTGGTGGTCAGGCCGGAGAACGTCCCGCTGACGCTGCCCTGCGCCGCCAGGATGACGTAGCGCGTCGACAGCGCATAATCGCCCTGCTCAGCCAGCACCTGCACGAGGCCGCCGGTCAGCGTCGCCGTTCCGGTGGCGTTGATCCGGTCGGCTTGACCCGCCGCATTGGCTTCGACCTGATAGGTCGAGCCCGGAGCGAAGGCGACATTGCCGGCAACGCTGAGCGTGCCGATCGAATTGCCCGGCGCGACCGCGCCGGCGACGGCGTTGATCCCGCCGACCGTGCCCGTGCCGCCAAGCGTGCCGCCATTCAGCGTGACGACCGAGCCGGCGAGCGAGCCGTTGACGACGAGCATGCCGGCATTGAGGCTGGTCGCGCCCGTGAACGAGCTTGTCCCCGTCAGACTGAGCGTGCCGGAGCCGGCCTTGACCAGCCCGCCCGACCCCGAGATCGCGCCCGAAAACGTGGTGGAGGCGTTGTTGCCGCCGCTGGTCAGCGTCGCCGTGCCGATGGCGGCCGTGCCCGCGCCTGCCAGCGAACCGATGCTCTGATTGAGGCCGTTCAGCGCCAGCGTCGCGCCCGCCGCCACGGTGAAGGCCGAGTTGGGCGAGAAAGCGCCGGCAGCGCCTGCCTGAAGCGTGCCGCCGGTGACGCTGGTCGCGCCGGAATAGCTGTCCGAGCCCGAGAGCACGGCTGTGCCCGGGCCTGCCTTGGAGAAGCCGCCCGGTCCCGTCAGCGCGGCGCCAAGTGTAAAGGTAAAGGCCGGATCGGCGATATCGAGCCCGCCGCCGCCATTGCCGAAGGTGATGGTGCGCGCCGTGGTGAAGCTCGTGCCGGTGATTTGCAGCACGCCGCCATTGAAAGTCAGCCCGCCCGAGGCCGCGCCGAGATTGGCGTCGCGCGAGACGCTGAGCGTGCCGCCGGTGAGGGTCGTGCCGCCGGAATAGGTGTTGGTTCCGGTCAGGATCGTCGTGCCGGAACCCATCTGCACGACCTTTCCGGCGGAGCCCGCCGTCAGCGCGTCGTTCGAGATCACGCCGGCAAAGGTGTAGCTGTCCGAACGGTTGAAGGCGAGCGTGCCGGCATTGGCGACATTGCCGATGATCGAGCCCGACGCCCCGCCATTGCCGAGCTGCAGCACGGTGCAGTTTCAGATTCGCGTCCCGCCCTCATAGCTGTTCGCGCCAGCCAGGATCACGGTCCCGGTGCCGGTCGTGCCCGGCCTCGTCGTGACCAGAACGGAGCTGGAATTGTTGAACCCGCTGATGACGCCCGAGAACGTCGTCGACGAGCCGCCATCGACCGCCAGCGACAGGCCAGGCGATTCCGTCGTCCCGCCGGGGATCTTGACCTCGCCAGCACCTGTCAGGTTGCGGATCGTCGGCGAGGTCGCCTCCCTCAGATCGAGGATCGCGCCCGCATCCACACGGGTTGAGCCGCTTCCCAGCGCCGTGCCGAAATTCGTCGTCCCCGCCAGCGTGCCACCTGCGACGATGATCATCGCCGAGCTGTTGATGCTGACCGTGCCGTTGGCGACCCTGACCGTGCCCGCCACGCCCGCGACGCCGAAGGTCGCCGTCGCGCCGGCATTGACGGTGAGGTTCCCGCCGATCTGGGTCAGCAATCCGGCGACCGAGGAGAACCCGCTGCTCGTGTTCGAGGCGAAGACGACCTGCTGCGAATAGGTGCCCGTGCTGGCGATATCGGTGCGCAGCGCGCCGCCGGCCAGCGTAATCGTCCCCGAGCCGAGCGCGTCGATATTGGCCGGGCCCGGCGAGTTCAGATGGTTGGCGATGAGCAGCCCGGCATTGATCGTCGTGCCGCCGGTATAGGTGTTCGCGCCCGAGAGCGTCAGCGTCCCGGCGCCAATCTTGATGACGCCGAAGCCGCCGGAGACGATCCCGCTCTGCGTCGCAGCGCCTGTGGCGACCTGAAACTCCGTATCGGCGGTCAGCGTGCGCGGTGTCGCGTCGCTAACACCATCCGCATAGACGACCTGCGCGCATAACGGCGCGGCCGAACTCAGCATCGTGCCGGCAAGCAGCACGCCGAAAACGCGACGCCGACGCGTCGCGCCGCCTTGTCGAACGCTGTAAACCACGCAAAACCGTCCCCTGCCCGACCGCCACGTTACGACAGCGGTGGGGCTTGGCACATGGATGAATGTTCACAGGGACGAGGCCGCGCCGGACACTCAGACGATACCGTTGCGCAGCTCCGTTTCGCCGCGCGCCAGCCGGTCGAGATTCTCGACCAGCAGATCGACGACATTGGTTTCATAGGCGCGGGTCTCGCCGGCGCTGTGGGGCGTGATGATGACCTGCGGCATACTCCAGAGCGGGGATGCCGCGGGCAGCGGCTCCTCGACCGTCACATCGATACCCGCGCCTGCGATGCGGTTCTCCGACAGCGCCGCGATCAACGCCGGCTCATCGACGACCTTTCCGCGCGCCACGTTGACCAGCAGAGCCGAGGGCTTCATCGCGGCGAGCGCTGCCGCATTGATCAGGCCCTCCGTCTCGGGCGTCAGCGGGCAGGTCAGCGCGACGATGTCGGCGTGCGCCAGCGCCTGATGCAGCGCGTTGGGATGGACGATCTCGTCGATGCCCGCGACCGGGCCGGGCTGGCGACGCACGCCAACGATGCGCAGGTCGAAGGCCGACGCCAGCTTCGCCAGTCTTTGCCCGATGCGCCCAAGGCCGACGATGACGAGCGTCTTGCCACCGAGTTCGTCCTCCCGGGCGCTGCGATCGCCGATCATCGGCCGCCAGTGCCTTGCGGTCTGGTTGTCGCGGGCGAGGTGGACCTGGCGGGTCAGCGACAGGATCAGCGCCATGGCGTGTTCGGCAACGGCGCGCTCATTGGCCCCTTGAGCGCTGGCGAGCCTGATCCCGGCCTTGGCCAGCGCCGCCTTGTCGTACTGGTCCGTGCCGGCGCTGACCGACTGGATGAAACGCAGGCGCGGCGAGACCGCGATCAACTCGTTGCGCCACAGCCCCGACAGCACCAGCACGTCCGCCTCGGCCGCTCGCGCCTTGAGTTCGTCGAGGCTGCGCGCCTCGAAACTTTTCGCCGAGCGGCCCCGCGTCAGAAACTCGGCCTGCAACTGATAGGCGGCATGGGCGAAGCCGATGGTCAGCTCGGATTCGGGCGGCAGGCTGGGCATGGGTGGTGTCCTCGAGGCTCGGTGGGGCTGATGCTAGCCGCGTACGACGACGCTGTCGCTTGCGTCCCGCACATGCAGGGCTCACGTCGGAGCACAGAAGGCCGCCAGTGCCGCTTCCAGTCGCAGCCACTCTGACTCCGCGCCCGGCAGCCCGAAGCGCAGCCAGCACGGATCGTAGCGGAAGCGCCGGACATAGACGCCGTGTCGACCGAGATGCGCGAACAGCGCCGCCGCGTTCGGCGTCTCCAGCAGGCGAAAAAGCGACTTGCCGCCGACGACCGCGCCAAGCTGCCCGATCAAGCCGTCGAGACGCTTGGCGGCGGCCTGGGTCGAAAGGGTAGCCGCAGCGAGCCAGCCTTGATCGGCAAGAGCGGTCGCGGCCACGGCCAGCGCCGGTCCCGCAACGGCCCAAGGGCCGAGCCCGGCGCGCAAGGCGGCGACCGTCTCCGGGGCGCCGATGGCGAAGCCGACACGCAAGCCGGCCATGCCATAGCTCTTGCCGAAGGAGCGCAGCACAATCGCGCCCTGCGGCAATGCCGGGATGAGGCTTACCTCCGGAGTGAAATCGCAAAAGGCCTCGTCGACGACAAGCACGCCGCCGCGCCCTCGGCAATGAGTGGCCAGCGCCGCCAGGTCGCAGTGCGGCACGATCCGCCCATCGGGATTGTTGGGATTGACCACCACGAGCGTCGCCGCCTCGCCGACTGCGTCCAGCGACTCGATCTCGGCGACGGCGTGACCGCCCTTGCGCCAGGCCAGCGCATGCTCGGCATAGGTCGGCCCCAGCACGGCGACCGGGCCCTTGGCCAAGAGCCGCGGCAGCATCTCGATCAGGATCTGCGTACCCGGCGCAGCCACGATCCCGACTCGCTCCGGCACGCGATAGACGTCGCGGGCGGCTTGCAGCAGCGCCGCCTCCTCCCGCGCTCCCGGCAGCCGTTGCCACAGGCTTAACGGCAGCGACGGAAGCGGATAGGGATGCGGGTTGATGCCCGTGGAGAGATCGATCCAGGGCTCGGGCGCATCGGGAAACAGCGCGCGGGCCTGCGCGAGATCGCCGCCATGCCAAATCTCGTCCTCAGCCAAAGTTTGCTCCGCAAGCCCGCATGAACCTCTCCGACACCCTGCCTTTGGCGTTGGCCGCCCTCGCGATCGAGGCGGCGCTCGGCTATCCACAGGGCTTGTATGCGCGGATCGGCCATCCCGTCACCTGGCTTGGCGCGCTGATCGCCGCGCTCGACCGGACCTTGAACCGCGAGCGCGATTCCGCGACGCGGCGCAAGGCGGCGGGCGTCGCGGCGCTTCTCGTCCTGCTCGCCGTGACGCTGATCGCGTCGCTGCTCCTCGTCAAACTCTGCAGTCTTCTCGGCCCGCTCGCTCTGCTGCCGCTGGCGCTGCTGGCGTCGAGCCTGCTCGCCCAGCGAAGCCTGTACGAGCATGTCGCGCGCGTCGCCGACGGGCTCGAAACCGGTTTGCCGGACGGGCGAAAGGCCGTCTCGATGATCGTCGGCCGCGATCCCGACAGCCTCGACGAGGCCGGCGTCGCGCGCGCCGCGATCGAGAGCCTGGCCGAGAACTTTTCCGATGGCATCGTTGCGCCGGCCTTCTGGCTGGCGGTCGGCGGCCTGCCCGGCATCGCGCTCTACAAGGCGGTCAACACCGCCGATTCGATGATCGGCCACAGGACGCCGCGCCATCTCGCCTTCGGCTGGGCCGCCGCCCGGCTCGACGACCTCGTCAACCTGCCGGCCTCGCGACTGACGGCGCTGCTGCTGGTCGCATCGGCAGCCACCATACGCGACGCCGACCCCGCCAGCGCATGGCGCGCCGTCCGCCGCGACGCCGCGCGCCACCGCTCGCCCAATGCCGGCTGGCCCGAGGCCGCGATGGCCGGCGCGCTCGACTTGAGGCTGGCGGGCCCGCGCATCTATGGCGCGGTCAGGGTCGAGGATGGCTGGATGGGCGATGGGCGGCCGGAAGCGAACGCCGCCGACATACGCAGGGCCTTGATGCTCTACCGCCGCGCCTGCCTGCTGCTCTGGGGGCTGGCGGCGTTCGGGACGCTGTTGGCGCTCGCCTGACGCCGCGCCATGCGTCCCCGGCGCTTCCGGGTTGCGGTCGGGCAGCGCCTCTTGGCGACGATCTTGCTGGCGCTGCTTCACCGACCCGGCGATGATCGCCTCGTCAGAAGAGCCACGGAGACGTAAGCCTTGAGCTATGACCGCGACCTGATCGGCTACGGCGCCAACCCGCCCGATCCCCAATGGCCGGGCGGCGCCCGCATCGCGATCAACTTCGTGATGAATTACGAGGAGGGCTCCGAGCCCTCGATGCAGGATGGCGAGGGCTATACCGAGACGGCGCTGACCGAATCGAGCAGCCTCAACATGCCGGTGAAGGGCCGCGACCTCGCCGGCGAAGGCATGTTCGCCTATGGCAGCCGGGTCGGCTTCTGGCGGCTGATGCGGCTGTTCCAGGAGCGCAGGCTGCCGCTGACGGTGTTCGGCTGCGCGCTGGCGATCGAGCGCAACCCGGAGGCCGCCGCCGCGATCAAAGCTTCTGGCTTCGACGTCTGCTGCCATGGCTGGCGCTGGATCAAGCATTACGAACTGGAGGAAGCGCAGGAACGCGAGCACATCCGCAAAGCCGTCGCCTCGCTGCGGGAGACGGTCGGCGCGCGCCCGCTCGGCTGGTATTGCCGCTATGGGCCCAGCGTCAACACGCGCAGGCTCGTGGTCGAGGAGGGCGGCTTCCTCTACGATTCGGACGCCTATGACGACGAGCTGCCCTATTGGACAGTGGTCTCGGGCAAGCCGCATCTCGTCGTGCCCTATTCGCTCGTCCACAATGACGGCAAGTTCGGCACCGGCTTCTTCTCGACCTCGAACGACTATTTCGACTGGCACAAGGACGCCTTCGACATGCTCTATGCCGAGGGCGCCACTCAGCCCAAGATGATGTCGGTGGGGCTGCATATGCGCCTGATCGGCCATCCGGCGCGGGCGGCGGGCCTCGCGCGCTTCCTCGACTATGTGCAGAAGCACGAGAACGTCTGGGTTACCGGCCGCCTCGACATCGCGCAGCATTGGGCGAAGACGCATCCGTTTGCCGGAAAACTGGATTGAAGGACGACGCCTTGCCCACCCACGACCTCATTGTCGCGCTCGGCGACGCGCGCTACCGGGTCGAACGGCCCTTCGGCTCATGGCCACAGAACACGGGCTTCGTCACCGACGTCACCGTCGATCCGCGCGGCCATGTCTTCGTCATGCTGCGGCACGACCCGCTGACGCATCCGAACGACCCGCGCGTGATCGAGCTTGCGCCCGACGGCAGCTATCTCAACGGCTGGGGCGGCGACCTGATTGCCGATTCCCACATGCTGACCGCCGATGCCCAAGGCCGCATCCTCTGCGTCGATCGCGACATGCATGAGGTCATCATCTGCTCGGGCGCGGGCGAACGGCTCGGCGCGCTCGGCCAGCGCGGCGAACCGCTCTCGCCCTTCAACCACCCGACCGATGTGCATGTCTCCTCCTGGGGCGACATCTACGTCTCCGACGGCTATGCCGCGAGCAGCATTCACCGTTTCTCCGCCTATGGCGTCCATCTCCAGAGCTGGGGCGGGCATGGGTCGGGCGAGGGGCAGTTCGGCTGGCCGCATGCAATTTGGACCCATGCCGATGGTCGCGTCGTCGTGGTCGACCGGACGCAAAACCGCGTGCAGGTCTTCGACAATCTCGGCGGACACCTGGCGAGCTGGACGCATTTTTATCAGCCGGTGGGGATCTGGGGCGACGACGAGGGCAACACCTATGTCACCGACATGGTGCCGTCCTTGCAGAAGATCGGCCCCGGCGGCGAAAAGCTGGGCCGTTGCCGACCAATGCTGAACGGTGTGCACGGCATCTTCGGCACGCCGGAGGGAGACATCCTGCTGGCGGAGGGCAACCCGAGCCGGATCACCCGGCTGGTGCGGCTCGACTAGGCGCACTCTCACCCGTCATGCTCGGCCTTGTGCCGAGCATCCACGTCTTGAACGGCCATGCGAGCAAAGACGTGGATGGTCGGGACAAGCCCGACCATGACGGAGAAGGGTGAATGCGATTGGAAACGAGGCCATGACCGACCAGATCGTCTGGGGCGCAACCCTGCTCGAAGGCTTCGACCCGGCCGGCGAGCCCATCGTCCACGCCAACGCTGGCGTGCTCATCCGCGACGGCGTAATCGCCGAAATCGCCCCCGTCGCCGACCTCAAGCGCGACCATCCACACGCCATCATCTCAGGCGGCGCGGGCTTCGCGATCACGCCCGGCTTCGTCAACGCCCATCACCATGTCGGCCTCACGCCGCTGCAGCTCGGCTCGCCCGACCACCCGCTCGAACTCTGGTTCGCCAGCCGGCTGGCGCTGCGCGATGTCGATCTCCACGCCGACACGCTGTTCTCCGCCTTCGAGATGATCGCAAGCGGCGTCACCACCGTGCAGCACCTGCACAGCCGCGCGCCTGGCACGCCTGACGACATTCTGGCAGCCGCCGAAAAGGTGATGTCGGCCTATGGCGCGATCGGCATGCGGGCCTCCTATTCGATGGCGCTGCGCGACCAGAACCGGCTCGTCTACGAGGCCGACGAGGATTTCGTCGCGCGGGTGCCGGAGGAGTTGAGGCCGGCGCTCGCCGCCTATTTCCAGCGCTTCACCGTGCCGCTCGCCGATCAGGTCGCGGTCTTCGACGAGCTGTTCCGCCGACATGGCGCGGGCGATCTGATCCGCGTCCAGGTCGCGCCGGCTAACCTGCACTGGCTGTCGGACAAAGCGCTGGAAACCGCTGGCGAGCTTGCCGCCCGCACGGGCGCGCCGATCCACATGCATGTGCTGGAGACGCCCTACCAGAAGGCCTATGCCAAGCGCCGCACCGGCGGCTCGGCGCTGGCCTATCTCGACAAAGTCGGCCTGCTCGGCCCGCATTTCACCATCGGCCACGGCGTCTGGATGAGCGAGGCCGATATTGAGCTTGCCTCGGAACGCGGCTGTTGCGTCTGCCACAACTGCTCCTCGAATTTTAGGCTGAAGAGCGGCATGGCCCCGGTCAACCGGCTGCTGGCGCGCCAGATCCCGGTCGCGATCGGCATCGACGAGGCCGGCATCAACGATGACCGCGACATGCTGCAGGAGATGCGGCTCGTCCTGCGTAGCCACCGCGAGCCGGGCATCGACGCCCCCCACCCGACGCCTGCTCAGGTGCTGCGCATGGCGACCGAGCAAGGCGCACGCACCACGCCCTTCGCCGGCAGGATCGGCGCGCTCAGGCCCGGCATGGCGGCCGATCTCGTCCTGTTCGACTGGCAGGCTGTGACGTATCCCTATCAGGACGAGGCTCTGCCCTTCATCGACGTGCTGGTCCAGCGCGCCAAAGCCGGCGCGGTCGACAGCGTCATGATCGGCGGCGAATGGGTCTATCGCGAGCGGCGTTTCACAAAGGTCGACCGCAAGGCCGTGCTGGCCGGCATCGCCGAGGCGCTGGCGAGGCCGAAGACGGCGGCAGAGCTGGAACGGATCGCACTATCCGAGAACGTGATGCCGCATGTGCGGGCGTTCTACCATGCCTGGCTCGAGGGGCTCGGCGACGAGCCGTATTACCGCCCCAGCGGCCGCGACTGAGGCCGCAGGCGCGTCACCTCGGCTGTCTTCTCCGCGACGGCCGGCACGGCCCGCGCGAAGGCTCTGGCGATCTCGGCGCGCGAGGCGATCCAGAGCCGTTCGCGCCGCGCGGCCAGCAGCCAGAGGATGTCGCGGAAGGCCGCGAAGCGCGCCGGCCGCCCGCATATCCGCAAATGGAAGCCGATATTGAGCAGCCGCGGCAGCCCGCGCGCGGCCTCCGCCTCCAAGACGTCGAGCGCGTCGGTGACGTAGTCGACCATCTCCTGCGCCCGCACGAAGCCGTTGGGATGGAAGAACTTCATGTCGTTGGAATCGAGCGCATAGGGGACCACCAACAAGGGGCGCGAGGACGCGAGGTCCCAATAGGGCAGGTCGTCGTCGAACCCGTTCGAGGTGTAGAGGAAGCCGCGCTGCGCCAGAAGCTCGCGCGTCCACGGACTTTCGCCGCCCCGGCAGAAGAAGCCGACCGGCGTCGCGCCCGTCGCGTCGCGGATGACGGACACGCAGCGGTCGAGATCGGTTGCCTCGCTTTCGGGCGTGTCATAGTCGGCGTGCGGCCGCCAGCGCCAGCCATGGACGGCCGCCTCGTGCCCGCGCGCCGTCACTTCCGTGGCGAGTTGCGGCAGGCGCTCGACGGCGCGGCCGCAGAACAGGTAGGTCGACGTGATGCCGGTCTCGTCGAGCGCGCCGAGCATGCGCCACAAGCCTGCGCGCGTGCCGTAGCCGAAGATCTGTTCCCGGCCCTGGTCGCGCTTGCCCGCCGGTACGACGCTGACGACCTCGCCCATCGCCTCCGAGCGCGCATCGCCGTCGCCGACCTGCAGTTCCGCGCCTTCCTCGAAATTGACGACGACGGAGACGGCGAGCCGCGCGCCGTTCGGCCAGGCGAAATCGGGCCAGACGCCGCCATAGCCGAGGAGGTCGCGTTCCGTCATGGCGCCCTCACTCGTTGACCCGGTCGAGGCCGATCGTCATCGAGATCGCCGCCAGCGCCAGCATGGCGAGCAGGATCTGGACGCTCGAGACGGCCGCGACCAGCGGCGAATTGGTGTTCTGCACGATCGCCAGAAGCTCGATCGGCAGCGGCCGGTCGCGATAGCCATGGGTGAAGATCGTCACCGAGAGATTGTCGAAGCCTTCGATGAAGGTGAAGACCGCCCCTGCCAGGATCGCCGGTAGCAGCAGCGGGAAGGTGATGGTCCGGAACGTCTGCCAGCGGCTCGCGCCGAGATTGGCGGAAGCCTGCTCCAGCAGGGGGTCGAGACGCTGCAGGCGGGCCATCACGGTGCGGACCATCACCGCCATGACATAGCAGGACAGGGCGATCGACTGCAGCCAGATCGACGGGCCGATGCCGAGCAGCGCGCCGGAGAACAGCACCGCGACGCCGAGCACGATGCCCGGCACCATATGCGGCACCAAGACGAAGACCGAAAGCGCGGTCGCGCCCCGGAAATCGCCGCGCACGCAGGCGAGCGCGACCGGCACGCCGAGCAGGACGCAGATCGCCGTGACGTAGAGTCCGACCTTGATCGAGGTCCACATCGCTGTCGTCAGCACCGGCTGCTCGAAGACCCTGCGATACCAGTCCAGCGTGAAGCCGGCCGGCGGGAAGGAGATATAGCCGCGCGTGTCGAAGGACATGATGACGACGATCACCGCCGGCAGCAGCAGCAGCGCCAGCGCAAACACGGCAAGCGCGACGATGAGGCCGACGCCAAGCCTGTCCATGATCTCGGCGCGGTCGAGCCTCATCGCTGCGCCACCCGCGTCCAGCCTGTCGCCAGATGCGTCATCCAGGCGAACAATGCGAGCACGATCAGGCAGGTCGCCATCAGGATCATTGCCGTCACCGCGCCCTTGCTCCATTCCAGCGAATAGACCACCTGTTCGTAGATCATCGTCGCGGCATTGAGATAATTGCCGCCGCCAAGCAACTGCGGAACCACGAAGGTGGTGTAGCTCAGCGTGAAGACGAGCGACGCGCCGGTCCCCAGCCCCGGCACGCTCAGCGGCAGGATGACGTTCCGCAGCGTGCCGAGCCGGCTCGCGCCGAGATTGGCCGAAGCCTCGTCGAGCCGCCTGTCATGCCGGCTCATCACCGCGATCAACGGCAGGATCATGATCGGCAGGTGGATCTGGACCATGCCGATCACCACCGCCCAGGGCGTATTGATGATGCGCAAGGGCGCGGAGATCAGGCCCATATCCATCAGCACGCCGTTGACCACGCCGCGTCCGCCCAGAATGACGATCCAGGCATAGGTGCGCACGATGCCGCTGGTCAGGATCGGCGCGATCGTCAGCACGAGGATGATGCGCCTGACCCATGGTCCACCGATCAGGAAGAGATAGGCCACGGGGAAGCCGAGCAGCGTGCAAAAGAATGTCGTCGTCAGCGCCAGCGTGATCGAGCGCTGGAAGGTCGTGTGATAGAGCGGGTCGGCCAGCGCGGTCGCGAGATGGCGCAGCGAAAGTTCCTGCGAGACGATGACGCCGCGCGACACGACGATGTCGGAGAAGCCGAGCGAGAGCAGCACGCCGAACGGAATGACCGCGACCAACGTTAGTACGATGATCGCCGGCACCGCCGGCCAGATGCCCGTGCCCGAGAAAACCTCGTCGAAGAGCCTGAGGTGGAGCGGCTTGTGATACGGCATCGCGGTCGCCGTCATGCCGGCGGAAAGGCGACGCAGGCCGCCGCATCCCTGACGCCGAGCGCGACCCGGTCGCCGACCCCAAGCGCGGCGATGGTGTCGTCGCGCAGCGCCACCGCCCGCAGCATACGGCCACCATCGACCTCGATCTCATATTCCATCAGCGCGCCGAGATGGCGGCGGAAGCGGATCGTGCCCTGCCATGCAGGAGGCTGATCGCCGACCGCGCGCAGCACGAGATTATGCGGCCGCAGCATCACCCGCACCGGCCCGTCGAGCTCGCACGCGACGTTTTGGCCGTCGGGCAGCGCGACGCACCCGGCATGGGCGACACCCTCCCAGAAATTCGAGGCTCCGACGAAATCGGCGACATAGGCGCTTTTCGGTCGGTCGAAGATCTCCTCGGGCGTGCCGAGTTGCTCGATCCGGCCGGCGCGCATCACGGCGATGCGGTCGCTCATCGTCAGCGCCTCTTCCTGGTCATGCGTGACGAAGATCGCGGTGATGCCGAGCCGCTTGATGAGCTGGCGCATCTCCATCTGCATCGTGCCGCGCAGCTTGGCGTCGAGCGCGTTGAAGGGCTCGTCGAGCAGCAGCACGCGCGGCTCCAGCACCAGCACGCGGGCGATCGCGACGCGCTGCTGCTGCCCGCCCGAGAGCTGGCTCGGATAACGCTCCTCGAACCCGGTCAGCGAGACGGTGGCGAGCGCCGCCTTCACCCGGGTCGCGATCTCGGCCGGAGGCGTGCCGCGCATGCGAAGGCCATAGGCGACGTTCTTGGCCACGGTGAGATGGGGAAACAGCGCGTAGCTCTGGAAGACGACGCCGACCGAGCGCCGGTTTACCGGCACGGGGATGGTGTCGCGCCCGTCGATCAGGATCTCGCCGGAATCAGGCGTCAGGAAGCCGGCGATGCAGCGAAGGAGCGTGGTCTTGCCGCAGCCGGAGGGTCCGAGCAGCGTCAGGATCTCGCCTTCCTGCGCTGTCAGCGAGCAGTCGTCCAGAACGGTCAGCCCGCCGAAGCGCTTGACCGCCTTGCGGATGGCGACGACCGGGGCGGCCTTCGCCGTCCCGGTTCCGGTGGACAGAAGAATGGCCTCGCTCACCCTGCGAACATCCGGTCGAAGGCCTCGACGATCTTGCCGCGGTTGGGCGCGACCTTGGGCCAATCGACGGAGACCATCGAGGCGACCTCCTCCGGCGTCGAGGGCAGATAGGCGGCCGCGCCTGCCGGCGCGACGATGCCCTTCACCGTGGTGCCGAAATAATATGGGGGCTGGGCCGCGAAATTCTGGCTCTCCGTGGTGAGCAGGATGTCGGCGAACTCGTGGATCAGCGCGCTGTGTGCGGTGCGCGTGAACTGGACGATCATCGTCGGCAGGATCAGCGGGCCCGGCCCGGTCACCTTGGCGTAGCCGAGCGGCAGGCCGCTCGCCACCGCGATGCCCGTGTTGTCGTGCCAGAGCGGGCAGAGCCCGATCTCGCCGCGTTCCAGCATCTGCTGCAGCAGGCCGGGCGTGCGTCCGACCAGCGGTTTCAGCTCCTTCCACTTGGCGAGGCCGAAGTCGGTGTCGGAATCGGGCTTGCCGAAGGCGGCCGCCGCGATGGAGACGCAGGCGAGGCCGAGATTGGACTGCGGCCGCGACACGCCGATCTTGCCGGCGTATTCGGGCTTCCACAGGTCGGCCCAGGTCTTGGGCGGGTTCGGCACCATCTGCTTGTTGTAGGCGATGCCGATGCCGGCATAGCTGATCGGCACGCCCATCCCATAGGCATAGGGCGGGAAGCGCTCGTCGATGTTCTTCGCGTTCGGGATTTTCGCGATGTCGAGCTTTTCCAGCACGCCCTCGTCGACCGCGTTGATGATCGCGGGCGAGCCCATCACCGCGAAATCGTAAGGGGACGCGCCGCGCGCGGCCTTGATCTGGGCGATCGCCTCGGCCGAAAGCCCGCCGATGACCCGCAGCGAAACGCCGGGATGCCGCTTGGCCAGCTCCGCGCCGGCCCGCTTCAGCGGATCGTCCTGGGCGCTGCCATAGCCGATCATCACCAGTTCGCGGGCCTGCGCCCGCAGCACCGAGGGGGCCGCGATGGCGGCCCCGGCGGCTGTGCCCAGAAAAAGGCGTCGAGACAGGGTCTTCATAAGACGGCCTCCTGTTTGGCCCTGGCCTGGCGGGCGGAGCCCGGGCTCAGCGCGGTGTTTCGATCCGGCGATCACTGTCTTTCAATTTGAGAAGAAACGAAACCTTTCGCAAGCATAAAACTTAGTCAAGCCCGGATGATTTTCGCGCCGCTTCACGCCACTGCGACGCGCAGGCCCGCCGCCTCCAGCGCCTGGATGTCGGCGGCCGGGGCTCCGCTGTCGGTGACGAGCAGGTCGACCTGGTCGAGAGGGGCGATGCGCGCGCTGCCGACATGGCCGATCTTGCCGTGGTCGGCGACGACGATGACGCGCAGGGCGGCCGCGATCATCGCCTGCTTGATCTCGGCTTCTTCCCAGTTGCCGTTGGTGAAGCCGCGCGCCGCATCGATGCCGGCACAGCAGAGGAAGGCGGCGTCGGCATTGATCTCGCGCAGCAGTTGCGTGCCGAAGGGCGAGATCAGGCTGCGGGCGCGCGCATTTCGCCCGCCGCGCCGCAGCCGCCCGCCGGTGACGATGACGTTGACGCCGGGATGACCTTCCAGCGCGATGGCGATGTCGAGCCCGTTCGTGACGATGACGACGTCGGTCAGCTCTTTCGGCAGCGCCTGCGCCAGCGCCAGCGTGGTCGTGCCGGCGTCGAGAATGATGGTCTCGCCGTCCCGCACCAGGCTGGCGGCCAGATCGGCGATCGCCTCCTTCTCGGCGGAGAAGGTCTGGCTCGGCAGATCGGCCGGGCGCTCGAAACGGGCCGGGCGCAGCGCCATGGCGCCGCCCCGGATGCGCCTGATCAGGCGGCGCTTCTCCAGCGCGTCGAGATCGGCGCGGATCGTCACCGCCGAGACGCCGAGCGCCTCGGCCAGCGTCGTCACCTCGACGACGCCCCGGACTTTCAGCATGTCGAGGATGCGCTCGTGTCGTGGCGAAGGTCGGCCGATGGCGAGGTCGGGAGTGGGTTGCGTCTGGCTCATGCTCGGCGTTTCGGTGTGTCTTGCGTTTCAGCTTAAAATGAAGAATATCGAAAGTCAGCCTCATGGCCGACCTGCATGGCGCGCCATTGACGGACCAGCGACAGGATAGACACGACCATGGTCGACCACAGCCAGCAATTCAAAGCCCTGAAGCGCGAATCCTCTTCGGACGCTCCCGGAGATCCGGAGCGCTTCCGCCGGGTCGAGCTGACCAATCAGGAGATGATGGCGCAGGGCCAGGCAATCTCGCGCACCCTGGAGACGGCCACTGAGGGCATCGCGCGCATCGCCAAGGACCTCAGCCAGCGCCCCCTTCGCCGCGTCGTCATGATCGGCTGCGGCGATTCCTGGATATCGGGCTACGGCGTGCGCCTCGCCATGGAGCGCGTGCTCGGCATCGTCTGCGAGCCCTACGAGGCCTTCGACTTCGAGCATTACGGGCTCGCCACCGTGGACGACGCCACGCTCGTCATCGGCCTGAGCTCCAGCGGGAACACCGCCCCGGTGATGGCCGGCCTGCGCGGCGCGGTCGCCAAAGGCGGCTATGCGGTCGCGCTCTCGAACTCGGCCAATTCCGCGATGACCCGCGAATTCCCCGACACGCTGCTCATCCAGGCGACGCGCGGCGGCTGGCCGACGCAGTCCAGCACGGCGGCGATGGCGCTGAAGATCGCGCTCGCGCTCGCCATCGCGAAGGCGCGCGGGCTGAGCGAGGGCGATGCCGCCGGGCTGGCGGCCGATCTCGCCGCGATGCCGGCCCTGATGGACAAGGTCTCGCGCGATTTCACCGAGCGGGCGATCGCGCTCGGCAAGGAACTCGCCCGCGCCGACATGGTGCTGCTCGCCGGAGCCGGCCCGCATTTCGCACCGGCGGCCTTCGGCGCCGCCAAGCTGAAGGAACTGGCCCCGATCCACGCCATCGCCTTCCCGTTGGAGGAATACCACCACTATCGCACCCAGAAGGCCGGGGACCCGATGTTCGTGATCGCGCCCGACGCCGCCAGCCATCAGCGCGCGCTGGAGACGGTGATCGTCGGCAAGGGCGTCGGCGGCCACACCATCGTGCTCGCGCCTGAGGGCGAGAGCGCCTTCGACGATTACGCCGCTCATGTCTGGCATCTGCCGAAGGTCCGGGCCGAACTGGCGCCGATGCTCTACAGCGTGCCGCTGCACCTGTTCTCCTACCACGTCACCAAGGCGCGCGACGCGCTGGGCCTCGGTGCGCCCAGCCTTGGCGGACTTAGCGTGGGTGGTCTTGCGGCGTGACGCCTGAACTCGTCACGGTCGGCGGGCTCACCGTCGACAACGTGATCTCGTCGGACGGGACCGTTGCGCTGGCGCGCGTCGGCGGCAACGGCGCCTATTCAGCCGTTGGCGCGCTGTGCTGGGCGCAAGCCGTCGGCCTCGTCAGCGTCGCCGTCTCGACCTATCCGAAGCCGGCTCTGGAGACGCTCGCCCGCAACGGCATCGCGCTCGACGGCGTCGTGACGCATGACGCCGAACTCGAGAGCTGCAACTGGTTCATCTACGACGCCGAGGGCAACCGACAGGAGCGCCTGTCGAGCCCACCCGGCGCGCTGGCCGAGGCGGGGTTTCCGACGGACCGGCTGAGCCCGGAGCAGGTCACGCGCTGGCAGGAGATGCTGCGCCGGCGCGACGTCTCGAATGAGCTGAGCTACTCGCAGTTCCGCGACACCTACCCGATGACGCCCGCGCAGGTGCCGCAAAGCTATCTCACGGCGCGCGGCGTCCATCTCGCGCCGAGCCGCACGGTCGTGCTCGACGCGATGCTGCTGCTGTTGAACGCACGCGGCATGGTGGTGACGCTGGATGCCGGCTGGCAGCTCGCCGAACTCTCCCTGCCCGAACTCGAACCTTTGCTGGCGCTGGTCGACGCCTTCCTGCCGAGCGAGGTCGAACTGCGCGCCATCCTGCCCGGCGTCGCGATCGAGCCGGCCCTCGCCCTGCTCGCCGCCCGCTGCCGCGGCACGGCCGCGGTCAAGCTCGGGCCCAAGGGGGCACTGGTCTGGGACAAGGGCGCCGGCCAGCCCGTTCTCGTCCCGGTGCTGCCGACCGACGCCATCGACCCCACCGGCGCGGGCGACTCCTTCTGCGGCGGCTTTCTGGCCGGGCTCGTCGAAACCGGCGACCCGGTCCGGGCTGCCTGCTTCGGCGCGGTCTCGGCCTCATTGATCGTCAGCCGCTTCGGCGTCGACGGCGCATTGCCGATCGACCGCTCCGCCTGCCGCGAGCGGGTTTCGTCGCATGCCATCGGCCTTGCGGCCTCCACCTGATCCATCCTCCGGAACCCGACACTCAGCCATGTCCACGCTTCGCGTCTTTTCGCCCCGCCCCCTCGTCATCGCCGCGTTGCACCTGCCCGATTTCGGCAAGCTTAGAGACAAGGGCATGGCCTTCCTCGAGGATTACGTCGCGGCCAATGCCCGGGTCTTTGCCGAGGCCGGCGTGCCTTACGTCAAGCTGCAGGACCAGACCCGCGAGGCCGGGCCGATGGCCCCGCTCTCGCTGGCGATGACGGCGGCGCTGGGGCGGTTCCTGCGCCGCGAGGTTCCGGAGATCGGGCTCGGCATCATCGTCGAGGCGCATGACCCGGTCGCCTCGCTTTCGGTCGCGCATGCGGCGGGCGCGGATTTCGTGCGGCTGAAAGTCTTCGTCGGAGCGGCGATGACGGCGCAGGGACCGCGCACCGGCATGGGCGCGCAGGCCATGGCCTTCCGCAGCGCGCTTGGGCGCGACGACATCGCCATCCTCGCCGACGTGCATGACCGCACGGCGGTGCCGATGTCCTCGGAGACGCCGGAATTCGCCGCCGAATGGGCGCAGAAGACCGGGGCCGACGGTTTGATCCTGACCGGGGCCGACTGGGCCGATTCACTCGCGCGCATCGACCGCGCCCGCAAAAGCGGCATCAAGCGGCCGATCCTGCTCGGCGGCAGCGTGACAGCGGGCAATGTCGGCGAGGCCTTGCGGGCCGCGGACGGCGTCATCGTCTCGACCGCGCTGATGCGCAAGGACGCTCGCAACGGCGACGTGCTGCGCTGGGACGCCGATCTCTGCAGCCGCTTCATGGACGCCGCGCGCGGCTGAAGCCGAGCAGGTTTCGCCCGAACGGCAAGTCCAGCGCGGTGGTCCATGCGTATTGCAGCAACGCGTATCGGACGAGAGCGGATGACCAGACGGATCGCCATCATCGGAGCGGGCATGGCCGGCCTCGCCGCCGCGCGTCGCTTCAGGGAGGTAGGGCACGCCGTCACCCTGTTCGACAAGAGCCGGGGGCTTGGCGGCCGCATGGCGACGCGCAGGGTCGGCTCGCTCCAGTTCGACCATGGCGCGCAGTATTTCACCGCCAGAAGCGAGCTCTTCCGCGCATTGGTGTGTGGCTGGCTCGCCGACGGCCAGGTCGGCGAGTGGGACAACGGCTCCTATGTCGGCACGCCCGGCATGAGCGCACCGGCGCGCGCCATGGCAGCGGGCTGCACCATCGTTGCCGGAAGCCAGGTGACGGCGCTCCAGCGGAGCGAGGCAGGCTGGAGCGTTCACGACGCCGACGGCCCGGTCGCGACGCCGGGGAACGGCTCCTACGACGCCGCCATCCTCGCCGTGCCCGCCCCGCAGGCGATCCCGCTCGCGGCGTCGGCCGGCATAGCTTGGAGCCCGATGCAGCAGGCGTCCTACGCGCCGTGCTGGGCCCTGATGCTGGCGTTCGACGCGAGCCTGGACCTGCCCTCCGACCGGATGCGGCCCGAGCACGCCGCGATCGGCTGGATCGCGCGCGATTCGAGCAAGGCCGGCCGCAGCCGCGAGACCGAGACTGTGGTCGTCCATGCCACCCCGGACTGGTCGCGCGCCAATCTGGAGGACAGCCCGGCCGAGATCGCGCCGCGCCTGCTCGCGGCCTTTCGCGATCTGAGTGGCATCACGGCGCAGCCGGGCTTCATCGCCGCGCATCGCTGGCGCTATGCGCTGGTCGAGCAGACCGCCGGGCAGCCTTTCCTTTGGGATGGGACCATCGCTCTCGGGGCCTGCGGCGACTGGTGCCTCGGCCCCCGGGTCGAAGCCGCCTTCGAGAGCGGCGATGCGCTGGCGCAAACGATGCTGGCGACGCCGGCCTAACCGGCGGAAAGTTCCTCAGCCACAAACGCCCTGACCTCATCGGCCGCGACGCCCGGCGCAATAAAACTGCGGCCGATGCCGCGCGCCAGGATGAAGGTCAGCACGCCGCGCTTCACCTTCTTGTCCTGCGCCATGGCGGCGACGATCTCGTCGGCGCTGCCGGCTCCGCCCGGCACCTGCTGCAGCGTGCTCGGCAGGCCGACGGCGTCGAGATGGCGCGCCACCCGAACCGCATCCTGCCCCGGACACAAGCCCAGACGCTGCGAGAAGCGGAAAGCGAGCGCCAGCCCGATCGCCACCGCCTCGCCATGGACGAGCCTCGCCGAATCATAGGCCGTCAGCCGCTCGAGCGCGTGCGCAAAGGTGTGGCCGAGATTGAGCAAAGCGCGGTCGCCCTCCTCGCGCTCGTCGCGGGCGACGATCGCCGCCTTCGCCTGGCAGGCGACGGCGACGGCATGGTCGCGCTCCGGCCCGCCGGCGATGATGCGGCTCCAGTTGGCTTCGCACCAGTCGAAGAAGCCGGGATCGTCGATCAGGCCGTACTTCACCACCTCGGCATAGCCCGCCCTGAACTCGCGTTCGCTCAGCGTGTCGAGCAGCGCCGTATCAGCGATCACCAGCGCCGGCTGGTGGAACGCGCCGATCAGGTTCTTGCCATGGCTGGAATTGATGCCGGTCTTGCCGCCGACGGATGAATCGACCTGCGCCAGCAGGCTCGTCGGGATCTGCACGAAGCGAACGCCGCGCCGCAGGATTGCCGCCGCGAACCCCGTGAGGTCGCCGACGACGCCGCCGCCCAACGCCACGACGATGTCGTTGCGCTCGATCTTCGCCGCCAGCAATTCGTCGCAGAGCGCGGCCAACCGAGCATAGGATTTCGAGGCCTCGCCGGGCGGTATCGTGAGCCGCGTCGATGCGATGCCTGCCTGATGCAGGCTCGCCTCAAGCGCCGGCGCGTGCAGGCCTGCGACCGTCTCGTCGGTGACGAGCGCGACCTTCGCGCCCGGCGCGAGATCGCCGATCAGGCCCGCCGCCTCGCAGAGCAGATGCCGGCCGATATGGATGTCGTAGGCGCGGCCCTCCAGCGCGACGGAAACGCCGATCCGCGCGCCGGGTTTTTCGTCGTTGGGAATGGTCATGAGGCTTCAGCGTGGCTGGCGAGGCTCCGCAGCAGCCCGTCGAGCGCGACGACGGCGTCCTCGACGACGATGTCATGAGGCGCATCGCGAGAGATCAGCGTCAGGTCGGCCAGCGCATAGACCGGCTCGCGCTCGGCCAGCATGCGCCGCATCGTGGCGTCGGGATCGGCCGTCTGCAGCAGAGGTCGGTTGGCGCGCTTGCGCACGCGCCGCATCAGCACGTCCGGATCAGCCTTGAGCCAGATCGAGACGCCGAGCCGGGCGATCTTCTCGCGCGTCTCCGAGTTCATGAACGCGCCGCCCCCGGTCGCCAGCACCAAAGGCGCGCGCGTCGTCAGGATGCGGCTGATGACGCGACGCTCGCCATCACGGAACTCGCTTTCGCCGCGCTGCGCGAAGATTTCGGGGATCGTCATGCCGGCCGCGGTCTCGATTTCGACATCAGCATCGACGAAGGGCAGGCCGAGCTTCGCGCCGAGCCTGCGGCCGACCGAGCTCTTGCCCGAGCCCATCATGCCGACAAGCACGATCGCGCGCGAACCCAGCGCATGGCGCAGGGCGTCACGGTCGATGGTCTCTGCGGTCCCCACGATGGTCACTTTGGCGTTATCCTCGAAGGCCGCTTTAGCATGACGGAACGCGCGGCGTCATGCCCCTCCCCCGCGCCCTCGTCCGGGTGCGATTGCAGGCTGGCGTGGCCCGGCTGCCCTTGCGTCCGCAAGGTCCGATCGGGAATAACCGGTAGGTTCCGGTGCGAATCGGGATGTGACATCCGCAAAGGTCGCCGCGCGTGCCGACGCTGTTCAGATTCGCCGCCTTCCTCGCCATATTGGGCGGGCTCGTCTTCGGCGGCATGGTCGCGCTCGTCACCTTCGTGACGCCGGAGCCGCGCGAGATCACCGAAACGGTGCCGCCGGCAAAACTCCAGCCGAAATGAGCCGGCTGTCCAAAGTCTCGCTATCGACCGGGCGGCTGAAGGCGTTTCTCGACATGCTGGCGGCCGAGCGCGGCGCGGCGCGCAACACGCTCGACGCCTATGAGCGAGACATCTCGGACTACATCGTCTTTCTCGGCTCCCGCACCGTGGCGGAGGCGACCTCCGACGACATTCGCGGCTGGCTCGCTGATATCGCCGCGCGCGGCCTGAAGGCCTCCTCCGCAGCGCGCAGGCTCTCGGCCGTGCGGCAGTTCCACCGCTTCCTCTACACCGAAGGGCTGTCGCAGACCGACCCAGCGGCAGCCCTGCAGGGTCCGCGTCAGGGCCGGCCGCTGCCCAAGGTCGTCTCTGTCGCGGCCGTGGACCGACTGCTGGAGACCGCGCGCCTCGCCTGCGAGGTCGAGGGGCTGACGCCGGCCGGGCGCCTGCGGACCCTGCGAATGGCCTGCCTGATCGAGATGCTCTACGCCACCGGCCTGCGCGTCTCGGAACTGATCGCCCTGCCCCGCTCGGCCGCGACCACGCGCGAGCGTTTCCTTATCGTGCGCGGCAAGGGCGACAAGGACCGGCTGGTGCCGCTGAACGAGCCGGCGCGGGCCGCGGCGAGAGCCTGGCTCGACGCGCTGATGGCGGCGGGGCAGGCGGAAGGGCGCTGGCTCTTCCCCTCCGACGCGGAAAGCGGCCATCTGACGCGACAGGCCTTCGCCCGCGACCTGAAGGCCCTCGCCGGCGCGGCCGGGTTGCCCGCCGCCGCGATGAGCCCCCATGTCCTTCGCCATGCCTTCGCCAGCCATCTTCTGCAGAACGGCGCAGATCTGCGCGTCGTGCAGGAGCTGCTCGGCCATGCCGACATCGCCACGACCCAGATCTACACCCACGTCCTCGACGAGCGCCTGAAAAGCATGGTCCGCGACCTCCATCCGCTCGCCGACGAAGGGTGAACCCGCCCACACTGGACGCGGCTACCTGCAGCAGCGCACACTCTGCGCGTGCAACCGAGCCAGAGCCCATGTCCGAACCCGTCGCAAAAACCAGTTCCGGCCGCTTCTTCGAGGATTTCCGCCTCGGCGAGACCATCGTCCATGCGACGCCGCGCACGATCCGGGCCGGCGACGCCTCGCTCTACAGCGCGGTCTACGGGCCGCGCTTCGCGGTGCAGTCCTCGGACGCCTTCGCCAAGGCGATCGGCTATCCGGAAGCGCCGATCGACGATCTCCTGGTCTTCCACATCGTCTTCGGCAAGACGGTGCCCGACATCTCGCTGAACGCCGTCGCCAATCTGGGTTACGCCGATGGCCGCTTCCTCAGGCCTGTCTATGCCGGAGACACGCTCTCGACCACCTCGGAGGTGATCGGGCTGAAGCAGACCTCGGCCGGGGACGCCGGCATCGTCTATGTCCGTTCGATCGGCCGTAACCAGAACGCCGAGATCGTGCTGAGCTATGCGCGCTGGGTGCTGGTGCGCAAGCGTCGGCCCGGCACGCCCGCCCATGCCGAGCAGGTGCCGGAACTGGCCAAGGCGGTGCTGCCCGAGGAACTCGGCGAGGGCTGCCCGCCTTTGGCGACGGCTTTCTACGACGATGCGCTGGCCGGCTCGCCCTTTCGCTGGGGCGATTATGCCGTGGGGGAGAAGATCGACCACGTCGACGGCGTCACTGTCGAGGAGGCCGAGCACCAGATCGCGACGCGGCTCTACCAGAACACCGCAAAAGTGCATTTCGACGCCTATTCGGCGCGTGAGACGCGTTTCGGCAAGCGCCTGATCTATGGCGGGCACGTCATCAGCCTGGCGCGCGCGCTCTCCTTCAATGGCTTGGGCAACGCCTTCCACATCGCCGCGATCAATGGAGGCCGGCATGTCGCGCCGCTTTTTGCCGGCGACACCGTCTTCGCCTGGAGCGAGGTGCTGGAATCGGCCGAACTGCCCGGCCGCAGCGATGTCGGCGCGCTGCGCCTGCGCCTCGTCGCGACCAAGAACCGCCCTTGCGGCGAATTCCCGTTCCAGCACGACGGCAACCATTACGACGACGGCGTGATCCTCGATTTCGACTATTGGGCGCTGCTGCCGCGGTGAGGCATCCTGCCAGAAGCCGGCGCGGTTGAGGCCAGGTTGCCGCCATGCCCCTCCCCAACCGCGTCGCGCCTGACGGACGACTCTTCGCAGACCCGTCGCGCGGAACCCTGTTCGGCAATCGCGGCGGGCGCTTTCATGATCCGGCGACGCGGGCGCTGCCGTTACGAACCTACGCCAGCCGGCAATGGATCTGCTGCGTGCTGGCCTTCAAGGGCCGGCGGCGGACGGTCTGGGGCCGCGGCTATACCGAACTCTTCTTCTGCGACGAGGTGACGGCGCTGGCGGCCGGGCACCGCCCTTGCGTCGAGTGCCGCCGGGCCGATGCGCATGCGTTTCGCGCCGCGATGATGCGGGGTCTCGGGCTCGCCGAGACGCCACTCTTTCCCGAGATCGACCGCCTGCTCGATGGGCAGCGGCGCGAGGGCCGGGCCAAACGCTTCCACATCCTGCCGGCCGAGAGCCTGCCGGACGGGGCGATGATCGCGCAGGACGACGGTTTCCTCGCGATCAAGGGCGAGGTTGCGCTCGTCTGGTCGCCATCCGGTTATAGGGCGAGACGGGACCGCCCCTCGGGTCTCGTGCTGGTCGCGACGCCCCCGGCGTCGCTGGCGGCGCTTGCGAATGGCTATCGACCGATCTGGCGCAGTTCGATCATGCCGCCGGCTTGAGTTTCGCCCCTGTCTCTTGCGGTTGCCAAGAGCGCGGCGCATCGTGCCGCGGCGTCGGGTCAGGAGCATGCATGGCCATCGGCGTCGTCACGTCATCCAGACATTGAACCGGGGGAACACCATGTTGCGGACCACTGTTGTCGCGCTCGCCATCGCGCTGGGCGCAAGCATGCCCATGTCCGGAGCCGCTCTGGCCGGGCCGCTCGCGATCACCAGCGCCGACCCGGTCGCGGTCGTGACGATCCCCGACGCCTGGCCGAACTCCAAGGTCTCGCGCGGGATCGAGTTCAAGACGCCCGACGACGAGATCTATGTCTGGTTCGAATTGATCGCGCCGGGCGAGATGGACGCCGTGCAGAAGGAGCACGACAGCTATTTCGAAAAGGAGGGCGTCAAGATCACCGGCGCTTCCGAAACGACGAAGCAGGAAGTCAACGGTCGGGCATGGTCCTTCACCGAACTCAAGGCCACCAGCAAGGACGGCCCCTCGATCATCCGCTATATCGCGATCAATCCCAATGTCGCGGGCAAGATCATCCTGATGACCTATTGGGCCTCCGAGGACGGTCACAAAAAATACGACGCGGCGATGAAGAAAATTTTCGACAGCATCGCGTTCAAATAGGGGCATTTGCCCTGCGGCCCCCGGAACCTACGCCGTCGGCGCGGCGTTGCCCCCTCATTCACAATCAAACTTGGGGGTTGCTGCCATGCGTTCGATTGCTCTCTGGCTGCTCGGTGTGCCGATTCCGGTGATCATCCTGCTCTGGTTCTTCATGCGCTGAGCAGGTTTGCGGTCCAATGCGAACATGGCCGGGTCCGCGACCCGGCCATGTTCGTTTGGCGCTGTCGCGCTGCTGACACGGCTTGACCGTATCGCCAGCGACATCTCAGGCCCGCCGCGCATGGCGGCTGCCCGCCGGGTGACGGGTCGGCGTCATCGCAACCTTAGCCTGCCTCCCCTATATGCCGGCCATGTCCGCGATCATCTCCGTCTCCAATCTGTCCAAGACCTATGCGTCGGGCTTCCAGGCCCTGAAATCTGTCGATCTCGAGATTCGGCGCGGCGAGATCTTTGCGCTGCTCGGGCCCAATGGCGCCGGCAAGACGACGCTGATCAGCATCATCTGCGGACTGGTCAATCCGAGTTCAGGGACCGTGCTGGCCGACGGCCACGACATTTCGCGGGACTACCGCGCGGCCCGCTCCGCGATCGGCCTCGTGCCGCAGGAGCTGACCACCGACGCGTTCGAGACCGTCTGGTCGACCGTCTCCTTCAGCCGGGGCCTGTTCGGCAGGGCGCGCAACCCGGCCCATATCGAGCAGGTGCTCAGGGACCTCTCGCTGTGGGACAAGCGCGACACGGAAATCCGCCGCCTCTCGGGCGGCATGAAGCGGCGTGTGCTGATCGCCAAGGCGCTGAGCCACGAGCCGCGCATCCTGTTCCTCGACGAGCCGACGGCCGGCGTCGATGTCGAACTGCGCCAGGACATGTGGAGAATGGTGCGCAAGCTGCGCGAGGACGGCGTCACCATCATCCTGACGACGCATTACATCGAGGAGGCCGAGGAGATGGCCGATCGTGTTGGCGTGATCAGCAAGGGCGAGATCATCCTGGTCGAGGAGAAAAGCGAGCTGATGCGCAAACTCGGCCGCAAGCAGTTGACGCTCGCACTGCAGGAGCCACTGGCGGCTATCCCCGAAGCGCTTGCGGCCTTCGATCTCTCTATCGCGGCCAATGGCTCGGAGCTGGTCTACAGCTACGACACCAAAGCCGAGCGCACCGGCATCACCGCGCTGCTGCAGGGGCTGGCCGAAGCCGGCATCCGCTTCCGCGATCTCCAGACCAGCCAGAGCTCGCTGGAGGACATCTTCGTCAGCCTGGTGAGGAGCCGGTCGTGAGCGTTCCTTTCATCAACTGGCACGCCATCGTCGCGATCTACCGGTTCGAGATGGCGCGCACCTGGCGCACGCCGATGCAGAGCATCCTCTCGCCGGTGATCTCGACCTCGCTTTATTTCGTGGTGTTCGGCGCGGCGATCGGCTCGCGCATGCAGTCGATCGACGGCGTGCCCTATGGCGCCTTCATCGTGCCGGGTCTGATCATGCTCTCGCTTTTGACGCAGAGCATCGCCAACGCCTCATTCGCGATCTATTTCCCGAAATTCACCGGCACGATCTACGAGCTGCTCTCGGCCCCCGTCGCCTGGTGGGAGGCGGTGATCGCCTATGTCGGCGCGGCCGCGACGAAGTCGATCATTCTCGGCCTGATCATCCTGGCGACGGCGACGCTGTTCGTGCCGCTGCGGATCGAGCATCCGGTCTTCATGCTGCTGTTCCTGGTGCTGACGGCGACGACCTTCAGCCTGTTCGGCTTCATCATCGGCATCTGGGCCGACGGCTTCGAGAAACTGCAGGTGGTGCCGCTGCTGATCGTGACGCCGCTCGCCTTCCTCGGCGGCTCGTTCTACTCGATCGAGATGCTGCCCTCCTTCTGGCGGGTGGTGACGCTGTTCAACCCGGTCGTCTACCTGATCAGCGGCTTCCGCTGGAGCTTTTACGGCGTGGCGGATGTCGGGGTCGGGGTCAGCCTCGCCATGACGCTGGTGTTCCTCGCGGCGTGCATCGGCGCGGTCGCCTGGATTTTCCGGACGGGGTATCGGTTGAAAAACTAGCCTGGCTGCAGATAGCCGGCCGCGTCCGCCTGCCGGGCGGCCGCAATGAGCGGCTGATAGGTGTCGGCTTTCACTTCCGCAAAGCCGCTAAGCGTCAGCGCTGCCAGGAGCGGTCTGGCCTCCCGATCCTGAGATGTGCGCAGGAGTGCGGCCCTCAACGGCGCGACGATCCCCGGATCGACCCCATCCGACGCGACAAGCAGCGGCATCGGCATCGACTGCGTCGTCTCGACGATGCGCAGGCGCGCCGCAGTCTCCGGCTCATGCGCCTGCAGCAGGTCGTGCCAGTACGAATCGAGCGGACCGATGTCGATCACGCCAGCCAGCACCGCGTCGACCACGCGCCGCGGCGTCAGCAGCGGGCCGACGCTGGCGGCGTAGAGCGGTCGGCCATCTCGACGGTGCGGGAAAAGATGCGTCCGCAGCGCGTTGAAGCCCGATTGCGAATGCTCGACCGTCCAGCCGAGGCGGCGGCCGAAGCTCTCCTGCAGCGTCGTGATGGCGCTTTCGGCCCGGATGACCAGATGCGTGGCGTAGAACGGCCGGCCGGCGGCGAGCGGCGATGCCGGAACGGGAGCGGCCACCGGCTGCACCGGAAAACGGCCTGTCGCGAATGGGTAGCCGCACATGAAGGCGAGGCCGAGATCGTCACGGGTCCAGAGAGCCTCCAGCGGAGCCGGCGCGGGATGCGGGATGACCGTCAGCGGGATGCCGGCCCGACGCGACGCCCAGTCGAACAGCGCCGTCCACGCCGTGGCCACGGCCGGATTGACCGCATACATCCGCGCATTGGCGACCAGGCTCACGCGTAGCGCAGCCGCTGGCCCAGTCCCATCGTCCTGGCCTTGGCCAGCATGAAATCGCCGAGCGCAATGTCCGACAGCGACAGGCCGCGATGCCAGAACAGGATGGTCTCGTCCTCGCGCTCGCGGCCGGGTTTGAGCCCGGCGACGATCTCGCCCATCTCGGCATGCAGCGTCTGCTCGGAGAGCTTTCCCGCCTCGACATGAGCCCGCAAGCTACCGAACGGACCGCCCTTGCATTGGCCCCAATCGTCGACGACGAGCTTGCTCATGATGTCGGTGAGCGACAGCTCGACCGCGCTCATCGTGCCATAGGGCACGACGAAGGCGCCTTTCTTGATCCATGCCGTCTTGAGCATCGGCGCGGGCGCATCCAGCCGCGAAGCCTCGACGACGATATCCGCGCCCTCGACGCAAGAGCGCCAGTCTTCTGTCACAGTGACCGTCTTGCCGAGATCGGCCGAGAGTTTCGCGCCAAAAGCGTCGCGACTTTCCTTGCGGCGGGAATGAACCCGGATCTCGTCGAAGTCGAACAGCGAATCGAGCAGGCGGACATTCCAGTAGGCGGTGCCGCGCGCCCCGACATGGCCGAGCACCTTCGAGCTTTTCCGCGCAAGATGCTTGGCTCCGATCGCCGTGATCGCGCCGGTGCGCATATCGGTGAGGTGGCTGCCGTCGACGATCGCGGTCGGCACGCCGGTCGCCGGGTCCATCAGCAGCAGCAGGCCCATTTCGGAAGGCAGGCCGAGCTTGTAGTTGTCGACGAAGTCGCCGATCACCTTGACGCCGGCCCGGTTGATCGGCGCGCGGAACGCCCCGCGCAGCACGTTGAAATGGCCGTTTGCGACCTTCGGCATCAGATGCATGCGCGGCTCGATCACCGTCTCGGCCCGCCCCTGCGCCGCCAGCCCCGCCTCGACGGCGCCGATGATCTCGGCGTCGGTCAGGTTCAGCGCCGCGACGTCGAGCGCGTTGAGGAAATCGATATGGAGCGGTTCATGGGACAAGGGCGGTCTCGCAGGTCGGGATGGCGATCCCGGCGAGAGTGGCCGGCGTCGGCGGGCCGCGCAAGGATAGCGGGCGGGTCTCGCGAATGCGTGAGGCGCGGGCGTGGTCGCCCGGATCATTGACTTCGCCCGGCGCATCCTGTCTTCAACCGGCATGACCGACCCTTCGACCATCGACCGCGCGGACGCGGCTCCGCATGCGCGCCGGCGCACCTTCGCGATCATCTCGCACCCGGACGCCGGCAAGACGACGCTGACCGAAAAGCTGCTTTATTTCGGCGGCGCGATCCAGCTTGCCGGCGAGGTGCGCGCCAAGGCCGGCCGCCGCCAGACCTCGTCGGACTGGATGAAGATCGAGCGCCAGCGCGGCATCTCGGTCGTCACCTCGGTGATGACCTTCGAATATGACGGGCATGTCTTCAACCTGCTCGACACACCGGGCCACGAGGACTTCTCCGAAGACACCTATCGCACCCTGACGGCGGTCGATTCCGCCGTGATGGTGATCGACGCGGCCAAGGGCATCGAGGCGCGCACCAAAAAGCTGTTCGAGGTCTGCCGGCTGCGCGACATCCCGATCGTCACCTTCATCAACAAGGTCGACCGCGAGACGCGCGACCCCTTCGAGCTGATCGCCGAGATCGAGAACACGCTGGCGCTCGACGTTGCGCCGATGACCTGGCCGGTCGGGCGCGGGCGGGACTTCGTCGGCACCTACGATCTCAAGGCCAACACCTTCCGGCGCAACCAGAAGGGCGACGAGCAGACGGAAGATCAGAAGGTCTCCGGCTGGGACGACCCGCTCTTCGACGAACTCCTGCCGCATGGCGCGGCGGAAGCCTGGCGCGAGGAGGTGTTTCTGGCCGCCGAAGGCCTGAAGCCTTTCGACCTGCAATCCTTCCGCGAGGGCCATCTGACGCCGCTCTATTTCGGCGCGGCGCTGCGCGACTACGGCGTGCGCGACCTGATCGACGCGCTGGGCGCGCTCGCGCCGAGCCCGCGCGCGCAGGTGGCCGACAAGCGCCCGGTCGAGGCCGGCGAGCCGAAGATGACCGGCTTCGTTTTCAAGATCCAGGCGAACATGGACCCCAACCACCGCGACCGCATCGCCTTCATGCGGGTCTGCTCGGGCAAGCTCTCACGCGGCATGAAGGCCAGGCTCGTGCGCACCGCCAAGCCGATGCCGCTGAACGCGCCGCAGTTCTTCTTCGCCCGCGACCGCTCGATCGCGGAGGAGGCTTTCGCGGGCGACATCGTCGGCCTGCCCAACCACGGCACGCTGCGCATCGGCGACACGCTAACCGAGGGCGAGGACATCGTCTTCAAGGGCGTGCCGTCATTCGCGCCGGAAATCCTGCGGCGCGTGAAGCTCAAGGACGCGATGAAGGCCAAGAAGCTGCGCGAGGCCCTGCAGCAGATGGCGGAGGAAGGCGTCGTCCAGCTCTTCCTGCCTCATGACGGCGCGCCTGCCATCGTCGGCGTCGTCGGCGCGCTCCAGCTCGACGTGCTGAAGGAGCGCATGGACGCCGAATACTCCCTGCCGGTCGATTTCGAGCCCTGCCAGTTTTCGATCGCGCGCTGGGTTTCGAGCGACGACAAGGCGGCGCTGCAGAAATTCGTGAGCCTCAAACCTTCCTCGATGGCCGACGACCTCGACGGCGACCCGGTGTTCATGGCGTCCAGCCAGTTCACGCTGAAATACGACGCCGAGCGCGCGCCGGAGGTGACGTTCTCGGACGTGAAAGATTATCAGAAGGTGGCGGGCGGGTGAGCGGACGCGAGAGCTTAGGCATGGATTTCAGCATCATCTGATGCTATATCCGATGCCTCCGCAGGAGCGCAGGCCATGAGAACAACGGTCACCCTCGATGATGAGCTTGTCGAAAAAGCTCAGGCCTATACTGGGTTGACCGAGAAGTCCGAGCTGTTCCGTGAGGCGCTGAAAGCCTTGATCGAACGCGAAGCCATCAGGCGGGCGATCAAGCTCGGCGGGTCAGATCCCAACGCGACCCTCGGCCCACGCCGGCGCTTGCCGGCGGCGTGATCCTCATCGACGCTTCGGTCTGGATCGACCATATGCGCCGGGCGGAGCCTCGGCTACAGCGTCTCATGACCGACAGGCAGCTTCTGATGCATCCCTATGCGATCGGCGAGATCATGCTTGGCTCGATCGCAAATCGCGCGACCGTGTTGACGACGCTGATGGACTTGCCCCAAGCGCCCGTCGCCACGCATGACGAGGTGCTCGATCTGATCGAACGCGAGCGACTTCACGGCCTGGGCATCGGCTATGTCGATGCCCACCTGCTGGCCTCGGCAAGACTTGGGGACGCGACGCTCTGGACACGCGACAAGCGGCTCGATCTCGCCGCCGACCGCCTCGGCGTGCGGGCTGGGATCGAACGCCGGCGCTGACCCCGGGGACAGCTTTCAGCTCAATCTCCCTGCGCGCAAACGGCCTCATCATGGCGCTGTCCTCAACCGGAGAGCGCCATCATGTCCATGCAGGGTTCGACGATCGCCGCCGCGCCGCCGCCGGCACCCGTTCGCCTATCGCCTTTGTCAGTGACCGTAGAGCGGTTGCGCCGGCTCGCGCCAACGGGAAAGCCCGACATCATCGCCGGCGTCGCTGCCGGTTTCGACAGGCTGGCTCCCGCTGCCGGCGTCACGATACAGCTTCGTCTCTGCCATTTTCTGGCGCAGGCGGCCCATGAGACCGACCGCTTCCGCACGCTGGAGGAATATGGCGGGCCGGCCTATTTCGCGCGCTACGAGGGCCGCCGCGACCTCGGCAACACGCAAGCCGGCGACGGCGCGCGCTTCCACGGACGCGGCATTTTTCAGCTCACCGGGCGCTTCAACTACCGCCGCTTTGGCGAAGCGATCGATGTCGATCTGGAGCGCGAGCCCGAGCGCGCGAAGGAGCCCGAGATCTCTCTGAGGGTCGCGCTCGCATACTGGCGCGAGCGCGGCTGCAACGCCGCGGCCGAAGCTGACGACGTCATCGCCGTGACGAAGCTGATCAATGGCGGGCGCAACGGGCTGCCCGAGCGGACGCGGCTATTGGCGGTGGCGAAGGGGATTTGGCTCTAGCCATGCCCCGCCTTCAGCGCTTGGTCGAGATCGTCATAAAGGTCACTGAGGTCCTCGATGCCGGTTGACAGGCGCAGCAGGTCTGTCGGGCAGGGCGAGCCTGCGCCCTCGATCGAGGCGCGGTGCTCGATCAGGCTCTCGACGCCGCCGAGCGAGGTGGCGCGCTTGTAGAGTTCGACATGGGCGGCGGCCTTGATCGCGGCGGCCTCGCCGCCCGTCACCTGCACCGAGAGCATATAGCCGAAGCCGCCTTCCATCTGGCGCGCGGCGATGTCGTGGCCGGGATGCTGGGGCAGGCCGGGATAGAGCACACGGGCCACCAGGGGGTGGGCCGAGAGTTTTTGGGCCAGCGTCATCGCCGAGGCCGACTGCCGCTCCTGCCTCACATGCAGTGTGCGCAGGCCGCGCATCAGCAGATAGGCCTCGAACGGTCCAAGGATGCCGCCCTGCATCTTGCGGACGGTCTTCACGCGGCCCCAGAATTCGTCGTCCTCGCGGGCGCAGAGCACGCCGGCGACGACGTCGGAATGGCCGTTCAACACCTTGGTCGCTGCGTGCATGACGATGTCGGCGCCCAAAGTCAGGGGGCGCGTATGCACCGGCGATGCGCAGGTCGAATCGACGGCGAGTTTTGCGCCGGCCGTATGCGCGATCTCGGCCGCACCCGCGATGTCGGTGATCGTCCAGAGCGGGTTCGACGGCGTCTCGGCCCAGACGAGTTTCGTGACGCCCGGCTTCACGGCGGCTTTCAGCGCCGCGAGGTCGTCCGTCTCGACGAAATCGATCTCGAGCCCCCAGCGCGTCGCTTCGGTCAAAAGCCAGGAGCGCAGCGCCCAGTACATGACCTTGGAGGCCACGACATGGTCGCCCGGCGACAGCGCCTGGAAGACGGCGGTCGCCGCCGCCATGCCCGAGCCGAACAGCAGCGCGCCGGCCTGCGCCTGCTCCAGCATGGCGAGAACGGATTCGCATTCGCGCACCGTCTCGTTGTCGGGCCTGCCATAGACGAAACCCGAGGAATAGGCGTTATCCTCGTCGCGGATATAGGTCGTGGCGATGTGGATCGGCGTGACAACGCCCTTCGTCAGCGGGTCGATCTTGCCCATGGCCTGCGCGGCGAGAGAGCGGGGGTGGAGCGAGCGCTTGGGCATGGGGTGTCCGATGAAGTTCCATGAGGGACTAAGGCTGCCATCTGGCGTAAGCGGAGGGCATGGTGCAAGGGCTGCGACCTTGCCTCCGGCGCAACCATGCCCCATTTCGCAGGCATGAGCGCTTCACATTCCCATGCAGACGCCGCGCCAGGACACTCGCCAAGACCCTTCTGGGTCGATGCGTTGATCGCGATCGTCCCCGTCGTCGCCGCCTCGCTGCTCGGCAACGCGGTGACGCTGCCGCAGATCCCGACCTGGTACCCGACGCTGGTCAAACCGCCCTTCAACCCGCCGAACTGGCTGTTCGGGCCTGCCTGGACCCTGCTCTTCACGCTGATGGCGGTCGGCGTCTACCGCATCCTGCGGCTCCCGGCGGACACGCCGGGCAAGGCCCGGGCGCTCGTGCTCTACCATTCCCAACTTGGCCTGAACGTGTTCTGGTCCTGCGTGTTCTTCGGCCTGCAGAGTCCGCTCGGCGGCGTCTTCGTGATCGTCCCCTTCCTGGCGATGATCCTCGTCATGATCGCCGCCTTCCGCCCGCTCGACCGGCTGGCTGCAAACCTGCAATGGCCCTATGTCGCCTGGGTCTCCTTCGCGACGCTGCTGAACGTCTCGATCTGGTGGCTCAATAGATGACGGGTCCAGGACGGTCCTGACGGAATAAATCGCGCGCTGACGCGTTGTCGGCAGCGACGCAAACCCGTTCTGGAGCCGTAGCCGTGCCGCCGATCCCGATCAGCCAGAACCCGCTGTCGCGCTTCGTCGACCGCCTGCACACACCGGTCTCGATCCAGTCGCTCGCTGTGCTGCGGATCGGCTTCGGCCTGCTGCTGGCCTGGGACGTCTGGCGCTTCATTCGCGACGACCGCATCGCGCGCTATTATTCGGAGCCGGATTTCCTGTTCAGCTACTGGGGCTTTTCCTGGGTGAAGCCCCTGCCCGAGCCCTGGCTCCACATCGCCTGGCTCGGGGTCGGCGTGCTCGCGCTGATGATCGCCGTTGGGCTGTTCTACCGCTTCGCGATCATCGGCTTCACGCTGCTGTTTGCGTATTTCTTCCTGCTCGACAAGGCGCAGTACCTCAACCACTTCTACATGGTGCTGCTCTATGCCGGGCTGCTTTGCCTACTGCCGGCGGGCAACGCGCTCTCGCTCGACGCAAAACTGTTTCCGAAGCATCGCTGCGAGACCACGCCCTACTGGTCGGTCTGGGCGCTGCGGGCGCAGACCGAGATCATCCTGCTCTATGCGGGTCTGGTGAAGATCACGGAGGACTGGCTCAGGGGCGAGCCGCTGGCGATCTGGCTGCGCGAACAGGCGCAGGATCTGCCTTTTGGGGCGATCTTCGCGCATGACTGGGTCATCCTCGCCGGGGCATGGGGCACGATCGCGCTGCATGTGCTGGGCGCGCCGCTCTTGCTGTTCGCTCGCACGCGGCTGCCGGTCTTTCTGATCTACTGCGCGTTCCATCTCAGCAACGGCTTCTTCTTCAACATCGGCATATTCCCGTTCCTGACCATCGCAGCGACGACGGTCTTCTTCGCGCCGGACTGGCCGCAGCGTCTGCTGCGCTGGCTGCTTGGACGCTTCGAGGCGCTGCCGCCTATGCCGACGCTGCCTGCGGCTGCGCCGCTGGCCCGGAGTGGGCTGAGCCTTGCTCTGGTCGGTGTCTGGATGGTCGTGCAGGTGCTCGTGCCGCTGCGCTTCGCGCTCTACCCGTCGGAGGTGCGCTGGGCCGGCGAGGGCCACCGCTTTGCCTGGCGGATGCGGATGTATGACCGTCAGGGCGAAGGCGATTTCGAAGTCGTGGCGCAGGATGGCCGGCGCTGGCGCGTCTCGCCGACAGACCATCTCACCGACCGGCAGGCCGGCGTGATGCTGACGAGGCCCGACATGATCCTGCAATTCGCCCATCACCTCGAACGGCATTTCGCGGCCCAAGGCGAGGCGGATGTCGCCGTCCACGCCAATGTCGCGATGTCGCTGAACGGCCGGCCGTTCCAGCCGCTGATCAAGCCCGAGATCGACCTGACGACACGGCGTTGGAGCCCGTTCCGCGCGGCCGACTTCATCACCCCGCTGACGACGCCCTTCACGCCATGGAACGCGCGCGAGCGGCCCGACGACGAGGTCCGCGAGGCGTCCTCATGAGCGCCGACGCCTTGCTCATCGTCTATGACGGGCACTGCCCGTTCTGCGCCGCCTATATGCGGCTCCTGCGCCTGCGCGCCGATATCGGCCCTGTCCGCCTGATCGACGCCCGCTCCGGCGACCCCGTGGTGGCGCAGGTCAAGCGGCTGGGCCTCGATCTCGACGCCGGGATGGCGATGCGGCTCAATGGAATCTGGCACCATGGCGACGCCTGCCTGAACCGGCTGGCGCTGCTGTCGACGCCGTCTGGCCTGTTCAACCGGGCCAACCGCCTGATCTTCGCCTCGCCGCGCCTGTCGCGGTTGCTGTATCCAGCGCTGGTGCTCGGGCGGCGCGCCGCGCTGGCGCTGCTCGGCCGCAGGAGCATCGCGGCCGATGATGCCGCAATGGATCGCAAATCCTGATCTTCAGCCGGAGTTCATGATGAATCGCGGCTTCACCATATCGCTCAACCGCGGATTCACCTGAGCGGCGCGAGATCGCCGGCTGTATCGCCAGCCGGAGGCCGCCATGAACCGTCGCCATGCCCTGATCGCCGCCATGCTGGCCGGAACCGCCGCTCTGGTTGAAGCCGTCCCCGTTCTGGCGCGCGAACTGGTCGAGACGCCCGATCCGCGCCTCCAGCCCGGCACCATCGTGATCCGCACGGGCGAGCGGAAGCTTTATTTCGTCACCGGCCGGGGCGAAGCGATCCGCTATACCATCGCAGTCGGCAAGGCCGGCAAGCAGTGGCGCGGCACCAAATATGTCGAGGAACTCGCGGTCGAGCCGGCCTGGAGCCCCCCCGCTTCGGTCAAGCGGGACAAGCCCTCGCTTCCCGATTTCATCCCCGGCGGCTCGCCGCGCAACCCGATGGGCGCGCGCGTGATCGGGCTTGGGCCCGGCGGTCAGTATGCGATCCATGGCACCAACATGCCAGGCAGCATCGGCACGGCGGCCTCCTATGGCTGCTTCCGTATGCACAACCAGGACGTGATCGACCTCTACGCCCGCGTGCGCATGGGCGCGGCGGTCGTCGTGCTGCCCTGACGCCGATTGCCTCCGAAAGCTCATGTCGCAATGCGGCATCGAAAAAGCCGACTCGATCCGCCCTCGGCCCTCGCCTGCGACAAAAAAGCGCGTTAACGTTTCTGCGCGCGACAACAGGACAGCCCGGCGCGACACGCAGGCGGGCTCATGAGGGGCTAACGATGGATCATCTCGCCGACGTCAAGAAATTCGCCAAAAAGGCTCTCAACGAAGCGGCCTTCGCCGGCATGGCGAAGTCCTATGCGCTGGTCATGGGCAAGGCCGACACGCGCTATGTCGCCTGCTCCGACGCGACCGAGCTCGAGCGCGTGCGCGAGAATTTCCTGAAGAAGAAGCTCGGTCTCAAGACCAATGATCTCGACGCCTCGATCAAGGCGATCTGCGAGCACATGAAGGCCGACAAGACCAAGTCGCGCCTGACCTTCTACTATCTGCTGGCCGAGCATTACGGCAAACTGGACATGTTCGTGAAGAAATAGGATTTCTCTCGTCATTGCGAGCGTAGCGAAGCAATCCAGAGGTCGGCGCGAGACGCTGGACTGCTTCGCTACGCTCGCAATGACGGCCAGCTCGGACCTCGGCATCAAACCCGATACAGATCAGCCCGCGTCAGCGGCAGGCCTGAGGCGCCCTTGCGGCGCTTCGAGACCAGCGTCTGGTTGACCATCGCCCCGCCGCGCTCGAAGGCGAGCGAGCAGCCGGCGAGATAAAGCAGCCACATGCGTGTGCGCTCCGGGCCGATCTCGGCCTCGGCCTCCTGCCGCCGCGCGTTCAGCCGCTCCCACCAGAGCCGCGTCGTGCGCTGGTAGTGCTCGCGCCAGCCCTCGACATCGTGGATTTCGAAGCCGAAGCGCTCGAGATTGGCGATCGACATCCCCAGATGGTCGAGTTCGCCGCCGGGGAAGATGTAGCGCACCAAGGCGCGGTATTCGGCCGGCATGCGGCTAAAGGCCTTGTCGGTCTTCTTGGCGCGGCGCGAGATGGTGTGGTGGAGGTATAGGCCCCGCGGCCGCAGCAGCCGGTTCACCGCGCGGAAATAGTCGGGATGGTTGGCGATGCCGACATGCTCGAACATGCCGATCGAGGAGATCTTGTCGAACGCGCCCTCCATCTGGGCAAAATCCTTGAGATGGAGCGTGACACGGTCCTGCAGGCCAAGCCGCTCGACCTTCTCTTGCGCCAGCTTGAGCTGTTCCTCGGCCAGCGTCACGCCATGGGCCTCGACGCCGTAATGCTGCGCGGCATGGCAAACGAGCGCGCCCCAGCCGCAGCCGATGTCGAGGAAGCGGTCGCCGGGCTTCAGCCGCAGTTTTCGGCAGATCATGTCGAGCTTGTCGCGCTGGGCGCGGTCGATATCGCCATGGTCCTCGGTAAAATAGGCGCAGGTGTAGACCATCTCCTCGTCGAGGAAGAGCCGGTAGAAGGCGTTCGAGACGTCGTAGTGATAGGCGACATTGGCCTTGTTGGTGGCCGGCGCGCCGTCTTTCGCGATCTCGTCACCCCGCATGTGAGCCACCGCCGCGGGCGCGGAGCCGGGCGCGAACAGGAAGCGCCGCACCACGTCGAACACCGCAGCCTTCGGGATGGTGCGCGCCAGCCGGCCGACCTTCCCCTCGGGCCGTGCCGCCGCCAGATCGAAGATCGACCCGTTCACGATCGCGATGCGGTCGGCGATATGCAGGTTGAGCAGCGTGTCGAGTTTCGGCCTGCGCAGGAGCGCGGCGACCGCGCCGCCATCGCGGATCGCGATTGCCAGCCCGGTTTCAGGCCAGTCGCTCGGAACGCGGCTTCCGTCCCAGAGCGCAAAGCCGAGATTCAGTCCGAGTTTCGCATGAGCTTCCGCGAGCAACCGCCGCAATGCGGCGAGCCGCTTATCCTGACTATCCATGCCGACGCCGTTCGTTGCGTATACGTGTCACGTCTTTGGCGAGAGCAGCGTCACTTGGCAACAGCCTGGGCGCAGCGGCCCGTCAGACGCGCGCACCGGCCAAGGCGGCAAAACGCCGGGCGATCGCCGGGTTCTCCGGAGAGAGCGGGATCGGCGGCGGGGCGGGAATCGTCTCGGCGAAATGGCAGGCGACCTGCGCGCCGCTCTCCAGCCGTCGCAGCAGAGGCTGCTCGGCCGCGCAGCGGGCCTGAGCATGCGGACAGCGCGGATGGAAGGTGCAGCCCGAGGGCGGGTTGAGCGGGCTCGGCACGTCGCCCTGCAGGACGGGGCGCTCGCGGCGCAGGCCGGGGGTGGGCAAGGGAGCCGCCGCCAGCAGCGCCTGGGTGTAGGGATGCCGCGGCTGGCCGTAGAGCGTCGTCTTGTCGGCGAGCTCGACGATGCGCCCGAGATACATCACCGCCACCCGCGTTGCGATGTGCTTCACCACGGCGAGGTCATGCGCGATGAAGAGATAGGACAGGCCGAACTGGCCCTGCAGATCCTGCAGCAGGTTGACCACCTGCGCCTGGATCGAGACGTCCAGCGCCGAGACCGGCTCGTCGCAGACGACGAGGTCGGGTCGGGTGGCAAGCGCGCGCGCCACGCCGATGCGCTGGCGCTGCCCGCCTGAAAACTCATGCGGGAAACGCTCGGCATGCTGTGGGCCGAGTCCCACCACCTTGAGCAGTTCTGCGACCTTCGCAGGGATTTCGGCCGGGGTCGCCAGCCTGTGCAGCAGCAGCGGCTCAGCCAGGATGTCGGAGACAGACAGGCGCGGATTGAGCGAGGCGAACGGGTCTTGAAAGATGATCTGCATGCGCCGGCGCAAGCTGCGCAAGTCGTGCTTGCGCAGCGCCAGCATGTCCTGCCCGTCGAAACGCAAGGTGCCCGCGCTGGGTTCGATGAGGCGCAGGATGAGCCGGCCGGTGGTCGACTTGCCGCAACCGGACTCGCCGACCAGCGCCAGCGTCTCGCCGCGCTCCAGCGTGAAGGAAACCCCATCGACCGCCTTGACCACGCCCTTGGAGCGGCCGAGCAGGCCGCCTGAGAGCGTAAAGTGCTTGGCGAGGCCGTCGACCTCCAGCAGCGGGGTGGCGTGTGGCGACGAGGTCATGGCGAGGTCTGTTCGATCGGCGCGCGCCAGCAGGCGACGGCATGGTTGGCGCTCAGCTCCCGCAGCGGCGGCATCTGCGTGCGGCAGCGCTCGATCGCGACAGTGCAGCGCGGCGCGAAGCGGCATCCGGCCGGCATGGCGTCGGGCGCCGGCACCATGCCCTCGATGGTCTGGAGCCGGTCGCGGTCCTCGTCGAGACGCGGGATCGAGGCGAGGAGACCGAGCGTGTAAGGGTGCTGCGCGTCGGCAAACAGCGTCGCGACATCGGCGCGCTCGACGATCTGTCCGGCATACATCACCACGACGTCGTCTGCGGTTTCGGCGATGACGCCGAGATCATGGGTGATCAGGATGATCGCGGTGCCGAGCCGCTTCTGCAGGTCGCGCATCAGGTCGAGGATCTGCGCCTGGATCGTCACATCGAGCGCCGTCGTCGGCTCGTCGGCGATAAGCAGTTTCGGGTCGCAGGCGAGCGCGAGCGCGATCATCACGCGCTGGCGCATGCCGCCGGACATTTCGTGGGGATAGGAATCGACCCGCGTCTCGGGCGAGGGGATCTTGACCAGCCGCAGCATCTCGATGGCGCGCTCTCGGGCTTCAGCCTTGCCCATACGGCGGTGGCGGCGCAGGCCCTCGACGATCTGCTCGCCGACCCGGTAGACCGGATTGAGCGAGGTCATCGGTTCCTGGAAGATCATCGCGATCTTTGCGCCCCTGATCTCCTCCATTTCGCCGCGAGAGCGCTTCAGGAGGTCCGCGCCCTCGAAGACGATCTCGCCGCCGGCCCGGATGCCCGGCGGCTCCGGCACCAGCCCCATCACCGAGAGCGAGGTCACGCTCTTGCCGCAGCCGCTCTCGCCGACGATGCCGAGCGTGCGCCCGGCATCGACGGAGAAGCTGACGCCGTCGACCGCGCGGTAGAAACCGCGGTCGGTGCGGAAATGCGTTTTCAGACCCCGCACCTCCAGCACGGGTGCGGCTGTCTCCCCTGAAGCGAAAGCGCCCATTCAGCCCTTCCCGGCCGGAAAGGTCAGCGGCGAGATCTCGAGATGGTCGCGCTTGGCCCAGTCGAGGTCCTTGACCTTCGGCTCGGCCCGGCGCTGCGCCTCCTCAAGCTCGGCGGCGGCCGAGGCGTAATCCATGGTCAAGACCTTGCCGTTCTCGACGACGGTGACGCCGTCGACGATGACGGTGGTGACGGCGCGCTCGCCCGCCGCATAGATCAGACTGCGGACGGGGTCGCGCAGCGGCCGCATCATCGGATGGGTCACGTCGACGATGACGATGTCGGCCTTGGCGCCCTTGGCGAGACGGCCGATATCGTTGCGGCCGAGCGCCTTGGCGCTGCCGAGCGTCGCGGCGTTGAAGGCGTCCGACGTGCGCAGGTCGAACACGTCCTCCGCCATCATGCGCGAGCCGATGCAGACGGCGCGCAGTTCCTCCAGCATGTGGTGGGGATAGGTGTCGGTGCCGATGCCGACATTGATGCCGGCAGCCACATACTGCCCAAAGCTCTGCATCGCGATGCCGCGGCGCTGGAACACGATCGGGCAATGGGCGACGCTCGTCCCGCTCTCGACCAGCGCGTCCATGTCCCCGGTCGCGGGCCATTTCACCGAAGAATGATGGTCGAGGAAGATGCCGTGGCCGATGATCGAGAACGGCCCGAGCACGTCGAGCTCCTCAAGCCATTCCACCGGCGTCATGCCGTGGCGGCGCGTGATCTCGTGGAATTCGACGACGCTCTGCGCGGCGTGGATCTGGAAGGGCAGCTTGCGCTTCTCGGCCTCGTCGAAGCTCTCCTGGATCAGCTGCGGCGTGCAGGTGTCGATCTGCGAGGGCGACACCATGCCAGACAGCCTGCCGGAATCGTCGGCCGCGACCTGGTCGAGCAGTTTCATCGCAGCCGCCATGGCGGCCTCGCCGGCCTTGGCGTCCCATTCGTACTTCGCCAGATGGCCGTTATCGGTATACCAGCGCGCCGAGCGGTACATCGGCGAGAACACGGCCCGCAGGCCAGACGCCTTGAAGGTCTCGAGCCAGCCGTCCCAGGCGACCGACATGTCGACGAGCGTGGTGACGCCCGACATCAGCAGCTCGGAATAGGTCACCTGCGCGCAGGATTTGGTGCCTTGGGCGTCGCAGCGGAACAGCGGCATGAACTCGTAGAGCGCCGTGCCGTACATCTTCGGCGAGCCGAGTTCGTCGTTCCAGCCCTTGGTCATCGCCTCCGAGGACGGGTGCGAATGGATGTTGACGAGGCCTGGCATGACCATGCGCCCGCGCCCGTCGATCGTCACGTCGGGCTGGCCGCGATAGGAGCCGCCGACATGGATCAGCTTGTCGCCCTCATAGGCGACGTCGCCGTCGCGCAGATAGACATGCCCCTTGGCCTTGGCGTCGTAGGCGACGATCCACGAGGCGTTGCGGATCAGGGTGATGGTCATGGGCAGGCTCCGGCGTGGTGGCAGGCGGGTATGCGTGGATGGTGAGGCTCTGGAAGAACCCCTCTCCTGCATCGAAGTCGGGTATACCCGACTTCGACACCTTGAGTGCTGTACTCGGGTGTACCCGAGTACAGTGAGAGGGGCAGGGGTGAGG
>LSIB01000085.1 GCA_001556025.1 Rhizobiales bacterium CCH3-A5
GAGCTCGAACACGGCGAACAACCCGCACGGACCCGCCCCGATGATCACGACGTCGCACTCGATGATGTTGTTCGTCATCGCCGTCAGGCCTTCCTCATCCGTCGCCGCGTCCGCTGCCGTCGCCGGCTGGAATGCGCTCAAACCCTTCGCCCATTATTGTTAGTATACAAACAAATTTGCGCAAGCGGCTTTTGCGGGCAGGGCCTGCTCAATCGAGTCGCGCCAGCAGGCCGAGCAGGCGCTCGGCCTCTTCCCGGGAGAGTGGCGCCAGCGTCGCGGCCGAGATCGCCTTTGCCTTGTCGAGCAGCGCCGGCATCGCATCCCGTCCCTTGGCGCTGAGGCGCACACGGACGCGGCGCTGGTCGTCGGGGTCCGGCAGCCGCTCGGCCAGGCCGCGCTCCTCCAACCGTGCGATCACGCCCTTGATGGTCGCCGGGTCCATCGCGGTCATGCGTCCCAGCAGATTCTGCGAAATCTCCTCGCCGGCCGCGAGCTTGGCCATGGCGGCGAATTGGGTCGGCGTCGGGCCGTCATCGCCCATGATACGCTGGAAGATTGCGATATGGCGCTGTTGCGCGCGCCGCATCAGGAAGCCGACCTGCTCATCGAGAACATAGTCGCCGGCTGCGGTCGCGACGGCCGCGCCCTTGCGTCCGCGTCCCGTCGGCCGCGCGATCTCGTCTGCGCCGCGCGGCACCGTCGCCGTCTCGTCCTGTGCCACCGCCAAGGTCCTGCCTCCCGCTGGGCCGCTGGGCTCTTGCCAGCGCCGTTCAGCCTGTCCATGATTGTTATTACACATTCAATCGCGGCCTGTCTCGCAGGCTGTGATCCGGCAGCAATGCTTTGCGGAGAACGACATGGCAGTCGAGGCGGCGTCCGGCCCGGCCAGGGGCAAGCTCGTCATCCGCAATCTCGGGCTCGTGCTGTCGGGCGACCTCAACCAGCCGATCCTCGATGCCGACACGATCATCGCCATCGACGGCCGCATCAGCGCCATCGGCAAGGCGGCCGATCTCGATTGCGGTCAAGCCGACCAGATCATCGATGCGCAGGGTTCACCCGTCGCGCCCGGCCTGATCGACAGCCACTGCCATCCTGTCTTCGGCGACTGGACGCCGCGGCAGGGGCAGATGGGCTGGATCGATTCCTGCGTCAACGGCGGCGTCACCACCTTCGTCTCGGCCGGCGAGGTGCATTTGCCCGGCCGTCCGAAGGACCCGGTCGGCGTCAAGGCGCTCGCCATCACGGCGCAGCGCACCTTCGCGAATTTCCGGCCGACGGGCGCGAAGATCCATGCCGGCGCGCCGATCGCCGAGACCAGCATGGTCGAGGAGGATTATGCCGAGATGGCGCGCGCCGGCGTAAAGATGATCGGCGAGATCGGGCTCGGCACCGTCAACACCGGCCCCGAGGCGAAAAAGCATGTCGACTGGGCCCGGAAATACGGGCTGGAAACGATCATCCACACCGGCGGCCCCTCGATTGCGGGTTCGAGCCTGATCGACGAGGACATCGTGCTGGAGGCCCAGCCGGACGTGATCAGCCACATCAATGGCGGCCACACCTCGATCCGCTTTTCCGGCATCTGCCGGCTCTGCGAGCAGGCGAGGGGGGCGATCGAGATCGTCCATAACGGCAATGAGCGCGCGGCGCTGGAGGCGGTGAAGACGGCGGCCGAACTCAACCTGACCTACAAGGTCATCCTCGGCACCGACGCGCCGGCGGGCTCGGGCGTGCAGCCGCTCGGGATTCTCAGGATGATCGCGTTCCTGTCGAGCCTCGGCGGCGTGCCGCCCGAAGTCGCCTTCTGCATGGCGACCGGCAACACGGCGCGCGTGCGGAAACTCGACGCCGGCTTCATCGCAGTCGGCAAGCCTGCCGATCTCGTCTTCCTCGACAAGCCGCAGCATTCGGCCGGCAAACATCTGCTCGACGCGGTCTCGCTCGGCGACATTCCCGGCATCGGCATGGTGATGATCGACGGCATCGTGCGTACCGGCCGATCGCGCAACACGCCGCCCTCGCACACCGCTCCCTTGATCGTCGGGCATTGAGGTCATCATGACGAACCTCATCGAGATCCGCCGCGTCCAGACCAGCGTGGAAGAGATCTTCCACGAATTCGGGCCGCTGCCCGGCCGCACCGAACGCATCGCGTCGGTCTGCGCCGTGCTGACCAACCCTTATGCCGCGCGTTACGAGCCCAACATCCTGCCGATGATGGAGGCGCTGAAGCCCGCCGGCCTCGACATGGCGACGCGCTGCCTGAATGCGCTCGGCGGCGATCCGAAAACCGTCGAGGGCTATGGCAAGGGCGCCATCGTCGGCTCGGCCGGCGAGCTGGAGCATGGCGCGCTCTGGCATGTTCCGGGCGGCTACGCCATGCGCGAAATCCTCGGCAACGCCAAGGCGATCGTGCCCTCGACCAAGAAGGTCGCGGGGCCCGGCGCGCGCATCGACATCCCGGTGACGCACATCAACGCCTGTTATGTCCGCAGCCATTTCGGCGCGGTCGAGATCGGCATTTCCGGCTCGCCCCAGGCCGACGAACTCGTCTTCGTGCTGGTGATGACGACTGGCGCGCGCATCCACGAGCGGGTCGGTGGTCTGAGGGCCGACCAGATCAGCGTCTGGGACGGGCAGCGCTGATGGGACTGTCCACTAACCTCGCAGGATCAAGCGCGGGGAACCCCTCTCCCGGAGGGAGAGGGGCAGGGGTGAGGGGGCGGCCCTTCAGCGCTTTAAGCGCGACCTCACCGCGGCGCCCTGAAAATCTGCGCCTTGTTGGTCCAACGTCCGTCACCTCACCCCTGCCCCTCTCCTTACAGAAGAGGGGTTCTTCCAGCGCCCTACCGTTCTGCGTCGGAGCCCTTTAGATGCCCGCCACCATCCGCAAAATCCTCACCCAAGTCGATGAAACCCACATCGAGTCCGGCAGGGCCGTCACCCCGCCGACGCGCCGCGCCGTGGCGGTCGCCGTGATCGCCAACCCTTTCGCCGGGCGCTATCAGGACGACCTCTCCGAGCTCGCCGAGATCGGCGTAGAGCTCGGCGACCTGCTGACGAAGCGCTGCCTCGCCGCGCTCGGCATCGGGCCTGAAAGCGCCGAGAGCTTCGGCAAGGCCGCCATCGTCGGCGAGGGCGGCGAATTGGAGCACGCCGCCGCCATCCTGCATCCCAAGATGGGCGCGCCGGTGCGGGCCGCGCTCGGCAAAGGCCCGGCGCTGATTCCCTCGGCCAAGAAGAGCGGCGGCCTGGGCACTCCGATCGACGTGCCGCTCGGCCACAAGGATGCAGCCTTCGTGCGCTCCCATTTCGACGCCGTCGAGGTCCGGGTCACCGATGCGCCACGCGCCGGGGAAATCCTGGTCGCGATCGCGATCACCGATTCAGGCCGGCCGCTGCCGCGCATCGGCGGGCTGACGAAGGACCAGATCAAGGGCGAGGACGGGCTGCGGTAGCGCTTGACGCGCAGCGGCGGCAGGCTGAGTGTCGCATCTCATGTTGACACCCCGCATCCCGTCCGCCTGGGCGCCGTTCCCGCCTGTGCCCCGGCTCGCAAACCAGCCAGCATCATGAACAAGAGCGACCATCTCGCCGCCTTTCTCAGAAAGCTGGAGAGCATAACCGAATTGTCCGCCCCGGAACGGCAGGCTTTGCTGGACCTCCCGGTCAGCCTGAAACGCTTCGAGGCCAATGTCGACATCGTCAGCGAAGGCGAAATCACGCTGCAATGCTGCCTCGTGCTGGAGGGGCTCGTCTGCCGCTACAAGCTGGTCAACAGCGGCGAGCGGCAGATCATGTCGCTGCATATTCCCGGCGACGTGCCCGATCTGCATTCGCTCCATATCGAGAAGATGGATCACAGCCTCGGCACGCTGACGCCTGCGCTGGTCGGCTTCATCCCGCACGAGGCCGTCCGGCGCGTGACGAGGTCCTCCTACAAGGTCTCGGAGGCGTTCTGGCGCGAGGCCCTCATCGACGCCGCGATCTTCCGCGAATGGATGGTCGGGATCGGCCGCCGCTCCGCGCCGAGCCGGCTGGCGCATTTCCTGTGCGAATTCGTCACCAAGATGGAAGCGGTCGGCCTGTCCAATGGCGTGATTTGCGACCTGCCGATGACCCAGACCGAGATCGGCGATGCGCTCGGGCTTTCGACCGTCCACACCAACAAGAAGCTGCGCGAACTGCGCGCCGCCAAGCTTATCGAACTGCGCGGCCGACGGCTCAAGGTGCTCGACTGGGAGGGATTGTGCGACCTCGGCGAGTTTGATCCGACTTACCTGCATCTCCGCAAATAGGTGCGACCACGCCATTTCGGCTTTGGCGCGGCCCGTTTTGCCTCCTTTGAAATCTGACGATTTCTTCATCTTCGCGGAACCGAAGCGGGCGCGGTGGATTACACCCGCATGACGCGCTTCTTCTTCGACACTCATGACGGCGTCAGGGCCGAGCGCGACACGGATGGGGTCGATCTGCCCAATGAGGCGATGGCGCGCTCCGAGGCCAAGGCCGCGCTGACGGACATGGCGCGCGATCATCTTCCCAACGGCAACCATCTCGAGTTGCGCGTTACGATCCGCGACGAGGCGGGCGACGAAATCTACACCGCGAGCCTCGTCCTCGATGTGAGCACGCCCCGCGCGAGGAGGCGGCGGACCGATGCGTGAGGCGGCGCGGCTCGTCAGCCGCCGAGCGACATCGTCAGCGGCGGCTTGACCTCAGGCGGAAGCGGCGAGACATAGCCCGCCTTGCCGAGCTTCGCCTTGTGGTCGGCCTTGGCGGCCGCCATCAGCGCCGGATCGCTGAGCACGGCCGCGCCGGCGGCCGCCATCGCCTTGGCGACCTGTACCATGGCCTTGTGGGCGGCCGGCTGCTTGCCCTGCGCCACGATCTGCCAGGTGTGGAACGGCGTCCCGATCGCGACGGTGGGCGCATGCGCCTGCACGGTCGGCACCGCCCAGGAGACATCGCCGACATCGGTCGAGCCGATGGCGGGGTTGCGCGGCGCGTCGAGCGGCACTGTGAAATCGGCCAGGGCCGCGTCCGTCTCAGGCAATCCGATCGAACGCCAGACGGCGGCGATCTCCTGCGGCGACAGGGTCTTGCGGATGTCTTGCGCGAAAGCCTTGTCCGCCTCGTCGAAATGCGGCGGGCCGAGATCTTCCATGATGTTCTGCAGCGCCTTCTCCAGCGGGCCGTTGCCGACGACGTTGGAGACGGCGGAGACGATCTTCATCTGCATCGCGGTCTCGGTCATCAGCGCCGCGCCCTCGGCGATCTTGCGCACGCGCTGGACGAGTTCGAGCATGCCGGGCAGGTCGCGGGCGCGGATCGAATAGCGCACGCGGGCATGGGCCTGCACGACGTTGGGGGCGATGCCGCCGGTGTCGAGCAAAGCGTAATGCACGCGCGCGTCGCTCGGCATGTGCTCGCGCATGTAGTTGACGCCGACGCTCATCAACTCAACAGCGTCGAGCGCGCTGCGGCCCAGTTCCGGCGAGGCTGCGGCGTGGGCCGCGCGGCCGGTGAAGATGAAGTCGGCGCGGGTATTGGCGAGCGAGAGCGGCGGCGTCACCTCCCAGAAGCTCGACGGGTGCCAGGAGATCGCGACATCGGCGTCGTCGAACGCGCCGGCGCGGACCATGAAGGCTTTGGCTGCCCCGCCTTCCTCGGCTGGGCAGCCATAATAGCGCACGCGGCCGGGCAGCTTGTTTTCGGCGAGCCAGTCCTTCATCGCGGTGGCGGCGAGCAGCGCGGCGGAGCCTAACAAATTGTGGCCGCAGCCATGGCCGTGGCCGCCGGCTTCGATCGGCGCATGCTGCGCCTTGCCGGCTTCCTGCGAGAGACCGGGCAAGGCGTCGTATTCGCCAAGGAACGCGATCACGGGTCCGCCTTCGCCGGCCTCGCCGATCACGGCGGTTGGGATGTCGGCGATGTTCCGCGTCACCCGGAAGCCCTGGTGCTCCAGCTCCGCGACATGCTCGGCGCAGGAGCGAGCTTCAGTGTAGCAGACTTCGGGCATGCCCCAGATGCGGTCGCTGAGTTCGATGAAGCGCTGCTTGCTGGCGTCGACATGGCGCCAGAGGTCGTTGCGGTTATCCATGATGGCTCTTCGGTGTTGCGGAGGTCGCGCCATATGAGCCCTGCGCGACGGCGCCGTCCAGTTGCCCGGCGCATGGCGGGCGCCGAGGGACGCTGTGTCATTGCAAGCCGCTCGGCCCCCAGCCCTCACGGGTGCTTGTGGATCGGATCGACCCAGTAGACCGCTTCGGGCGTCTCGACCGGGTCGACATCGGTGATGTTGACGACCACCGCCTCGTTGTCGGAGCGCACCAGCACGCATTCCAGCGGTTCGTGCGGGCTCGCGTTGATCTCCTGATGCGGCACGTAGGGCGGCACGTAGATAAAATCGCCCGGCCCGGCTTCCGCTACGAATTCGAGCTTCTCGCCCCAGCGCATGCGGGCCTTGCCGCGCACGACGTAGATCACGCTTTCCAGTTCGCCATGGTGATGTACGCCGGTCTTGGCGTCGGGCTGGATAGAGACCGTGCCGGCCCAGATTTTCTGCGCACCGACGCGTGCATGGTTGATCGCCGCCTGCCGGAACATCCCGGGCGTCTGCGCCGTGTTGGAGTCGAGCTTGTCGCCGGTCACGACGCGGACGCCGTCATGCTTCCAGCGCGGCTCGTGGTCGTGGTCATGGGGATGAGTGTGGTCGTGGTCGTGGTCGGCCATGGCGCATCACTCCTTCGTCGCCGGTCCCGTCGCCAGCGCCCTGTCGCTCGTGCCCCATTCGGCCCAGGAGCCGTCATAGATCGCGCGCGGCGGCTTGCCGATCGTCTCCAGCGCGGCCGAGAGGATTGCGGCTGAGACGCCCGAGCCGCAGCTCGTGATCATGGGTTTGTCGAGATCGACGCCGGCATCCTTGAAGGCAGCCGCGATCGCGTCGGGGGATTTGAGCTGGCCGTCCTGCATGATCGCCGGGAAGGGCAGGTTGAGCGAGCCGGGGATATGGCCCGAGCGCACGCCAGCGCGCGGCTCGGGCGCCTCGCCGCGAAAGCGGTCGGCCGGGCGCGCATCGACGACCTGCACGGAGCCGCCGGCCAGCGCTTTCGCGACATCGTCGGCATCGGCGACGGCCGAGTGATCGAGCCTTGCTGTGAAGGTCCGGGCGGCGCGGGCGCGCGGCGGGCCTTCCTCGATGGCGCGCCCTTCGGCCTGCCATTTCGGGAAGCCGCCTTCCAGGATCACGACATCGCGCGCGCCGAAGGTCCGGAAGGTCCAGCGCACGCGCGGAGCTGAGAACAGGCCGAGCCCGTCATAGACGACGATGCGCATGCCGTCGCCAATGCCCATCGCGCCGACTGCCGCCGCAAAGACCTCCGGCCGCGGCAGCATGTGCGGCAGGCTGGAGTTCGCGTCCTTGACCGTGTCGATGTCGAAACGCACCGCGCCTGGGATGCGGCGTGCGGCGTATTCTGCATGAGGGTCCTTGCCATGTACGGGCAGATACCAGGAGCCGTCGACGACAACGACATCGGGCGCGTCGATGCGCTCGCTGAGCCAGTCGGTCGAGACGAAGACGGTGTCCTTGGGCATGTCGGCATTTCCTCGATGGTTGAAGACCGCTCTGGCGGCGGTCTGATGCGGTCTCAGACGAGCGCGATGCGGACGCGCCGGTTCTGCTTGCCTTTCTTCTCGATATCCGTGACCGCGACAAGGCCGATCTCGGCCGTGTTGCGGACATGCGTGCCGCCGCAGGGCTGCAGGTCGATCTGGCCGATCGCCACCAGCCGGACGCGGCCCGAGCCGCGCGGCGGGGCGACTCGCATTGTCTTGACGAGGCCGGGATTGGCGTCGAGTTCCGCGTCCGTGATCCAGCGCTCGGTCACGTCGGCGTTGCTGGCTACGAGAGCGTTCAGTGCGCTGGCGATCTGGTTCCTGTCGAGCCCGCCTTCGGGAATGTCGAAATCGAGCCGTCCGTCGCCATCGCCTATCGCGCCGCCTGTGACCGGATAGGACAGGACGACGCTGAGCAGATGCAGCGCTGTGTGGATGCGCATGCGCTTGAGACGTTTCTCCCAGTCGAGGCGCACCGTGAGCGTTTCGCCGGGTCGCGGCGGGGCCTGCCCTTCGAGCGGGACGTGCAGCACGCGGCTCTTGTCCTCGGGATCGTAGACCGCGACGCCGATACCGATCTCACTGCCATCGCTCGTGACGAGCGCGCCGGCGTCGCCCGGCTGGCCCCCGCCGGTGGCGTAGAATACCGTCCTGTCGAGGACGATCGCGCCGCGCTCCGTCACGGCCTCGACAGTCGCGGTGGTCTCTCGCAGATAGGCGTCGTCGCGGAACAGCAATTGCGTCGGCATCGGCATCGGTCTCGTGCAATCGTGGGATGTCGGGCGTGGCATAGACCACGCGTCTTTGCCGATGCGGAGATTGCACGGATCATGGATGGTGCGCCACAGCCGGAGGCGCGGGTCGGCCTTGAAGCCCCGATCGGCCTCGCGCAATTTTGATCCAGATGAAATCCCGCTGCGTAAACCCGATGCTGGAACAAAAGGCCATGTTCCGTATGGCCGGCCGACGAGGACGACACATCTTGAACCCGCATCAGGTCGAGACCCCGCAAGCGCGCCCGATCGACGCTCTTCTGGCGTCCTATGCCGCAGGGAGCCTGAACGCGCCGCTGCATGCGCTGGTCGGCTCGCATCTGGCGCTGTCGCTGCAGAACAGACGCTTCGTCGCAGCCATGGAGGATCTGGCGGCGCTGGACCTGACCGATTCGGTCCAGAAGCCGCTGACTGATCGTGGACGCATGCTGGATGCGATCCTGTCTATCGAGGAGCCGGAGCCGGTCGTCGTTCCTGCGGCGCGCCTTGCGGACAGCGTGTTTCCCCCGCCGTTGCAGCGACTGGTCGGACGCGGTTCGCAGGACATCGCCTGGCGTTTCAAGCTGCCTGGGATCAAGGAATACCGCATCGCCGAGACCGAGGCCGGCGAGGCTGTGCTCTACTGGGTCAAGGCCGGGCGGCGGCTGCCGCAGCACACCCATGAGGGCGACGAGGTGACGCTGCTGCTGAGGGGCGGCTTCACCGATCCGCTCGGCCATTATCGCCGGGGTGACATCGCCATCGCCGATGCGGAGCTCGACCATAACCCTGTCGCCGATTCCGACGAAGACTGTATCTGCTTCGCCGTCACCGATGCGCCGCTGCAATTGACCGGCCCGGTGATGCGCCTCCTGCGCAAGGTCTTCCGTCACTAGGGCGCCGGACCTAGATAGCGTCTGTCGCATTTCGACAGCCTCGCGCCCGGAGTTCCCATGTCTTTGCCACGCATGCAGCCGAAGGACGGCGTCGCCTGGATCACGGGCGCGAGTTCGGGCATCGGCGAGGCTGTCGCGCTCGAACTGGCGCGGCGCGGCTGGACGGTGGCGGTCACCGCGCGCCGGCTCGAACAGCTCGAAGAGATCGCCAGACGCGCCGAGGGCCTGCCCGGCCGGATCGTCGCCCATGCCGGCGATGTCACCGACTCGGCCTCGATGCGGCATGTGGTCGAGGGCATCGAAACCGTCCATGGGCCGATCGCACTGGCTTTTCTCAACGCCGGCGTGGCGCCCTACACACGGGCCGGCGCCCTCGATGTCGAGGCTTTCGAGAAGGCTTTCGCCGTCAATACGCTGGGCGTCGCCAGGGGCATGGCGGCGGTACTGGAGCGGATGACGCAGCGCAGGCGCGGACAGATCGCCGTCAACGCCTCGACCGCCGGCTATGGCGGATTGCCCAAGGCCGCAGCCTATGGCGCATCGAAAGCCGCCGCGATCCATATGTGTCAGGCGCTGAAATTCGATTGCGACAGGCTCGGCATCAGGCTTCAGGTCGTCAATCCGGGCTTCATCGATACGCCGCTGACGCGCAAGAACGATTTTCCGATGCCGTTCCTGATGTCGATGGACGAGGCTGCGCGCCGCACGGTCGACGGCTTCGAGCGCGGCGGCTTCGAGATCACCTTCCCGCGGCGATTGGCGTTCATCATCAAGGCGATCAACCTGCTGCCCTATCCTGCCTATTTCTGGCTGATCGCTAAGGCGACCGGCTGGGACAAGCGGAAGGATTGATGCGTCGCGAAACGTGAATTCAGTGTGAAGTCGTCGCCTTGCGCGCATCTTCTGTCATGCTGCTCCGCCAAGCTCTGCCAGCCTGATGGAGGACGACGATGAACCTTGCCAGCCTTCGGATCGGAACCTTCAATCTCTACAATCTCAACGAGCCCGGCCTGCCGGTCTACACCGACAAGGACGGCTGGTCTCAAGCCGAGTATGATCGCAAGATCGTCTGGACGTCGCGCGTCATCGCCACGCTGAAGCCCGATGTCTTCGGCTTTCAGGAACTGTGGCACGCCAATTCGCTGGCCAGGGCGCTGAAGGCTTCGGGGCTCGAGGCCGAGTACGATCTGGTCGCGCCGCCCGATGCCGACGGTAAGCGGATCGTCTGCGCCGCGATCGTCCGCAAGGGCCTGCTGACCGGGCAGCCGGAATGGATCGTCGAATTTCCGGACAAGTTCGTGCTCAAGAGCTCCGGCGACGATCCACAGACGCCCGCGATCAGCGTCAACATCAAGAAGTTCTCACGGCCGGTGCTGCATTTCACGATCAAGCCGCGCGCCAAGCTCGACGAGGCGCATGTCTATGTCTGCCATTTCAAGTCGAAAGGGCCGACGAAGGTCTTCCAGGAGGATTGGTTCAAGGCCGACAAGGCGCTCTACGCCAAGCACAGCACGGGCATCGGCGCGGCGGTTTCGACGATTCGCCGAACCGCCGAAGCGGCTGCGCTGCGCTTCATCCTGTCGGAACAGATGAAGGGCTCGGACAAGCCTGTGATCGTGCTGGGTGACGTCAATGACGGCCAGCATAGCAACACCGTCAATATCCTGACCGAGCAGCCACGCTATCTCGTCGGCGATTCGGTGGGCGGCGGCGACACCGCCCTCTACACGGCGCAGACCCTGCAGGAATACCGCAACACGCGGGACGTCTATTATACGCACATCCACCAGGACATCATGGAGTCGCTGGACCATATCCTGGTCAGCCAGGAATTCTACGACAACAGCAAGAAGCGGATCTGGATGTTCGACGGCATGGTCGTCAGCAACGACCATCTGAATTTCGACGACCACAAGGCCGACGGAACGAACGACCACGGCATCATCTGCGCATCGTTCAAATACAGACCGATCAAGGCCGAGGCGAAGGCCATCGTCGGCGACGACGGCTAGCCCGCCTTGCCGCTCCCTCGCATGGCGATCCGCGCCTCGATCTCGCCCATGGCGTCACGATCCAGCGGAAAATACCAGACCAGCGCAATCGCGCCGAGTTTGAGCAGGCAGGGCAGGCCGGCATAGAGCAGGCCGAGCATCAGCAGGCCGCCTTCGGTCCTGGCGCCAGCGGCCGGATCGAAGCCGGCCCAGCCCAGCAGCGGAAAGGCAAGCCCGACCGCGCCCGCGAAGGCGAGCTTGGTCGCCAGCGCCCACAGACCCAGATAGAGCCCGGCGCGCTCCGAGCCGGTCGCCGCCGTGTCGATGTCGATGACGTCAGCCTGGATCGAGGCCGGCAGGACGACATCGGCTCCGAGCGCAAGCCCCGTCAGCACGCAGACGACGCCGAATGCGAAGACGTCGCCCTCGCGCAGGAATATCGCGCCTGCGAAGCACGCGACGGCGAGCAGCATGCCCCAGGCCCATGCGCGGTGCTTGGAGGTGCGCCCCGCCAGCCATAGCCAGAACGGCACGCCGAGCACGCCGCAGAGGAAATATAGCACCAGCAGCGGCCCGGCCGCGTCGCGGGCGCCCAGCCGCTCGGCTACGAAGAAGAGAAAGAGCGTGGCGGGCAGGCCGTTGGCGAAGCTGTTGATGAAGAAGGCCGCCAGCAGCCGCCGGAACGGCCGGTTGGCGAGGATGCCGTCGAGCCCCTCGCGCCAGAGGAGCGCCGTGCGGGTGCGCTCGACGGGCTCCGGCGCGCGCCAGACCGCGACGAGCGCGAAGAGCGGCAGCGAGAGGCCGATCAGAATTGCCAGAGCGAGCAGGCCGGCGCGGGCATCGCCGCCACGGCTCTGGATCACGGCTGGCACGACCAGCGCCAGCAGCGTGCCGACCACGGTCGCGCTTTCGCGAAAGGCGGCGACGCGCGTACGGCCGGCATAGCTGCGGGATAGCTCTGCGCCCCAGGCCTGGTAGGGCACCTGCGCCGCCGTCCAGGCCAACGAAAGCAGGCTTGCCCAGAGCAGAAGATAGCCGGCGGTGGCGTTCGCCGGCGGCGCGAGCACGAACCAGGCGCTGAGCGCCACCAGCGGGGCCGAGCCTGCGACCCAGAGCCTGCGGCGGCCGAATGCCGGCCGGTAGCGGTCGGCAAGCCAGCCGGCGAGCGGATCGCTGACCGCGTCGAGCAGGCGCACCAGCAGCAGGGCATAGCCGACGGTCGCGATAGGGAGACCGATGTCGCGTGCGTAGAACTCCGGCACCATGACGTAGAAAGGCAGGCTCAGCGCCGCCAGCGGCAGCGCCGGGAGCGCATAGGCCAGCAGCACCGGCCAGCGCTGCTCCCTTGTCGCGATGGCGCGCTCCGTCACGAGGCCTTCGCGAAAACCATCTGGCGGACGTCGATATTGCCGGTGCGGAAGCCAGCCTCGCAATAGGCGAGATAGTACTCCCACATCCGCCGGAACCGCTCGTCGAAGCCCATAGGCACCAGCTGCGGCCATGCGGCGCGGAAGCGGTCGCGCCAGCTCGCCAGCGTGTTGGCGTAGTCGAGCCCGAAAATGTGTTCATGCGTCAGCGGCACGCCGAATTTCTGACCGAGCGTTTTCATGATGGTCGGCGTCGGCAGCATGCCGCCCGGGAAGATGTAGGCGCGGATGAAGTCCAGCTCGCTGCGATAAACCTTGAAGCTTTCGTCGCGAATGGTGATGACCTGCAGGCCGGCCGTTCCGCCGGGCCTGAGCCGGTCGCGCAATTGTTCGAAATAGGCCGGCCAGAACGCCTCGCCAACGGCCTCGAACATCTCGATCGAGGCGATGCGATCGTAGGTGCCCTTCTCGTCGCGGTAGTCCTGCAGCTTGAAGGTGACACGGTCCGTGAGCCCCGCCTGCTGGATGCGCTCCTGCGCGAAGTCGAACTGCTCCCGGCTGATGGTCAGTCCGGTGACTTTGCAGCCGATCTCGCGAGCGGCGTATTCGGCGAAGCCGCCCCAGCCGCAGCCGATCTCGAGCACATGATCGCCCGGCTTGATGCCGGTCTGCTCGGCCAGCGCCTTGTATTTGCGGGTCTGGCCGGCGGCCAGATCGGTGCAGCCGGGCGAGAAGATCGCCGAGGAATAGGTCATCGTCCGGTCGAGCCAGGCGCCGTAGAACTGGTTGCCGAGGTCGTAATGGGCGTGGATGTTCTTGCGCGCCTGGGATTTGGTGTTGCGGCGGCGGAAATGCTGGAACATCTGCCAGAGCCGGACCAGCGGCTTGCCGGCGAGCAGGGTCTGGATCACCGGATAGTTCGCGGCGAAGAGTTCGAGGAATTTCGCGAGGTCGGGCGTATCCCATTCGCGGCGCAGATAGGCCTCGGCGAAACCGAGATCGCCGCCATCGGACAGGCGCGCGGCAAAGCGGAAATCATGCACCTCGATTTGTGCATGCGGGCCGGTCTCCGTTCCCCGGAAGAGCAGGATCCGGCCGTCGGGCAGCGTCACCGTCAGCTCGCCGCGCGTCAGTCTGGCGGCGAGCTTCAGCGCCTGGCGGGTGGCGAAGGACAAGCCCTTCGAAACCTCCGCGACATTGGCCGTGGTGACCAGCAGCGTGGCCGGGCCGGCTTTGGTCGGGTCGGCGATTATGGCGTTCATGGTGGCTCTCATCTGCTGTCGGCAGCGGTCAAGGGCCTGTGTTGCGTCCAGGCGGCGGGTGGTTGCGGGTTCGGGGCTGCGTAGCTTACGGGCGCGGGCGGGGCAGGGCGGCTGACCAGCCGCACGCCCTTGAGCCAGAGCTTCATCGCTTCCCAGTGGATGCCGGCCACGACCTTCAGCGTCATGAAGGGGATCGCGGCGCAGGCCTTGAGCAGCGCGGCGCTGGTCAAGTCCTGGCGCGTGCCCGTGAAGGTCGCGGCCAGGATCGGGCCTTCGGAATCGGTCTCCAGAATGCGCAGCTGCACCTTGTCGGTCGGCGGCAGCAGGCGGAAATGGTAGCGCAGGGGCATGTCGAGAAAGGGCGAGACGTAGAACAGCTTGTCGCGTTCCTGTCGTAGCCCCGCCTCGCTCAACTCGGCCGGCCGCACCGGGGCGACATAGGAATGCATCTCGCCGAAGGTGTTACGGACCTCGTAGATCACCGCCGCCAGCGCGCCGCCTGCATCGTAGCAGTGATAAACCGAGATCGGATTGAAGACGAAGCCGAGGATGCGCGGATAACACAGCAGCAGCACGCGCCCGCCCGCCATATCGACGCCGGCAGGCTGGAGCAGGCGCTCGACATAGGCGCGCAGCGGCGTCTGTCCGTCGCCATGGTCGCTCTCGCGGAAGGAGGCGAGCGCGAGGCCTGGTCCGATCCGGAAAAGCCGGCTGGCGCGCCCGGCTTGCGGAAGCTGGTCGAGATCGATCAGCAGGTTGAAGACGCGATATGTGAAGCGATGCGGCTTCGGCTTCATGCGCGCATGCATCACCGTGCCAGGCACGAGGGAAACCGTGCTCGCCGGAGCAGGGAACATGGCAGCGATGTCGCCAGCCCGCATCATTCGGCGGCCTCCGCCAGCGGCGCGGCCGGGCTGCGCCAGGGGATCGTCGCACCGAGCGCTTCGGCTGCGTTCAGCCCCGCCTTGAGCCCATCCTCATGAAAGCCATGGCCCGCCCATGCGCCGGCAAACCAGACCCGGTTGCGGCCCTGGATTCCGGCGAGCCTGCCTTGCGCCGCGATGGCGGCCCGGTCGTATTGCGGATGGCTGTAATTGTAGCGCCCGAAAGTCAGTTCCGGCCTCGGCGGCACGGGCGGGTTCAGCGTGACGAAGACAGGCTTTGACCTATCGATGCCCTGCAGCGCGTTCATCCAGTAGGTCAGCGTCAGCTCGGCGTCGGGGTCGTCGCCGGCCAGCACGTTCCAGGCCGCCCAGGCCGCCTTGCGGCGCGGCATCAGGCGCTCATCCCGATGCAACCAGACATCGTTGGCCCGATAGCCGATATCGCCGAGTACGGCGCGCTCTTCCGTCGAGGCGTCGGCCAGAAGCCTGAGCGCCTGATCGGAATGGGCGGCGATCACCACCTGGTCGAAGCGCTCCGTGCCGCTCGGATCGGTCACGCTGACGCCGCCGGCGTCGCGGCTGATCGCTGTGACCTCGCAGCCCAGCCGGATGCGGTCGCGGAATGGCTCCGCCAGCTTCTCGACATAGACGCGGGAGCCGCCGGTGACCGTGCGCCAGCTCGGCCGGTCCCAGTGCAGCAGGCGGTGGTTCTCGAAGAAGGCGATGAAGCTCGCGGCCGGAAAGCCGAGCAGCTTCGATTGCGGCATCGACCAAATCGCCGCGCCCATCGGCACGAGATAGTCGTCGCGGAAGGTCGAGGAATAGTTGCCGGCCGCGAGATACTCGCCGATCGTCATCTGCCCTAGCCGGTTAGCGTGACGGTCGGCGATGGCCGCCTTGTTGAAGCGGAACATCTCCGCGATCATCTTGTAGTGCGAGAACGAGACGATATTCCGCCGCCTGGCGAACAGCCCGTCGATCATGCGCTGCCCGCGTCCCGCCCATTCGCGCCGGCCGTCATCCGCCGAAACGGAAAAGCCCATATCGGAGGCTTGCGTCGGTACGCCGAGATGCGCAAAGAGTGCGACCAGATTGGGATAATTTAGCTCGTTGTAGACGATGAACCCGGTATCGACCGGGATCGTCGTTCCGCCATGGTCGATCTCGACGGTTGCCGAATGACCGCCCAGCCGGTTGTCCTTCTCGTACAGGACGATCTCGTGCGGCGAGCCCGTGGTCAAAGCCCAGGCTGCGGCATTTCCGGCAATGCCGGAGCCGATGACGGCGATGCGCATTCGGGGCGAAGTCCTCAGCAGTTTTGTCTCTCGATGTATTACGTCGAGAAAATCAAACTGGTTTCAACGTCGCCAGCGCGTCGAGCGCCCTCTGACGGCCCGCGTCGAGCCCGATCAGCGGTTTCGGATAGGTCTGCCCCAACACGATTCCGGCATCGCGCAGCTCCGGGGCGGAGGCGGCCCAGGGCTCGTGGATCAGCGCATCGTCGAGTTTGGCGAGTTCCGGGCACCAGCGCCGGACATAATCGCCCTTGGGATCGAATTTCCCGCCCTGCGTGACCGGGTTGAAGATGCGGTAATAGGGCGCAGCATCCGCGCCCGAGCCTGCGACCCATTGCCAGCTCGCGGCATTGTTGGCGGGGTCGGCGTCGACGAGGGTGTCCCAGAACCAACTTTCACCCTCGCGCCAGTCGATCAGCAGATGCTTGATCAGGAAGGACGCGACGATCATGCGCACGCGGTTGTGCATCCAGCCGGTGGTCCAGAGTTCGCGCAGGCCCGCATCGACGATCGGATAGCCGGTCAGGCCCCGCTGCCAAGCCTTCAGCGCCTTGGCGTTCGGCTTCCACGGGAAGTCGTCGAAGCGGCGGTTGTAATTCTCCGTGGCGAGGCCGGGATTGTAGTACAGCAGATGGTAGGCGAATTCGCGCCAGCCGACCTCGGACAGGAATTTCTCGGCGTCTGATTCCGTGCCCGCCGCCTCGCCGCCGGCGAGCGCGGCATGGGTCGCATGCCAGATCTGGCGCGGGCCGATCTCGCCGAAGCGCAGATGCGGCGAGAGTTTCGAGGTCGAGAGATAATCGGGCCGGTTGCGGCCGTCGGCATAGCCCTTGAGCGCACCGCCCAAAAATGCCGTGAGGCGCGCGCGCGCGCCGGCCTCGCCGGGCGTCCACTCGGCCCGCAGCCCGCCGGCCCAGTCGGGCTTTCTTGGTTCAAGGTCTAGATCGGCGAGCGAGAGCGCGTGCTTAGCCATAGCCTTGGGCAGAGCCAGCGGGGCCATTGTCTTCGGCGCTGACTTGGGAGCTGCCGGCTCGCCCAGCGCGCGCGCCGCACGCCAGTAAGGCGTAAAGACCTTCATCCAGTCGCCGGATTTGCCCTTGACCTGCCAGGGCTCGTTCAGCAGCGAAGCGTTGAAGCTCTCGACGGTCACGCCGGCAACGCCAAGCGTTTCCTTCAGTTGCTTGTCGAGCGCGATCGTCGCCGCCTCGTAGCGCCGGTTCCAGGCGACGTGGTCGATCCCGGCGGCCTCGACGATCGCGGGGATGAGCGTCGCCGGGTCGCCGCGCATCAGGACGAGTTCGCCTCCGCGTGTCTCGATGTCGGCCGAAAGCGCCGCCAGAGAGCGCGACAGCCACCAGCGCGCGGCGCCACCGAGCGGCCGGCGATCGCCGCCCTCATCAAGGATGTAGAGGCATAGCGTCGGGCCATGCGCCAGCGCCGAAATCAGGGCGGGATTGTCGGCGAGCCTGAGGTCGTCGCGGAACCAGAAAAGCGATGCGGTCATACACTCCTAGCTAGAGCGCGTCCGGCTCGCTGACCAGCGGTCTGGCGCAGGCGTTACGCCTTGCCCGTCGGCTTGCCGGCAGCGCGGTCGGGCAAAGTGTCGACCGCCTCGTCCGCACCATGGTCCTTGCCGGTGACGCCCTCCTGCAGCATGCGGGTCGCGGCGTCATGCTTGGCCGCAGGCGAGGTTGCGAGCGGCTTCGTCGCGGCCGTCGCGTCAAGTCCGATGTTCCGCGGCTTGTGGCCGGCATTGCGCGCCGTCGCCGCGAAGGTCGCCAGCGCCTCCGGCTGGCCTGAGCTTTTGGGTGTCGTCGCCATGATGTCCTCCCGTTATTGGCTTGCTGGGAGAACCGCGTGGGACGTGCAGTGTTCCACCGTCGCCAGCACGGGAAAAGCCGCCACGCTGTCCGGCGCGACGGCTCGCTTTGCGTCATCCGCTGCCAGGCGGAGGCACCTGTTACCAGCGGCAATAACCGCCTAGGCGACGGCGCAGCAGGCTATCGGCTTCATGCCGCCGTCTTGGGCTTGGGCCCGCGCCTCTTGGGCGCGGCGGCTGGCTCGTCGCCGGCGGCCGAGGCTGCCGGCTTACGGCCGAGGCCGATCGACTTCGCCATCGCCGAGCGGCGCTCGGCATAGGCCGGGGCGACCATCGGATAGTCGGAAGGCAGGCCCCATTTGGCGCGATACTGGTCGGCCGAGAGGCCGAACTTGGTGTTGAGGTGGCGCTTCAGCGATTTGAATTTCAGCCCGTCCTCGAGGCAGATCAGGTAGTCGGGCGTGATCGACTTCTTGATCGAGACTGCCGGCACCAGCGGCGCCGCAGGTGCCGCGGCCGGTTCGTTGCCGAGCCCGACCAGCGCCGCATGGGTGTTCTCGATCAGCGCAGGAAGATCGGCGCGGGTGACATTGTTGTGGCCGACATAGGCCGCCACGATCATGGCCGAAAGTTCGACCAGTTCGATATTGTTCTCAGACATGAGGACTCCAGGACATGATGAAGACGATGGCGCTCGGCGGGCAGAATTGGAATCGCCGAAGCTCAGCGAGTTATCTCCCGGTCAGTTGTAGAGAATACGGTACGCCTTGTGCTTGCCGCAAGCTAAAATCTTGCCATTTCGAGGTCGAACCATGCATTCTGGCTGCTTCTTATTGGTTCCGGTTTCCGATCGGCGCGACATCGATGGGTTTTGCCCGCCTTCGCCAAGTCGAATTGTGAGTGCCCTTTGGTTCATCACCGGCCGCCTGGTGATTCGAGTGGCAATCGCCGCGACCGGCGACAGGTTTGACTTATGCGCCGTCCGTCGACGCGCAGACCGGACGCCACGTCCCATCCGACCATGAAAAAGGCCCCGGATGCTTTCGCATCAGGGGCCTTTTTCAAAACTGTGGCTCCCGGAGCAGGATTCGAACCTGCGACCAATCGATTAACAGTCGATTGCTCTACCGCTGAGCTATCCGGGATCGGTGGCCGCGTATACCCACGCCACCTGGCAGGCGCAACCCCTTTTGCGCCGCGCGGCTGGGGATCGTCCTATTGCGCGGCCTGCGAGGCGTCGCCGCCAGCCCACCCCGCCATTGCCCAGGCCTCCATTTCGGCCTTGGCGCGCGCGGTCAGGGCATGTTTCCGGGCGACGCTCTTGGCGGGGCCTTTGAGCTTCCTGCCGTCCGGCCCATGCGTCGCCTGGCCCTCGATGGGCGGAAACAGGCCGAAATTGATGTTCATCGGCTGGAAGGAACGTGGCCCCTCGTCGATGGTGACGATGTGCCCGCCGGTGATGTGGTTGACGAGCGCGCCCAGCGCCGTCGTCGCCGGGGGGAGTTCCAGAGGCCTGCCGAGACGCTCGGCCGCCGCGATGCGGCCCGCCAGCAGCCCGATTGCGGCGCTCTCGACATAGCCCTCGCAGCCGGTGATCTGACCGGCGAAGCGCAGGCGCGGATCGGCCTTGAGGCGAAGGCGTTCGTCGAGCAGCTTTGGCGAGTTCAGATAGGTGTTGCGGTGGATGCCGCCGAGCCTCGCGAACTCGGCCTGCTCGAGGCCCGGAATCATCCGGAAGATCGCGGCCTGCTCGCCATATTTCAGCTTGGTCTGGAAGCCGGTCATGTTGAACAGGGTACCCAGCGCATTGTCCTGCCGGAGCTGGACGACGGCATAGGCCTTGACCGTGGGATTGTGCCTGTTGGTCAGTCCGACAGGCTTCATCGGTCCCCAGCGCAACGTCTCGCGACCGCGCTCCGCCATCACCTCGATTGGCAGGCAGCCGTCGAAATAGGGTGTTCCCTCCCATTCCTTGAACTCGGTCTTCTCGGCTGAGAGCAGCGCGTCGATGAACGCCTCGTACTGGTCGCGGTCGAGCGGGCAGTTGATGTAGTCCGCGCCGGTGCCGCCGGGGCCGACCTTGTCGTAGCGCGACTGGAACCAGGCCTTGTCCATGTCGATCGAATCGAAATGCACGATCGGCGCGATCGCATCGAAGAAGGCGAGCGAATCCTCGCCCGTCAGGGACTGGATGCCCTGCGCCAGCGCGGGTGAGGTGAGGGGGCCGGTGGCGACGATGACGTTGTCCCAACCGGCTGGCGGCAGGCCCGCGATTTCGGACCGTTCGATCGTCACCCTCGGGTGGCTTTCGAGCGCCGCCGTGACCGCTTGAGAAAAGCCGTCCCGATCGACCGCGAGCGCACCGCCGGCCGGCACCTGATGGGCGTCGCCCTTGGCCATGATCAGCGAGCCGAGCCGCCGCATCTCCCAATGCAACTGGCCGACAGCGTTGCTGAGCGAATCGTCGGACCGAAAAGAGTTGGAGCAGACGAGTTCGGCGAGGCCATCGGTCTTGTGCGCGTCCGTGGCGCGGACGGGCCTCATCTCGTGAAGGACCACGGGGATGCCGGCCTGGGCGATCTGCCAGGCGGCTTCCGAGCCGGCGAGCCCGCCGCCGACGATGTGAACGGGTTTTTGCGTCATCTGCGCGATGTGTCCGCAGCAGGGCCCGAGGTCAAGGGAGCGGGCAGGGGGCAAAGGCCCAAAACGCAAAATGCCCGCCTCTCGGCGGGCATTCGCTCTCAGGACCGGGGTTTCGAGGGGAGGGCACGAAAACCCGGGAGAACTACTGTTGAAGCGGAGACGCTCAGACGGCGGCGTGGGTGCGCGCGACGAAGGGGATTTCCGAGCGCGACAGGCCGAGATCGTCGAGCTCGCGGTCGGTCAGGCGGGAGAGCTCGCGAACGGTCTCGCGGTAGCGCAGATAGGAGCGGATCTTGGCGGCGATCATGGTGACGAACATAGGGGTAGTTCCTGGTTATTCCGGCTCGGGTCGGTGCCCACAGCGATGAATTCGTTGTGCAGTGCATATAAGTGAACCGACCTGCCCGTCACAGAGGCGCGTGCTCAATTCCGTTATGCGTAGAGCGCATGATAACGAGTGATTCTGTTAGTAAATATTCAAACCCCTGTTCTGGGCGACTACCGCAAGAGCCGTGACCTTAAATTTATGCCTATCTTTAAGGCATAACTGTTCGGGAGGTCGTCGCCTGCGGGGGGGTGCCGATAGAATACGCGAATTGTGCGCTGCGATATCCGCATTCCGCCCCGTCCGCTAAGGTGGTTAACCCTCGTTTGACGTTTTGTTTCCGGATTGATCTGAAAACGGGTCTTGTGAGCCGCCGCAACCGCGGGTTTCACCGGGTCGGACGGAGCCATCTTGTCGTCGTCGCCTTCATCGCCAGCGTCTCGTGCGCCGCTCGCGCCGTTGATCGACGTCGCGCGCGGACTGGCGATGGTGATCGTGCTCTATGGGCACGCGCTCGAGGTGCTGTTCCTTGAACGTCCCGACGCGACCGTGCTCGCGCCTGCCTTTCTCCAGTACAAGGTGCTGGCCGCCTTCGCGATGCCGCTGTTCTTCCTGGTGTCGGGTGCCGGGGCGGCGAAGCTCGCCGGCAAGGGCTGGCGCAATGTGCTCAAGACCTCGCTCTTCCTGCTCGCGCTGGCCTATTGCGTCCATGCGCTCGGGCTGCTGGCGCTGGCGGTCCAGCAGGGGCTGAGCGGCGGTCCCGCTATCGACCTAGTGCGCTATGGCGTCGAATCGACTCTGAAGGGCCGCGATTTCTCGACGGTCGTGGTCTGGTTTCTGGTCTCGCTGGCTTTCGTCCGGCTGATCGTCTTCGGCATCTTCCGTCTCGCGCCGCCACGCCTCGCCTGGGCGATCGTCGCCGCGATCGGGCTGGCGAGCCTCGCCGTGCCTTATCTGCCTCAAGCCTTCATGCTGCGCACCTGGTTTGCGGGAACCGTGTTCTTCGCGCTCGGCATGGCGCTGGCCAGTCGCTTTGGGCAGGCCTCGCCATGGCTGGCGCCGGCGCTCACTCCGGTCGTGGCCTGGCTCGCGCTGGCGAACCGGGGCTGCGACTACGATCCGCTGTCGGCCTGTCCGCAGGTGCAACTGGGGGCTGAATCGGTCGTCTGGCTTCATGCCGGAGAAGTCGGCTTCATCCCGCTCTTCTATATCAGTGCGATGTTCGGCTGCGCGCTTGCGCTCTGCGTCGCGCGCGCGTTTGCCGGTTCGGTCGTCGGCCCGGCTTTGGCGCGAATTGGCAGAAAAACGCTCGAACTTCTCGTCATCAACGGCTTCGTCCTGGTGTTCCTGCAGCCGCAGCTGAAGCAGATTCCGCTCGGTCAGGCGGGCTTCTGGCTCTATCCCTTGCTGCTCGCCGGAGTGCTCGCGCTGCATCTCATGCTGCTGCGCCTGTTGCAGTCGCCGCTGTCGGGCCTTCAGCGCCTCGCCTCGCGCGTGGCGGATCGCGCGATCGGCCTGTGGCCGAAGGCGCAGCACGGGCCTGCGGCGAAAACGCCTCATTCAGGCAAGGCCGTCGCAGAATTGTCGCCGGCGGAGCGTTAGCAGGGCGGCAGAGGAACGCCGATGACTGCAGCGACCACAACAGTGCCCATCTCGGCTTTCGGCTATTGCGAGCGCCTCAGCGCTGCCTTCTGGGCCGAGCCGCTGAATGCGGTCAGCAACGGCGCCTTCATCCTGGCGGCCATCCTCGGGTTCGTGCTCTGGCGTCGCGCCGGCGGACGCGATCTCGCGGCAGGGCTGATGATCGGGCTGGTCTTCGCCATCGGCATAGGCTCGTTCCTGTTTCACACCATGCCGGCACGCTGGACGCTTCTCGCCGACGTCGTCCCGATCCAGCTCTTCGCCTTCTCCTGTTTCGGTCTCGCCTTGCGGCGCTTCCTCGGTCTCCCTCCGGCAACGAGCCTGGTCGGAATGGCCCTGTTCGTCGCGGCCGCCTTCGGGCTGTCGGCAGCTCTGGGCCCGCTTCTGCCCGCCGGCATGCGTGGCTCGGCCGGCTACGCCGCCTTCGTGCTCGGGCTGTTTGGCGTCGCTCTGGCCCTGCGGCTGCGCGGCATGGCTCCTGCGGCTCAGAGGCTTCTGACGCTGGCGGGCTTCGTCTTTGCCGTGTCGCTGACGCTGCGCTCGCTCGATTCGGTCGCTTGCGAGAGCGTTCCGTTCGGGCTGCACTGGGCCTGGCACCTCCTGAACGCGGTCGTGCTGGCCCTGCTGCTGCGGGCTCTCATCGCCCACGGTCCGGGGCAGACGCGCGGAAACCTGCAAAGCGGCGCGGGTTGATGCGGATTGGCTTGCGAGCGCGCCCGGCATGTGGTTAGACGCCCGTCTTGACGACGCTGCGTTCCGCCGGCGCGGCGTTGCGGACGGCCTCGTGGCGGAGTGGTTACGCAGAGGACTGCAAATCCTTGCACCCCGGTTCGATTCCGGGCGAGGCCTCCAAGCTCATCGAAACGGCCCCTGGCCCGCGATCGTCGCGTGGCGCGCGCCGCCTTCGATCTTGCCTTTTCGGCTGCCGTCGAACATGAAGCGAAGCGCGATGGCGTCGATGTTTCCCGACGGGAACGCGGCGCGCCTGCCATCGTAGCAGCGACGGGAACGCATGAGATGGACAGCTTCGCCGAATTGCGCCGCATGATGGTGGATTGCCAGTTGCGGACCTATGACGTGACGGACCGGGCCGTGCTTGCCGCCGCCGACACGGTGGCGCGCGAGAGGTTTCTGCCCGCGACGTCGGCGCATCTGGCCTATCTCGACCAGTCCGTGCCGCTGCCAGGCACCAGTCGGGCGCTGATGGCGCCGATGGTGATTGCGCGGATGATCCAAACGCTCGATCTGCAGCCGGGCGAGCGCGCGCTCGAATTCGGCGGCGGCTCCGGCTATGGCGCGGCCCTGATGGCCGCGATGGGTGCTTCCGTGACGCTCTGGGAGCCCGATGCAGCCGCGTGCGCGCTCGCCGCCGACGCGCTGGCCGGCAGCGGCGTGGCCGCGACCGCGGATCGTCCCGCGGCTGAATCCTTCGACGTGATTCTGGTGAGCGGCGCCTGCGAGGAGCCTCCGGAGGATCTGTTCGGCTTGCTGGCTTCGGAGGGGCGGTTGATCGCAGTCGAGGGACTGGGCCGCGCGGCGCGGGTCAAGCTCTATCGGAAATCCGGGCAAAGCGTCTCGGGAAGGCCAGTTTTCGACGCGGCAGTGCCGGCTTTGGCCGAATTTCGGCGGGCGCCGGCCTTCGTCTTCTGAGCGGAAGTGTCGCATTTTTGCGGCACTGCGGGACGGAAACCTGAACGCCCGTTAACCCGGCGTTGGCGTGGCGTCGCAGGGAGGCTATGTATCGCGCTCTATTCGTATGCCGAGGCTGGGGCGATGCCTGGGCGTGACATGAGTCCGCACATGAGGCGTCCAGTGAAACGACATCTGTTCGACGGGAAGACGGTCGGGACCGGGTTTGCTGCGCTTGCAGCCGCCGGGTTCCTCGCTGGCGCTGCTACGAGCGTATCCGCCCAGACGATGGAGGCTGCACTCGGGCGCGCCTATGCCGGCAACCCGACGCT
>LSIB01000086.1 GCA_001556025.1 Rhizobiales bacterium CCH3-A5
CTCTTGGTTGCGGCACCAGCATGGCGCCGGAGGGAGGGGCGGGCCATTCCATAAAAGCCTTGAATCAATCCGCGAGTCTCAGGTCAAGCTTTGTCCACGAGGCCTAAATCGATACATAAGTCTCAGTCGTCTCTCATAACCTGACGAGCAGCATAAATCGCGGCTATAATCGCTAGGCCTGACACGATTCCGCTAGTCAATCCAAATATTAAGCCAATTGTGATTGCAACCGCAACAACAAAAAAGACAGATCCAAACATGAAATATCCTTATAATGCGCCGACTTGTGGTCATCATAAAACGATACTAACATTCCGCACTGAAAAATTATCTCCGCATGGTTGCGGCGAGATTTCGCCGGCTAAGACCGCCAGCATGCGGCTTGGCCCCGCCCGCTAGCGGCCCGCCCGCTCGAATCGAGGACGTTATGCGCGGGAGTCCATAATAAAAATCGCATTAGCTGCGTTGCAAGCAGTTCGCCCCGCCGGTAGACATCCGGCCAGACGCGCTGATCGGCAAAGGTAGTCATCGTTTTGTTGAAACATCGTAAGCGGGGTTCAGGTTCCACCGTTGCGGCAGGGTCTGAGCGCCGATGTTTGAAGCCCCACAGGGCTTCGGCACATGACGATTTCAGAGCTTACGCTTAAATCCAGCGACTAAGAACCGGTTCGCCGGTTCGAGGTCTTCATCGGGACCGGACGCCGGCGGGATTGGTCGGACGACGACAAGTCAAGGATCGTGGCGGAGAGCTACGAGCCTGGCACCACGATGAGTGAGGTTGCGGGTCGCCATGCCTTGTCTCCGCAGCAGCTCTTCGGCTGGTGGCGTCTTTTGCGGCGAGCACCAGAGCCGGCATCATCGCCCATGTTCGTGCCTGCGGTGGTCGATGCAGTTCGTTCGGAGCCCGAGACCGTGAGGCCGTCGGCCAAGCGTCGTCGTCGCCCTGTCGCCAGGCCAAGCGGCGGGATCGAGATCGAGATTGACGGCGTCGTGGTGCGGGTCGGAACCGGTAAGAGCCCGAAGACGATCGCTGCGGTGATCGGCGCGCTGAAGGGCGGCGCGTGATTGGCCCGACCGACGCGAACCGCGTCATGGTGGCGACGAAGCCGGTCGACTTTCGGAAGGGATCGGAGGGCTTAGCCGCGCTGGTGCGCGAGACGTCGATCCCCCGCCTTACGGGGTCAAACTTGCACACGATGAGGTAATTGCTGCCGTCGATGCCATGACATCAAGATGA
>LSIB01000087.1 GCA_001556025.1 Rhizobiales bacterium CCH3-A5
TCACCGGCAAGATCGGCCAGCTCAACGAACTCGTCGCCGCCTTCCGCACCGGCCACGAGGCCGGCGCGCCGGCCCGCCCGGCGGCGGCCTACGCCCCGCCCAGGCTCCGTGCGACCGACCATGCGGCCGCTGCCGCTGGCCAGATCTCGGGCAACGCCGCCGAACCCGCGCGCCTGCAGAAGCTCGCCGAGGCCGCCTTCGCCCAGAGCCGCGCCTCGCCCGCGCCTGCACCCATGCGCGCGCCGGCCAAGAAGATCGCCAATTCCCGCGCCGGCGACGCCGGATGGGAAGAGTTCTGAGCCATTGATCCGCGCCGCCGCCCGGGTGGCGCGGATGATTTCGTCGAAACGTCATCGAATGCGCGCGACGGCGTTGACAGCCCCGCCTCGCCCCCGTAAACGAACCGCCGTTGCCCAGGTGGCGGAATTGGTAGACGCACCAGCTTCAGGTGCTGGCGCTCGCAAGGGCGTGGAGGTTCGAGTCCTCTCCTGGGCACCACTCTTTTTCGCCTTCGGCGTCAAAGAGTTAAGCATTGATAACGAGTTACATGGTATCCGCTTTGACACCGCGGTTTGACACCATGGCTCTTGCAATGTCCCGACCCTTCACTACCAAGCAGGGTTCCTACTATCTGAATGTGAAGGTGCCCAAAGCCCTTCGCGCGCAGGCCAAGGGCCGACGCGTCAGCCTCCCTGTGGCGGGAGAACTGCACAGCGTGGTGATCGGCGAAAAGGTCGTCTTGTCGCTGAGGACCAAGGACCCGGAGACGGCAAAGACGCGCTTTCGCTTGGCGGCGCAGGCGCTTGGTCAATACTTCGAGGCCCTGGAGAAGGGGCCTCAGCCGCTGACGCGCACCCAGCGGACCGCGCTCGTTGGCGACATCTACAGGGAGGCGGTGCGCGATCTCGATGCCGACGACAGTTTTCTAGACGCCATCGAGACGACGACCGCAGAGTTCGACGCCAATGTTGGGCACCACCTCGGCACGGCGCCCGCCGACGAAACGGTAGACGGCATCCCTGCGCGGCCCGCTGACGAGAAGACGGCCGAACTCCTGGCCGCGATCGACACGTACGATCCAAAGGCGCTCGCCGCCTGGGCCCTGAAATACGAAACCGATCCCGCCAAGCGCGCGGTCGCGCTCGAACAGCTCTACGGCCCCCTCGTCGACGGCGAGATCGCCCGCAAGCAGATCCTCGTCGACGAGACGTCCCGCAGCAAAACGCTCGAGATCATGGATCAGGCTGCGGACGCTTTCGGGGAGATGGCGACGCGCCGGCTGACCAGCCTGGACTTCAGCGACCCGTTCGGTGCGGGGCTGCCGGCCTGGAACGCGCCGATGCCTGCGACGCCCGGTCCTGCCGCTGCACCGCGTGGCGTCCTGACCGTGGAGAAGCTCTTCGCCAAATGGAAAGAAGAGAACGCCACCTCGCGCTCTCCTTCGACGTTTCGCCGCTACGGCTTCTCGATCGATGCGTTGATTGCCTTCTGGGGCGAGAAGGACGTCAGGCTGATCACGCCTGAGGATGTCTTGGCCTTTGCCCAAGAGCGCAAGAAGACCATTCCAGTTGCAACCGTCAACAAGAACGATCTCGTTGCCGTCTCGTCGATCCTGGGGTGGGCCACGACTCTTCTGGCCGGGAGGCTTCTGGCGTCAAACCCGGCCTACAGGATCAGGCTTCCCGAAGACAGGAAGACGGTCACCCGCGAGAAGCGGTTCCGTGACAGCGAGATCGCCGCCATCCTTCTTGCCGCGCGGAAGGCGCGCTTCAATGCGAAGATGCCCCGCGCGTCGGCATCGAGGCGCTGGGCTCCCTGGATTTGCGCCTACACGGGCTGCCGGATCCAGGAGACCTGTTGGGTCACGAAGGACGACATCTACCGCGACGGCGATGTCTGGCTGATCAACTTCCCGAAGACCAAGATCGACATTGCCCGGCGCGTCCCGCTCCACCCCGCGCTGATCGAGGAGGGCCTGCTCGACTTCCACGCCAAGGCTCCGTCAGGTTACCTGTTTTGCGGCGACGTGCCCCAAAAGCCCGGCGCCACTCGCACCCAGCAGGAGCAGCGCGCGAGCGAACTCTCGGAATGGATTCGCGAGCAGGTCACTCTGGATGCAAGCCTCAGCCCGAACCATGGGTGGCGTCACACCTTCATCACACGAGCAGAAGATGCCGGGATCGCCAAACGGCAGAGCAATGCGATTACGGGTCACAACACGAAGAAAGACGCCAGCGACGGCTACTATGCGCCGAGCGCCGCGGAGCTGAAGAAGATCATCGATATGTACCCGCGTTACGATCTCGATCTCAAATCGGGCGCGACCTCGCCGCTGGAGGCGGACGCGGAGCGCGGGTTGGAGATTCCCGATCGTACAGAATGACGCGTTGGCGTGCCGACGTGTTGCCTGCAAGAGTGCGTGGATGCGCCTGACCGAAGTCCGTTTGGACTTTGGTCAGAGGGACGGGCTCAAGCCGGTCCCATAGCCTTGTCCCCTGGACTTCCAGCTCGCGGCGACCCGGCGCCGCGGCTTGACGACGTGGTCGTGGATGATGGCCTCGACGATGCGCAGGAGACGTTGGGCGTCGCGGCTCTTGGGACGGAAGAAGTAGAACTCCAGCGCAGCGCTCGCTCGCTTGATCTCGCCGAAGCCGTAGCCGGTCGCCCGCATGAACTGCATCGGCGCGATGCCGAGCAGATCGCAGTGAGCCTGCCCGGCCGGGCTCGCGAGCCAGAGATTGAGCGCGGCGTTGCGCATTCGGGTGTGCAGGCGCTTGTCGAACTCGCGCACCGAAAGGTCGTCCGGAAGGCGGATCGCGAGCGAGCGCTCCGCGAGGATGACCGGTGAGCCCGGCAGCGGGCCACTCTCGGGCAGGATGTGCTGCAGCATCCAGTTGTCGTAGCCGAGGTCGCTGCAGGGAAGGCCGTCAGCGCTCGCGGTGAGCGCGCCATAGCGGTCGGCGTTGAGCTCGCGCATGCGGTCGCGCAGATTGACCTGGGCGGTGACCGAGACCTTGTGCACGGCCATCCTGAGGCGACGCGCGAGGCCGAGCAGGCCGGTCGCGACCGGCATCCGATTGTCCTCGCCGCATCCAGCGCAGTACACGAAGACGAGCTTGCCGGGCTTGTAGGCGACCTGGAAGCGCGGTGTGACGAAGGCGTCCTCGGGCAGCTTGACCATGGCTTTGCCGCCGACCCGCGGCCACCGGGTCGGGTACCATTCGGTGACCGCACCGGCGCTTCCTTCTGGCAGCAGCCGGCTGCCGACCGCGCGCTTCGTCTGGTCCGTCGTGCTTTTGCTGTGATCGATCGTCGTCACTGTTCTTCGTCTCCGTGCGGGCTCCCCGGGGGCATTCCCGTTCTCACCCTCACTGCCTTGACGACGCCTACTTTGACCTTGGCCGCATGAACCCGATCGGCTCTCTCGCACCCTTCACGTCGCAGATGTCCTCGGCGGCGGTGACATCGGCGACGGTAAGATGGCGCCGCCCGGCCTGCGCGGCGAAGCCGAGCGCCAGCGCGACGAGCCGGCGAATGCCGCGCGGATTTGTTCGGGCAAGCCGCCCCAGCACCGGCTCGTCCGGCAAGGCCAAGAGGTCACCATGCGCCGTGATGATCTCGGTGGCGATGCTGCTGGCGATCGCGCGCAGCATGGCGCCGTCCGGCGGCGTGATCGCAACGATCAGGAACCTGTCCTGGATGAAGCCTGGCAGCGCATCGAGATCGTTCGCGGTCGCGACGATCAGGCACCTCGAGAGGTCGAACGGGACGCGCAGATACTCGTCGACGAGGACGCAGGCATTCTCCGCTTCGAGCAGGCCGAGAAGGCTGTTGTAAGGCTTCTCGGTCGAGTGGGTGACGAACTTGTCGACCTCGTCGAGCAGAATCAGCGGATTGGCGGTGTCGCCTCCGAGCAGAGCTTCGGTCAGCACGCCCATGCGCGCGCCGCGCCAAGTGGGCGGGTGACCAATCAGCAGCGCTTGCGCATCGGAGTTGGTCGCGCAGCTGAAGGCATGCTGCTCGACGCCGAGCGCAGCGGCGAGCCGGCGGGAGAAGTGGGTCTTACCCAGCCCGGGCGGGCCGACGAGCAGGAGCGGCGGGAAGGCGATTGCCGTGCCGGCCACCGCCGACAGCGCAACGGCCCGCTCGATCAGGGCGATGACCGTCACGAAGCCCGGGCATTCCTCGCGGAGCTTCGCAAGACGTTCCGGCGTATGCTCATCCGCCCCCACGAGGTGGCGCAGCGGCTCCTCGCCCGCGAGTGCGCGCAGCCGTTCGAGCCGCGTCTGCTCGTCGCTGGAGGCAGCGGCGAAGGCCATCGCGGTCTCGTCGAAGACGTCGCCGCCGGGTTGGGCCAGCCTGAGCTGCTTCAGCAGCGCTGGCTTGTCGAAGATCGCGAGCGAGGGTCCGCGCGGTGGCGCGTCCGATCCGGCATCGTGGTCGCCACAATTTGCCTCCGGTTCGAACGCCCCCCCATCGGGACGTTGCCGGCGCAGATGGCTGAGCAGCGCACCGTTCTCATCGTGACGCCAAGCCTGTGCAAACGCGTCCTTGGCGTGCTCGGAAACTGCGGAGGTCCCGGTGCTCATGACCGGCCTCACAACTCGACACCGCTGAGGCGCGTGACGAAGGGAGGACCCTGCCGCGCGATCCGCCGCCCGACGCCGAGCGCGATTTCGACCAGCGCGCGCATCCAATCGGGATCGACGGCGCGCTCGCAGATCAGGCGCTCGACCTCCATCTTCACAACGAGGTCGTCGTGGCTGCGTGCGGGCCAGAGCCCGATCCGGCAGAGTTTTGCATAAGCGAGAACGCGCCCGCCGCCGATCGCCCCATACCAGTGCGGGCCGATGTCCTCCTGCTCCGACCAGACATCGACTGAAGCCAGACAGGCTTTCGCCTCGTCGAGAAGTGAGATCAGATCGGGCGGTCCGTTGAACCACGCTTCGAGCGCGGGAGCGTCCTCGAGCCGATAGGCGCCGTGCACGCTGGTGTCGCCTGCCACTCCATCGCCGCAGATCGCGCCGCCGCGGAACCGTCTCGCCAGTTCGGCAAGCTCAGGCGGAACGCGCCCGTCGCGGGTGGGCCCCATGGTGTGAGACGAACCGGGGCCGCGCAGGGCGCGCATCATCAGCTCCGTGGCATGAACGCCGCCGCCGTCGGCGTACTGCAGCGAACGCTCCTGCGACAGCAGCGTCCGGGCGAAGCGATCCTCTGACGAGATCGGGGGCACGAGCAGCATGGCGATTTCGCCGGCGTGGCCGAGAACGGCCAGTGCGTTTGCCGTGTCGACACGCTGCTCGAGCGCAGACGGGTCTGCCTCCGCGAGTGCGAGGAACCGCTCGTACTGCCTGGAGTGTTGGAGCGCGCGCTCACGCAGCGTCAGGAGCGGCGGCAGGCGGTCGAAGAGCGTGGCATGGCGCTCTAGCTCATCGGAGCCCTCGGGCAGAAGCGTCTCAAAAGCGGCGAGCTCATCGACGACGATCCTCGTGCCGGTGGAAAACCTGAGATCGTGAAGCGTCGAGGCGACAATGTCGGTCATGGTCTGGCTTCAATCCCTGGGGTCGGCCTGTCCGCCCCTTCACGATCAGAGTCCCGTCATGACAAAAGGCGCGTCGGTGAAGACGCGCCTCTCGTTATCCTGGGCGTGGTGCCACGACGCTTCGGTCAGCCGCGCTCATCGACGTTGAGGAAGCGGGAGCTCTGGCCCGAGACCGTCTCCCCCTGGCCGAACGCGATCTCCCACAGCGCGCCGAGCCGGTCGGGATCGGCATCGCGTCCGCGGACGAGTTCGCGCGCGGCGATCTTGGCGGCGACGTCCGCCTGCGTCCGGGCCGGCCACAGCGCGACGCGCAGCAGGCGGGCATAGGCGAGGATCAGCCCGCCCTCTATGGCATCGGTGGTCATGCCATCGGGCTCGGCGACGTCCCGAACCCGATCGACCAGATTGAGCAGACAACTTGCGCCGTCGAGAAGCCCGGCGAGATCAGGCGCGGCATTGAAGTACGCCTTGAGGCTTTCGGCCTGCTCCAGGGTGTGAACGCTGGCAGCACCGGGGCCGGCGACCCTGACCGGCCGAAGCGCGCCCGCGCGGCGCGCCATCGTCTCGATCAGCTCGCGCACGGCGTCGCCGGTCTCCGGCAGCATCAGTTGCTGCGGACGCCGCGGCAGTTCGCCGACCGCCCGGCGGGCGAGCGCGACATCCTCGCCATCGCCATGACGGTCAGAATGGCGAAGCAGGTTGCGGCCGAATTGCTCGCGCGCCCACACGTCGTCGTCGGAGCGGACCGGCAGCAGGAGCAGCGCCAGGTTCGACGCATTGGTCATGATCGTCAGCGCGTTGACGACGTCGATCCAGGTCTCGACCTGTTCGGGCTCGCGGCCGATGAGCCCGATGATGCGGCGGACCTGCTCGGTATGAGCTTGGCCGCGCCCTTTGACTTCCAACAGCGTGGGAAGCTGGTTGCGGAAGAGCGCGAGGCTCTCAGCCTCGCTGGGCGCCTCGGGAACGAGGCGCTCCAGCGCGGTAAGCTCGTCGACGACGTGATGCAGGGTCGCATCGATGACGATGGCGCTGAGCAGTTCGTCGCGGCGGGTCTTGGTGTTCATGGTCTTGCTTTCGAGTCCTGTGGGGTGATCTGCTCTCGGCAGTCGCTTTCCCTCCCGTCCCCGGAATCAAAAAAGGCAGCGCCGGTGTCGGCGCTGCCTTCCTTGTCGTTACGTAGGCCGCTGGGCTGTCAGACCAACTCGTTAAAGTCGAAGACGAGGTCGTCGCGGGCATCGACCGGCAGCGACTTGACCCAGGCGGCATCCGCCGTGACGTGCCGGACCGCGCCCTGCATGTTCACGGGATCGCCGAGTTCGCCGCGCAGATTGATCAGCGATACGATCTCGCGTTTCGTCGCGAGCGCGGCACGGGTGTGAACGGGCCAGATCATGACCTGCGCCGCGGCCAGGTAGCCGGCGATACGGGCGCCTTCGGCGGCCTCAATCAGTTCACTCGCGTTCTGAGGGCCACGGCCGGCGAGCGTGATCAGTCGATCGCAGATCTCGAACATTGCCTTCGCCCGCCGCAGCAGGTGATCGAGGTCGGGCGCGGCCTTGGCGAAGCCGACCCAGGCGGCGATCTCGGTATGGGCGTAGGCTGGCAAGCCTCCGCGCAGCTCCAGACCCTCGGTCAGGTTCCAGCGCTCCAGCGGCCAAGTCGAGAGCCCGCGCTGGTCGCCCTGCGGAGGGGATGTAGGCGGCGGCAGCATCAGCGCGGGCACGGAGAAGGCCGCGCGCTTCCAGCGCACGCGGCGCGCCAGCGTCGCGTGCATCGTCGAGACGAAGGTCTTGTCTCTGTGATGGTGCAGCGCGCCGATCTGATCGGCCAGCGCGAGCTTGGCCTCGGCTTGATCGAGGTCGTCGGCCGGCCAGATCGCGGTGAGAGCGACGAGGCTGAGGCTCATGATCTGCAGCCCGGCGCAAACGCGCTCCTGGACATCATGCTCCAGTACGTCGAAAAGCCCGAGCCGGAACTCCTCGCTCTGAAGGCTCTTGGCGGTCCGCGCCGCGTTCTTCAGGTCGATCGGCTGGCGACGGAAGGCCGCGAGTTCGGAGACGCTGGGATCGTCGCCCCCAGTGATCTCCATGGCCACGGCGATCGGGTCGCGCAGCGCCTTGTCCTCGTACGCGTCCACCGGGCCACCGGTGCGCGCGGCGAGCGAGCGCCCGCCATCCTGCTGATTTTTGGTCATGTTGAACTTTCTCATGTGGGTCACGACCATCTGGCCGCACGTCTCCCTCCGCTCCTGAGAATCGCAGATGGCGCCCCCGCAAGGACGCCATCGCCATGTCCTCTCTCCGGCGATTTCGCTACACTATGGGGATCCACTGCGGGTTGAGCTCGAGCGCTGCCCCGAATCGGAACCGCCGGGCGATGAAGTTCGCCTCGCTGACCAGATGCCGAATCGTGGCCTGCATGTGGAGAGGATCGTGCCGGCAGGCGCGGTCGTTGATCAGCGCCACCAGCCTGAACTTGGCCTCAGCGTCCGCCGAGTGTAGCAGGGCCGGCCAGATCGCGGCCCGGGCCGCGGAAAGGTAGGCGAGGATCCGAGCGCCCTCCGCAGCCCGGCGCATCGCCGCGCTGTCGGGCTCGTTGCGATGGGCAATCACCGTGAGGCGATCGGCGATCGCGATCATCGCGCTGAAGCGGTCGACCAGCGCGGTCAGGTCAGGATAGGCGTCGACGAAGGCCTTCCACCGGGCGATGCCGCAAGCATCCAGGGTGGCCGGCCCGCCGGCCAGCGGCACCGCGTCGATGAGATCGAACCGCGACAGCGGCCAGGTCGCGAGACCCCTGTCGGTGGGCGCCGGTCCGGGAGGGCCTGGAGGCACGACGAGCGCGCCGACGTCGAAGGCGGCGCGGTGGAGCCTGACGCGGGCCGCGTCCTCGACCGAGAGCATCGGCGCCGTCCCGAAGTCGGAGTCTTCGGAGTGTGGCTGCGTCTCCCGAGCGAGCGCCCGTTTGGCGTCGGCATCATCGATCGAGTCCGTCGGCCAGATCGCCACGATCGCCGCGCAGCTCAAGCCGACGATCTGCAGTCCGACCTCTGCCATGCGCTCCTCGTAGGTCCGTTCGAGGCCGAGCGGCAGTCGGTCCGCCTCGTCGTTGCAGCGCTTCGCTTCGCGCGCGAACAGCTTCAAGTCGGGGGCGTGATCGCGCACCGCCATCAGCTCGGCGAGCGAGGGATTGTTGCCGATGCTGCGGGTCGCCTCGTCGAGCGGGTCGCGGATCGGCCCGAGTGGCCGGTTGCCGCCGCCGTCGTGATCCGTCGCGACGGGCGTGAGGTCGCGGTCCTGGTCGTTGTTCGTCATGGTCTTTTGAATCCTGTGGGTCACAGCCCCATCGGCTGCGCTTCACCTCCGTCCTCCCGGAATCGAACAAGGCGCCGTCGCCGGCGCCTTCTCATCGTCATCCGCCCCGGGCTGTTCGGTTCAGGCCGCGAGCTGGAAGAACCGGCTCTGCTCGCAAAGCCACCGCTCGATCGCGTCGAGATGCGCATGCCGGGCGGCGTCCCCTGCGGGAAGCGTCTGTCGCAGCAGCGCGATCTCACCGAGCGCTTTCGGCAACGTCAGCCAGGGCACGTCGGCTTGCGTCGTCAGCCGGTCACGCAGCCAGGCCTGGCCCTTCTGCCAGCCCGCCGGCGACAACGTCTGCGGCGCCTCCAGCAGCGCCAGTCGATTGGCGAAGGCTTTCAGCCGCTCGTCGCCGAACCCGGCCGCGATCGCGGCCCGGTCCTCCCAGGGTGAGGCATGCCAGCGGGCGCAGGCCCGGGCATCGTCGTTTGAGAGGAAACCGCCGCTGTAGAGCGTCGCCTCGGGGTAGGGCGAGGGTTCGCGATCGGTGAAGCGGTTGGCCAGGGCCGTCGCGAGGTTCGCCCTGAAACCGGCATGCTCCCGGATACGGGCAGCGCGCTCGTTGTAGAGCGCGGGATCCCGCTGATCGTCCGGCAGCGTGTGGCAGCCCTGTTCATAGGCGATGAGGATCGGCTGGGCGTTGGTCTTGATCGTCCGGATCGGACGAACGCCACGCTGCGAGAACAGCGCGATGATCTCCTCGGCGGGCAAGTCGAGATAGCTTGCCGGGTCGACTGTCAGATCGACGGCGGCCCATGAGGTCGCGACGGTCGGGTTCGGCGTCACGCCGACAACGGGCGTCAGTCGAGAGACGCCGCCGAGCAGAAGGACCTCGCCGCCGGCCAGCATCCGGTTCGGCACGGCCTTGTCGGCGAGGGCGAGCATGGTCGCGACAGTGGTCGGCGCGACCTCGCTCAGGTGCCGGAACAGGGCCAGCGTCGCCCGGGTGTCGGCCAGCGCGTCATGCGCCTCTTCTTCGGACAGCGCGATGCCGTTGGCCCGGCAGATGTCGCCGAGCTTGAAGCTCGGTTTGCCGGTCGCGCCAAGCGGTATGGCCAGAGCGGAAGGCTCCAGCAACGCCACCGCCCTGACCATGGTCAGGAGGTCGGCGCGCCGATTGCCGTTCAATTGCGTCGCATAGGGCGGGAGGAGATGGGTGAAGTACGCGTGTCTGAGGATCTCCTCGTCGAACCGGATACCAGAGTAGCCAAGTATGGTGGCCGGCGCCCACGACGCCAGGGCCTTCGCGATGACGTTCAACATCTCCGTCGGTGACAGCGGCGCCTGTTCGAGCTGTTCGGGCCGGATGCCGGTCGTCAGGAGTGCGCCGGGCGACGGCACGATATGGGCCGGCAGCCGGCAGCGGAGCGAGAGCTCGCCCAGCGGCGCGAGGTTCTCATCGGCATGGATCAGGGCCGCCTGCAACGGCACGTTCCATTGCGGTTCGAGACCGCTCGTCTCGAGATCGTAAATTACGAAGGACATCGGCTTCTGGTCCTCAGTGCCGGCTCGGCGAGCCGGGCGGCATCGGCGCCTTGCGCAGGGTGATGCCGAGCTCGCGCGCATCCTCTTTCATCGCGGCCTCGACCATCACCGCGGTTCGCGACCGGTTGATCTCCTGCTCGTCGAACGCCATGGCCTCGGCGACCATGATCTTGCGCTCGAAATGCCCGATCTCGCGCGCCGGTGCTTCAGCCAGCATGAAGGCGTAGAGGCGCGCATGGGCGCGAGCGCCCTCTGCCATCTGTAGGGCCGTCAGGCCGCCATGCTCGGGAAATGACCGCTCAGGCTGCTGCTCGAGCAGCAGCGCGTGCGCCAGGGCTTCCTGCCAGAGCCAGAAGAACCGCTCCGGCTGATCGGTCGTCAACTGGTAGCCGCGCTGGTAGCGCGACAGATGCGCGGCCGTCGGCCGCGCCTCGCCTTGGGCGGTGTCGCCGCCCTCCGTGTTGCTATTCACTCTCATACCCGTTCCGGTTCGTCTCTCCCGGAACGGCTCGTCGGCTCAGGTTCGCAGGGGTTCCCAAGACAGGGTTCCGGTTACCGCATTTGCCTTGAAGCCTATGCTGCATGTCGTGCTCGCCAACGCGAAAGTTGGCCCTTAGCTGACGCTTAGAAGGTCTGCTTCAGGGCGGTCTCCTAAAGCCTGGAGTCGAGCCACACAGGCTGGAGCTAAGCGCGCATCCACCCCCATTTGGCGAAGATGCGCTGGCCTTCAGCCGAGGCGAGAAACTCCACAAAGCCCTTGGCTTCCGGTCGCATTTGCCCACGCTTCGTCAGGGCTATGCCCGTGTCACGATAGATCCGAAGGTCCGGCTCGACCTCGACGACGTCCGCGAGTGTTGGGTTGGCGACCTGCCAGATCGTCCAGATCAGCCAGGCGTCGAGCGAACTGTCCTCGACCCACGCCTTCCGGGCGTCGGCGCTGTTCTTGGCGACCTTCCCAATGTTGGAGCGAAAGGCTTTGACGTCAGCGATGCGGCCGAGCCGGCCAGCTACGTCCTCCCACAGGCCCTGCTGGCCAGCGCCGTTGACGACTAGGATGCTGTGGCCGGGCTCGAGCAGGGTCTTCACGCCGCCGACCTTTTTTGGGTTGCCCGGCCGGACCAGGATTGCGGAGGCGCGCAGGTAGAGCGGCTGCACGGTTGAGGGATCAATGCCGGGCATCGCTTCGATGAAGTCCGACATCATCACCTCGGAGCCGCTGAAGATCATGTCGGCGTCCTTGGTCGCCTTGTCCTTCCAGGCCGGAAGCGGACCGGCTTCGACCTGTACTTCGATGCCTTGCGCCTTGCCGAAGGTGGCGGCAGCCTCCTTCATCGCCGGCATCGGCCCGCCGGGGCCGTAGACGCGTAGAGGCTCGGCGGCGCTTGCCGGCGTAGCAAGCGAGGCGGCAAGTCCGGCGCCGAGGATCCCGATATCGCGACGGCTGAGATGGGTCATGGGTTGATCCTTTCGTTTTTCCGGAGGCGCCGGCTCACGCCACGCCGATGAGATGAATGAGGCCGAACGAGATGGCGGCGAGCGCGAGCAACGAGAGGACGACCGCGCCCGTGACCCGAGGGCCGGCCCTGGCCACCGAGCGGATGTCGACGCCGAGGCCAAGCGCAGCCATCGACACGATCGTGAGCAGGTTCGCAACCGTCGCCAGCGGCGAAAGAAGGGCGGTCGGGATGAGGCCGGCCGAGCGAAACGCCGCCATCACGAGGAAGCCAACGATGAACCAGGGCACGAGATGGTGGACGGCGATCCGCTTGGGCGCCGGGCGATCGCCGGCGGTCACATGCGGCGCAGGTTTGTCGGTCTCTTCGCGCAGGCGTCCAGACAGCATCGACAGGACCAGCACGACCGGGCCGAGCATCAGGACGCGCACGAGCTTGACGAGTGTGCCGACCTGGATCGCGGCTGCACCCGCCGGAGCCGTGGCCGCGATGACCTGGGGGACAGCATAGACCGTCAATCCCGAGAGCACGCCGAATTGGTGAACGCTCAGGCCGAGCGCCGGGATCAGGAGAGGCAGGCCGAGGACCACGACGACTCCGAGAACCGCCGTGAAGGCGATCGAGGCTGCGACGTCGTCTCCATCAGCGCCGATGACGGGCGCGACCGCCGCAATGGCCGAGTTACCGCAGATCGAGTTGCCGCAGGCGACGAGGATCGCCATGCGCTGTGGCAGACCGAGCAGGCGGCCGATGGCATAGCTCAGCCCGATTGCGACGAATACGACGACCGCGATTCCGATCAGCAGGCCAGCTCCAGCCGCGGCGATCGTCGCCGCGCTCAGCGAGGCGCCCAGCAACACCACCGCGATCTCCAGCAGGGTCTTGGCCGAGAAGGAAATGCCGGGCCGCCAGCCGCTGCCTGGCGTCCACAGCGACCGGATCACTGTGCCGATCAGGATCGCCATGACGAGCGCCTCCAACCATACCCGGCCGAAATAACCCGCCTCGACATGTTCGATTCCCAGCGCGACCGCCGACACACCGACGCAGAGCAGAACGCCGGGCCAGATGGGCAGGGCGTCGAGCGTAGAAGAGGAATTTAAAGGCGTTCTCGACTGGGTCGGCAGGGTCATCGCGGCATCCATTCGTTCGATGCGTGATCTGTCGCTTACCGTAATTGATTTATCCAACAGGTTGTTTCTCTTGTTTCGATCGATAAATTCGATTGGTATCGATTGAAGCGCGATCAGCTTTGGCTGCGAGCCTGAGGAAGGCTGCGCCGGCAATTATGATCGAGCCGAACACACTGCCGGCGAGGACATACAGAATGCGCTTGCCCCATGGTCCCTGCCGCGCGCTGTCGGTCGTGAGGCGCGCGGGATGGTCGTCGAAATGGTGCGGCGGTGGCTGGTTGTGGTCGGGCTCGATGCTCGTCATCAGGCATGCTCGCTGTCGGGAGGGATGATGAGGAGACGCAAAGGCCCTTCGATTTATTCCGGCGAGGCGTTCGTATGACTCTCGAACAACTGCGGATCTTTGTTGCGGTCGCCGAGCGCGCGCACGTCACGCGCGCCGCCTCCGATCTCAATCTGACGCAGTCAGCAACCAGCGCGGCGATTGCGGCCCTGGAGTATCGGCACGCGGTGAAGCTGTTCGATCGCGTGGGTAGGCGGATCGCGCTAACCGATGCCGGCCGACTGTTTCTCCAGGAGGCGCGGGCGATCCTGACACGCGCGGCCGCCGGCGAGCAGATCCTGGCCGATCTCGCGGGGCTGAAGCGCGGCAGGCTCGCTTTCGCCGCGAGCCAGACGATCGGGAACTATTGGTTGCCGCCAAGGCTTGCTGCGTTTCGCAAGCGCCACCCGGGCATCGAAACACCGCTGGTGATCGGCAACACCGAGACCGTGACCACCGCCATCCATGACGGGCTGGCGGACATCGGCTTCGTCGAGGGCGAGATCGATGATCTCCATCTCACCCAGGAGAGCGTCGCAACCGACGACATGAGCATCGTCGTCTCGCGCGATCATCCGTGGTCCGTGCGTGATGCCGTCACTCCTAACGAGTTCGGCGAAACGTCCTGGATTTTGCGCGAACCGGGCTCGGGGACGCGGCAGCTTCTGGAAACGGTGCTACGGGAAGCGGGACGCACGCTCGCAGACCTCGACGTCGCGCTCGAACTGCCCGCCAACGAAGCCGTTCGCGCCGCGGTCGAAGCTGGCGCCGGCGCGAGCCTGATGTCGCGGCTCGTCGTCGCGAGCGCGTTGCGTTCCGGAGGGCTCGTGGACGTGGCGGCCGACATCCCACCGCGCCGCTTTCTGATACTGCGGCACAAGGAGCGTTACGTTAGCCGGGCCGCGCAGGCCTTTCGCGAGCTGCTCGACGAGGAGCAGTCCCGATGATGGCCCCTAACAGGCAGCCGGCCCATGTCGCGCCGCTCAATCGCTTTGCCGCAGTGCTGCGGGCGCGCCATGGCGACGTGCCGGATTTCGATCCCTTGGATGGCGGCATCGCAGCTCGCCTGCTCGTGCTGCTGGAAACGCCCGGCCCGGCCTCGGTTTCCACCGGCACGACATCGCGCGACAATCCCACCGGGACGGCTCGCAATCTGACCCGATTTCTCGATGGGCTCCCGCTGTCGCGATGGGACACGGTGATCTGGAACGCGGTGCCATGGCGGCTGCCACGCCGTGGCGGGAAGCTCGGGCGGCCGACCCGAATGGACATCGAAGCTGCTGCGCGCGATTTGCCGGCGCTGCTCGCGCTCTTGCCGCGTGTGCAGGTCGTGGTTCTCGCCGGCCGCGTCGCGCAGAGCCTTCGGCCCGCGCTGGATGCAGCAAGGCCCGATCTCACCGTGATCGCGATCCCGCATCCGAGCCCGACACATCTCGCCGCGTCACCCGCTGCGAGGGAGCGGCTCTTCGGCGAGGCCTCGCGCCGGGAGATCGCTGTCGCCATTGCGGATGAGGCCGGCTAGTCTGGCATTGCTCCAATGAGGATCGAAGCCCTGCGCGACGCGGTCGAAACGGCACTGAGGCAGAACTGGCAGCGGCTTTTCGGCTATGCGCTGCGGCTCAGCGGCGACCGTGACGCGGCGGCCGACCTTCTGCAATCCTGCGCGATGAAGGCGTTGGCGAGCGACACCGTGCCCGATGCGTCAGGCATCCGGTCCTGGCTTTTCGCGATCCTGCGGAACGGCTTCTTCGATGATCGCCGCCGGGCCTCGGTGCGCTCGGACAATCGCGAGGTCGAGACGGGGCTGGAGACACCCTGGCGCCACGACGATCGGCTGATCGCGGAGATCACGGTCAGGCAGGCGCTCGAAAGGCTGGACGCGACACACCGCGACATCATCGAACTGGTCGATCTCGCCGGCTTTCGTTATGCCGAAGCGGCGGAGATTCTGGGCGTGCCGGTCGGGACCGTCATGAGCCGATTGAGCCGCGCACGCCTCGCGCTGCTGGACGAGATCGGCGGACGGAACGTGACGCCCTTTCCGACGGGGCGCCGCCATGTCGGGTGACGATAGCGAGATGATGAACGGGCAGGCCGTGTCCTGGGAACGGCTCAACGCCTATGTCGATGGAGAACTGGCGCCGGCGGAAGCTGCGTCGGTCGCATCGGCCGTGGCACACGACTCCGGTCTCGCAAGAAGAGTTGCCACCCTGGCTGCGCTGAAGGCCAATGTGGCGGGCCTGTCTGAGGACACCGCGCCGCCCTTCGCCATTTCCGCACGCGGGACGAAAACAAGGGGATCCGCGCGCCGTCTGGCGGCGATCGCCGCAACGCTTGCCCTCGTCGCCGGCATGGGTTCCGCGATCTGGTTCGCGACTTTGGGTCCGCGCAGCGAGGACATGAGCGACGCGCTGATGGCGCATCGGCCGTGGCTGGCTGGTGGCGAGGCTCCTGCGACCGCTGCTCTGTCCGTCGAACTCGCCGGCGCACGGTCGACCGCTCTGCCTGATCTGTCCGCGGCGTCGCTTCGTCTGGTGCGCCTCGACGTCAAGCCCGGCCTCGCCCGGAATGGCGAGGTCTTCGCGGGCTATGAGGGGCCGAACGGCTGTCGTGTCGGGCTCTGGGTCTCGCCGGAACCATCGACGAGTGCAGCCGAGCCCGTGCGGTCGACGGAGGACGGAATCTCGATCCGGGCCTGGCGCAACGGTGATATCGGCTACGCCATGGTCGGCGTCGGCATCGACGAGGCGCGTCTCGACCTGATCGCTGCCCTGGCCGCGATGTCGCTCCGCAACGACGGTCCTGCCTCCCAACAAATTGCCGCGCTGAACGACATCAGGACCACGGGTCGGCCCTGCACGGCCTGAACCTTTCAGACCTTCTCTTCAAGAGTGGAATAATTCGACGGGGTCGCGCGTCTTGTCTCCCGAGGAACATGTCCTCGGGAGAAACGCCATGCTCGAAGAAGCAGTCACGCGGGACGCCGCGTCCAATGACCAATCCAGTTCCCATATCGTCGAAATGCCTTCGGCCTCCCGCCGCAGCATTCTGCTCGGCGGCAGCCTCGCCGCGATCGGGGTGGCGGCCGGGCTTGGCGCACCGCTCGGTTCACGCTCGAATGGCGGCCTGTCCTCCGCTTCGGCGCAAGGCGCTCCGGCGGCAGCGCCAAAAGTCCCGCAACCGTTCGACTTTCCGGGCAAGGACAAGGGCTTGGCGTTGCTGGGCGACCGGCCGCTCGTGGCCGAAACGCCCGAAAGCCTGCTCGACGACGACACCACGCCGATCGCGAAATTCTTCATTCGCAACAACGGCCAGCTGCCCGAGGAGGCCAAGGACGCCGATGCCTGGTCGCTGAAGATCGAAGGCGAGGTCGACAAGCCGCTGACGCTGACGCTGGGCGAGCTGAAAAAGCGCTTCACTGCCCACAGCTTCCGCATGGTGCTGGAATGCGGCGGCAATGGCCGCTCCTTCTACCAGCCGGCCGCGCGCGGCAACCAGTGGACCAATGGCGGCGCCGGCTGCGCAGAGTGGACCGGCGTGCGCCTCGCCGACGTTCTGAAAGCCGCCGGCCTGAAGGACAGCGCCAAGTTCACCGGGCATTTCGGCGCCGACCCGCATCTTTCGGGCGACACTACCAAGGACGCGATTTCGCGAGGCATGCCTATCGAGAAGGCGCTGGAGCCGCATTCGCTGATCGTCTGGGCGATGAATGGCGAGCCGCTGCCGCATATCCATGGCGGGCCCTTGCGCCTCGTCGTGCCGGGCTGGCCGGCTTCGCTATCCTCGAAATGGCTCAACCGCATCCTCGTGCGTGCCACGCCGCATGACGGCCAGGGCATGGGCGGGACCTCCTATCGCGTGCCGACCGTGCCGCTGGTTCCGGGCTCCAACGCCGACGGCAAGATCAACTTCACCGACCTGACCTCGATGCCGGTCCGCGCCATCATCACGGCTCCGGCGAACGGCACGCGCCTGCCGGCAGCCGCCCGCGATGTCTCGCTGCGCGGCGCGGCCTGGGCCGGCGATCACGAGGTCGCCAATGTCGAGGTCTCGTCCGACGGCGGGCAGCGCTGGCATACGATGACGCTGGCCAAGCCGAAGAACCGCTACGACTGGGTGCGCTGGACCGGCTCGCTCAAGCTGCCGAGCGAAGGCTATTTCGAACTCTGGGTGAAGGCCACGGATTCACGCGGCGTCGCGCAGCCCCATGTCGCGACGAACTGGAACCCACAGGGCTACGGCTCGAACCCGATGCATCGCATCGCCGTGCTGGTGGGCTGACGATGGCGGCATTCCATAAGCTGAAGGCGGTGGCGCTCGCCGCCGCTCTTCTCACCGTTCCGGTCTGCGCGTTCGCGCAGGCCGAGGACACGCCCGAATCCATTCCGGACTTTCCCGGACGCGACGAGACCTTCGGCTACTGTGTCGGCTGCCACTCGATGAAGGTCGTTGGCCGTCAAGGGATGAACCGCGCCCGCTGGGACGAGACCCTGGCCTGGATGACCGACAAGCACGCCATGCCCGCGCCCGACGACGAGATGCGAAAGGTGCTGCTCGACTATCTCGAAAAGGCGTTCCCGCCGGCGGCGCCGAAACAGGGCGGCGGATGGGTCAGCCCGTTCGCGCCGCAGAAGTGAGGAACGACCTGTGATGATGAAGATGATCCTCCCGCTCGTTGCGCTGGGCCTGCTCGCGCAAGCTCAGGCCCGTGCGCAGGATGCCGCCGCCGGCGAGAAGACCTATGCCCAGTGCCGGGCCTGCCACCAAATCGGCGAGACCGCGAAGAATACGGTCGGCCCCGTCATGAACGGTGTGATCGGCCGCAAGGCGGCGGAGCGCGAAGGCTACAGCTACAGCAACGCGATGAAGTCCTCGGGCCTGACCTGGGACGAAGCCACCTTCGCCGACTACATCAAGGACCCGAAGGCGAAGGTGCCCGGCACGAAGATGATCTACGCCGGGCTGAAGGACGACAAGCGCATCGCTGATCTGGTCGCCTTTCTCAAGCAGTTCGACGCAGAGGGGAAGAAGGCGCCCTGAGGGCGCCTTCCAGGAAACCTCCTCACGGCGCCTGCGACTGCAGCACGGTCCCCGGCTTGTCCGGGGTGCCGGCCAGAATGACGAGATAACGCTTGCGATCGGGCTCGGCGTCGGTGACCACCTGCCGGATCGGCCCGACCGCATTGACGATCGCGGCGCCTGCCGGATTGGTCATGAAGGGCGCGAGCGGCTGGACGCCGGTCTCTCCTTTCGCATCGTTCGCCAGCGCGAGGATGTAAGGCGCTTTGGGCTCGAGGCCGGTGACGGCCGCCTGCAGCATCTGGATCGGACCCTGATTGAACAGTGTCACCTGCGTGACCGCCTTGCCGTCGGAGCCCGCGAGCGAGAGCTGCGCCGAGTTCTGCGCCGCCGAGAGCGGCTGAAGGTTGGCTGTTCCGTCACCGCTCGGGACCGCGTTGGGCACATAGGCCACACCCTGCGGTGCCTGGCCGACGGGCACCGTCGCAATGACGGCCTGCTTTGCGGTATCGATCACCGCGACCGCATCAGCGTTCTCCAGCCCGACATAGACGCGCGTGCCATCGCCGGACGGCCACAGCCCGTGCGGCAGCGCGCCGACCGGGATCGTCGCGGCCTGCGAGAAATCGCCGGTGCGGAACACCTTGATCTCGTTGGTGCCGCCGACCGTGACATAGGCGAACTGATCGCCGTCGCGGCGTACGATGTTGACGTGGTTGGTGATCGGCCCGGTGTCCAACGTCTTCAGCGCTCTGAACGGCGGCTTGGCTTGGAAGACCATGGTCTTGCCGACATCCTTCAGCGTCAGCCAGAGCTGCTCGCCATCCGGTGTTGCGGCGAGATCCGGACAGAACGGGCTCTCCTGCTTCATCCGCCCGACGACCTTGCGGGTCCTGGTGTCGATCGCCACCGTCTCTGGCGAGAAGGAGGAGCAGACGAAGCCGTAACGCCCATCGGGCGAGAAGATGGTCATGCCCGGCCCATTCGGCACCTTGATCCGCGCGGTCGACGCGAATGTCTTGCCGTCGAGCACCTGGATGTAATCCTCGCCGCGCACCGAGACCCAGACCTCCCTGCCGTCCGGCCGGAAGAAGGCCTCGTGTGGCGATCGCCCAACATAGGCGACTTGCTTCACAGTGTTGGTCGCGGTGTCGATGAAGCTGACCGAGTTGGAGCCGATCGAGACGACGGCGAGTGTCTTGCCATTCGGGGAGAAGCCCATGCCGTGGACAAGCACCTGCCCGCGATAGAGCGGGCTCAGATTGGCCGGCGTCGGCTCACCAAGCTTGATCACGCCGAGCAGCTTGTTCTGCGAGGGATCGATGACCGAGACCGTGTTTGAGAATTGGTCGGAGGTGTAGAAGCGGTCCTTGGCCGTGATTGGAACGTCTGGAGCCGCGGCCCGACCAGGAGCCTGGCCCGCACAGACGGGCGCGGCGCTCGACAGCAGGAGCAAGGTGGCGAGGGCGCGCTTCATGGCTTCTTCTCCATGTGGGAATGATTGGCATGGCCCTGTGCGGGTGCGGGTGCGGCTGTCGGCTTCGGCGCCGGCGTCTCGCCGAGGATGCGCTGCATCACCGCGATCTCTTGCCGCTGCTCGACGATGATGCCCTGGGCAAGTCGCCGAAGCCGCTCGTCCTTGCCGAAGCGGAGCTGGATCTCGGCCATGTCGATCGCGCCCTGATGATGCGGGATCATCATCGCTGCGAAGTCGCGGTCCGGATTGCCGGTCGGCTTGGCGGCCGCCATGCCCTCATGCATGCGCGCCATGGCGCGATCCATCTCGGATACGAAGAGTTTGATGTCGGTCGACGTTATCCCCGCCGCGCCGCTCTGCTGCGCCAGTGTCGGGGAGACGGCGGCGGCGAGCAAAAGGGCAAGCGAGGCCGCGTGTCGCATCTTGAGTGTTCGTGGCATATCGGCTCCTCGGTGGTGACCTGAGCCTGAAACGCACGGCGCGACGCTCCCATTCCCGCGCGGCCTTCGGATGCCCAACACATCCGCGTGAAGTCGCTGAGTATCGGGCGGTAAGCTGCCCGCTGGGCAACGTCCGCTTTTCGGCAGTCACTCAATGTCCGGAAATGGCGCTGGCCCGATGAGCGACACAACTGAGAGCCCGTCACCCAGCGACAGCCTTCCTTTCGCAGCAGCCGCCATGGCCCTCATCCGACGCATCGCGCGAACGCGATGAGTTTCGGGGCGGACTCTGAGATTGCGCAGATTATCGCGCGCACTTCCCATAGGCTGCGACTGCGGAACGGCGCTATTCGCTTACCAGCGTGCGCTCGCGTCAGGCCTTGGCGAGCCAGGCTTCGGCGAGCTGCCAGGCGCCGCCGGAATCCAGCACGATGTTGTTGAGCTCTTTGCGGGCCACATGGCGCGCCTCGCGGAAGAACAGCCAGGAATAATAGTCGTTCTTGTTCAGGGCAGCCTGGAGATCCTTGTAGATCGCCTTGCGCTTGGCCTGATCGGTTTCCTCGCGGCCCTGATCGACCAGCCTGAAGACCTCCTCGTCCTTCATCCCAGACCAATTCTGCGAGGCGGCGCGGCCGAAGAACGGCCCGAAGACATGGTCGGGGTCAGCTCGCGGAACGTTGACGCGGCCCATGGCCAGCTCGTGCTGGAGGCCGAGGACCTTCGGCACCCAGGCTTGCCGCTCCAGAATCTCGATCTCCATGTTGATCTTGAACGGCTTGAGTTGGGCTTGGACGATCTGCGCGACCTGGGTGTCGGGGTCGCGCTGGATGATCGAGAGCTTGCAGGTGAAGCCGTTGGGCTGGCCGCCTTCCTTGAGAAGGGCTTGGACTTTGGCCGGATCGAGCTTGGGCGCAGGGACGCTGGCATCGAATGACCAGTCGGTCGGCGGCACCCAGGTCGGCGTGACCGCGCCGAAGCCGCGGGTGATGCCCTTCATCAGCACATTGCGGTCGATGCCGTGATTGACCGCCGCGCGCAGCGCCGGGTTGGCAAAGATGCCCTTGCTGACGTTGAAGGTCAGCCATTGCGCGATGCCCGGCGGAACCGCGACGAGCTTGAGTGCCTCGTTCTTCTCAACCTCTTCGAAATCACGCGGCGTCACGCCATCCACCAGATGGACGCCGCCCGATTTGACCTCGACCATCTTCACGGCCGTGGTCGGGATGATGCGCAGCGTCACGGCGTCGGCATAGGGCAGCTTCTTGCCGTCCGCTCCGTCACGCCAGTAGCGCTCGTTGCGCACGAAGCGGATCTGGCTGCCGCCGACCCATTCGGCGAACTTAAAAGGTCCGGTGCCGACGGGTTGGCGGCCGAAATCCTGTCCGAGCTTCTTTAGGGCCGCCGGCGAGCACATCATGCCGGCCTCGACCGCGAGCGACGCCAGAGCCGCGCCCGAGGGCCGCTTTAGATTGATCCGGACCGTCATCGGATCGACTGCCTCGGCGCTGGCGATGTCGGCGAGGTCGGGGCTGCGCGGCGCGGTCGAGCCGGGGGCAATGACGCGCGCGATGTTGAAGACGGCCGCCTCGGCATTGAAGGGCTCGCCATCATGGAAGACGACGCCCTCGCGCAGTTTGAAGACGACGGACTTCTTGTCCTCCGACCATTCCCATTTCGTCGCGAGGGAAGGCTGGAGATTGCCCTGCACGTCGAATTTGAGCAGGCCTTCGAACATCTGGATCAGCGCGTAGCGATCCGAGGTCGGCGCGTCGCCCATGATCGGATCGAGGCTCTTGGGTTGCAGGTCCATCGAAGCGACAATGGTGCCGCCGAGGACCGGGGAGCCCTGCTGCGCGAAGGCTGGCAGGCCGGCGACAAAGCTCAGGCTCGAAGCGCCGAGCAAAATGTCGCGACGTGAAATCATCTCCATTGCGCGATCTCCTTCCATGGCGCTATTCATAACGCCGGCGGCTTTACCTATCAGATATGTTATGAGATGGGCAAATGGATTTTGTCGTGCCTCGATATGGGGATGCGCAGAATCAATGCTGCATATGCGAGATTCAGCATTGATGGGCTGGCCGAAGCGCCGACTGGCGGCGCGCGATCGAACCCCGTTGACCCGGACTGCGTCACAAGATATCTGATAAGTTATGAGCGATATCGCAGCACTTCAGCCCGACAAGCAGCGCCTGACCGAAGCGGTGACGCAATTCGTGATCGACCGCGTGGCGGAGCGCGTCTTCCGTCCCGGCGACTCGCTGCCCTCGGAGTCAGACCTCGCCAAGCGCTTGAACGTTTCGAAGCCAGTCGTTCGCGAGGCGCTCGGACGCCTGTCGGCGCTGGGCATCGTTCAGATCCAGCAGGGCAAGCCGACGACCGTGAAGGGCCTTTCGGTTGCGCCGCTCGATCAGTTCCTGCGCCTGGCTGTCCGGGTGACCGATAATGGGCTGCGCGAGGCGGTGGAGCTGCGCCGGGCCATCGAGGTCGAGGTCGCATCACTGGCCGCCGAGCGGGCCTCGCCGCTACAGCTAGAGCCGGTCGAGGTGGCTTTAGAGAAGATGCGCGCCAACATCGACGGAGATTTCGAGCGCTGGCTGCAGGGCGACCTTGCCTTTCATGTCTCCCTGGCGCGCTGCTCCGGCAATGCCCTGCTCGAACACCTCGTCAATGCTCTGGCGGAGACGATCAAGTTCACCCAGCGCGCGCTCGGCTTGCAGCGTGATCTGCGGGACCCAGCGGCGACCGTCGCGCGTCATCAGGCGATCATCGACGCCATTCGCGCACGCGACCCGGCGGCTGCCCGCGCCGCAATGACCGCGCATTTCGCCGTGTCCGATGCCGTCATCGCCGAGATCGCGCGCGATCATCGCCGGCTCGATCGCTACTGAGGGACGGGCCGTGCTCAGCTATCTCGGCAAGAAGCTCGTCCAGATGCTCCCGGTGGCCTTCTTCGTCACCGTCATCGTCTTCTCCTTGACCAATCTCCTCCCCGGCGATCCGACAGTGACGATCCTCGGCGAGCAGGCCACACCCGAGCAGCGCGCCGCCGTACGGGTCGAGTACGGGCTAGATCAGCCGGCGCCCATCCGCTACGTCACCTGGCTCACCCGCGTCGCCCAGGGCGAATTCGGCCGCTCGCTGCGGACCCGCGAGGATGTCGGCGCGATGCTGGCTGCGCGCATCCCGGTCACGCTGCAGCTCGGCCTTCTTTCGATCCTGATCGCGGTGGCGATCGGTGTCCCCGCCGGGATTCTCGCCGCCCGCTTTCGTGGCGGTCTGATCGACGTCGCGGCGAGCCTCGTCGCCATGTCCTCGGTGGCGGTGCCCTATTTCTGGATGGGTGTGCTGCTGATCATGCTGTTCTCGCTGCAGCTCGGTTGGCTCCCACCCTCTGGCCATGTCCGCTTCCTCGACGATCCCGCCCAGAACATGAAGCTGATGGTGATGCCGTCGCTGACGATCGGCACGGCCTTTGCGGCGCTGGTGATGCGCCAGACGCGGGCCTCGATGCTTCAGGTCCTGTCGATGGATTATGTCCGCACGGCCCGCGCGAAGGGCTTGAGCGAAAGGCTCGTGCTGCTGCGCCATGCGCTGCGCAACGCGCTGATCCCGATCATCACCGTGATAGGCTTGCAGGTCGGGGCGCTGCTCGGCGGCGCCGTGGTGACGGAAACCGTCTTCGCGCTTCCCGGTCTCGGCCGGATGCTGGTGGATGGCATCTTCCAGCGCGACTTCCCGGTGATTCAGGGCGCGATCCTGTTCATCGTCATCGCCGTGTTCATGGTGAACTTGCTGACCGACATGCTCTACCGGGCCTTCGATCCGCGGGTCGAGGCCTGAGGCAATGGTGGCCGTGACCGGATCGATGCCGCGTTCGCCCGTCCAGGAACAGCGCGCACCGCGTTCGCCGAGCGCGATCATCCTGCGCCGCATCCTGACGTCCTGGCAGGGCCAGTTCGGGGTGTTGGTCCTCGCCGTCATCGTCGCGCTTGGATTGCTGGCGCCCTGGATCGCGCCCTATTCGCCTATCGATATCGACCCGGACGCCTTCTCCATGCCGCCGAGCCCGGCGCACTGGTTCGGCACAGACGAAATCGGGCGCGACGTGCTGTCGCGCGTCCTGCACGGCGCGACGGTTTCGCTGCAGGTCGTCGTTTTCGCGATCGGCCTGGCCTTGATCGTTGGCTCTGTCCTCGGACTGATCTCAGGCTGGCTCGGCGGACGCTGGGATGCGCTGATCATGCGGGTGATGGACGCCTTCCTGGCTTTCCCGCTCCTGGTGCTGGCGCTTTCCATCGTCGCAGTGCTCGGCCCCGACCTCATGAACGCCATGCTGGCAATCGCCATCACCAAGATGCCGGGTTTTGCCCGCCTCGTCCGGGCGGAGGTGCTGAGCCTGCGCGAGGTCGATTATGTCATCGCGGCCAAGGCGGCCGGTGCCAGCCCTTGGCGGATCCTGTCTCGCCACATCTGGCCGAACGTCTCCGGCAACGTCATCGTCTACGGATCGCTCTCGGCCTCGCAGGCGCTGATCACCGAAAGCGCACTGTCCTTCCTTGGCCTCGGTGTCCAGCCGCCGACGCCGAGTTGGGGCTACATGGTCGCGACCGGCATCCAGTTCTACCAGTCCTGGTGGATGAGCTTCTTTCCCGGCCTTGCGATCTTCCTCACCGTGCTGGCGCTGAACTTCCTCGGTGATGCCGTGCGCGACGCCTTCGATGCCAGGCTCGGCGATCGCCATGACTGAAGCGAGCGGTCTTTATCCCGATCTCGCGGGTCGGCGGGTGCTCGTCACAGGTTCGTCGCAAGGTATCGGCCTGGCCATCGCGAAGGCATTGGCCGGCGTCGGCGCCAGGGTCTGCATCAATGCCCCCTTGCCCGGTGCGGACCTGGACGATGCCTGCCGCCAGGCCGGCGCCACCCTGGGCGTCGCGGCTGATCTGTCCCAGCCCGAGGAGGTCGCGCTGCTGGTGGCAGCGGTCGGGAAGGCGCTCGGCGGGATCGATATCCTCATCCTGAATGCCGCTCTGCAGGAGCGGCAGCCCTGGGCAGGTTTCGAGCGCGCCTCGATCGACCGGCAATGGGAGCTGAACCTCGCGGCGAATTATCGCCTGATCCAGGCTTTCGTGCCCGCTATGGTCGAACGCGGCTTCGGCAGGCTGATCGCAATCGGTTCAATCCAGCAAGTGCGCGAACATCCGGAGATGCTGATCTACGCGGCCAGCAAGGCAGCGCTCGAAAGCATGGTCCGCACCATCGCCCGGCAGGTCGCGGGACAAGGGGTCACCTGCAATGTCTTGGCCCCAGGCGCGATCGCGACCGCGCGCAACCGCGAGGTGCTGGCGGACGCGGCCTATCGCGACACCGTACTCGGACGCATCCCGGCAGGGCGCCTCGGAACGCCAGAGGACTGCGCCGACGTCGCACTGTTCCTCGCTTCGAACGCCGCCCGCTACGTCACCGGCACGACGCTCTTCGTCGACGGCGGCATGCATCTCTAAGGGAGAATGGCCGATGAAGATTGTCGATATGAGGGTGCGCTGCGTGGCGATCCCGCTCAACGCGCAGCTTCGCCACAACACCGGAGTCCATCCCGGCTATTTCCTGCGCACCATCCTCGAACTGGTGACGGATGAGGGCCTCATTGGTCTCGGAGAGGTCGGCGGTGGCGACCAGCGCGGCGCGCTGACGAAGCTCAAGTCGCGCATCATCGGCATGGACCCGTTCCATCTCGAGCTGATCAAGCTCAAGACCCTGCGGGCGATCTACTATCTCTCCAATGCCAGGCTCTATGCAGCGATCGAAATGGCCTGCCTCGACATTCAGGGCAAGGCGCTGGGCCGCCCGCTCTGCGACCTGATCGGCGGACCGGTTCGCGACCGCATTCCGATGATCGCCTATCTGTTCTGGCGCTACGATCGACCGGGCGGCGGTCATGACGAACATCCCGAAGACATGGCCGATCTCTGCCAGGAGTTGCACGAGACCCTCGGCGTCACCGCCATGAAGCTGAAGGCCGGCGTCTTCGAGCCGACTGTCGAGGCGCGGGCCGTCGAGCTCTGCCGCGACCGGATGGGCCCGGACTTCGGACTGCGGATCGACCCCAATGGTGTGTGGTCGGTCCCGACGGCGATCCGCATCGGCCAACGGCTGGAGGCGGTTGGGATGGAGTATTTCGAGGATCCGTCCTGGGGGCTGGAGGGCAATGCCGCCGTGCGCAAGGCGGTCCGCACACCGATCGCCACCAACATGTATCCGGCAAAGTTCGATGACCTCGGCCCTGCTATTCGCCTCGGCGCCGTCGACATCGTGCTGACGGACATCCATTACTGGGAAGGCCCGCGCGGCGTGAAGGACCTGTCGGCGGTCTGCCGCACCTTCGGCCTCGGCGTTGCGATGCATTCGGGTGCCGAGTTCGGCATCGAGCTCGCTGCCATGCTGCACACCGCTGCCACGATCCCCGAGATGAGCTTCGCCGGCGACGCCCATTACCACTACCTGACCGATGACATCATTGAGGGTGGGCTGATGAAATACGAAGGCGGGGCCATCCGCGTGCCGACCGGGCCCGGTCTCGGCGTTCGGCTCGACGAGGATAAGATGCGCCATTACGGCGCTCTCTACGAAGAGAAGGGCGATTACTACGCCCGTTTCCACCAGGACCCGTATCGACCCGATTGGCATCCGGTGGTTGGCGGGTTGTGACAGCCCCGCTTGCGGCTACGCCGTTCTGAAACGGCTTCACGAAGATCAGACCTCGCTGCCAACCATCAGGAACGCTCCATGTTCGACATTCCCAAGATCAATCGCCCGGCGAAGGCTCTGGTGGACGGGCTCGCCAGCATCGGCACCGCCACGGCATCGAGTGAACTCTACAAGATGGGCATCCGGAATCCCCTGATTTCGGGAGCCGTGCCGCACTCCCGCGGCAAGGTCGTCGCCGGGCCGGCCGTCACCCTCCAGTTCATGCCGAAGCGCGAAGATCTTTATGGCGACGGCGAGTACGCGGATCGAGAGAAGCAGCTGCACAGGCATGCGCTCTATCACATCGAAGCCGGCGACATCGTTGTCGTGGACGCCCGCGGCGACATGGAAAGCGGCATTTTCGGCGAGATGATGCTGACTTACTTCGCCGGCAAGGGCGGCAAGGGCATGGTCATCGACGGCGTCATCCGCGATGCCGCCAAGGCGTTCAAACTCGACATCGGCTACTGGATGCGTGGCGTCAGCCCGAATTTTCACACCCAAACGACGCTGATGCCCCACGCAGTGAACGTACCCATCGCATGCGGCGGCACCTATGTCAGGCCAGGCGACATCATTATTGCCGACGATGACGGGGCCATCTGCGTGCCGATCGCCTATGCCGAGCGGCTGCTCGAAGTCGGCAGTCGTCACGTAGAATGGGAGGACTTCTCTCGCCTCATGCTCTCGAAGGGAGGCGACCTGCGTCGCTATTACCCGCTGGCCCAGGAGGCCGAGCCTGAATACTTGGCTTGGAAGGCGCAGCAGGAAAGAAGTTGAGGTCGCTGGCTGGCGACGCTGCTCTTAGTTGCTCGCTGCTCCAGACTGACACTCATAAACGTCCGCTATCCGGCGGGTCACGAACGTCCGAACGTGGCGCAATTTGCCCGGGCGAACGGCGGGCGGTTTTGTGAAGGGTTTCGGATGCCGGCCCATGCGGGCGGGTTTTGACCGGGCTGAGGGCCGGCGTTCGAAAGCCTCCAGGGGAGTAAGCCGCGGCCCGGGGCCGTGGGCCTATGGGGATTTCGCCGCGCGGCCTGTTGGGCGGGATCGTGCGAGGCGCGGGTCGGCGGAGTAAGCGCCGACCGAGGTGCTCGGGAGCCCGTGCTTGGCTGCACCTCGTAGTAATCCGGGCCCACCGCAATCTGCACAACCGTGCACGAAGATCGCGAGGCGGTGCCTGGGGAGCACGATGTCGGGCCTGCCCGGCAGCTTGGCGTAGTCGAGCCGGAACCGGTGGCCGCGGGCGTGGAGCCACCGTCTCACCTTCATCTCGGGACCCGTGTCGCGGCGCTTGTTCGCCCGCATGACGTTGCGGGTGGCGGCGGGTACGGCAGGTGCGATGTCGGCGCTTGCATCGGTCATGACGGTCACCCTCTGCGGTTCCTCGGCCCGCGTCGACCCGTTTTCTGGGTTGCGCGAGGAGGACGGGCTACCCGGCGATGCCCTTGAGGCGCCCGAGCAGGCCCGAGAGCCTGGAGATGACGCCCTGGTGGTCCGGTGCCTTCCCCGCCGCGATCTGCCCCTCGATGAGGCCCTTGATCTCGACGAGGTCCGCCCTGGGGGATTGGCGCGGTTACTAACCTCACCAACCCGTAGAACTCGAGGTCCTCGAGGTTGTCCTTGATGAGGGCCCGGATCTCGCGGGCGCGCTTGCGCCCGATGCGCTTGCCGATGTCGAGGTCCATCATCATGGGCTCGCCGTCGAAGACGTAGAGTCGGTAGCCATCATGGGTGAACAGCGCCGGTCCGGCGGTGGCCACGGAGGTCGTCTGGCTGTCGGCCATGGCGGCCTCCCTTTACGCGGATCAACGGACGAAATGGCGTTGATCTTGCCCGAATCCTGGGCTTCCGGCGAATCCTGTCAGGATCGCGGAGGCTCGGATCGGCCCTGGCTCTCGACAACCTGCCACCGCCCTGTCAGGGTGGTGCGGCTCAGGATGAGACGCGCGGGATTGAGGTCGCCAGACCGTCTCGAGAGCACCGATCGGCGGCCGCGAAGCGCCCCGATCCGCCGTCTGCAGGACCCCTCGGAGAGCACGGGCAGGAGAAGCGGGAGCGCCGCCTGCCACGCTTTTTGCAGCTCCGCGAAGCGAGTGCGGCAAAAACGTATGTCGTGCCCTAACTCCCCTCCTCTGACAGGCTATGAGCGTTGTAGCTCTGCACCCTTCTAGCCTGTCTTGTAAGTCCTTGAAAATGCTCGTTGTAGAGCCCTGATCCTACCCTTTTCAGGACGTCTGGAGGGCCCTTTTACTCAGGCTCGTGGTAGAGCCCCGCGCCGGCTGTGTAACCCGCTGGCGCAACCCGTTGTAGGGTCACTTTCCGGTTGTGACTTTGCCTGTCCGGCCCCATGGAGCCGAAGTCGACAACCTACTTACCGACTTGACGTCGTATAACGGTTGCAGTAACTCTACCAACCGGAAAACGCCGGCGTGTCTCGGTAAGTTTTCCGCCTTAAAGAACATACCGTTCGGAATACGAATCACCGGGATGTGTCTTGAAGAGTCGGTAAGCGATTTTTCGGGCATCGAGAGACGGAGTCGAGTGATGCCCATCGCCGAGGTCAACGCGATCAGCCAGGTGAAGCGTTCGCGCCGGGTCGCCCAGCGCGTGGCGGACCGCGTCAAGGCCGGCACCCTGAAGCCGGGCGAGGTCGACTTGGCCGACCTGATGTTCGGTCGTTCGAGCGTCGACGACAAGCTGGCCAAGGTCGGCTTCCTGGATGAGGACTTCGGGCTCGACGAGCTGGCCGAGGCCTATGCGAAGTCGATGGTCTGGGTGATGGACCGGGCCGGCAAGGACAAGGTCGACGAGCTCGATCGCAAGATCCGGGAGAAGTTGGCCCAGGCCCGCGTGCCTGGCAAGCGCGATCCGATCTTCCCCGGCCGGATGAACCCGTCCGGCCGGACCGAGGAGTCGGAGAGGATCATCGCGCGCGACGACGCGTCGGCGGCCAGGGTCCTGGCGGTGCACCTGCACCAGCGGGCGTTCTACCGCGCGCTGTCGCTTGCGATGCTCAAGCTGGTCACGGACCAGATGGAGGGCAACGCCAAGCCGGGCTTCGAGCACGGGGTCATCAAGATGGGCCCGGTTCGGGACGCCGAGTGCGACGTCGTGATCGATAAGGTCCGCAGGCGCGTGCCGTCCGATGTCTAGGCGGCCCAAGCCCGGATCGGTCGTCGAGAGGGTCGACGAGCTGACGCGCGAGGTCGATCGCATCAGCCTGAAGGCGGCGCTGGGCCTTGCCCTGTCGGAGGAGGAGCTCGACTTCGTCGGGCCGATCCCGCTGAAGTCGGACTTCACCCGCGAGGAGGTCATCGTCCTCCTCGGCGACGGGGCCAAGGGCGTCCCCCGGATGCTCCCCGTCGACGTCGCGCTCGGCCGGCTGGGCATGCCGATCGTGCGGGCCCGTCCCGATGGGACGGCGGAGCGGCTGAGGAAGGAGTTCCCGAAGGCCTGGGCCGCCAGGGAGAAGGCCGATCGGGCGATCGCGCTGCACGTCGCGAAGACGTACGTCGAGGTTCCGAAGGGCTGGTTCCCCGATCGCGAGCGCCTCGCGATGGCGGACGTCGTCGGGCCTGAGGCCAACGCGGCCGGCGTGGTCGACCTGCCGCCGGGCTCGCGCGAGTTCCTCGTCGACATGGTCCCTCGGTATCGCTTCGACCTTCTGCCCGACGGCTTGCGGCTGGCGACCTACCAGATGTGGCACCGCCGGCGCCTTGCGGGCCTCGTCCCGTTCGAATGCGACGGGCTGGTCTTCGGGGCGTGGGACGACGCCTTCGACGCCTATGACGTCCCGGCCCGCTGCTTCCGGGGGCCGGGCGTGGCCTTCGCGGCCTGGCGGGCGATGCTGGTCCGGGACGTCGTCCTGTCGCATGCGTGCGACGGCGACTGGGACTGCCCGGGCAAGGTCGTCTGCCGGGAGGGTCCGCACGCGGCCTACTTCGGCTGCGTCCTCGGCTCGGCGATGTTCGACCTCGACGGCGTGGAGTGGCCGAGCTGCGGCGAGGGCCTCGCCCGCTGCTACCGGGCTCTCGCCGAAAGGCCGGGCCCGATCTGGGCGGCGGGTGCGATCAGGGAGCGGCCGGAGACGCCGTTCGACATCTCCAAGCACGGCTTCCGCTACCCTCGCGGGCCCGTGACGGATGAGTACGTGGCCCGCTACGGCCCTGGCTACGTGCCGGGCGCGCCCGCCTGCCCGGAGGCGATGATGGGCTGGACCGGTCGCTTCGTCTCGGCCTGAGGCCGGGATCCCCCTTCGGATCGCTTCCCGCGCGCCGGCTCTCGGGCCGGCGCCTTGCGTTCGGGGGCTCACGGAGAGAGGTTTTCCTCTTGGGGACGGGTCCCTCCCTGGCGTCAGCCCCTAGGGTGGGAGGGGCCTTTCGTCCCTGTCGGCCCTCATGGGACGACGCCCCCTTGGCCCGCCTTGTCTGGCGGGAGCTTTGCGACCGTGCGGGCCTGGGGGCCGGAGCTCCTCCGTTTCGGCTGACGCGAAACGGTCGTCGCTGTCTTCCTGTAGTCGGCGTCCCCTGAGGGGAGGCGCGAGGAGAGGATGGGTCCTGGTCGGTTTGCCCGGCCGAACCCCGTTCGGACGCCAATCGGGTCTAACAGCCGCCGACTTTCGCCTTGAAGGGCTGTTTTGCCCTGCGGGCGCCTGCCACGATCCCTCGACGAAGTGATTCGCGTAAGCGTGGAGAGGGATCGTGGCCGAGGCGACCAAGGACCATTCGAATCTGCCGCAGGCTGCGAAGCCGACCGTCTTCCATCATGAGGGAAGGCGCCTGTTCCTGATCGACGGCGAGCCGCGCGTCGTCGACGAGGACCTCGGCATCGATCTTGAGATGAGACGTGCGAGGGACATCCGGTCGAACCTGATCGACCCGAACCGCGCGAAATTGCTGATGTTGGGCGACATTTTTCAAGTCGACCCCAAGGCGCGCGAGTTGGTCCGCGTCCACGATGACGGGGACTCTCCGCAACTGCGTTTTGAGAACGCAGTTGCGGAGCAGGTCTTCGCCCTCCTGAAGACGGAGGGCTTGATCGATTTCTCGAAGCCGGGCGAGAAGCCCAAGATCAACTTCCTGAACGCCGAGCAGGCCAAGTTCCTGATCGTGTCGTCGGCAACGCCGAAGGGCCGCGATCTGCTCGTCGACCTGATCAGGATCGAGAAGGCCTGGAGGGACGGCACGCTCGGCCCGGCCCGTCCGGCCGTGGAGCCGCCGACGGCGCCCGACCCTGACGGCAGGCAGGCTCTCCTGGAGGGGCTTCGCGCGTCGGTTCGGGCGAAGGAGGACGTTGACCTCAATTTCTTCCACCGGGAGGGCATTGTCTTCGCCGCCGTGCTCACCCGCATCCACGTCCTCGCGGATTCGGTCGCCGAGGCCCTCGGGATGACGGCCGAGGGCTTTGCCGCCGAGCTGGCGAGGTGGCCCTGCCTGTCGCTGCTGGCCGAGATGCCGGAGCTCGGCGTGCCCCATGGCCCCTGGCTCGCCCGGTGCCACGTCACGTTCCTCCTGAGCTGATGGGGTGGATGCCCCCTCCGTCCGGCATCGTAAGGTGCCAGTGAGCGCCAT
>LSIB01000088.1 GCA_001556025.1 Rhizobiales bacterium CCH3-A5
AACGTCCGTCACCTCACCCCTGCCCCTCTCCTTACAGGAGAGGGGTTCCCCGTGCGTCGGCTAGCGGCCGCGCCAAATCCTCCGCCCGCCTTCCGGCGTCGGTGATGCTGAGGGGCAGCGGAGCGCCGCGAGGCGCGTTGGTATCGAACCGCAACCATTGAGCCAGGTCGCGGCGCGGGCAGATTGAGCCACTGCCCGCACGCCCCGTGGCGCTCCGCTCGTCGGCGATTTTTGACTCCGGGCCGCGCTTATCGGGCCGTTGGCCAGCCTTCGCCGCGAGCACTTTCGACGCCAGTGCCCCTCATCGGGTTGTCGCGTCTAGTCGGGCATGGGACGAAGGCGTGATGCCGCCGACCGTTCCAGCGAGCTCCTCGCACAGGGGCCATAGTACCCCCAGGGCGGTGCCCCG
>LSIB01000089.1 GCA_001556025.1 Rhizobiales bacterium CCH3-A5
TGCGGATTCCGATTCCGACCGGCCATCATTCCGATAATTGACCGGCCGGGATTCCGATAATTCTCCGGCCACCATTCCGATTAATGACCGGCCACCAGCCGGGGGTATGAGCGCTCTGGGTCAGCCACTCAGGCATCAGGATTTCCGTTTCACCCGAGACGGAGCCTGTGATGCCGACGAAGAGGAAGCTGACGATGAGAGAACTGCGGCAGATGCTGCGGCTTGCATATGGCGGGGTGAGCGCCCGCGAGATCGGTCGGGTGCTGGGGATTGCCCGCAGCACCGTTCAGGAGAACCTCGGGCGCGCGGCCCAGGCCGGGTTGACCTGGCCGCTGCCGGCGGAGCTGACGGACGACGCCCTTGCCGGCAGGCTTTTCGCGCGATCCGGGGCGAAGAGCGGTCAGCGGCGGCGGGTCGAGCCGAACTGGAGCGAACTGATCGTCGAGCTGAAGAAGCCCGGCGTGACGATGGCGATCCTGTGGGAAGAGTATCGCACCATCCACCCGCAGGGCTACGGTTACTCGAGGTTCTGCGACCTCCTGCGCGGCTTCCAGCGCCGGCTGTCGCCGACGATGCGGCAGGAGCACGTCGCCGGCGACAAGGTGTTCGTCGACTATTCCGGCAAGAAGCTCGGCATCGTCGATGCCCGGACCGGCATCATCCGGGAGGCCGAGATTTTCGTCGGCGTGCTCGGCGCCTCGAACTTCACCTTCGCCGAAGCGAGCTGGACTCAAGGACTGCCGGACTGGATCGGCTCGCATGTGCGCATGTTCCGGTTTTTCGATGGCGTCCCACGCCTGATCGTGCCGGACAATCTGAAGGCCGGGGTCAACAAGGCCTCGTTCTACGATCCGGAGCTCAACCGCAGCTATGGCATGATGGCCTCGCACTACGGCGTCGGCGTCTTGCCGGCGCGGCCGCGCAAGCCGCGTGACAAGGCGAAGGTCGAGAACGGCGTTCGGTTCGCGCAGAGCGCCATCCTGGGCCGCTTGCGCAACCAGACCTTCTTCTCGCTGGCCGAGGCCAATGCCGCGATCCGCGGCGCCGTCGACCGGATCAACGACCATGTCATCCGGCGCCTCGGCGTGACCCGCCGCCATCTGTTCGAGACCGTCGAGCGGCCGGCCCTGGCGGCGCTGCCCGAGGATTACGAGTTCGCCGAGTGGCGCCTGGCCCGCGCCGGCGTCGATTACCACGTCGAGTATGACGGCTATTTCTACTCCGTTCCCCACGGCCTGATCCGGGAGCAGGTCGATCTGCGGGCCACCAGCCGGACGATCGAGGTCTTCCATCGTGGCCAGCGGGTCGCCGCGCACCAGCGTCGCTATGGCGGCCGCCGGCACGGCACCAACCCCGATCACATGCCGAGCTCCCACCGGCGCTACGCCGACTGGAGCCCGGAACGGCTCCGGCGCTGGGCCGCGACGGTCGGCCCGAGCACGGAAGGACTGGTCATCGCCATCCTGGCCAACCGGCCGCATCCCGAGCACGGCTTCAGAACCTGTCTCGGCGTGCTGCGGCTGTTCCGCGATCTCAGGCCGTCCCAGGCCGAAGCCGTCTCCGCCCGCGCCCTCGAGATCGGCGCGTTCGCCTACCGCGCTGTCGCCGCCATTGCCGTCAGGCAGGCCGCGGCAGCGGCCAGGACCACCACCGAACCCGCCGCCATCATCGAGCACAGCAATCTGCGCGGCCCCGGCTACTTCCACTGATCAGGAGACAGCATGTTGATCCATCCCACCATGGGCTTGCTCGCCGAGCTCGGACTGCACGGTATGGCCAAAGGCTTCCAGGAGCTCCAGGCCCAGCCCGAAAGCCGCGCCCTCGAACACGCCGACTGGCTCGCCCTCCTGCTCGAACGCGAGAGCACGACGCGCCGTCAGAAGCGCTTCGAGAACCGCGCTCGCGCCGCCGCGCTGCGCCACAACGCCAGCATCGAGGATGTCGACTTCAAGGCGTCGCGCGGCCTCGACCGCGGGCTCTTCCTCAGCCTCGCCGGCGGCGACTGGATCCGCCAGCATCGCAGCTTGCTGATCACCGGCCCGGCCGGTGTCGGCAAGAGTTGGCTCGCCTGCGCGCTGGGGCAAAAGGCCTGCCGTGACGATGTCTCCGTCGCCTACCATCGCGCGCCCAGGCTCTTCGCCACCCTGGCCCAGGCCCGTGACGAGGGCCGTTACGCCCGCCTGCTCAAGGCCCTCGCCAGGGTCGAACTCCTGATCATCGATGATTGGGGGCCGGAGAAGCTCGACGACGCACAGCGACGCGACCTCCTCGAACTCACCGAGGATCGCTACGAGCGTCGTGCCACCATCATCACCAGCCAAATCCCCGTGGATCGCTGGTACGAAATTATCGGGAACCCCACCATCGCCGACGCGATCATGGATCGCATCGCCCACAACGCCTATCGCATCGAACTCGCCGGCGAGAGCCTGAGAAAGCGCCAACCGGAGCCGCCCGCAGCGGCTCCGGCTTGACCGGAAGCACCAATCACGACATCCAGAAACACGACCCAGAACCAACGCCCGCCCTGGCCGGATAATTCTCGGAATCCCGACCGGTTAATTCTCGGAACAGTGGCCGGTTAATTATTGGATTACCCGGCCGGTCGCGTCGGAATCTGCA
>LSIB01000009.1 GCA_001556025.1 Rhizobiales bacterium CCH3-A5
GCCCCCAGCAGCCGCCAGTAGAACCGCATCACCGGCGTGCCCTGCAGCCATTTGATGTGGACGAGCCCGGCGACGCGCGAGGCGAACCACCAGCGGAAATAATACACGCCCCAGAGCGGGTAGACGCCCGGTTTCGTGCGGCCGAGCACGATCCATTTCAGCGCGACGGAGATGAAGCCCGTGACGATGGTGATCGCGACATAGACGCCGAGCAGCGCGAAGACCTGCGCTGGCAGCGACAGTTCCTCGCCCGAGAGCAGCATGTAGGTGACGAAGATGCCGAGCCATTGCGCGGTCGACAGGCCGATGATGACCGGCAGCGCCGCCGCCTGGGCGAGCCCGCAAAGGAATCGGCGCAGGAAGGGTGGCGGCGTGAAGGAGAGATCCTCCGCCACCGCCGCGCCGCGCGCGTCGAGCAGTTCCGCCATCCCGCGCAGCGTGCGCGCGCCGTAGACGTCCTGCAGCGTGATGCCGGCATAGGCCTGCGTCTCGCGCACGATCGAGATGAAACGCGCCGCCAGCAGCGAATGGCCGCCGAGATCGACGAAGAAATCCGCCTCCAGCGGCAGGGTCTGCGCGCCGAGCACGCGCTTGGCGGCCTCCAGCAGCGCCGCTTCCGTGGCGTTGCGCGGCGGCTCCTGCTCGCCTTCGGCTGCCGGCGCGGTCAGCGGCGCGGCCTTGAGCATTTTCCGGTCGACTTTGCCCGAGACCATGCGCGGCAGCGAGCCGACGGCCTCGAAATGCGCCGGAACCATGTAAGGCGGCAGCTTCTCGCGCAGCGCCGCCCGCAGGGCCGCGGCGTCGATGCCGACGCCGGGCTCAGGCACCACGAAGGCGACGAGCCGCTCGATGTCGTTGTCGGTCCGCAGCACCACCGCCGCCTGACTGAGGCCAGGCTCGTCGGAAAGCTTGGTTTCGATCTCGCCGAGCTCGACGCGAAAGCCGCGAATCTTGATCTGGTCGTCGATGCGGCCGTGAAAGACGATGTTGCCGTTATCGTCGAGGCTGACCGCGTCGCCCGAGCGGTAGAGCACCGGATCGTCGATGCCGCCGAACGGGTTGGCGATGAATTTCTCCGCCGTCAGCTCGGGGCGGCCGTGATAGCCCCTGGCCACGCTCGGGCCCCCGATCAGCAGCTCGCCCTGCTGGCCGGGACCGACGAGGCGCATCTCCTCGTCGACGATGTAGGCCGTATAGTTCGCGATCGGCCGGCCTATGGTGACGGTCTCGGCCGGAACGACTTCCGCGGCGGTCGCCACCACCGTCGCCTCGGTCGGTCCATAGGTGTTGAGGATGCGGCGGCCTGGCCGCGACCATTTTTGCACGATCGCCGGCGGCAGCGCCTCGCCGCCGAGCAGGATCAGCCTGAGCGAGGGAATGTCGGCAGGCAGGATGCCGAGCAGCGTCGGCACCGTGTCGATGATGGTGACGCCGGCTTGCGTCAAAATCGCCGGCAGCTTCTCGGCGTCGCCCATCGTCTCAGGGCTGGCGACGAACAGCGTCGCGCCGACGAGATAAGGCGTCCAGATCTCCTCCATCGACAGGTCGAAGGCGACGGACGCGCCCTGGAAGACGATGTCGTCGGGGCCGAACTCGTAGAAGGCGTTTCC
>LSIB01000090.1 GCA_001556025.1 Rhizobiales bacterium CCH3-A5
GGCGGTTGTGGTGACCTCGTTGTTTCGGCTGACGTCCACTGGAACGTCGTTGCACACGTTGAGGCACCCGACCCGAACATCATCATGAGGCGCTTGACCTCGGAAAGGACCATGACCCCGGCGATGACGGCGCGAAATCCGAGGTTGACAGCTCTCCGCAATTAAAGGGCCGAAACACATCAACGAGCCAATGATCACGCTGTCGCGCGACACCGTCATCGGGCGGATCGTCAAGACGGCACTCGACCCAACCGAGAAACTGCAGATCGTCGCTGAAGTGTCGCACACCTATCTCGCACTCGACCTTGTGGTTGCCGGTCTCGGCCTGCATGGGACTGACCGTCTGGCGGCGCTCGACGCGCAGGCGCGCGGGTGCGCGCTCGTTCCCATCACCCCGCGAGGCTCGATCCCGTTTTCGGCTTTCTGGCCGAAGCGCTCTGGAGCGCTCTCGGGACGGGTGCTCGCCGTTATCAGCCGCGTCGAAACCGTGCTGACTGCCTCTGCTCACGCCTGAGGTCTTCTTGGGTCGTTCGCCGCGACGGGCGCCCGACCGCTATCAGGTGGTGACGCACGGGGCGATCAGACGGTCGGTCGAGCCAGCCGATTGATGGTTTGCCGCGTCGTGTCCGTAGCCAGCGTGCGCCCGAAGCTGGGCGACGCACGGCTTTCCGAAACTTTTTTTCGATCACAAGACGATCGGCCACCCTGCTGTATCGCCAGCGGTTCACTCGCGCTGGACATCGATGACTTCGCCATCGCGGCTGATCATGACGCGCATATCGTCGCCATTGCGGTCGATTCCGACCACGACCCACCCGCGCCGACCTTCCCGAACCCTCTCGATGCGACGCATGCCCTCGTTTCTGGCGATGCGGACCGCCTCCTCTTCAGAGATGCCATCTTCTTCTTCCCCATCAACCGGGCCTGGCCGCCTCTCCGGCACGAATTCTGGAGGACGCACGCGAAGGCCGTCCGGACCGAGATCAATGGTTTGGGCTAACGCTGCCTGCGACATGACGATGCCGCTCAGCAGCATTCCCAGAAAAGGTCGTGCGAATCTGGCGCTCATGATTCCCTCCTCGGTAGCGATCAATGATTGCCCTGCGACTACGACCGAATTGCGCAACTTGGACCAATCCTCCTCGTCAATGTGGGGATTGAGCGCGCCATCCGTCTGGATGCGCCGGTCATGCTCAAAGTGCTTCGTTCTGGAACTGATACTTGAAGGCGCGCGCGTGCCTTTCGTCTGGGAACCGAAACTCGATCACGCTCGATCCGGTCGTGTCCACGCCAGACAGCCTGATCGCGTGGGGCATCTGCCAATCGATCAGCCATCGCGCGATAACTTTCAGACGACTGTTCAGCGTGTCAGGCCTCATCCGCAGGCGGACGGCATGCGGACCGTCTGCTCGCAAGCTGGCGATCGCTGCGATGACGTTGTCGGCTTCGTTTGACACAACGCCTCGTCACATCCGTTGAACGGTTGGGCGGCCATTGCGCAGGAGCACCCTGCCGCGAAGCAGAAGATTGCGCCACATCATCGGTCTTCCGCCTCTCCGACCCTTACCCGCGACGTGAACGAACGACCCTCGCGAATGATCCCGATGGCGACCGTGCGCCCAATGCCTGCGGCCTCCAGCGCGTCGATCAGCTCGGCGAGCCGCCGCACGGGCTTGCCCTCGACGGAGGTGATGATGTCCCCCAGCGTACCATTCGTCCGATCGATTCCACGCAATCCGGCGCGTTGCGCAGGCGACCCGGGAACCACGGATGCGATGACAAGACCATCGATGCCAAGACGCATGGCTGCGCCTTCGGCCGCGATGCCGACGCCGATAGCCGGCGTCGGGACGCGGCCATTCTGTATCAGAACCGGTACGATGCGCTTGACCGTATCGACCGGCACAGCAAATCCGATGCCGGCGGATGCGCCCGACGGAGAATAGATCGCAGTGGCCACGCCGATCAGCTGACCCGCGCCATCGATCAGTGGGCCGCCGGAGTTGCCCGGGTTGATCGCGGCGTCGGTCTGGATCATGTCGGCGATCTCGCGCCCGCTGTCGGTCGGCAGGCGGCGCTTGAGAGCCGAGACGACGCCCGTGGTGAGTGTCTGATCGAGCCCGAAGGGATTGCCGATCGCCATCACGAACTGTCCCACCGCCAATGGTCCCGACGCACCAACCGGCAAGGCGCCAGGGAGATCGCGGCCTTCGATCTTGACGACCGCGAGATCGACCTGAGCTGCTCGCCCGACGACGCGGCCTGGGCGCAGTTCGCCGTCGGCGAGCCGCACGCGCACCAGATCCGCCCCGCGCACGACGTGCTCGTTAGTGACGATGTGGCCGGAGTTGTCCCAGATGAACCCGCTGCCGGAGCGTTGCGATTGCTGTTCGTCGCCCTCTGCAGCCAGCATCTGCTCCTGCGACTGGGCGAAGATATGGACGACGGATGGCGCGCTTCGTCGAAACAAGGCGATCGTCTCGGCCTCGACTGCGGCGATTGCCGTGCCTTGTCGCGCGCCGCCCGTGGCGGCCGGTCCGACCGCGGTGCCGGACGACCAGAACAGCAGCCCGGCTCCAACCAGAGCGACGAGGCCAATACCGGCCCAGATCATGCGTCTCACATCAAGCTCCTCACGCGAACAGCCGCCCGAGCGCGTCCAGCGCGTGAGCGCCAAACATCACCAGAGCCCCCGTCCAGACGATCGCGGCCGCCGACAGCGCGAGGGCCCACATGACCGCGACGCCGTCACGCTCGATCAGCGCCACCGCAAGCACGGCGAGTGCGATCACCGGCAGGACGTTACCGAACGGGATTGGCAGAGTGATGATGACCGCCATGGCAAGGACGCACAGCCCGAGAAAAGGGCGGGCATAGCGCCCGCTCAGCAACATCCATCTCCGGGGCGACAATCTGCCCTCGCAGCGCACCAGCCATGGGATGACGAACTCGATCGCCCTGACGACGAACCGCGTCGGCAGACGCCGCCTTTGCAGGATCGCGGGAAGCCAGATGCGCGTGGAGCCGGCGACGACCTGTAAGGCGACGAGCGTGAGGCACGACCCCAGGATCATGCCGACCGGCCCCGGGATCGGCATGATCGCCGGGATCGTCAGCATCAGAAGGACGAGCCCAAGGCTCGCCGGGCCGAGCCGTTCGACCAGTTCGCCGAGAGTAATCGTCTCGCTCTCGCGGATGGCCTGCGCCAGGCCAGCCAGGGTCTGGGACGCACGGCCGGCGCTCGGCCGGGCCCGGTCGATGGCGTCGGCTTTGGGCAACGCGGCGTGGATCGCCGTTCGCTGCACTCGCCATCGTTGGAAGGGCCGCGACTGGAATCGAGACATCGTCGTGATCTCCGACACGTCGCGCCTGCCGCCTCACGCCTGCTGGCCGGCGCTCGCGACTTGGCCGCGCGTCTTGATCAGGCTCCAGATCACGCCTGCGGCGATGATGCCGAAGGTGACGCCGAGCGAGATGGCGGCCGGGAACTTCTCCAGTCCGAGCAGGTCGGCGATGAAGATCTTCGAGCCGATGAAGACCAGCACGATAGCGAGCGCGGGCTTGAGGTAGCGGAAGCGGTCGATAACGGCCGCCAGCGCGAAATAGAGAGCCCGCAGGCCCAGGATCGCGAAAATGTTGGAGGTGTAGACGATGAAGGGATCGGTGGTGATGGCGAAGATCGCCGGCACGGAATCGACCGCAAAGATCACGTCGGCGATCTCGATCAGGACGAGCGCCATGAACAGCGGCGTGATGAACCAGACCTGCTTGCCATTCTCGGGATGCGGCTTGCGCACGAAGAAGCGCTCGCCGTGGTGCTCGTCGGTGACGTTGAAGCGCCGCCGCATGAAGGCGACGAGCGCGTTGTCGGCCAGCGCCGGCGGCTTGTCGCCGATGAGCAGCATCTTGATCCCGGTGACGATCAGGAACGCGGCGAAGATGTAGAGCACCCAGCCGAATTGGGCGACGAGCGTGGCGCCGAGCCCGATCATGATCGCGCGCAGGACGATGACGCCGAGAATGCCCCAGAACAGCACGCGATGCTGGTACTTCGGCGGCACGGCGAAGAATGAGAAGATCAGCGCGATGACGAAGACGTTGTCGAGCGCCAGCGTCTTCTCGACGACGAAGCCGGTGAGATAGGCCATGCCCGGTTCGGAGCCGAGATACCACCAGACCCAGGCGCCGAAGGCGAGGCCGAGGCCGATGTAGACGCCGGACAGGACCAGACTTTCCCCAACCTCGATCTGGCGATGCTCCTTGTGCAGGATGCCGAGATCGAAGGCGAGCAGCGTCACGACGATGCCGACGAAGGCGAGCCACATCCAGAGCGGCTTGCCGAGCCACTCAGCGGCGAAAAGCGCGAGATCCATAAGAGCACCATCGCCGGCGCGACGTCGGAAAAACGATCCGACATCGCGAACGCGCCGGCAGCGCTCGCCAGAGGGGCCCGGATCAGCGGGTGACGGCGAGATGGGTCACGCTGCGGCAGCGCGCAAGGCGCGCATGCAAAAATATTTATGCCGACCTGCTCTTGACGCATGACCGTGGCCTTCCAATCTCCAGCGCAACCCGGGTCCGGGCCCCTCTGGCAGCCCAAGGCTGCGATGTCGGACTCTTCCACCTGAGGAGCGCGTTGCGCTCCGATCTTGGGAGCACCGACGCCATGACCATGGCCTATAGTCTGCCGCCTCCACGCTCGCGGCCTGAGACGATCGCACGTCTCGACGCGCTGGCCCGCCTTCTCGACGCAGCCGTCCGCATTCCTGGCACCAATATCCGCGTTGGCGCCGACGCGCTGCTCAACCTCATGCCGGGCGTCGGCACGCTCGTCGCAAAGGGGCTGTCCTCGTATCTGATCCTGGAAGCACAGCGCCATGGCGTTCCGACCGGGACGCTCCTGCGCATGGCCGGAAACGTCGCAGTCGACTTCGCGATCGGCGTGATTCCTGTGGTCGGCTGGTTCGGCGACGCGTTCTTCCGTGCCAACCAACGCAACATCGCGCTGCTTCGTGCCCATCTCGCACAGGGGGCGACGCGATGATCCGGATCGCCGACCTGTTCCGCTGGGTTGCCACGGCGCCGTTGCCACGTTCTTCGCCAGTGCCGAGCCCGGAGCGCGTTTGGATCGCTTCGCTTTCTGGGAAGCACGGTTGCGCCGATCCCCTCAGACGTCAGCACCGGCGTCTTCGGACCGTTCTATCGGTCTCCGCGCAGCCTTGGAGGAGGATCGACCATGACCATTGATCAGTTCTCGCTGAGCGATCTGCCCCATCCAGTCGATCTCATCCTTTTCTGGGGCATGATCCTCTCGATAGGGCTCGGCTGCGCTTTCGGGTTCAAGAGAATCGCCGACGCGATGGAGCGGACGGACCGGTTCGCCGCACGCGATGCGGATGTCACGGCGTCTTCACCATCGCTGGACAAACCGCCGGTGCCTCTCGATGGCGGGAGGCACTGATGCAGCTGGGCATTTGGATGATTGCGTTTGTCGCGATCGCTGTTTGGAGCCTCATCGCTTGGGTCGGCCATGGCCTGCTCGATTGGACGACCGATTGGGCTGCGGACAACGCTGACAAAGTCTCTTCTGTGCCGGAGATCGTCGAATGGCTTTCCTGGAGTCTTCGTAGCCTCGGCAACGCGAGCGAGTTCATCGTGGTTATCGTCTGGGCGCTCGGCTCGATCCTGATCATTGGGGCGGCTGGGCTCTCCAGCCGCTTCTTCGCCGGCCGCAAAACCAAATTCGCCGACCTGAAAAAGTGGAGAGTATAAGCCATGCCAACAGAGCAAAAGCGCATTCAGCATGACCTGCAGCGTGATCTCGACCTCTGGCGGGACGAGGAGGCCGGTTTGCAGATCGAGACAATCGCCGCCGCTTGCGCGCTGATCGCCTATGCCGACGGCGTGGTCCGCCAAACCGAGCATGACAGCATGGCGGCCTCGCTTTCGCGCTTTGGCCTGATCGACGAGCAGTCTCGCCAGGAACTCCTGATCGAGTTCGAGCAGGCGACCGCGCGCTTCGAGATCGACCCGGCCGTCGGCGAGAGGGCGGCGCTGTCCACGATCGCCCGGCTGCAGAAGGATGGCCGGTTCGCGCGCACGCTGGTCGAAACCTGTCGCCATATCGGGGAGGCCGATGGCCATTACATCGTCGAGGAGCAGTCTGCGCTGGTAAAAATTTGCCGCCAACTACGCATCGAGCCGGTCGAGGCCGGCGCATTCGCGCCCGTGCCAAGGACGTAACCGGTGTCCCATATTCGTCGTTTCTCAAGGCTTCGAGGGTGGGCAAGGCGAGCTCATCTGATCTTGGCTTTGCGCAGGACATCGAGCTCTGAGTCGGGTGACGAAAAGCGCGGCCTGCATGGGTGCCCAAGCCGCAACATTGCGCGCAGCGGGGCACGATGAACGACATCAGCAACCTCCCGGTCGGTTCGCCCGGGCTCGGCGCAAAGCCGCTCGCCGTGCTTGCCGGCGAGAAGCGGCCTGATCTGCTGCGCGACGAAGTGCTCGGCGAAATTTTCTCGGCTACGGTCGCGGAGCGCGGCGCGCATCCTGCGCTGACCGATGGCGCGCAGTCGCTGAGCTATGAGACGGTGTGGACCGCCGCCGGCCGGCAGGCGAGGGCGCTCGTCCTGGCGGGCGTCGGGCCGGGCGACATGGTCGGCCTGTGGATGCCGCGCGGCATCGCGCTGCTGATCGCGCAGATCGCGATCACCCGGGCGGGCGCGGCCTGGATCCCCTTCGACGCCGAGGCGCCTGTCGAGCGCATCGCGACCTGTCTGGACGATGCTCAGGCCAAGGGCCTCATCACCTGCCTCGGTTGGCAGCCGCGCGCCACCGCGACCGGCCGGACGGTCTGGACGCCTGAGGCGCTCGAGGCGGCCGATGACGGTGTCGTCGTCCCGGCTCGCGCGGTGGGTCTCACCAAGGAGCATCCGGCCTATCTGATCTACACCTCGGGCTCGACCGGCACGCCCAAGGCGATCGTCATCAGCCATCGCAACATCTGCCACTTCCTCCGCGCAGGAAACGCCTTCTACGAGTTCGGCCCCGACGACATCGTCTTCCAGGGCGCGTCCG
>LSIB01000091.1 GCA_001556025.1 Rhizobiales bacterium CCH3-A5
GCGCCTTGGCGCTGCCTGCGACGGCGTCATCCGTGATCCGGACGACGTCCTTGTTCAACTCTGTGTAAGCGATGGCCTGCGCCGTGCCGACACCGCCATCTGCCGAAAAAGTCGCGCAACCACCAAGAAGCATGGAAACGCCAGCCAGGAGGGCAAAGCGGCGGATAAATCCAATCGACGATTGTTGGTTGGAACCAAAAGAGGAAGCGATAGCAGTCACTGTTGAGGCCCTACTCTACGGTTCAGCTCGCGCCAATTTTTCGGGTCGGTTGGGCGTATCGAGGTAAGCCCGGCGGTGACGCTCTGATATCCAACGGCTGGAACGCGCGCGCTTGGATCGGAGGGCCGCGCCAGATGGACTGGCACGGGCGTGACGGAGCACGCGCCGAGCGCAAGCGCTATGAGAGCGGCAAAATAAAGTTTAACGGCCATCGCGATTCGTTCGACCCCCAAAGCCTCGATGCAGTTTGGTAGCAGCGGCGGGTCAGTCCTGTCCGTTACAAATTGTATCAAAGCGGATCGCGCCTGGCCCGCGATACAGCGCTATATTGTTGATCAGCCGGCCGACCATTCGGTGCAAAATGCCACCTACGCCGTTTGAAAGATGCTCGTGACGAACATCCCGACCACACCCCAAGCCGACGATCACGGCCATGTGCTCGTGGTAGATGACGACCCGCAGATCCGCCTGCTGGTCGCCCGCTTCCTGCAGCGCCACGGTTACAAGGTAACGGGCGCGCCCGACGGACGCGCCATGCTCGACGTTTTGAAACAGACCGAGATTGACCTCATCATTCTCGACCTGATGCTGCCGGGACGGTCCGGTTTCGATTTGTGCGGCGATGTGCGCGCGACGTCGCAGGTGCCGATCGTGATGCTGACGGCGCGCAGCGAGGAAAGCGATCGCATCATCGGGCTGGAGGCCGGTGCCGACGACTACGTCACCAAGCCATTCAGCCCCCGAGAACTGCTGGCGCGCGTGCGCGCCGTGCTCAGACGTTCGCGCACCCTGCGCAGAGCAGGAGGCGGACGCGCCAGCGAGTGCGTTGTTTTCGACGGGTGGCGGATGGATTTGCGCCGGCGGGAACTGGTTTCGCCATCAGGTACGCTGGTCGATCTATCGACGGGCGAGTTCGACCTGATGGTCGCGTTTATCGAGCACGCCAATCGGGTGTTGTCGCGCGATGCCTTGATGCAGTTCGCCAAAACCAGAAACAGCGATCCCTTCGATCGGGCGATCGATGTCCAGATCAGCCGCCTGCGGCGCAAGCTGGAAGCTGACGCCCATGGCGGCCAACTGATCAAGACGATCCGCGGCGCCGGTTACATGTTCACCCCCGCCGTTCAGACGCGTGAGGGTCAGCCGGCATGAGTCGCATGCTTCATAAAGGGTTTCCCGATACCGTGGCGGGCCGCGCAATCCTGATCCTCGTCGCCGCGCTGCTCGCCTTCCATCTCGTCGGCTATTGGGCCTATCGCGTCGGCGTGGAAAGCCTGGCGAGCGCGCAGCGCGACAGAGGCCTGGCCGAGCGTATTGTTTCCATCAAACGGGCGATCGCTAGCATCCCGCAGGAGCCGGAGCGTGATCGTGCTGCGCACGATCTGTCGAGCGCCAGCCTGGAAGTCCACTGGAGCAAGGTTAGCCTGGTGCTCGGCACCGCGCCCACCACCGAGCGCACTGCGGCGATGGAAGCCAAGCTCAAGGAGCTTGTGCCGGATCTGGCCTCGGAATCCTTCCGGCTCGGCTTCGCCGATGACGGTGCGCTCGGCTCCGGCGACGCCGATGCCTACCGCCACATGATGCTGGTTTCGGTCAGGCTCGACGACGGCTCCTGGGTAAACTTCTCGTCGACCACGCTTGGGGCAACCCAGCACGCCGACTGGAGCGTACTGGCGGTGACGATCTGCTTTGGCGTGGCCATCATCGTCGTAGCGGTGCTGCTGCTGCGCTGGGCGACGCGGCCTCTGCGAGAACTCGCGCTCGCAGCCGAACGCTTCAGCCTCGACCAGATTCCAAAGCCGCTTGACGAAACCGGCCCCGCCGAAGTCCGCCGGGCGGCGTGGGCCTTCAACACCATGCGCGAGCGCATCCAGCGTCTCGTCTCCGAGCGCATGCAGGCCTTGGCGGCGGTCTCGCACGATTTGCGCACGCCAATCACCAGGCTGCGGCTGCGCTCCGAACTGATGGAGGACGAGGCGACGCGCGTTCTCGTCGACGCCGACCTCGCCGAGATGGAGGGCATGATCGATTCGACACTGGAGTTCCTGCGCGGCGGCGTCTCCAGTGAGGCGATCAGGCCGATCGACATCGTCTCGGTGATCGAGACCATCGTCGACGATCATGCCGACCAGGGTCATGCCGTCAGCCTGAGCGGAGCCGGTCATGGTCGCGTGCTCGGCCGGCTTCTCGCGCTCAAGCGCGCCTTCTGGAACGTCGTTGGAAACGCGGTGAAGTACGGAAGCCATGTCACCGTTATGGTTGACGAGACGCCAGCAGGGTTCGCGATTACGGTCGAAGATGATGGTCCCGGCATTCCCGACGGCGATATGGAACGCGTCTTCCAACCCTTCGTCCGCCTCGAGGAATCACGCGGTCGCGAGACCGGCGGCTCCGGCCTCGGCCTGACCATTGCGCGCGCTGTCGTACTCGCTCATGGCGGCGAGATCGCGCTAGCCAACCGTCCAGAAGGCGGTCTTCAGGTGACGATCGTTCTGCCTCGCCTCGCCCAGCCAGAGCAGATGCTGGCGCAGGCGATTGCCGGAGACGCGATGTCGGTCCACGGAACCGCTGCGCGCGAAATGGCGAATCCTTCCTCAATTTGAAACGCCCGATAGGTCGGAGATCATGATGAACCGCGCATCGCTATTTTTCCTCGCCGCCTTCCTCCCTGCTTTTCCGGCAACCGCGCAGCAAATCGAGGTCCATCTCAGTCCGATCTGCGGTTGCTGCAAGGCTTGGGTTCGGCATCTCGAGCAGGCAGGCTTCACGCCACGCATCGTCGAAAGCCAGGACATGACCGTAGCAAAACGGGCTCTTGGGGTCTCAAGCAAGGTCGAGTCCTGTCACACCGGCATCGTCGATGGGTATTTTATCGAGGGGCACGTCCCGGCTTCAGATGTCCGCAGGCTTTTAAAGGACCGCCCGACAGTGCTTGGCCTCGCAGTACCCGGCATGCCAGTCGGGTCACCGGGCATGGAAGTTCCGGGCGTCGCGGCAGAGCAATTCGAGACCCTTGTAGTCGGCCCGAACGGTCAAACCCATGTTTTCGAAAAACACTGATGTTGAATCCAATTTCTTGCAACGTTGAAATCTGGCTGACTAGGCCTCGTGGACAAAGCTTGACCTGAGACTCGCGGATTGATTCAAGGCTTCTTTTTGGAGGAAGCCTTGGGCGAGCGGATCGGTCTGACGGACGAGGAGTGGGCGTTGATTGGGCCTTTGCTGCCGGCCGAACACGGGCGCGGTTGCCGACCGGCGCAGGACAACCGCCGCTACTTTGAGGGCATGA
>LSIB01000092.1 GCA_001556025.1 Rhizobiales bacterium CCH3-A5
GGGTGGGGGGGAGAGTGCAGGACGACAAGCTGCGGTCGCAGCCGAGCCACTTTCTGCACGCCCCCCCATCCCTAACCCTTCCCCACTGGAAGTCGGGTCTACCCGACTTCCAGCAACGTCTGCCCATGTCGGCAACAGCCGACATGGGGAAGCGGGGGGAACGGGACAGGTCGAGGCTCGTCAAATCCATCACCTTACGCCCCCAAATAGCGCCGCGCATAGCGCTTGCCGAGGCTGGTCAGTATCTCGTAGCCGCTGGTCTTGGCCCCCGCGCCGACCGTCTCCAGATCGAGCGGGCCGCCGATCAGGGTGACGGATGCGCCGCGCTCGACTGCGCTGGCCGGAGCGTCGCTGACATCGATGATGATTAAATCCATCGAGACCGTGCCGACGAAAGGGCAGACCACGCCGCCGACCATGGCCGAGCCGCCGGTCGATGCATCCGTCCAGCTCGCATTGCGCGGATAACCGTCGGCATAGCCGAGGCAGATCGTGGCGAGGCGGCGCTTGGCGCGAGCGGTCCAGCGGCCGTTATAGCCGACCTGCGTGCCGGCCTCGACCTCGCGGAGCTGGATGATGCGCGCCTCCAGCCCGATGACGGCCCGCATCGGGTTGGGCTTTCCCGGCGTCGGGTTGCCGCCGTAGAGCGCGTAGCCCGGACGGGTGAGGGCGTAGGACGGGCAGTCCTTCAGGAAATGGCCGGACGAGTTCTTCAGCGAGGCCGGGACGCCGGGAAGCGCGGCCGCGATCTCTCCGAAAGCCGCGATCTGGCGGGCATTGGCCGGGTCGGCCTCGTCTTCCGAGGAGGCAAAATGGCTCATCACGAGCCCGATGCCGGCGGCCGCGATCACGCTGCCGCGCTCGCGGGCGAGGCTGAGCCCCTCGCCGGGCCAGAGGCCGAGCCGGTTCATCGCGGTGTCGACGTGCAGAGCGGCCGGCCTGACCTGTGCGCCGCTCTGGCGGAAAGCGGCCCAGTCCAGCAATTCCTCATGCGATCCCACTACCGGCGAGAGAGCGTGCTGCGCATAGGTTCCGCAGGCTCCGGGCAGCAGGCCGTTCAGCACATAAATCGTCGCTTCGGGAGCGACCGCGCGGGCGCGGACGGCCTCCAAGAGATGGGCGACGAAGAAGGTCTTGCAGCCGGCGGCTTTCAGCGCGGTGACGGCCGGCTCGATGCCGACGCCATAGGCGTTGGCCTTGACGACCGCGGCGGCCTCCGTCCCGGCGCGCGTGCCGAGCATCCGCCAGTTGGCGACGAGCGCGCCGAGATCGACGGTCAGCGTCGCCCCGGCGCTGCCGGCGTCGGGTGTGTCGAAGGCGCTCACAGGTGGTCCGGCAGGCGTGATTCGTCGGCGCGGTCGGAGAAGCGGGTCACCTCGGCGTCGAACTGGAGCTGGACTGTTCCGGTCGGGCCATGGCGCTGCTTGCCGATGATCAATTCGGCGAGGCCGTGCGCCGCCTCCATATCGATCTGCCACTTGTTGTGCTCTTCGGTGCCGGGCCGCGGCTCCTTGCCCTTGAGATAATACTCCTCGCGGTAGACGAACATGACCACGTCGGCGTCCTGTTCGATCGAGCCGGATTCGCGCAGATCCGAAAGCTGCGGGCGCTTGTCGTCGCGGCTCTCGACCTGACGCGAGAGCTGGGACAGCGCCACGATCGGCACGGCGAGTTCCTTGGCCAGCGCCTTGAGGCTGGTGGTGATCTCGGTCAACTCCTGGACGCGGTTCTGGCCGTTCTTGGCTGAGCCGGAGAGAAGTTGGAGATAGTCGATGAACAGGATGTCGAGGCCCTTCTGGCGCTTCAGCCGCCGGGCGCGTGCCATCAGTTGCGCGATCGAGATGCCGCCGGTCTGGTCTATATAGAGCGGCAGCTTCTCGATCTGCGCCGCGACGTCGGTCAGGCGGGCGAAATCGGCCTCGGTGATGCGGCCCTGCCTGATCTTGTAGGAGGAGATGCCCGACTGCTCGGCGACGATGCGGGTCGCAAGCTGGTCGGACGACATTTCGAGCGAGAAGAAGCCGACGATGCCGCCATCGACGCTCTTGATCGAGCCGTCCTCCTGACGCTCGCCGCGCCACGCTTTTGCGATGTTGAAGGCGATGTTGGTGGCGAGCGAGGTCTTGCCCATGGCCGGGCGGCCGGCGAGGATGATCAGGTCCGAGCCCTGCAGCCCACCCATGCGGTGGTCGAGATCGCGCAGGCCTGACGACAGGCCCGACAGCCCGCCGGCGCGCTGATAGGCGTTGGCCGCCATGTCGATGGCGGTGCGCAGCGCGCCGTCGAACTTCTGGAAGCCGCCCTCGTAGCGGCCCTTCTCGGCCAGTTCGTAGAGCTTGCGCTCGGCCTCCTCGATCTGCTCGCGCGGGGCGAGGTCGATCGGGGAATCATAGGCGACGTTGACGAGGTCCTCGCCGACGCCGATGAGCTGTCGCCGGATGGCGAGATCGTAGACCGTGCGGCCGTAATCCTGCGCGTTGATGACGGTCGTCGCCTCGGCGGCGAGGCGCGCGAGATATTGCGAGGCGGTGATCCCGCCCAGATCCATCTCGCCGACGAAGGTTTTTAGCGTGATCGGGCTCGCGATCTTGCCGGCCCGGATCAGGCTCGCCGTCTGGTCGAAGATGCGCTGGTGGATCGGCTCGTAGAAATGGTCCGGCAGCAGGAAGTCCGAGACGCGATAGAAGGCATCGTTGTTGACCAGGATCGCGCCCAGCAGCGCCTGCTCGGCCTCGATGTTCTGAGGCTGGACGCGATACTCCGTCTCGCGGTTGTCGAGACGGGTGACGAGAGCGGTAACGGGGGCCATGGTTTTCGGGTCCGTTTCCGGGTCGATCTCACGAGGCGTTTCAGTCGGACAATTTGCCTTTCGAGGCGAGTCGATTCTGACTGTCCACGGTAATTCACAACAAGCCGGCGACAGCCGTTGTCAGTGAGGTCGAATCGTGCAGCGACCACCCGGGACCGGGGCTCTTCGTTGCGCCATGAAAAGTTGCGCCATGAAAAAGGCGCCGCGTTGTCGCGGCGCCTCCGCATGATACCGATGAGGCAATCTCAGCGATCGTCCTCGCCGGCTTCCGCCAGCGCCGCGCCGACTTCCAGCCCGAGATCGTCGAGGTCAAACTCCTCGCGCGCCGTGACGTTCTCGCCACGGACCTGGCGCTCCGCCTCTTCCGCCGAACGAGCGACGTTGATCGTGACCGTGACCGAGACCTCCGGGTGCAGTACGACCGGGACGGTGTGCAGGCCCAGCGTCTTGATCGGCGCGTTGAGAGTGATCTGGCTGCGGGCGACATGGAAGCCGTCGGCTGTCAGCGATTCGGCGATGTCGCGGGTCGAGACCGAGCCGTAGAGCACGCCGGATTCGCCCGACTGGCGCAAGATGACGACGGAGTGGCCGTCCAGCGTCTCGGCGACCTTGTCGGCCTCCGACTTCAGCTCGAGGTTGCGGGTTTCGAGCTCGATCTTCTGGCTCTCGAAGCGCTTGCGGTTCTCCTCGGTGGAGCGCAGCGCTTTCCCGCGTGCGAGCAGATAGTTGCGGCCGAAGCCGTCGCGGACCTTCACGACTTCGCCCATCTGGCCGAGCTTGGCGACGCGTTCGAGCAGGATCACTTCCATGGTCTTATCTCCTTTGAGAGCGGTTGGGTTGTGTCAGGCGGTTGGAGGCGGGGGTGGAGCGGCTCGCTTGCGCAGGCCGAGCAGGGAATCGAGCAGGCCGGCGAGCGCCAGCAGGGGCGTCACGATCGCCTGCATCACGACGAGCGCGACATAAACGGAGACCAGCATCGGCGTGCGCCACGGCTTTCCGCGCGAGATGTCGTGCAGCATCGCCAGGCCGGAGAACATGCAGGTCGCAAACAGCGCGCCGGTCATCGCCGCCCCTGCGACGCCGGCAAAGCCGCCAAGCGAGGCTGCGACCAGCGCGAGCGCCAGGATCAGCAGCGCCTGGCGCGGCAGGGTCGTCGCGGGAATAAAGGGCCAGGGCCGGGGCAGGCGGCCGGAAAGTTGCACCGCCTTGGCGGCGAGCCAGAGATTGGTGGTGATCGTCATCACGAAGGACGCGCCGATGCCGATCGGCACCGCCGGGGCCAGCGTTTGGGCGAGATCCTGCACCTTCGTGTCGGCCGGCAGGGTGATCATCCGTGTGCGCACCATCTCGCCGAGCAGATTCTCGATGATGCGGACGATGACCGCGCGATAGGCCTCGAAATCGGTGGTCATGATCAGCGCGCTGCCGACGGTGGCGAGCGCGGCCGTGGCGGCGATCCAGACCAGCAGGTTGCCGAGCGGATACCATTCGATGCGGCCCGCGCCGTCGTCGCGCGCCAGCAAGGCGAGATAGGCGATCCACCACGCGGGCAAGGCTATGATGATTGCGAACGCGATGCCGGCGGTGACGCTGAGCGAGACGGCCACCGCCGCGCTTCCGGCCGCGATGGCGACGAGCCCGGCGCGATGGTTCCAGCCGAGCGCTGCGATGAAGATCGGGAGGGGGGCGGCCGAATACAGAAAGACGGCCAGCGGCGATCCCGTGATCACCACCGAGAACAGGAGGGCCGCAACGAGCCCTGCTCCTATGCCGACGATCGGTAACATCAACTTTCGTCCTGCTGTCCCGCTGCTCGGCGGCCCGCAAGGGGCCCGGCAGGGTGAGAGGCTTCGCCTCAACGATCCCGGAGGGGTTTCACCACCGGGCGACCTGGAAGTTCAGTGGTACCGGCGGAGCCGAGGCTCCGCCGGGTTTGTCGGATCCGCTCAGCGGATGACGTATGGCAGCAGGCCCAGGAAGCGGGCGCGCTTGATCGCCTGGGCGAGCTCGCGCTGCTTCTTGGCGGAGACCGCCGTGATGCGCGACGGCACGATCTTGCCGCGCTCTGAGATATAGCGCGAGAGCAGGCGCACATCCTTGTAGTCGATCTTCGGAGCGCCCTCGCCCGAGAAGGGGCAGGACTTGCGGCGGCGGAAGAAGGGGCGACGGGCGCCGGCTGATGCAGTGGACATGGATCAGGCCTCCGCGCTGGTGGTTTCGGGAGCAGCTTCGTCGTCGCGACGCGGACGGTCGCGGCGCGGGCCGCGATCGCCGCCACGGTCGAAACGGTCGCCGCCGCCACCTGGGCCTCCGCGGTCGAAGCGGTCGCCCCGCTCGCCGCGATCGTCACGGTCGCGCTTCTGCAGCATGGCCGACTGGCCTTCCTCGAGTTCCTCGACGCGGATGGTCAGGAAGCGGAGGATGTCTTCGTTGATGCGCATCTGGCGCTCCATCTCCAGCACGGCGGCGGAGGGTGCGTCGATGTTCAGCAGCGAATAATGCGCCTTGCGGTTCTTCTTGATGCGGTAGCCCAGCGATTTGACGCCCCAGTACTCGACCTTGGGGACAGAGCCGCCATTCGCCTCGATGATGCCCTTGTACTGTTCGACAAGAGCCTCGACCTGCTGCGCGCTGACATCCTGCCGCGCCATCAGCACATGTTCGTACAATGCCATGATTGGCCTTTCTGTTTCACCCTGCTTCGCCCGGCGCGGAGCCCTCCGAGCCCTGGAACAGGCCCGACAGGATTTCATCGAAGGCGGAGACACGGGACGACGGCTCGCGAGACGCTAACCTGCGGCGAAGACCTCGCAAGGAGGGCAAACGCCGCCATCCGTTCAGCCTCCGGCCGAACAAGCAGACGCGCTCGTTACAGGTTGCGGCCGCGTCGCGCAACCGGAATCGGCCGCTTTGTCGTGCGGAAGCTGCCGGAAATTGCGTCACGCTGCTTGACTTGCCCCGGCTGGCGATGTGACTGCGCCGTCTCGATGACCAAAGCGTGACAATCGAAGGTTCCGAGGCATGACGACTGCGTTCATCTTTCCCGGCCAGGGTTCTCAAGCCGTCGGCATGGGCAAAAGCCTTGCCGATGCCTTTCCCGCCGCCCGCGCCGTCTTCGACGAGGTCGATGCGGCGCTGTCGCAGAACCTTTCGGCGGTGATGTGGGACGGTCCAGCCGAGGCGCTGACGCTGACGGCCAACGCCCAGCCCGCTCTGATGGCGGTGAGCCTGGCGGTCATGCGCGTGCTCGAGGCCGAGGCCGGGCTCGACCTGAAGCGCGATGCGGCCTTCGTCGCGGGCCATTCGCTCGGCGAATATACGGCGCTGGCGGCGGCGGGAACCTTCAGCATCGCGGACGCGGCGCGGCTGCTGCGGATTCGCGGCGAGGCCATGCAGAAGGCCGTGCCGGCCGGAGAGGGCGCGATGGCGGCGCTGCTCGGAGCCGAACTGGAACTGGCCCGGGCGATCGCCGGCGAGGCCGCGCAAAGCGAGGTCTGCGAGGTCGCCAACGACAATGGCGGCGGACAGGTCGTGCTGTCGGGCGCCAGGGCCGCCGTCGAGCGCGCCATTGCGCTCTCGGCCGAGCGCGGGGTCAGGCGCGCCATGCTGCTGCCGGTGTCGGCGCCGTTCCACTGCGCGCTGATGCAACCCGCCGCCGAGGCGATGCGGGCGGCGCTGGCGGAGATTGCGATGGGCGCGCCCTGCGTGCCCGTGATGGCCAATGTCGGGGCCGCGCCGCTGAGCGATCCCGATGCGATCCGCGCCTCGCTGGTGGCGCAGGTCACCGGCACGGTGCGCTGGCGCGAATGCGTCGCCGCCATGGCGGCGGCGGGGGTCACGGATTTCGTCGAGGCCGGCTCCGGCAAGGTGCTGGCCGGTCTCGTCAAGCGAATCGCCGCGGGGGCGGCGACCGCCTCGGTGGGAACCGCCGAGGATATTGCGACTTACAAGTCCCGGAACGGGTAAGACGGCAGAACGCCGGACAGGGGGAAACAGGATGTTCGATCTGACGGGCAGAAAGGCCTTGGTCACCGGCGCGACCGGCGGTCTGGGCGGCGCCATCGCGCGCACACTTTATGCACAGGGCGCTCATGTGGCGCTGTCAGGCACGCGGGTCGAGGCGCTGGAGGCGCTGGCGGCCGAGCTCGGCGAGCGGGCCGTGGTTGCGCCCTGCAATCTGTCTGACAAGGACTCGGTCGAGGCGCTTGTGCCCGCGGCGGAAGAGAAGCTCGGCGGGCTCGACATCCTTGTGAACAATGCCGGCGTGACGCGCGACAACCTGTTCATGCGTCTCAAGGACGATGACTGGGATGCGGTCATCGCGGTCAACCTGACCGCCGCCTTCCGGCTGTCGCGCGCGGCTGTGAAGAGCATGATGCGCAGGCGTTACGGCCGGATCATCTCGATCGGTTCCGTGGTCGGGACGATGGGCAATCCGGGGCAGGGCAACTATGCCGCCTCGAAGGCGGGGCTGATCGGCATGTCGAAGGCGCTCGCAGCCGAAGTCGCCAGCCGCAGCATCACCGTCAACGTGGTCGCACCGGGCTTCATCGAGTCGCCGATGACCGAAGGACTCACCGACAAGCAGCGTGAGGCCATCCTGTCCGACGTTCCGATGGGCAGGCTCGGCTCTGGCGGGGACATCGCCGTGGCGGTGCTCTACCTCGCCAGCAACGAGGCCGCCTATGTGACCGGGCAGACGCTGCACGTGAACGGCGGAATGGCCATGATCTGAGTGGCTTATGGCCGTTCGCAGAGGTCCGGAATTTCAATTTCGGGCCGGGCCGCGGTGCTCTCGCCAGCCCCGCATCGCTGTGTTAATGAGCGGCCGCACGTCGCCGCAGCGCGGCATGGGGACTTGACGGGAACCCGGTTGTTGCGTTTGTGCAGGCTTCAAGTGTCCCGGCCCGCAGGCCTTGGTTTGGCCGAGCGGGACGCAGGCGTGCTGTTCAATCCACGCGTCGCGATCCAGCGGTGTGTTTCAATTTTTAAGGAAGAGACCCATGAGCGATGTCGCCGAGCGCGTGAAGAAGATCGTGGTCGAGCATCTGGGCGTCGATCCCGAGAAGGTCGTCGATGAGGCCAACTTCATCGAGGATCTGGGCGCGGACAGCCTCGACACCGTCGAGCTGGTGATGGCGTTCGAGGAAGAGTTCGGCGTCGAGATTCCCGACGATGCGGCCGAGACGATCGTCAAGGTCGGCGATGCCGTGAAGTTCCTTTCGAAGACCGCCTGATCGGCGTTCTCCCGGGTCGCCGCGTCGCACGAAGCGCCATGGTCTCACGCAGTTTTCCGATGCGGCGTGTTGTCGTCACCGGTCTTGGCATGGTGACCCCGCTGGGTTGCGGCGTCGAGCCGACCTGGACGCGACTGATCGCCGGCGCCAGCGGCGCCGGCCCCATCACCTCGTTCGACGCCAGCGACTTGCCGGCGCGGATCGCCTGCAACATTCCGCGCGGCGACGGTTCCGACGGCAGCTTCGATCCCGACCAGTGGATGGAGCCCAAGGAGCAGCGCAAGGTCGATGACTTCATCGTCTTCGCGATGGCGGCGGCGAAACAGGCTCTCACCGACGCCGGCTGGAAGCCCGAAAGCCGCGAGGACCAGATCGCGACCGGCGTCGCCATCGGCTCCGGCATCGGCGGGCTGGGCGGCATCTACGAGGCCTCGATCCTGCTCAAGGAGCGCGGCCCGCGTCGGCTTTCCCCGTTCTTCATTCCGGGCCGCCTGAGCAATCTGGCGGCGGGCTACGTCTCGATCGAGCATGGGCTGAAGGGTCCGAACCACTCGGCCGTGACCGCCTGCTCGACCGGGGCCCATTCGATCGGGGACGCCGCCCGGATGATCGCGCTCGGCGACGCCGAGGTGATGGTCGCCGGCGGCACCGAATCGGCGATCAATCGCCTGGGCATCGCCGGTTTCTGCGCCTGCCGGGCGCTCTCGACCGATTTCAACGACACGCCTGAGAAAGCCTCGCGTCCCTATGACAAGGACCGCGACGGCTTCGTGATGGGCGAGGGCGCGGGCGTCGTCGTGCTCGAGGAACTCGACCATGCTCTGGCGCGCGGCGCGCGGATCTACGCAGAGGTCATCGGCTACGGCATGTCGGGCGACGCCTATCACATAACCTCGCCGGCCGAGGATGGCGACGGCGCCTATCGCTGCATGGAGATGGCGCTAACCCGCGCCGGCATCGCGGCGAGCGAGATCGACTACATCAACGCGCACGGCACCTCGACGCAACTCGGGGACGAGATCGAACTGCGCGCTGTCGAGCGGCTGCTCGCGAATGCGCCCAGGCGTCCCGCGATGTCGTCGACCAAATCGGCCACCGGGCACCTGCTTGGGGCTGCTGGGGCGATCGAGGCGATCTTCTCGATTCTGGCGATCCGGGACCAGGTTGCGCCGCCGACGATCAATCTCGACAACCCGTCCGTGGATACGCAGATCGACCTCGTTCCGCATGTTGCGAAGCCGATGGCGATCGAGACGGTGCTGTCGAATTCCTTCGGTTTCGGCGGTACCAACGCCTCGCTGGTGATGAAGCGGTACGGCGGCTGAGCGCGTCGGCCGGCGGCAAGCGCGGTTTCGCCATAATTTTCGCCCATCCCTGATGGGGCCCTGAAATCGGACTCGACCTCGACGCCGGCCTGCGTCACGACTTGAACCGGGATCGGGGCCTGAAGCCTGCATCCTCCGTCGCCGATCCGAATCCCGTTCGATCCTTGCCCTGCGAGCGTCTCAACCCGTGACCCAGTCCCCCCGCGTCGCCCCCAAGAGCCCGAGCGAGGCGCTGAAGCCGGTGGCTCCGCCCGCCCCGCCGCCCAAGGCGCGCCGCCGTCGCCGCAGCCCGTTCATCGGTATGCTCAGCGGCCTGTTCACGGCGCTGCTGGTCGGGGCCGGGCTCATCGGCGCGATGATCATGGTGATCAACGGCCAGAGCCGCGCGCCGGGTCCGCTCGCCAGCGACCGCGTCCTGATCATCCCCAAGGAAAGCGGCCTGACCGAGATCGCCGACCTGCTGCAACGCGAGGGGCTGATCGAGCATCCCTGGGCCTTCCGCGTTTCGGCTCTGGTCACCGGCAACTGGACCAAGCTCAAGGCCGGCGAGTTCCTGTTCAAGGCGCGCGCCAGCCAGCAGGAGATCCTCGACATCATCGCCGACGGCAAGGCCGTCGAACATGCGCTGACGATCCCCGAGGGTCTGACGAGCGAGCAGATCGTGGCGCGGCTCAAGGAGAACGATCTCCTGTCGGGCGAGGTGATCCAGGTGCCGCGGGAGGGCACGATCCTGCCCGACACCTACAAGTTCCAGCGTGGCTCGACCCGGCAGGCTATCATCGACCGCATGACCCGGGACCAGCGCCGCATCCTCAACGATGTATGGGCCAAGCGCCCGGCCGACCTGCCGATCAAGACGCCGCAGGAACTGGTGATCCTCGCCTCGATCGTCGAGAAGGAGACCGGCCGCGCCGACGAGCGCCCGCGCGTCGCCGGCGTGTTCATCAATCGCCTCAACCGCAAGATGAAGCTGCAATCCGACCCGACGATCGTCTACGGAATCGTCGGCGGCAAGGGCACGCTCGGCCGTCCGATCCTGCGCAGCGAGATCACGGCCGCGACGCCGTACAACACCTACGCCATTGACGGGCTGCCGCCCGGGCCGATCGCCAATCCCGGCCGCGCCGCGATGGAGGCCGTGGTCAATCATTCGCGCACGAGGGACCTCTATTTCGTCGCCGATGGCAGCGGCGGGCATGCCTTCGCCGAGACGCTGGAGCAGCACAACCGCAATGTCGGGCGCTGGCGGCAGATCGAGGCGGCGCGCCGCGAGCCCGGCAAGCCGCCGGCCGAGGCCTCCGTCGACAAGGTCGAGCCGCCGCCCGCGCCCGATACCCGCACCGAGGCGCCCGGCGCGCAGCGCACCGGCCTGGCCCCGGCCGAGGTCGAGACCTTCCCCGTGCCGGCCAACCGCCGCGGCCTGCCGACCGTCCAACCCGGCGGCGCGGTGCAGGCCGGGGCGGCGGGAACGCGGGCGCGCGCCTTCGACGCGTCGGAGGGGACGGCGCGCGACCCGCTGCTGAACCGCAGCTTCGACCTGAACACCCCCAAGCAGATTCCCGCGCTGCGGCCGTAGAGCCGTCATCCCCAACGCGTTGACCAGCCTCTCCCCGGCCGCGCTTGCCCCCGACCAGCACCGACATTACGGTCCCGCCGCATCGCGGCAGTGCGGACAAGGATAGCCATGGCCATCGAGAGCATGACGGGTTTCGCCCGCACGGCGGGCGCTGCGGGCATCCATGCCTGGGCCTGGGAAATCCGCAGCGTCAACGGGCGCGGCCTCGACATCCGGGTCCGCGTGCCGCCGGGCTTCGAGGTGCTGGCCGAAGCCGCCCGCAAGCAGCTCGGCGCGGCTTTCGCGCGCGGTACGCTCCATTGCAACCTCTCGCTCAGCAGCGACGCGGGCCCGCCACGCCTGCGCATCAACGAGGCGGCGCTGGCTGGCCTCGTGGAAGCGGTCGCGCGCCTGCCTGCCCATGAAGGCGTCCGCCCGGCGAGCTATGACGGCCTGCTAGCGATCCGTGGCATTGTCGAACTGGCGGATGAGGCGCAGGACGCGCTCACCGTGCTGGAGACGCCGGTTATGGCCGGGCTCGGCGAGGTCGTGGTCGCCCTGAAACAGGCTCGCGCCGCCGAGGGACAGGCGCTGGAGACGATCGTAACGGGCCAGCTCGATGCGATCGCGGCGCTGACGCAACAGGCTGAAACCCATCCGGCGCGTAGCAATGACGCGATCCGCGCGCGCCTTGCGGCGCAGGTCGCGGCGCTGCTGGAGGCGAGCCAGGCGCTCGATCCGCAGCGGCTGCATCAAGAGGCGGCGCTGCTTGCCGTCAAGGCGGATATCCGAGAGGAACTCGACCGGTTGAAGGCTCATGTCGCGGCGCTGCGCGTGCTGCTGGCCCAGGGCGGGCCGATCGGCCGCAAGCTCGATTTCCTGTCGCAGGAGTTCGGCCGCGAGGCCTCGACGCTCTGCGCCAAGGCGGGCGACGCGAGCCTGTCGCGCATCGGGCTCGATCTCCGCACAGTCGTCGATCAGATGCGCGAACAAGTCCAGAATGTGGAGTGAGGCATAGGATTCAGATTCTAGTTCGAATCGACCTAGAATCTGAATCCGTCTCAAAAACTTGAAAGCAAGAGCATGATGTCGTCCGAAAACCGGTTCCCACTTTTCGGCATCATGCTCTGATGGTCGAGCAACCCCGCCCGGCCCGTCGCGGCCTGATGCTGATCCTGTCCTCGCCGTCCGGCGCGGGCAAGTCGACGCTAACTCGCACCCTTTGCCAGCGTGAGACCAATCTCGATCTCTCGGTCTCGGTGACGACGCGAGCCCGGCGCCCGTCCGAGATCGACGGCGTGCATTACCGCTTCATCGAGCGCCAGGCCTTCGATGATTTGCGCGCCCACGACGACTTGCTCGAATGGGCCGAGGTCCACGGCAATTGCTACGGCACGCCGCGCAGGCCCGTCGAAGCCGCGCTGGCGCAGGGCCGCGACGTTCTCTTCGACATCGACTGGCAGGGAACCCTGCAGATCGTCGAGAAGGCGCGCGCCGACGTGGTGACGATCTTCATCCTGCCGCCCTCGATGGCGGAGTTGCGTTCGCGTCTGGTCCGCCGCGCCGAGGATGCGACGGAGGTCATCGCCAAGCGTTTGGCCAATGCGCGCGACGAGATCGCGCGCTGGAGCGTCTACGACTACGTCATCGTCAATGACGATCTGAATGCGGCCTATGAATCGATCCGCTCGATCCTCGTCGCCGAGCGCCTCAAGCGCAGCCGCGCCACGGGTCTGGGCGATTTCGTGGAGACGCTGCTGACCGAAAAGCTGTCCTAAACCCAGACTGCGCGGCTCAGCGCAACCCGGCCATCGCGTTCGCCAGCGCGACGAAGCCTTCGACCGGGATCTCCTCGGCGCGCGCGGTCGGTGGCAGCCCCGCCGCCTCGATCATCGGCAGCGGGTCCGGCGTCACCGCCTTCAGGCTCTGGCGCAGCATCTTGCGGCGCTGCCCGAAGGCCGCCAGCGTGATCCGCTCCAGCAGTCGCCGGTCGCAGGGCTCAGGGCTCGGGCGCGGCACCAGATGCACGACCGACGAAGTGATCTTGGGCTGCGGCACGAAAGCGGTTTTCGGTACGTCGAACAGGATCTTCGCCTTGCAGCGCCAGCCGGTCAGGACCGCGAGCCGGCCGTAATCGGCGCGCTGCGCGGGCGTCGCGACGATGCGCTCCGCGACCTCGCGCTGGAACATCAGCGTCAGCGAGCGCCACCAGGGCGGCCAGGGATCGAGGCTGAGCCAGCCGACCAGCAGGGGCGTGCCGATGTTGTAGGGCAGGTTGGCGACGATGCGGGCCGGCTCGCCGCCAAGCAGGCGCGACAGATCGACCGCCAGCGCGTCGCCGTCGACGACCTCAAGACGTCCGGGATAATGCGCCGCGATCTCCGCCAGCGCCGGCAGGCAGCGCCGGTCGCGCTCGACGGCGATCACTTTTGCCGCGCCATTGGCGAGCAAGGCCCGCGTCAGGCCGCCGGGGCCCGGGCCGATCTCGACCACCGTCTCGCCTTCGAGCGGGCCGGCCGCGCGGGCGATGCGGCCGGTCAAATTGAGGTCGAACAGGAAATTCTGGCCGAGCGACTTCTGCGCGTTGAGGCCATGGCGCTCGACCACCTCGCGCAGGGGCGGCAGATCGTCGATCTGGCTCATGCGGGAGCCCTTGCGGAGAACGCGGCCATTCGCGCCGCGAGCTTGAGCGCCGCGCAGAGGCTGTCTGGCCTCGCGAGGCCTCGACCGGCGATGTCGAAGGCCGTGCCGTGGTCGGGCGAGGTGCGGATGAAAGGCAGCCCGAGCGTGACGTTGACGCCCTCGTCGAAGGCGATCGTCTTGATCGGGATCAGCGCCTGGTCGTGATACATCGCCAGCGCCACGTCGTAGCCGGCCCGCGCGCGGGCATGGAACATCGTGTCGGCCGGGTAGGGGCCGCGCGCATCGATGCCGCGTTCGCGCAGGTGGGCGATGGCGGGTGCGACGATTGCCTCATCCTCCAGCCCGAGCGCGCCGCCCTCGCCGGCATGCGGGTTCAGCCCGCTGACAGCGAGGCGCGGCGCGGAGATGCCGAAGCGGCTCGTCATCTCGGCTGCCACGATCAGGCCCGTCTGGACGATGAGGTCGGTCGTCAGCAGGTCGGGCACCGCACTCAGCGGAACATGGATCGTCACCGGCACGACGGCGAGATCCTCGCTCCACAGCAGCATTACGGGATGGGGCTCGCTCCCGCCATCGGCCGCCAGATGCGCGAGATACTCGGTATGCCCGGGATGCTTGAAGCCAGCCGCGTAAAGCACTGATTTCGCGATCGGATTCGTTACCACTGCCGAGGCTTGGCCAGCCCTGACGGCGCCGACTGCGCGGTCGATCGCCGCGATTGTGCCGGGCGCCGTGGCCGGGTCGGGACGGCCGGGCGACACGGCCTTTCCAGGCTCCAGCGGGATGACCGGAAGGGCGGCGCCGAACCGCGCGCCGACGTCGTCCCAGTCGCAGGCGACCAGAGGCACGTCGCATGAGAGCGAACGGGCGAGGCCGCGCAGATGGTCGATGTCGGCGATGCAGGCGAAGGGCGGCAAGGCCCTCTCGTCACGCTGGAGCCAGGCCTTCAGCGCCAGTTCCGGCCCGATGCCGGACGGGTCGCCCTGCGTCAGCGCCAATGGCCGCATCGACGGGGAAAGCTGCGGCACCGGACGCCTCTGCATGGGTGGATCCGGCGACAAGGCCGTGCCGGAGGCGCTCAGCGGACGCCGTCGCCCGTCGCCGAGTCGAGGTTCTGCTGCAGGGCGACCTCACCCAGCGTCCGCAGTTCCAGCCTGAAAAGCACGGTGCGCGAGTCCTTCGTCGCGCCCGCTTGCCGATCGGCATAGTTTTGCGAATAGGCGATGTCGAAGATCGTGCATTCGTCGGTGTAGTTGATGCCGAACGAGGTCGATGCGGTCTGGAAAAGGCCCGTCCTCGGATAGGTCGGCGGCGTCCCGACAGGCGAGACCTGATAGGCCGCCAAAGCGTCGCGATAACGCTCCCGGTCGTATTTGTACTTGTCGAGGTCGAACAGGACGCCGGCGCGCAGCCGCCAGTTCTGCGTCACGGCGATCGAGGAGTTCAGCGACAGGCCCTCGCGCCGGCGGTTGATGCCGAGGCTTGGCTGCGGCTCGTAGCGGCTATAGCCGACCGAGGCAGAGACGATTTTGGTCGAATAGGTCGCGGCCGCGTCGGCGCGCTGGACCTCGAAAGTGGTCTCGTTCAGCCGCGTCGCGCCGCTGAACAGGAGGCCGCTGAACGGGGAAAACTGAGCGCGGGCGACGATGTCCGACCGGTCGGTGTCGAGGCCGGAATCGATGCCTGCATTGACCAGATCGCCGCGCGCGAAGGAGTTGCGGCCGCCGATATGGTAGGACTGGCCGAGCAGGGCGTTGGCATAAGCCTGACCGCCGAAACGCCCGGTATAGAGCGCGCCGACATTGAGGCGAGAGCCGCCCTCGAGCCGGTCGTAGCCGGAAAACTTGCCGCTCCATTCGAACAGATTGGTGTCATCGAACACCAGGCTCTGCGAATCCTCGTTGGCGATGCGCAGGCTCGAGGTCTCGTTGGGCCGCGCCACGATCTGCGCGACTGGCTCGATGATATGGGTGCCCCAGCCGGTCCGGGCGACGAAGGGGTAGCGATACATCAGGCCGACGGCCGGCATGGCGCGGCCGAAGACCTCGTTGGAGGTGTCGGCGATAGTGGCGGCGTATGCGTTGTAATACTGCGTCGTCGACGGGTTGATCGAGAACACGTCGGCGCGCAGCGAGGCATAGGGCGTCCAGACCTGGCCGATCGGATCGATGAAGTTGCGCCGCCAGGACACTTCCGCGGTGGCGCGCGAAACGTTGCCGGCGAGGCCGCGCACCAGACAGGTGCTCTTCTGGTAGACGGCGCAACCGTCATAGAGTGCGCCGCTGCTGGCGGTGTTGATCAGCGTCGCCGTCTGGCGCGGGATTTGCTGATAGGCCGCAGCTTCGCGATGCAGACTGGTGACGTTGACGTTGAAGGCGATCTCGCCGCCGAGGAAGGACGGCTTGTCGATCCGCTTGTTGTAGTCGAGCGAGGGCAGCACGACCGGCTGCTGCTTCTGCCAGTCGTTCGAGGTCAACGGCTGGAAGTAATAGCCGCGCAGGTCGAACCACGCCGAAGGGCTCTGGCCGTTGAGATAGACCGTCGAGATCGACTCCTGGAGATAGGTCGTTGAACTGACGCTCTCATTGGTGATGCGGTAGTTCCGGTAGAACCAGCGGTCGGTCGACATCGCGACGTTCCAGCCGAAATTCCAGCGCGGATTGAGGAAGAACTTGCCGTTGGACTCGATCGAGCCGCGGAACTCCTTGTTGCCCGCGCCGAAGGGGGCCGCCAGGAAAGCCTCGGGCTCCTGCTGGTTGATGCCGCTGGCGCGGATCAGATAGGAGCCGTTCGCCATACGGTGGCGCCATTCCGCCTGGCCGAGGAAACCCTGGCGCGTCAGATAGGTCGGCGTGATCGTGACATCGTAGTTCGGCGCGAGATTGAAGAAATACGGCACCGAGACGCCGAAGCCGAGCGCCTCGGTGTTGAGATAGCGCGGTGCGAGCACGCCGGTCTTGCGTTTCACCGTCGAATCCGGACCCGACATATAGGGCAGGTAAGCCATCGGAACGCCGAGGAATTCGAGACGGGCGTCTTCGTAATAGATCGTCTGTTCGGACTTCTTGTGAATGATCCTGGCGGCGCGGACCTGCCAGAAGGGTGGCTTCTCGGGTGCATCCTTGCAGGCCTCGCAAGCCGTGTAGATGCCCTTCTCGAAGACGAAGGTCTCGCCATCGGTGCGCTCGGCGCGCGGCGCGGAGAACCGTGTCCTGTCTGGGTTCTGCACCTGCAGGGAATCGATGAAGCCGTCGCGGAAATCATCCGTCAGGTTGAAACGCTCGCCGGTGATGACGGTGCCGTTGGCCTCGGTGATGCGGGCGTTTCCGGTGGCGACGACGCGCTTGCTGCCACGGTCGTAGACGACGCGGTCGGCTTCGATTGTGCGGCCCTGATAGAGGATCTGAACCGAGCCGACGGCGGCCACGGTGTTGTTGTCGTTGTTGTAGATCAGTTCCCTGGCATCGACGACCATCCGCTCCGGCGGCTTCGCTGCAGCCGAAGCGGGCGCCTGTGCCAGCGCAGGATACGCCAGCATGAACGCCAGGCTCGAGACGAGCGCGGTCGCTGCAGCGTAGCGAGCCATGCGTCTCACGCCAGATGCCATACGCTCAATCCTAAATTAACCATAGGCACAGTACGTTTACCCATCTTCCTGATGGAGGAGAGCCAGAGCGCCGAGCATCGTCCCCACAACAGCCGGCAGCCAGGCGGCGATCACGGAACCGACGATCCCGGCCGACCCTAGCTCTTCCGACAATTGCGTCGCAACATAGAGCACGAAGCCCGCCGCCACGCCACCTACCACCAGTCTCGTCACACCACCAAACCTGAAAAATCTTAAGGAAACGGATGCCGCCACGAGGACCATGGCGACCAGCAGCAGCGGCCGCGCCATCAGCGACTGGTAGCGCAGCTCGTAGCGGGTGGTGTCGAGGCCGGCATTCTTCGTCCGTTCGATCACGGTCGGCATCGACCAGAAACCGACGGCGTCAGGCGGTGTGAAACTTTGCCGCATCTGCTCCGGCTCCAGCGTCGTCGCGACGAGATAGGTCGGGTAGCTCTGTGGCTCTTCCATGGCGGAAATGACGCGGGCGTCGCTCAGTTCCCAGTAGCCCGGCCGCAGCACCGCCTGTCTGGCGTCGATTCGCTCGCTGAAGCCCCCGCCGGGACCAAACGAGAAGATCGCGACCTGGGACAAACCGTCGCCATCGGGCAGGGCGCCGGCCGCGCGCACGATCGACTGCCCATCGACGCTGTGCTGCCTGAGCCAGATCTCCTGATTGGCCGGCTGGGTCCCGCGCACGAACAGGCGCGCCTCCAGCAGCGTCGCATTGCGCTTCAACTCGGCCGCAACGGGATTGTAGACCAGGATCGAGAACAGCCCGATCAGCCCCGCCACCAGCGCCGCCGGCTGCAGGAACTGCCAGGCCGAGACGCCGACTGAGCGGGCGACGACGAGTTCGAGCTTCCGGCTCAGCGTCAGCAGCGCGAACATCCCGCCGAAGAGCGCCGCGAAGGGGAAGATCTGCTCGGCCACCGCAGGCGCGCGGTAGAGTGCGAGCCGGACGATCTGCGCCGTCGTCGCCACGGGGGAATCGCCGGCGCGGCGCATCAGCTCGACGAAATCGAGCGTGCCGATCAGAAAGAAGAACGTCCCGAACACGCCGAGGATGGCGCGCGCGAAGCGCTTCGTCAGATAGCGGCCGAAGGTCGAGGTGAGCAGCATCAGGCGCGCCTGAGACGCGCCGTCAGGCCCGTGATCGGGGCGAGCAGCGGCGCGGCCAGCCGCGCCAGCACCGGGCGCAGCCGCTCGCCATAGAGGATCAGGGCCACGGAGAGGACGATCGCGCCGGTCGGCAGCAGATAGAGCAGAAGCACGGCGGAGGGCGAGCGCACGCTCGCCGTCCAGGCGGCATAGGCGCCGATGCGCGTCGCCCCCACGATGAAGATCGCGGCCTGGATCGCGCTGGCGCGGCCCTGCCTTGTGGTGCGGGCCTCGCCGACGAAGGCGAAGGCGATCAGCATGAAGGCGATCGGATAGAGCGGGGCCGAGAGGCGGTTGTGCAGTTCGGCCCGGAAGCGGCCTTCCTGCGTCTTGTAGTAATGCTCGTTGCGGTCCTGGTTCAGCAGCGACCAGGTCGTGCGCTCGCGCGGCTTGTAGATCACCTTGTCGCCGCTGCCCTCGCCGGCGCCGCCGCCGGTGGCGTCGCCAGACAGCGCCGACAGGTTCAGCGCATAACGGTCGAAGGAGATGATCGAGGTAGTGTCCTGCTTGTTCTCACGCTGGATCGTGCCGCGCTCCAGCATCAGGAAATTCTGGCCGTCGACGTCCGCCGTGCGGCCGCGCTCGGCGACATAGATCGCGGGTTGGCTCGGGTCGCGCCGGTCCTGCATGAAGATGCCGACAAGCGCGTCGCCCTGGCGCTCGCGGTAATGGAAGGTGACGCCGGATTCGAGCGAGACGAACTGGCCTTCCTTGACGACATTGGCGACGAAATCGGCCCGGATCGTCGTGATCAGATCGCGCAGCGCGCGAAATCCCGACGGCATGACCGACAACGACATCCAGCCCACGAGCAGCGAGACGGCGATCGTCAAAACGATGAAGGGTTTCGTCAGCCGGTAGGGCGCGATGCCGGCGGCATTCATCACGATCAGCTCGGAATCGCCGTTCAGCCGGTTCAGCGTGTAGAGCGTCGCCATGAACAGCGCGACGGGCGCGATGCCGGCGATCAGGGCCGGGAGCGACAGCAGCGTCACGGTGAAGAAGATCAGCACCGTCTGGCCCTTGCCGGTGATCAGATCGACCTCGCGCAAAGCCTGCGTCACCCAGATCACGCTGGTCAGACCGATCAGAAGCACGATGGAGGCGACCGTCGCGATCTTCAGGATGTAGCGGTCGAGGCGGGTCAGGATCACGCGGCGGCTTTCGGTCGCTGGTCTGCTGGAGAGGCCCGGTTTCCAGGGCGCATTTGGACGCTTCGGCGCTTACACCCTATGGTATAGGCGCAATCATGGCGCAAACGGGAATCGTTTGTGTCGCAAGCGTTACGCCCTTCCGAAGTCTCCTTCGCAACATCGTGAGCCGTCTTATGTCGCAGCGCCTGAAGCTCGAGGTCAAAGCCCTGAACGCGATCACGGCGGAGGATCTGGTGATCCTCGTCGGCGACGCGCTGACGCCGCCCCGCGCCACGGATGAATGGCTGGGCGAGGGCGCGCATGGCCTGCTGGCGCGCGCCGCCGCCGCCGAGCGCTTCAAGGGCAAGGCGCTCTCGAGCCTGACGCTGCTGGCGCCGGACGGAGCCGGATACCAGCGCCTGATCGTGGTCGGCGTCGGCCCGGCCTCTGAGCGCGCAACGCTCGATTTCGCGAAAGTCGGCGGCACGATCGCGGGCCGCCTCGGCCATGGGCGCGGCGCCGACGTGATCGCGGCGTTGCCCGACGCCGAAATCTCCGCCGACGAGATCGCCGAGATGGCGCTGGGCATGCGGCTGCGCGCCTATGCCTTCGACCAGTACAAGACCAAGAGCAAGAAGCCCGAAGAGGCCGAGCCCTTCACCGTCACCCTGCGCGTCGGCGATCCCTCGCTGGTCAGGAAGGCGCTGAAGGCGCGCGAGGCGGTCGCGGCCGGCGTCGAGATCGCGCGCGACCTCGTCAACGAACCGCCCAACATTCTTTACCCCGAGGAGTTCGCCGACCGTGCGGCCAGGCTCGAAAAGCTCGGCGTCGAGATCGAAATCCTCGACGAGAAGCAGTTGAAGAAGATCGGCATGCGGGCATTGCTTGCCGTCGGTCAGGGCTCGCGTCGCGAGAGCCGCGTCGTGGTGATGCGCTGGAACGGCGCGAAATCATCCGTCCAGCCGGTCGCCTTCATCGGCAAGGGCGTGACCTTCGACACCGGCGGCATCTCGATCAAGCCCGGCGGCGGCATGGAGGACATGAAGGGCGATATGGCGGGCGCCGCCTGCGTCACCGGGCTGATGCATGCGCTGGCCGCCCGCAAGGCGAAGGTCAACGCCATCGGGGTCATCGGTCTGGTCGAGAACATGCCGGACGGCAACGCCCAGCGGCCGGGCGACATCGTCACCTCGCTGTCGGGCCAGACCATCGAGATCATCAATACCGACGCGGAAGGCCGGCTCGTTTTGGGCGACGTGCTCTGGTACACGCAGGACAGGTTCAAACCAAGCTTCATGGTCAATCTGGCGACGCTGACCGGGGCCATCCTCGTGGCGCTGGCGCAGGAAAACGCAGGCCTGTTCTCCAACAACGACGAACTCGCAGAACGGCTCTTTGCGGCTGGGAAAGCCACGGGCGAGACCGTCTGGCGCATGCCGCTGGGCAAGGCCTACGACAAGATGATCGATTCGAAATTCGCCGACATGAAGAACACGGCCGGCCGCCATGGCGGTTCGATCACGGCCGCGCAGTTCCTGCAGCGCCATGTCAACGACTGCCCCTGGGCTCATCTCGACATCGCCGGCACCGCCATGGGCTCGCCGTCGAGCGAGACCAACCGCTCCTGGGGCTCGGGCTGGGGCGTGCGCCTGCTCGACCGGCTGGTGAGCGAGCATTACGAGAGTTGATCAGTCCTTGACCGAAATCCTGTTCTTCCACCTGCAGTCGCGCCCGCTCGAGCAGGTTCTGCCGACCATTCTCGAGCGGGCTCTGTCGCGCGGGCAGAAGGTCGTGGTCGAGGTGTCGAGCGAGGATCGACTGAGCGCGCTAGACGACAGGCTCTGGACCTATTCCGACGAGGGCTTTCTGCCGCATGTCACGGCGGCCGAGCCGGACGCCGCCGCCAACCCGGTCGTGCTGACGACGCAAGCGCACAACCCCAACGCCGCGCAGGTCCGGATCTGCGCCGACGGCGTCCGCATTCCCGACGCATTGCAGGGCTATGAGCGCGTCGTGCTGATATTCGATGGTGACGATCCCGACGCGCTCAACGCCGCGCGCGCGGATTGGAAGACGGTCAAGGCCTCGGGCCAGAGCGCCAGCTACTGGCAGCAGGACGAGGCGGGCCGCTGGGAGAAAAAAGCGTGAAAATTCCTGCCCTGCTCGCCTGCGCGCTCGCGCTCGGCGGCTGCTCCGTCGATATCGGCGGTTTCTCGTTCATGTCCGAAACGCGCGACGGCCGCACCACGACGACGACCAGCAGCGCCACCGCGCGGGTCTCGACGCAGGAAGCGCGGCTGACCGCCGAGGGTGAATGCGACGCCGACGTCTCGCTCGACCCGGCGACGCGTCCGCTGCCGCCGGCGATCGCCGAGGGCATCACCGAATGCGAACTCGTCAGGCTGAAAGGGTCGAGGCCAACCGACGTGCTGATCGGCGAGAGCGGCAAGGGCCAGCGGGAGACGCAGGTGCTCTATTCCGAACCCGGTGGGCGCGAGATCTACCTGTTCACCGACAATCGGCTGGCGAGGATCGTGAAGCCGGGGCAGGGCTGAGGCGCCCGCCGCGGCGATCTGGCGTGTATTGGCCTGCAGCCAGTTGGCTCATTTGGCGGCAAAGGTCGTGGTCGGAAGCGTCAATGCAGCGTCAAAACGCTTGCTTTGCGTAGTGTAATGCTTTCGATTTCAGCAATCGCGTCAAAATCATGACAGTCACAATACGTTTATGAGCCAAGAGGCTATTCTCGCTCGTTTTTTCATCGTTGACAGGCGATTAACCCAACGTTAATCACAGTGCGTTGGCCTTTGAGTAACCGAACAGATCGCCTAGAAGTGCAGAGGCGCTTCGCCGGCCAAAAAACTATATCATCGGGAGGAATCGCTCTTCGTATTCGGTGCGGAGCGTTCGGATGCGTGTCAATCCTGTAAAATTCCTTGGCGTCTTCACCGTTGTTTCTGGCGGATGCTATCTTGCCTTCGTGCCGTATATCTTCCCGAGAAGTATAGAGGCGATCACGAACGCTCCTGTCGCCGTCGTGCGGGCCTCGATCGACGGCCGTTTCGGCCGGGCCCCGATTTCGGCGGGAGACATGATCAGCCAGGGCAAGGTCGTCGGCGCGATCTCGAACGCGCGCGCCAACGGCACCTTCCTGATCGAGATGCAGAATGACCGTGCGCTGCTGGCTGCGACCGTATCGGCGGTCGACCGTCAGATCGCGCTGCTGCGGGAGCGGCGCGAGGAGCTTTCGACGCTCGTGGCGAAATCTCGCGAAAACCTGATCGAGCGTCTGCGCTCCCAGTTGCGGGAACAGCGGATCCGGGTGGAAGGGTTGAAGGTCGATCACAAGCTGCTCAGGGAAGAAGCCGGGCGTCAGTCGCAACTGGCCGCGCGCCAGGTCACCACGAGCGTCAAGGTCGATACCGCGAACCAGACGGCGGCCGTCGCACGCCTGAAGATGGAGGCCGAAGGCGAGCGCGCGGTTCATCTCGCCTGGCAGGTTCAGGCTGCCGAAAACGGTCTGATCTTCGATCTCGACGGTTCGATCACCAGCGCCCGCCTGCGGATCGACGAGATCGACGAGAAGCTTTACGTCCTGACGAGCGAGCGCCAGTCAAAATACGAGAAGCTCACAGAGGTTGAAGGCGCCGTACGGCGCGAGGCGCAACGCATCGAGCTCCTGGGCAAAGCCGCGCTGGTCGCGCCGATCTCCGGCCGGGTCTGGCAGGTGCCGCCGACAGATGACGAGTTCGTCAAGGAGGGTGAACCTCTGCTCGAAATCGTCAACTGCGCCGCCGTCGTGGTGACGGCGACGGTCTCCGAACGAACCTTCAATCGGCTCGACATCGGACAGCCGGTCGAATTCGTGCCCGAGAATGATGGTCCACGCCAGACCGGCATGATCATCCAGGCCCATGGTCCGGCGTCGCGTGTGGATGCGAGCCGCTTCGCCATCAGGCCTGCTTCGAGCGAATCCAAGGAATTCCGAATCGTGGCGCATCTCGACGGGACGGGGCACGGCACGGAGGAAGGCTGCCGCGTCGGGCGCACCGGCAAAATGTTCTTTCAAGCGCGCTACCCCGCGATGATCGACCAGCTCGTCGTCAAGGCGGGCGAATGGTTGCGTCGGGATTTTGCCGGCCGGGCGGTGGCTGCCATCTTTGGCGCGCGCGGCGGCGGGGAGGCGTCTTCTGCGGCGCCCGCGACGGCGCTGATCCCCAAGACTCCCATCCCCAAGACCCCGATCTGAGAGCCTGTCTCGAAACGCGCTGTGGTGAGTCGGCTGGCGTGGTTTTCGAGAACCGGAGCGGAGCGGAGTTCTCGTCCGTGAGCACCGGACGCGCAAAAAGCTACGTCAGACAACCGCCGCAGTAGAGTTTCGGGACGGGCTCCGAGGTGCGGCAGGGCACAGGCGGATCATCATCATGCTGGAGACTTTTGATTTCGGCTCGATCGAAGATATCGGCTCGTTCGGCTGGCTCGGGGTGCTGGCCGCGGCGCTGATCGCGCTGACGCTCATGGTCCCGCCGACCAATCGGACGGCGCGAGCCCTCGTTGCTGTGCTCGCGCTCGCCTGCGCGCTGCGTTACCAGGCCTGGCGGATCGTCGAGACCTGGCCGATCGGGCGAGAGCTCAGGCCTGATATCGCCTGGCAATGGAGCTTCGCGCTGGTCGAATGCGCGGCGATGCTCGGCAGCAGCATCATGTGGCTGTTCCAGATGCGGTTTACGGACCGCTCGCAGCAGGCCTCCGACCTTGCGGCGCGAATGACCGACTATCCCTTGGTCGACGTCTTCGTGCCGACCTACAACGAATCGGAGGAAATCCTCGAGCGCACGCTGACCGGCGCGCTGCAGATGGACTACCCGCGCACCCGCATCTGGTTGCTGGACGACAAGCGCCGCCCCGGGATGGCGGCGCTGGCGGCGAGGCTTGGCGTCGGATACCTGATGAGGGCCGACAATGCCCACGCCAAGGCCGGCAACATGAACAACGGCTTGGCCCATGTCCTGGCGCTGTCGGAGTCGCCCGACCTGATCGCCATTCTCGACGCCGATTTCGTGCCGGCGCGCGGGTTTCTGTCCCGCACGGTGCCGTTCTTCACCGATCCCGGGATCGGTCTGGTCCAGACGCCGCAGCACTTTTTCAATCCCGACCCGATGCAGGTCAATCTGATGGCCGAGCGCATCCTGCCCGACGACCAGCGCTTCGCGCAGGGCGTCGATCTGCCGGCGCGTGACGCCTGGGGCGTGGCGACCTCCTGTGGCACGTCGTCGGTCGTGCGCGTCGCCTCGCTGCGCGCGATCGGCGGCTTCCCTTATGAAAGCGTGTGCGAGGATACCCTGACATCGGTCAAGCTCTGGACGCTGGGACAGCGCACCGTGTTTCTCAACGAGCCACTGACGCAGGGTCTGGCGGTCGAAGGCGTCGCCGAACTCCTGTCCCAGCGTGGGCGCTGGTCGCTCGGCAACATGCAGATCCTGCGTTCGGAATGGGGGTTGTTCAGCCGGCACCGGATGCCGCCGCTCGGGCGGATGTTCATGGTCTCGATGTTTCTGGGAACTGTTGTCTCGCCCCTGATGCGGGCGATGATCATCGCCTCTCCGGCGATCTATCTCTTCACCGGTTCGCTCGCGATCCCGACCGACCTTTCGACGCTGTTTGGCTGGCTCGGCCCGTTCCTCGTCGTGCAGTATATCGGCATCGTCTGGATCTCGCGGGGCACGAATCTGCCGATCCTGAGCGAGGCCGCGACCACGCTTGAATACTTCGCGACGTTCCGTGCCGGTCTTGTCGGGCTGTTCCGGCCGATGGGCCACAAGTTCAACGTCACGGCGAAAGGGATCGACCGCACGGCGGTGGTCGTCCACTGGCCCTTCGTGATCGCCTTCGCGATACCCATTGCGCTCTACATCATCGGACTGGTGCTGAATTTCACCGCACGCCCGCTTTCGATCGCCAACACGGAGAGCCTGATCTTCGTCTCGCTGTGGTGCTACTACAATTCCCTGATGTTGATCCTCGGCATCTACATGTCGATCGATCTGCCCCGCAAAGACAGGCTCGACGTCTTCCATCTCGGGCTGCCGACGCGGCTGCGCGCCGTGGGACAGGAGTGGGCCTGCATCGTCAGGACGCTGTCGCCGACCACGGCCTGCGTGCGTTTCGTCGCCGGCCAGCCGCCGGACGACGCCTGGTTCGATCTGATACTGCCCGGAGGATTGCTATTGCCTTGCCGGCTCAAGGACCGGGCGCGCGGCAGCGTCAATCTTGCGTTGCATCTCGACGAGAACCAGCATCGCGAAGTCGTGCGTTTCCTATTCGACGGCCAGCATTTCAATTCCGTGGAGAGTTGCAGCGTGCCCAGCGCGCTGATGAGCGTGATGGCGCGGACGCTGCGCTGACCGGGGCTACCTTGTCACCACTCCAGGCCGACGATTTTGTCATGGCCCGGATGACGCCAGCGGCCGCGCTGGCGCTTGACGTGTTGGGCAGAGCCCGTTTCTTGCCCGCTGCGTCATCGCCGACAGGATGAGGAACCAGACATGCGGTTGCCATCGATCACCGGACATGTCGCGGGTCTGCTGCTCGGCGTCGCGCTCGTCGCCGCCACATCGCAGGCGGTTCGCCCCCAGACGACGCCGGCCGAAGCCGCCAAAAAGGCGCTCGTGCTCGAATTCTGGAGCACCGTCTTCGATGCGCAGGACTGAACCAAGGCGAGGGACTACATCGCCGAGGACTATATTCAGCACAATCCCAACGTCGCGGGCGGGCTGAAGGGCTTCAACGACTTCTTCTCTAGGATCTGGCCGCAGCCCGAGGCGCCCGGCGCGATCGTCAAAACCGACTTCGCCGCCGTGCTGGTCGATGGCGATCTGGTCCAGCTCGTGATCCGGCGGCCGCGTCCGGAGCCCGCCGATGCGACCAAGACCTATAACAGCCACTGGTTAGATCTCTTCCGGGTGAGGGATGGCAAGATCGTCGAGCACTGGGACCCGGCGCTCAAGCCGGTCAGCAACTGACCGGCGGCTGGGGCCGCCTCAGGCGCTCTCCAACTCCTCGCTCAATCCCAGCCACTCCTCTTCCGCCGCGGCAAGCGCCTCCGCAAGCTCCGCCCGCTGGCGTGAGAGCAGCAGCGCCTTGTCGGGGTCGCGGGCGAAGGCCGCGCCGTTGCCGAGCACTTCGTCGACCTTGGCGATCAGCCCGGTCAGCTTGGCGATGCGCGCCTCGGCGAGGTTGAGCTTCTGCCGCAGCGGGCCCTGCGCGACGCGTTTGACGGCGGCGCCCTTGCGCTCGTCGGCCTTCCCGGCCGCCGGGGCTGCCTCCGCCTGCTTCTCGCGCCGCGCCGCCTTGGCACCGCCGAGCACCAGCGTGCGGTAATCCTCCATATCGCCGTCGAAGTTCTTCACCGTGCCGTCGCCGACGAGCCACAGCCGGTCGGCGCAGGATTCGATCAGGAAGCGGTCATGGCTGACGAGGATGACCGCGCCGGGATAATCGTTGATCGCGTTGACGAGCGCGGTGCGGCTGTCGATGTCGAGATGGTTGGTCGGTTCGTCGAGGATCAGCAGGTGAGGGCCGCCGAAGGCGGCGAGCCCGAGCATCAGCCTGGCCTTCTCGCCGCCCGAGAGATTCTTCACCGGCGTCTCGGCTTTCTGGGCCGGGAAGCCGATCTGGGCCGCTTTCGAGCGCACCTTCGCCTCGGGCGCGTCCGGCATCAGGTCGCGCAGATGGGCGACCGGCGTGTCCTCCAGGCGAAGCTCGTCGAGCTGGTGCTGGGCGAAATAGGCCGTCTCCAGCTTGGACGATCTGCGCATTTCGCCCGAGAGCGGCGGCAGGCGTCCGCCGATCAGCTTGCAGAAGGTCGATTTGCCGTTTCCGTTCGAGCCGAGCAAAGCGATGCGGTCGTCCGGGAGCAGCGTCAGGTTGAGCCGTGACAAGACCTTGCGTTCGCCATAGCCGGCGCTGGCGTCGTTCAGCACGATCATCGGCGGGGCGAGCGGGCGCTCGGGTCCGGGCAGGCTGAAGGGCTGGACGTCGCGATCGACGATGGTCGCGATCGTCTCCATCTTCTCCAGCCGTTTGACACGCGACTGCGCCTGCCTCGCCTTGGTGGCCTTGGCCTTGAAGCGGTCGACGAAGGACTGCAGGTGCTTGCGCTCGGCGTCCTGCTTTTCCTTCGCCTTGGCGAGCTGCATCTGCTTCTCGGCGCGCTGCTTCGCGAAGGAGGTGTAGCCGCCGCGATAGATCGTCAGCTTGCCCTGGTCGAGATGCAGGATGTGATCGACGCAGGTGTCGAGCAGTTCGCGGTCATGGCTCACGACCAGCACGGTATGCGGATAGCGCTCGAGATAGTCGTAGAGCCAGAGCGTGCCTTCGAGGTCGAGATAGTTGGTCGGCTCGTCGAGCAGCAGCAGATCGGGCTGGGCGAACAGCACAGCCGCCAGCGCGACGCGCATGCGCCAGCCGCCGGAGAAATCCGAGCAGGGGCGCTGCTGGGCGGCCTCGTCGAAGCCGAGACCGTGTAGGACCGTCGCGGCGCGCGCGGGGGCGGAGTGGGCGTCGATATCGGCGAGCCGCGTGCCGATCTCGGCGATGCGCAGCGGGTCGGTCGCGGTCTCGGATTCGGCCAGCAGGGCGGCGCGCTCGGTGTCGGCGGCGAGCACGACCTCGATCAACGTCTCGGGCCCGCCCGGCGCCTCCTGCGCGACGCCGCCGATGCGCCGGCCCTTGGGCAGATGGACGCTGCCGCCTTCGGGCGACAGGTCGCCGGTGATGATCCGGAACAAGGTCGTCTTGCCGGTACCGTTGCGGCCGACAAGGCCGACGCGCGCGCCGTCTGGCAGCGACGCGCCGGCATGGTCCAGCAGCAGGCGCTCGCCGAGCCGGTAGGTGATGTCGTTGAGGGTGAGCATCGGGGCGGTTTAGGCGGGGAGACGGGAAGGCGCAATCGGCAAACCGGGACATCGGCCATGTCACAGTCTCGCCATGATGTCGCCATGCCGGGGCCGGAGCTGGGCTTCACCCAAGGTAACAGCAGGTGTCATTCGATTCGCCGAGAGCACAGCATGTCGTTTCCCCGCAAGTTCGACAGTCAGCGCCGCCTGTCCTTCGCGGCTTTGGCGCTCGTCTTCCTGTCAACGATCATCGGTAGCGCAGCGGCGCTCGCCGCGCTGCTGCCCTGATGCACTCTATACGGGCCTTGGCGGGGTTCGCTTTCAAACAACGTTAACGCAATCGGGTGTCTCCTGGCGAAATTGGACATGATGTCCCGCCGGAGTTCCACCACTTGTTCAGCCTCAGGATCAGGCTTCCCGCCGCGATGCTGGCGCTCGCCTGTCTGGCGGCACTGGTCGTCGGCATGTCGGCCTATCGCGCCGTGGCCGAATGGGCTCGGGAATCGGTGCGTGAGCGGCTGAGCGATCTGGCCGAGAGCCATGCCGGCGCGATCGAGCGGCGCTGGGTGCAGGTCAGGTCGGAGCTCTCGGTGCAGGCGCGGAGCGCCTATGCGGTTTCGGCGGTCGACGAGATCGGCAAATGGATGGAGCTCGGCGCCTACGACATGCGCCGGATTCTCGACCACTATCAGGCCGGCGGATCGCCCGAGGAGCGCGAGGCGCGCACGGGCCGTGACCACCAGCATGGCTACTCCTGGCGTCATGTGCCGATCCACGAAACCTATCGCGCCGCGCTGAAGCAGTTCGGCTACGCCGACATGTATCTGGTTTCGGCCAAGGGGAGGGTGGTCTACAGCGTCAGGAAGGGTCCGGAGTTCGGCCGGCTCGTCAGCGAGTCGGATCTGGTGGAGACCGGCCTTGGCAAGGTGGTCGCGGCGGCGCGATCTGTGCCGGCCGGCGAGCAGGCGGTCGTCGATTTCGCGCCTTATGATCCGGCTGGTGGCGAGCCGCGCGCCTTCATGGCGCAGCGCTTCGCCAATACGGAATCCGGCACGGAGAACGGATTCAGCACGCTCGTCATCGCGCTCGACACCAAAATCATGGACGCTGTCCTGGCGACGAATACGAGCGGCCTGCGCAATGTCGCAACCTATCTGGTCGGCGCGGACGGTTTCATGCGCTCGAACCCGGCCCGCCGGCTCGTTGGCGACGCGCCGGGCGCCGTGCTCGATCCCGGCCTGTTGGGGCCGGGAAAGAGCGGCATGCTGACGATGACCAGCCGCGATGGCGCGGATCTTCTCGTCACCGGCCGGCCTGTCAGGGTCGGCGACTGGACCTGGCTGCTCTGGCTGACCGAACCGGAGAAAACCGCCTTCGCCGTCGTCGTCACGATCCGCAATGCGATGCTTGGCGCGGCGCTTATCGTGATCGGGCCGCTTCTCGTTTTCGCGCTTTTGCTGGGGCTCTCCGTGGTTCAGCCGATCAGGGGCCTGTCGCAGGCTCTGGCTGGCGTGGCCGACGGGCGAACTGACCTCGACATTCCAGGCGCGCAGCGCAAGGACGAGCTCGGCGCCATCGCGGCCTCGGTCCAGCGCATCCGCGAAAACCTGATCCGCGACGAGGCGGGGCGTCTGGCGGGCCGTGAGGAAGCCGATCTCGAAGCGAGCCGCCAGCGCAGCGCGCTGCTCCGCGACCTCGCCAGCGATCTCGAACGCTCGATCCTCAGCGTCACCACCGCCGTTTCATCAGCCGCCGAGGAACTCAGCGTCACGGCGAGCGAACTGTCCAACGGCGCCCTGCAGACGCAGGCGAATGCCGGCACGGTCCACGATTCGACCTCGCGCGCCATCGCCAGCATCCGCTCGATCGAAGGGGCGGCGCAGGATCTGCGCAGCGCGATCGACAAGCTCGACAGTGATGTGCAGTCTTCGGATCGCAGTGCGCGCTCGGCCCGCGACTATGCCGACGAGATGGGGGCGGTGGTCGAGTCCCTCGCATCGGGAGCAGCCCGGGTCTCCGACGTGACCGGGATGATCTCCGACATCGCCGCGCAGACGAACCTCCTCGCGCTCAACGCCACGATCGAGGCTGCGCGCGCCGGCGAGGCGGGCAGGGGCTGTCGTCGCCTCCGCGGTCAAGGGCCTGTCGGGCCAGACGGCCCGCGCCATCGAGGACATCTCGCGGCAGATCGGCGGCATGAACCAGGCGACGACGGCGACGGTCGAGGCCATCGCAGGCATTCGCGGCATGATCGGGGATCTGAGCGACACGGTTCGCCGCACCGCCGAGACGATGCGCCACCAGCAGGACGCGGCTCACGCCATCGTCACCGAGGTCGGCACCGCGACGGCCGCCTTCAGCCGCATCGGCGAGGCGACGAGCCTCGTCTCATCCGCCTCGCAGCAGACCTCGGACGCCGCCGGCGCGCTCTTGCGCGCCTCGTCCGAGCTGACCGGCCTGGCCCATGGGCTGAAGGCGCGCGTCGACGAGTTCATCCTGCAAGTCAGGGCGGCGTGACCGACTTGCAGCCACGGCGGGCAGGGTCTAACCCTTCCTGATGAGCCGCACAGCCTTCTATCCCGGGTCGTTCGATCCCGTGACCAATGGCCATCTCGATGTGATCTCGGGCGCCTGCCGGCTCTGCGACCGGCTGGTCATCGCCATCGGCGTCCACCCGGGAAAAGCGCCGATCTTCACCGCCGAGGAGCGCAGCGATCTGCTGCGCGAGGTCGCGGGGCCGATCGCGCGTGAAGCGGGCGTCTCCATCGAGGTGGTCAGTTTCGACAAGCTGGCGATCTGGGCGGCGCGCGAGGCCGGGGCGACCCTCTTCGTCCGCGGCCTGCGCGATGGCTCCGACCTCGACTACGAGATGCAGCTCGCCGGCATGAACCGCACGATGGATGGCGGGATTCAGACCGTCTTCCTGCCGGCCTCGACCGGGGTGCGGCCGATCACGGCGACCCTGGTGCGCCAGATCGCCGGCATGGGCGGCGACGTTTCCCCGTTCGTGCCGCCGGCCGTGAACATGCGGCTCAGGCAGAAGTTCGGAAAGACGGGCTGAGCGACAACCTGTCCCCGGCCGCTATCGCAGCCTTTGGCTGCCCGATTTGCATTTGCATTTGCATTCCAGCAATGGCGATGCTGTCTGCGCCATGACCGACTCAGGCGCTTCGTCTCGCGCCATCATTCCACGAGTTCCTCCGATGCGTCTCTCCCGCTACTTCCTGCCGATCCTGCGCGATGCGCCGCGCGAGGCCGAGATCGTCTCGCACCGGCTGATGCTGCGCGCCGGCATGATCCGCCAGCAATCGGCCGGCATCTATTCGTGGCTGCCGCTCGGCCTGCGCGTGCTGGAGAAGATCAACCGGATCGTGCGCGAGGAGCAGAACCGCTCCGGCGCGATCGAAATCCTGATGCCGACGATCCAATCCGCCGATCTCTGGCGCGAGAGCGGGCGCTACGACGCCTATGGCGAGGAGATGCTGCGCATCACCGACCGCAACAAGCGCGAGATGCTCTATGGCCCGACGAACGAGGAGATGGTCACCGACATCTTCCGCACCTATGTCAAATCCTACAAGGACCTGCCGCTGAACCTCTACCATATCCAGTGGAAGTTCCGCGACGAGCGCCGGCCGCGCTTCGGTGTGATGCGCGGGCGCGAATTCCTGATGAAGGACGCCTATTCCTTCGACATCGACCAGGCGGCCGCGCGCCACGCCTATAACCGCATGTTCACGGCCTATCTGCGCACCTTCGCGCGGCTCGGTCTGAAGGCGATCCCGATGCGGGCCGATACCGGGCCGATCGGCGGCGATCTCTCCCACGAGTTCATCGTGCTGGCCTCGACGGGCGAGAGCCAAGTGTTCTGCCACAAGGACTATCTCGATTTCGAGACTCCGGCGGCCGACACAGATTTCGACAGCGTCGAGGGGCTGCAGGCGATCATCGACAAATGGACCAGCCTTTATGCCGCCACCGACGAGATGCATGACAAGGCCACTTACGAGGCGATTCCCAGCGAAGCGCAGGTTTCGGCGCGTGGCATCGAGGTTGGTCACATCTTTTATTTCGGCACCAAATACTCCGACCCGATGGGCGCCACGGTGACCGGGCCGGACGGCCAGCAGACGCCCGTGCATATGGGCTCCTACGGCATCGGCCCGAGCCGGCTCGTGGCGGCGCTGATCGAGGCCGGGCATGACGATGGCGGCATCGTCTGGCCCGACGAGATCGCGCCCTTCGACGTCGCGGTGCTGAACCTGAAGGCCGGCGACGCCGGCACCGACGTCGCCTGCGAAAAGCTCTACGAGGCGCTGCTGGCGAAGGGCTATGACGCGCTCTACGACGACACCGACGAACGTCCCGGCGGCAAGTTCGCCACCGCCGACCTGATCGGCGTGCCCTGGCAGATCATCGTCGGCCCCAAGGGCCTCGCCGAGGGCAAGGTCGAGATCAAGCGCCGGACCAGCGGCGAGCGCGAGAGCGTCCCGCTCGAGGCTGCGCTCGAGCGCTTCAAAGGTAAATCCCGCGAAGGCAACCCGGCGTGAACGTCGCCGTCGAAACGCCGGTCTCGGCCGAGCCCCAGCCGACCGGCACCAGGCCTTTCGCCGGCTTCGAATGGCTGCTGGCCGGGCGCTATCTGCGCACGCGCCGGCGCGAGGGCTTCGTCTCGGTCATCGCTGGCTTCTCGTTCCTCGGCATTCTGCTCGGCGTCGCCACGCTGATCATCGTGATGTCGGTGATGAACGGTTTCCGCAAGGAGTTGCTGGAGAAGATCGTCGGCGTGAACGGGCATATCTTCGCAACCCCGATCGACCGGCCGCTCGACGATTACATGGCCGTGGCCGAGCGTCTGCGGAAGGTGCAGGGCGTCCGGCAGGCGATCCCGCTGGTCGAGGGGCAGGCGCTCGCCTCCTCGCAGACCGGCAATGGCGGCGTGCTGGTGCGCGGCATCCTGGAAGCCGACATCAAGGCGATCCCGTTCGTCGGCGGCAATGTCCGGCGTGGCACGCTCGACGGCTTCGATGCGGGCGGAGGCGTCGCGATCGGCCAGCGGCTGGCCAATTCGCTCGGGCTCACGGTCGGCGAATCGATCACCATCGTCTCGCCGCGCGGGGCTTCGACGCCGTTCGGCACCGCGCCGCGGATCAAGGCCTATCCGGTGCAGGCGATCTTCGAGATCGGCATGACCGAGTTCGACGCCTCCTTCGTGTTCATGCCACTTACCGAGGCGCAGGCCTATTTCAACCGCGACGGCGACGTGAACGTCATCGAGATCTTCGTCGACAATCCCGACCGCACGCAAGCCGTTCGCGACGCGATCGAGGCCGATGCGCCGCGACCGCTGGTGCTGTCGGACTGGCGGCAGCGCAACCGCACCTTCTTCAACGCGCTCGAGGTCGAGCGGAACGTGATGTTTCTGATCCTGACGCTGATCGTGCTGGTCGCGGCGCTCAACATCGTCTCGGGTCTGATCATGCTGGTGAAGGACAAGACAGCCGACATCGCGATCATGCGGACCATGGGCGCGACGCGGGGCACGGTGCTGCGGGTCTTCCTGATCACGGGGGCGGCGATCGGCGTTTTCGGCACGCTGGCGGGGCTCGCGCTCGGCGTCGTCTTCGCCAACAACATCCAGTCGATCATGGCGGGGCTGAACTGGCTGCTCGGCGCCAATCTCTGGGACCCGACGGTGCGTTTCCTCAGCAACATCCCGTCGGTGATCGACTGGCGAGAGGTGGCGAGCGTGGTCGCGATGGCGCTGATCCTGTCGCTGCTGGCGACGCTCTATCCCGCCTGGAAGGCGGCGCGCCTGGACCCTGTCCAGGCGCTCAGGATGGGTTGAGGCGATGGCGCGCGAGACCCCGGCGCTCTTCCTGTCACAGGTCGAGCGCTTCTATCCCCAGGCCGACGCGCCGCTCGAAATCCTGCGCAAGGCGGATTTCGCGCTCTGGCCGGGCGAACTCGTCGCGCTCGTCGCACCGAGCGGTACCGGCAAATCGACTCTGCTGCATGTCGCAGGCCTGCTGGAAAAGCCAGATGCCGGCGAGGTCTTCATCGGCGGCATGGCGACGGCCAAGCTAGACGATGCCGGCCGCACGCGGCTGCGCCGCACCGAGATCGGCTTCGTCTACCAGTTCCATCATCTGCTGCCGGAATTCACAGCGCTGGAGAACGTCGTGCTGCCGCAGCGCATCCGCGGGCTCGACAAGGGGCTGGCCGAGGAGCGCGCGGCCGAACTGCTGACGTTCCTGGGGCTCGGCGAGCGGCTGGACCATCTGCCCGGCGAACTCTCGGGGGGCGAGCAGCAGCGCGTCGCCATCGGCCGGGCGATGGCCAATACGCCGCGCCTGCTGCTGGCCGACGAGCCGACCGGCAATCTCGACCCGGTGACCTCGCTTCACGTTTTCTCGACGCTGGTGGCGCTCGCGCGGGCCTCGGGGCTGGCGGCGCTGATCGCGACCCACAATCTCGATCTCGCCCGGCGGATGGACCGGCAGGTAACGATCCGCGACGGGTTGGTGGTACCGCTGGAGTGAGGCGGTGCGGCTTCTCGAATGGTTGCGGCGTTAACCTTCAGGCCACCTTGCTTACCGCCTGTTAACCGCCATCCATACGTCCCTGTTGGAACTGACGCATCGGCATTGACGAGAACAAAACATGAATTAAACTGGACATAGACAGAACATATGGAGGTGGTGATGGTTGCGATGCGCAAGGTGGCGGCGGGTCTGGCGGAGCTGGCCTCGCTCGCTCTGTTCCTCGGCATGATCTGGCTTTGGGCGGCGTTGTTCTCGGCGGCGCAGGTCTGACGCTTCGGTCCGAGCCATCCACAGCCCGCCCGCAACTGCGGCATCTGGCTGCTGGACGCCGTGTGCGCGGGCATCCCAAATGCTCGCGACGCGGAGCGAACGAGTCGCGCCGCAGGCGAGGGGCGATGATGGGCCGGGACGACAGCGAGGGGCGCATCCTGTCCGAGATCGGCTTCGTGCATTTGCATGTCCATTCGAGCTATTCGCTTCTCGAAGGCGCAATGACGATCCCGACCATCGCCAAGATGGCGGCTGGCGATAGCCAGCCTGCGCTGGCCCTGACCGACACCAACAACCTGTTCGGTGCGCTGGAGTTCTCGGAAAAGCTCGCCGGATCCGGCATTCAGCCGATCGCCGGCGTGCAGCTCTCGGTCGATTTCGGCGACGAGGCCGAGGGCGGACGCAAACCCGCGCTCAACCAGACCCCGCCTCATCTCGTGCTGCTGGCGATGACCGAGGGCGGCTACGGCAATCTGATGAAACTCGTCACCGAAGCCTGCCTGGCGAGCGGCGGCTCGGGCCAGCCGCTCTCCACGATCGACAGGGTTGGCGCGCACAGTGATGGGCTGATCGCGCTCTCCGGTGGCCATGGCGGGCCAGTCGATCTCGCGCTGCGCAACGGGCAGTCGGCGCAGGCGAAAGCGCGGCTTTCCACATTGGCAGAAATCTTCGGCGACCGACTTTATGTCGAGATCCAGCGTCATGGCGAGGAAGGCGAGGCGGCCATCGAGGCTCAGCTCCTCAAGCTCGCCTATGATGCCGACCTCGCAATCGTCGCGACAAACGAACCCTTTTTCGCCAAGCCCGCCGATTACGATGCCCATGACGCGCTGCTGGCAGTGGCGGCCGGGCGGCTGGTCTCCGATGGCGAGCGCCGGCGCGTGACCCCGCAGCATCATTTCGCCAGCCGCGCCGAAATGAAGCGCCGCTTCGCCGATCTGCCCGAGGCGCTGGCCTCGACCGTTGAGATTGCGATGCGCTGCACCTGGCGGGTGGGCCTGCGCAAGCCGATCCTGCCGCGCTTCGGCGGCGAGAACGGACTCGACGAGGCGGTCGAACTGGAGCTGCAGGCGAAGGCCGGGCTCGCGGCGCGGCTGGCCAAGCACGGGCCATCGCCGGGCTTCGACGTCGCGGCCTATGAGGCGCGGCTCGATTTCGAGCTCTCCGTCATCGCCCGGATGAAATATCCGGGCTATTTCCTGATCGTCGCCGACTTCATCAAATGGGCGAAGGACCACGACATCCCGGTCGGGCCAGGCCGCGGCTCTGGCGCGGGCTCGCTCGTCGCCTATGCGCTGACGATCACCGACGTGGATCCGTTGCGCTTCGGCCTGCTGTTCGAGCGCTTTCTCAACCCCGATCGCGTCTCGATGCCGGACTTTGACATCGACTTCTGCCAGAACCGGCGCGAGGAGGTGATCGACTACGTTCAGCGCCGCTACGGCAAGGAGCGCGTGGCGCAGATCATCACCTTCGGGACGCTGCTGGCGCGCGGCGTGCTGCGCGATGTCGGGCGAGTGCTGGAGATGCCCTATGGCCAGGTCGACAAGCTGACCAAGCTCGTGCCGCAGAACCCGGCGAAGCCGATCTCGCTGGTCGATGCGATCAAGGGCGAGCCCAAGCTGCAGCAGGCGGCGGAGGAGGATCAGGTCGTCGCGCGGCTGCTGGAGATCGGCCAGAAGCTCGAAGGCCTGCACCGTCACGCCTCGACTCATGCGGCCGGCGTCGTCATTGGCGACCGGCCGCTGGAGGAACTGGTCGCGCTTTCGGTCGATCCGCGCACGGGGATGCGCGTCACCCAGTTCAACATGAAATGGGTCGAGCAGGCGGGTCTGGTGAAATTCGACTTTCTCGGCCTCAAGACACTGACCACGCTGACGACCGCCGTGAAGCTGATCAAGCAGCGCAACATCGACGTCGATCTGGCGAGCCTGCCCTTTGATGATCCCAAGAGCTACGAGATGCTGGCGCGCGGCGAGGTGGTCGGCGTGTTCCAGGTGGAAAGCGCCGGTATGCGGCGCGCACTGGTCGAGATGAAGGCCGACCGAATCGAGGATCTGATCGCGCTGGTTGCGCTCTACCGGCCGGGCCCGATGGACAACATCCCGAGCTATTGCCGCCGCAAGCTTGGGCTGGAGGAGCCGACCTATCTCCACCCGAAGATGGAAGCCATCCTGGCCGAGACGCATGGCATCATCGTCTACCAGGAGCAGGTGATGCAGGTGGCCCAAGCCCTGTCGGGTTATTCGCTCGGCGAGGCGGACCTGTTGCGCCGCGCCATGGGCAAGAAGATCAAGGCGGAGATGGACGCCCAGCGCGACCGCTTCGTGAACGGCGCGGTCGAGGGCGGCATAAAAAAGGACGTGGCGTCCGAAATCTTCGATCTGTTGGCGAAATTTGCCGATTACGGATTCAACAAGAGCCATGCGGCGGCCTATGCCGTCGTCGCTTTCCAGACCGCCTATCTCAAGGCCAATTTCCCCGTCGAGTTCATGGCGGCGTCGATGACGCTCGACATGGGCAACACCGACAAGCTCTCGGAATTCCGCCGCGACGCCGAGCGCATGGGCATCAAAGTGCTCCCCCCCGCAATCAACCGCTCGGGCGTCGAGTTCGACGTGTCGGAGGGCGCGATCCATTATGCGCTGGCCGCGATCAAGGGCGTCGGCGGCGCGGCGGTCGCCTCCATCGTGGCGGCGCGGCAGGCGGGCGGGCCGTTCAGGGACCTCGCCGATCTGGCGCGGCGGATCGACACCAAGCTGGTCAACCGGCGCACCATCGAGGCCCTGATCGCGGCCGGCGCGCTCGATGCGCTGGAGCCGGAACGCGCGCGCGCCATGGCGGCGATCGATGGCATGCTGGCGCTCTCGAACCGAACGCGGGAGGCCGCGCTCGGCGGCCAGTCCGAGCTGTTTGGCGGCAGCGGCGTGCAGGAAGCTTTCCGCATTCCCCCGGTCGAGCCCTGGTCGGCCGCCGAGCGGCTGCGGCGCGAGCACGAGGCTGTCGGCTTCTTTCTGTCGGGCCATCCGCTCGACGATTATGCCCATGTGCTGAAGCGCCTGCGCGTGCAGCGTTTTTCCGAATTCGCCCAGACGGTCCGGGCCAACGGCACCGGCGTCGCCAAGGTCGCGGTCTCGGTGATCGACAAATCCGAACGGCGGACCAAATCCGGCAACAAGATGGGCATCGTGCAATTGTCCGACCCGAGCGGGCAGTTCGAGGCGATCCTGTTCTCGGAGGGTTTGCAGCGCCATCGCGACCTGCTGGAGCCGGGCCGGGCTCTCGTGCTGCGACTGTCTGCCGTGCTCGACGGCGAGGAGGTCCGCCCGCGCATCGAGGATGTCGAGGTGCTGGACGATCTTGCCGCCCGTCAGAAGCAGGACCTCTTGGTCTATCTGCGCGACGACAAGGCGCTGGCGTCGATCGCCGAGCGGGTGCGCCCGCGCAGCGACGGCATCAGGGCCGAGGGCAAGATCGCGCTGGTGATGATCCTCGACGATGGGGCGCAGGAGGTCGAGATCGAGTTGCCGGGTCGCTATCCGGTGAACCAACAGATCGCCAACGCGGTGCGCGCCGCGCCCGGCGTGGTCAGCGTGGAACTGCGCTGAACACAGGAAAAAATGACGCGGCAACGGCGCAACCGACCGTTCACGCACTTGTGCGAACCCGTGAGCAATGCTCCTGATGATGCGGGAGCCGCCGCGACGCGGAGCGTGAGTTCGTCACGCCCGGCGACAGGAGGCGGCGCTCCTCTGCCGGGGGGCCGACGTGAAGCACTACATCGCGCATATTCCGATGAGCCTTGCCGTGCCCGATGCGATGCATTGGGCGATCAAAGACGTTCTGGAGGGCGAGTACGAGACGGGGTTCGACGGCGTCGGCCTCGACATCCTCGATATCGGGGCGAATGTCGGCTCCTTCGCGCTCTGGGCCACCGCGCGCTGGCCGGGCAGCGTCGTGACCTCCTACGAGCCGCATCCGGGCACCTTCGCGCTGCTCAGGCAGAACACGCATCTGCGCCGCGACATCGTGCCGGTGAACGCGGCGCTGTTTCCCGGCAGCTCGAAGACGGCGAGCTTCGTCAGCCGTTTCGCTGGCGATGGCGAATCGGGGCTCGCCTCCTATGCGGGGGACACTTTCGTCGCGGGCGCGATGGTCGAGCAGTACGAGGTCGCGGTCGTCGATCCCGCCAGCCTGCCATCGGCCGACGTGGTCAAGATCGACATCGAGGGCGGAGAAGGCGACGTGCTTGACCAGCTCGACCTGTCGCAGACCTCGCTGGTGCTGCTGGAGTACCAGAACCGCAAGAACCGCGATCAACTCGCCGCGCGGCTGAAAGGCGACTTCGACCTGATCGACACCCATGAGCACGCATGGGACCCGCTGCTGGAGCAACGCTGCTACCGGCCCGCTCTCGCCGGCGACGTCTATGGCCGGATGTTCGCGGCGCGAAAAGGCGTGACCCGGATGACGCGTGCGGCGAGAGGGTAGCCAACTCAGCGAGTAAAGCGCGGGGAACCCTCTCCCGGAGGGAGAGGGCAGGGTGAGGGGTCGGCCCTTTTCCGCATGAGACGCGACCTCACCGCTGCGCCGGCTGGCATAGACGCTCGACTGGTCAGACGTCCGTCACCTCACCCCTGCCCCTCTCCTTACAGGAGAGGGGTTCCCCGCGCTTTTTTCTTCCCGCAAAGTGCTTGGAGCAGCATCACGGAAGCATGCCATGACCGACCGCTTCACAATTGACCGACGCCAGCTCGTCGCTGGCGCGACCATCCTGACGGCCGCCACCGCTGTCCAGCCTCTCAAAGCCCAGGAGAAGCCGATGATCGACGCCGCGACCGCGCTCATCGTCGTCGATGTGCAGAACGATTTCTGCCCCGGCGGCAGCCTCGCCGTGGCGAAGGGCGACGAGGTCGTCGCGGTGATCAACGCGCTGGGCCCGCGCTTTTCCACCATCGTGCTGACGCAGGACTGGCACCCGACGGGCCACTCTTCCTTCGCCACGAGCCATACCGGCAAAAAGCCGTTCGAGCTGATCCAGATGGCTTACGGCCCGCAGGTGCTCTGGCCGGATCATTGCATCCAGGGCACGAAGGGGGCGGAGTTCCGCGCCGACCTCGATCTTCCCACCGCGCAGACCATCATCCGCAAGGGCTACCGGCCGCAGATCGACAGCTACTCCGGATTCCTGGAGGCCGACCGCAAGACCCCGACGGGCTTGGGCGGCTACCTCAAGGAGCGCGGCGTGACGCGCGCCGTGGTGGTGGGGCTCGCGACCGATTTCTGCGTCAACTGGACGGCGCAGGACGCGGCTAAGGCCGGCTTGCAGACGCTGGTCGTCGAGGAGGCCTGCCGCGCCATCGACCTCAACGGCTCGCTCGACAAAGCATGGAGCGACATGGCGGTGTTGGGGGTGAAGCGGATCAAGGCGGGGGAGTTGCCCGGGTAGGTTTGCGCCGCCACGGCCAGGCGGTGACCCCGCCGGCATACAACGCCCACCAGATCAGCACCGGCTGCAGCGCGAGCCTTGGCCCGTGATACCACCAGCTTGTCGGAAGCGGCGGTATATCAATGGCTTCCAGCGCGTGCTTGATGTTGGCCGGCCAGACGCAGAGCGCGTAGAGCGCAAGGCCGATGCCGGCAGCATAGCGCAGGCGCGGGACCAGCAGGCCGAGCGCGCCCGCCAGCTCCGCGACGCCGGTGACGATGACGACCTCGCGCGGCGCAGGAACCCAGCCGGGCACGATCGGCAGAAACGCGTCCGGTGCGCGCAGATGTGCGATGCCGGCGGCGAGGTAGAACGCCGCCATCAGCCAGCGCATGAGCGTCCTGCCGCTCACGTCACCTCGAACCAGGTCCACAGGCCGAGGTCGAAACGCTCCAGCACCGAGGACGAGATCAGCCATTTGCCGGGATTGTCGGCGATAAAGGCGATGTGCAGCTTCCGGTTCTCCGGGATCTGCACCGTGTCGAGGAAATAGGGCTCCCAGCCGTCGTCGAGCGGGTGCAGCAGCCGGAATGCGTGGCCGTGGACATGGATCGGCTGCAGGAAGGCGGTGCGGTTGTCGATGGCGAGCACGATCGGCGTCCCGCGCCTGACGCTGAACAGTGGTTTTGCGAGATCGCCCACGCTGCCGTTGAGCGTCCAGGGCCGGGCGAGGTCGAGGCCGGCGAAATCGAGCTTGGCCTCAGAGGTCAGCTTCGCGCCGCCCTCGATCACGATCTGCGGCCGGCGGGCGTCCTGCAGGCGCACGCCGGCCGGCAGGGCCGGATTGGGTTTCAGCGCGACGGGCTCGGTCGGAGGCTTTTTCGGTTCCCCCTCCGCGACAAGCCTGACAAGCGGCACGCCAGCGCCGATCAGCGCGGTGACGCCGGCGACCTGACCCGCTTCCGCCGGCATGTCGACGACGAGGTCGTAGCGCGTGCCCGGCGCAAAGGGCAGTTGCGCGCGGACGGGCTCGAACGTGTCGGTCGGCTGGCCGTCGACCGCGATCACATATGCCTTCACGCCGTCGAAGCGCAGCCGCATGATCCGGGCGTTGCAGGCGTTCGCGAGGCGCAGGCGCACGCGGCTGCCAGGCCTCACCGCGATGCTGCGCGGCGGGGCCGCGCCGTTCACGGTGAGCCAGCTGCCGAGCCGGCCCGCCGCCGCATTGGCCTCGCTTCTCGGGGTGAAAGGGCGCATCGCATTGGCGTCGTCGATGAGCCAGTCGCCGACCAGCAGGGGCAGGTCGAGATCGACGGGCAGCGGCGTCGGCTCTTCGACGACCAGCATCCCGGTAAGGCCGCGTCCCGCAGGTTCGGACGCGCCGCCAAGGGCCATCGCGCGATAAAGAATCGTGCCGGAATCGGGCGGGGTCAGGTTGTAGTCGAAGCTCTCGCCCGGTCCGACGGGGGGCTGGCTGAAGCCGCCGACGCCATCCATCGCGGCAGCACCGCCGCGCAGGCCGTGCCAATGCAGAGCAAGCGGCAGCGTCGTCCGGTTCTCTAATCTGACACGCAGCGCCTCGCCCTGCTTGATTCGCACCACAGGGGCGGGGGTTGCGCCGTTCAGGGTCAGGATGTCGGTCTCGCCAGCCGGCGCTGGCCGCAGGCGCGCCTTGCCGGGAGCCGCAGTGAGCAGGCGCGCGGGCGGTTCGGCGGCGGGGACAGCAGCGTGTGTGCCGGAGGCCGTCTGGGCATCGGCGTCCCCCGTCAGCACGAGGGCCGCCGCCGAGCCCATCCCCGCAAGGGTCGCGCGGCGGGTCGGGCGGCGGATCGGGCGCAAGGCGGTGGTGAAGCGTTCGTCGGTCATGCCGGCAGGCATAAGCTCTGCGCCGCGATCTGGCGAGAGATTGCATGAGACTAGGCGAGGGCGCTCCCGCCCGCCCTCGAGACGCCCGGTTTCGCAAATCCGTCGCATTTTTTTGCTGCATGCACCGGCGCAAATGCGTATAGCACCGGCGCCCTATGATGCCGGCGTCTGCGTTTCGCGGGCGCGGCGCGGCGGGTCGGCGGGCGTGGCGGAACTGGTAGACGCACTGGTTTTAGGTACCAGCGGCGAAAGTCGTGGGGGTTCGAGTCCCTCCGCCCGCACCACAGGCGTGCGATCGCATCACGGCCTGGGCGTGGTGCGTTAATCGTTCGCCCCAGACCGGAATTTCGCGAGCGCGGCGGCCGTCACAAGGCGTCGTGCTTTGGACATTTGAAGACGAGACCTTTTGGCGGATCGAAAACGATGAACGTGACCGAAACCCTCTCGCAGGGCCTCAAGCGCGAATTCCAGGTGGTGCTGAACGCCGCCGACCTGAAGACCCGTCTCGATGACGGCCTCCAGGGTCTGCAGGGCAAGGCGAAGATCAACGGTTTCCGCCCCGGCAAGGTGCCGGTCGCGCATCTGCGCCGGCTCTATGGCCGATCGGTCATGGCCGATGTGCTGCAGAACGCGGTCAACGAGGCCAACCAGAAGATCGTCACCGATAACGGGCTCAAGCTCGCCTTCGAGCCGCAGATCAAGTTCCCCGAGAACAAGGACGAGATCGAGGCCGCGATGGAGGCCAAGGGCGATCTCGCCTTCACCGTCGCTCTTGAGGTTCTGCCGAAGATCGAACTCGCCGATCTCTCCGACGTCTCGCTGGTCAAGCCCGTCGCCGAGGTGCCGGACGCCGATGTCGACGCCGCGCTGGAGCGCATGGCCGGCCAGAACCGCAGCTTCTCCAGCAAGGGCGAGAAGGCGAAGTCCGAGAAGGGCGACCGCCTGATGATCTCCTTCGTCGGCACGCTCGACGGCCAGCCCTTCGACGGCGGCACGGGCGAGGGCATCCCGCTCGATCTCGGCGCGGGCCAGTTCATCCCCGGCTTCGAGGAGCAGCTCGAGGGCGCCAAGGCCGGCGATACGCGCACCGTCAAGGTGACGTTCCCGGAGAACTACGCAGCCGCGAACCTCGCCGGCAAGCCAGCGCAGTTCGAGGTCACCGTCACCGAGGTGCAGGCGCCCGAGCCGGTCAAGATCGACGACGAACTCGCCAAGGCCTTCGGGATGGAGTCGCTTGAGTCGCTCAGGGGCGCCATCCGCGAGCAGATCGGCCGCGACTTCGGCGCGCAGTCGCGCCGCAAGCTCAAGAAGAGCCTGCTCGACGCGCTCGACGCCAAATATACCTTCGAGCTGCCGCCGACCCTGGTCGAGCAGGAGTTCGGCTCGGTCTGGAGCCAGGTCGAGGTCGACATGAAGGAGGCCAAGAAGAGCTTCGAGGACGAGAACACGACCGAAGAGGCCGCCAAGGCGGAGTACCGCAAGATCGCCGAGCGCCGCGTGCGTCTTGGTCTCGTCCTGGCCGAGATCGGCGAGCAGGCGAAGGTCCAGATCTCCGATGACGAGGTGACCCAGGCTCTTGTCGAGCGCGCCCGCCAGTTCCCCGGCCAGGAGAAGCAGGTCTGGGAGTTCTATCGCAAGAACCCGCAGGCTCTGGCCGAAATCCGCGCGCCGATCTTCGAGGAGAAGGTCGTCGATCATCTGCTGGAGCAGGTGAAGGTCGCCGACGAAAACGTGAGCCGCGAGGCGCTGTACGCCGACGAGGACAGCGACGAGACGGCCGCCGAGGCGAAGCCGAAGAAGGCTGCCGCCAAAAAGGCCAAGAAGGCGGACGCCGCCGCTGCCGACGACGCCACCGCCTGAACGACGCGGCAACCTTAACCCGAACAATCGCGCCGCCGGCTTACGGGCCCGGCGGCGTTTCCCTTTTCAGCGGGCTCCGCCGTGCTTATGTGGATGATCTCCACAAGACCGCCTGATTCTCACCCGCTCTCTCTCGCGTCGCGTTTCCGACGCCGCCACCCCAGGGACATCCTCCATGCTTCGCGATCCGATCGAGACCTACAACAATCTCGTCCCGATGGTGGTCGAGCAGTCGAGCCGGGGCGAGCGCGCCTTCGACATCTATTCGCGCCTGCTGCGCGAGCGCATCATCTTCCTGACCGGCCCGGTCGAGGATTACTCCGCCTCGCTGATCGTGGCGCAGCTCCTCTTCCTGGAAGCCGAGAACCCGAAGAAGGAGATCTCCTTCTACATCAACTCGCCCGGCGGCGTGGTGACGTCCGGCATGTCGATCTACGACACGATGCAATTCATCCGCTGCCCGGTGACGACGCTCTGCGTCGGCCAGGCCGCGTCGATGGGCTCGCTGCTCCTGACCGCCGGCGCCAAGGACATGCGCTTCGCGCTGCCCAACGCCCGCATCATGGTCCACCAGCCCTCGGGCGGCTTCCAGGGACAGGTCACCGACATCCTGATCCACGCCCGCGAGGTCGAGAGCCTGAAGCGCCGGCTGAACGAGATCTATGTGAAGCACACCGGCCGCTCCTACGAGGACATCGAGGCGGCGCTGGAGCGCGACAACTTCATGACCGCCGAGGCGGCGCGCGACTTCGGCCTGATCGACAAGGTCATCGACAAGCGGCCCGAGGACATGGTTCCGGGAGCCGCCTGAGACGGCGGTCCGGGCTGCGACGTCACCACCCGTTGGCTGTGGGTTGGCGTCGGCTCCGGGAAGGGCCATATTGCATGACACCCGGCCCCATGTTTGCATGGGGAATCGAGCGAGCGTAGCGACGCCGCCATCAAGTCCGGTTTTGGGTCAGCTTTGCGATTCGGATGTGCCGGATCGACGCGTTAACCGAATGATCGCGAACTCGGCGGCTATTATGACGGAGAGACGACGCCTGCATCGGCCCTTGTCCGATGCATATGCCGGCTCCGGGAATGGAGATGGACGATGAGTAAGGTCAGCAGCGGCGATTCCAAGAGCACGCTCTACTGCTCTTTCTGCGGCAAGAGCCAGCACGAGGTGCGCAAGCTGATCGCGGGCCCAACCGTGTTCATCTGCGACGAATGCGTCGAGCTCTGCATGGACATCATCCGCGAGGAATCGAAGTCCGCGCTGGTGAAATCGAAGGACGGCGTCCCGACGCCGCGCGAAATCCGCAAGGTGCTCGACGACTATGTCATCGGTCAGGACCACGCCAAGAAGGTGCTCTCGGTCGCGGTCCACAATCATTACAAGCGGCTCAGCCACGCGACGAAGCACAACGACGTCGAACTGGCGAAGTCCAACATCCTGCTGATCGGGCCCACCGGATCTGGCAAGACGCTGCTCGCGCAGACGCTGGCGCGCATCCTCGACGTGCCCTTCACGATGGCGGATGCGACGACGCTGACCGAAGCCGGCTATGTCGGCGAGGACGTCGAGAACATCATCCTGAAGCTGCTGCAGGCCTCGGACTACAATGTCGAGCGGGCGCAGCGCGGCATCGTCTATATCGACGAGATCGACAAGATCTCGCGCAAGTCGGACAATCCCTCTATCACACGGGATGTCTCGGGCGAGGGCGTGCAACAGGCGCTGCTGAAGATCATGGAGGGCACCGTCGCCTCCGTGCCGCCCCAGGGCGGGCGCAAGCATCCCCAGCAGGAGTTCCTGCAGGTCGACACCACCAACATCCTGTTCATCTGCGGCGGCGCCTTCGCCGGCCTCGACAAGATCATCTCGGGCCGCGGCAAGGGCACCTCGATCGGCTTCGGTGCGACCGTGAAGGCGCCCGACGAGCGCCGTTCCGGCGCAATCTTCCGCGAGGTCGAGCCCGAGGATCTGCTGAAGTTCGGCCTGATCCCCGAGTTCGTCGGCCGTCTGCCGGTTCTGGCGACGCTGGAGGATCTCGACGAGGCGGCGCTCAAGACCATCCTGACCGAGCCGAAGAATGCGCTGGTGAAGCAGTATCAGCGCCTGTTCGAGATGGAGGACACCGAGCTCACCTTCACCGACGAGGCCGTCGCCCTGATCGCGCGCAAGGCGATCGACCGCAAGACCGGCGCGCGCGGCCTGCGCTCGATCATGGAAGGTATTTTGCTCGAGACGATGTACGAGCTGCCGGGGTTGGAAGGCGTCGAGCAGGTCGTGATCGGGCCGGAAGCCGTCGAATCGAAGTCGCGCCCGCTGTTCATCTATTCGGAGCGTGAGGACGAGGTGAAATCCGCTTCCGCGTGAGATGCGCTGCGGTACCGACGCATGCGGAGCGCGCGCCGATTGGCGCGCGTTTTGCGTTCAACGAGCGGTGTTGGAACGATGATCGAGGCTGCGACGACAAGGCCTGGGGACGCGCCGTGCGGGCTCGCTTGAAAGCGCGGCGTTAAGTCTCCACTTTAGCTGCACCTGCGAGAATCGCATGCCTGTCGAGGGTGCGATGCGCGGGGGCGGGCGGGGCGATGGTCGCCCCGCGACGCATACGTCGGAATGCTTGCGCCCATTGCGGGGAGGCGTCCGGCGCAACCACAAAGGACACGTCATGACTGGCTCGGCGCCCCGCGCTCCCTTCGTCTCCGGCGAGACCGGCCTTTACCCGGTGCTGCCGCTGCGCGACATCGTCGTTTTCCCCCATATGATCGTGCCGCTTTTCGTCGGCCGCGAGAAGTCGATCCGCGCGCTCGAGGAGGTCGTCAAGACCGACGGGCTGATCCTTCTCGCCACCCAGAAGAACGCGGGCGATGACGATCCGGACACTGCAGACATCTACGAGATCGGCACGCTCGCGCGCGTATTGCAGCTTCTGAAGCTGCCCGACTCCACCGTGAAGGTGCTGGTCGAGGGCGTCGGCCGCGCCAAAGCGGTCGCCTATGTCGCCGACGACGCGTTTTATCAGGCCGAGGCCACCGGCCTCTCCGAAGAGGAGGGCAAGAAGGTCGAAATCGAGGCGCTTGGCCGCTCGGTGATCAGCGAGTTCGAGAGCTATGTGAAGCTCAACAAGAAGATTTCGTCCGAGATCGTCGCCGCCGTCTCGCAGATCGACGAGCCCTCCAAGCTCGCCGACACGGTCGCCTCGCATCTGGCGGTCAAGATCGCCGACCGTCAGGCCGTGCTGGAAATCACCCATGTCGCGCACCGTCTGGAGAAGGTGCTCTCGCTGATGGAGAGCGAGATGTCGGTGCTCCAGGTCGAGAAGCGCATCCGCTCGCGCGTCAAGCGCCAGATGGAGAAGACCCAGCGCGAATATTACCTCAACGAGCAGATGAAGGCGATCCAGAAGGAGCTCGGCGACGGCGAGGAAGGCAAGGACGAACTGGCCGAGCTGGAGGAGCGTATCGCCCGCACCAAGCTCTCCAAGGAGGCCCGTGACAAGGCCATCGCGGAGATGAAGAAGCTGCGCCAGATGTCGCCCATGTCCGCCGAGGCGACGGTGGTGCGCAATTATCTCGACTGGATGCTCGGCATTCCGTGGGGCAAGAAGTCGAAGATCAAGAAGGATCTGACAATCGCGCAGGGCGTGCTCGACGACGATCATTTCGGCCTCGACAAGGTCAAGGACCGCATCGTCGAATATCTCGCCGTGCAGCAGCGCGCCAACCGGCTCGCGGGCCCGATCCTGTGCCTCGTCGGCCCTCCCGGCGTCGGCAAGACCTCGCTCGGCAAGTCGATCGCCAAGGCGACCGGGCGCGAGTTCGTGCGGATGTCGCTCGGCGGCGTGCGTGACGAGGCCGAGATCCGCGGCCACCGCCGGACCTATATCGGCTCGATGCCCGGCAAGATCATCCAGTCGATGAAGAAGGCCAAGACTGCCAATCCGCTGATCCTGCTCGACGAGATCGACAAGATGGGACAGGATTTTCGCGGCGATCCGTCGGCGGCGCTGCTGGAGGTGCTCGATCCCGAGCAGAACGGCACCTTCAACGACCATTACCTCGAGGTCGATTACGACCTGTCCAACGTGATGTTCGTCACCACGGCCAACACGCTGAACATCCCGCCGGCGCTGCTGGACCGGATGGAGGTGATCCGCATCGCCGGCTACACCGAGGACGAGAAGGTCGAGATCGCGCGCAAGCATCTGATCCCGAACGCGATCAAGAAGCACGGCCTCGAATCGAAGGAATGGTCGATCGACGACGAGTCGCTGATGACGCTGGTGCGGCGTTACACCCGCGAAGCCGGCGTCCGCAATCTCGAGCGCGAGCTCTCCAACACCGTCCGCAAGGCGGTGAAGGACATCGTGCTCGACAAGGCCAAGAGCGTCGCCGTCACGCCCGCCGTGCTGGAGGACTATCTTGGCCCGCCGAAGTACCGCTATGGCATGGCCGAGACCGAGGACGGCGTCGGCACCGTGACCGGCCTCGCCTGGACCGAGGTCGGCGGCGAACTCCTGACGATCGAAGGCGTGATGATGCCCGGCAAGGGCAAGATGACCGTCACCGGCAACCTCAAGGACGTGATGAAGGAATCGATCTCGGCGGCGGCGTCCTATGTCCGCTCGCGCGCCATCGATTTCGGCATCGAGCCGCCCTTGTTCGACAGGCGCGACATCCATGTCCACGTTCCCGAAGGCGCGACGCCCAAGGACGGACCTTCGGCCGGCATCGCCATGGCGACCTCGATCGTCTCGGTGCTGACCGGCATCCCGACGCGGCGCGACGTCGCCATGACCGGCGAGGTGACGCTGCGGGGCAGGGTGCTGCCGATCGGAGGACTGAAGGAGAAGCTGCTGGCGGCGCTGCGCGGCGGCATCAAGAAGGTGCTGATCCCCGAGGACAACGCCAAGGATTTGGTCGATCTGCCCAAATCCGTGAAGGAGGGCATGGAGATCATTCCCGTCTCGCGGATGGAGCAGGTGCTGGAGCACGCGCTGACGCGCGCGCCTGTGCCGATCGTCTGGGAAGAAGACCTGAAGGCGACGCCGCCGAAGGGCGCGGACGAGGATGCGGCGGGCGTGATCGCCCACTGAGGCCAATCACCTAACGGCCAGGCGCCTGAACGACATGGGCCGCCGATGCGAAAGCGTCGGCGGCTTTTCATTTCGCTGCACCGGAGATCGGGACCACCTGCGGCTTGCCGAGCCGTAGCCCGCAGGGCGAAGGCTGGTGGGCGGTGACGGGCTCGAACCGCCGACCCTCTCCGTGTAAAGGAGACGCTCTACCAACTGAGCTAACCGCCCGCCCGTCGCTGCCTATCAAATGCCGGCGCGCGAGGCCAGTCCGGTTTCACCATGCGCCTAGACCGCGTCGCACTCGGGCGTGGCTGTCCCGGCAAAAACCTGTCGGCGCGTCGATTTGCCGGCGCTGCACGCTTGACACTGACCGCCCCGCGCCATAATCCCAACCCCGCTGGAGGCCGAGGCCTTCACGCCCTGCGCGGGCGTAGCTCAGTTGGTTAGAGTGCCGGCCTGTCACGCCGGAGGTCGCGGGTTCGAGCCCCGTCGCCCGCGCCATTTCCTCTTCATCACGATTTCGCTGGTCCGCACGGTTCCGCTCCGCAGGCCTTGCCTTGGCTGCGCGCTCGGCTACCTCTCGGCAGGAAGGACCGGTCGCATGACCGGCCGCGCTCCGGAGGTCCCATGCGTCGTTCTCTGATTCCAATGCTGTTTCTCGCCGCCCTGGCGGCGCTGTCGCCGGCTTCCGCCGCCGAGATCAGGGTGCTGACGGCCGGCGCCTTCAAGCCGATCGTGCTGGCGATCACGCCGGAGTTCGAGAAGCAAACCGGCCACAAGCTGATCGTCGACAATGATACGGCCGGCGCATTGCAGCGCCGCATTCTCGGCGGCGAGGCTTTCGACGTCGCGGTGGTGACGCCGGCCGTGATCCGGGAGCTGGCGGACAAGGGCAAGATCGTCGCCGGGACCCCGGTCAACCTCGCGCGCACCGCCGTCGGAGTCGCCGTCAAGGACGGCGCCGCCCAGCCCGACATCAAGACGGTCGAGAGCTTCAAGGCCGCGCTGCTGGCGGCTGCCAACGTCGCTTACATCGATCCGGCCGCCGGCGGCTCCAGCGGGATCTATTTCTCGAAGCTGCTGGAGACGATGGGGATCGCGGATGCGGTGAGGGCAAAGGCGGTGCTGGTGCCGGGCGGGCTCGTGGCGCAGCGGCTCGTCACCGGCGAGGCCGACCTCGCCATCCACCAGATCAGCGAGATCCTCGCCGTCAAGGGCGCGACGCTGGTCGGGCCGCTGCCGCGCGAAATCCAGAACTACACCACCTATGCCGGCGGGCTCGGCACGGGTGCGGCGCAGGCCGAGGCGGGCAAGGCGCTGATCGTCTTCCTCAATGGCGACGTGGCGCGGCGCGTGCTGGCCGAGAAGGGCATGGAGGCCGCCGGCAACTGAGCGCCGGTCCGGCGGCGGCTCACCAGGGCCGGCGCGGGCCGGTGTCGATGTGGATCAGCCCGTTCCAGTAGACCTTGTTGCCGCCGACCTCGGGCAGGGAGCGGGCATAGTCCAGCACGGTGCGCGGGCGCACGCCCGGCACCCGGAAATCCATGGCCTCGCAGCGCTTGTGATAGGAGCCGCGCCGCGCCCGCCAAGGCGGCCGCCAGGTCGAGGTCACCTTCACCGCGCCGAACCGGTCGACGATCTTGTTCAGGATCGCCTTGAGGCTCGGCGGCAGGCAGACGATCGAGGTCCCCGGGTCGGTCGAGATGCCGGGCTTTTCGGGCTTCTCGTCGGGGTCGAATTGCGGTTCGGCCCCGGCCTTCTGGCCGGGCGTGAGCTTGGGCCATTCCGGTCCTTCGTCCTCGTCCGGCTCGACCGCCAGCAGCGTGCCGGCATTGGAGGCCGGCGCGGCCGGCGCGGCAGCGGCCGGCTGCGGTGCGGCGAGCGGGGCCGGCACGACGATCACCGGCTGGCGCTGGGGCGGGGGCAGGTCGAGGTCGAAGGGTCGCGACGGGGGCAGGGGCGCGCGCATGATCTGACCATCCTGCGGCCGTGCGGGCGTCGCGGCGGCGAGCAGGCATGCAAGCGCCAGCAGCGGCGCGACGCGGTCCCGGATCCGCACGGGTCAGGGCGCCGGCGGCGCAATGAACACGGCGCGCGTCTCTGCACCGATGAGGGGGGCCTGGGGTGCCTTGGCGCAGAGTTCGGCCAAGGCCTCGGGCGCGGCGGCGATCTTCTCGATGTCGAGCACTGGACGCTGCGCCCCGCCAGCGAAGTAGCCGGCGAGCCAGAGCGAAATCTGGCTGCGGTCATTGCCGTTCATGGCGACGAAATCCGCGCAGGTGGCGCGCATCAGGTCGATTGGCTCGGCGCGGACATTGCCTGCGGAACAGAGCCCGGCCATCACGCCAGCCAGCACAGCCAACCGTCGCCAACGCAGCTCCATGGGACGCCTTTCTCGGTGGCTGGCCGGTCTCGGCCCGAAACGATTCGACCACAGTTTGTCGCGCCGCGAGGCGCGCTGCCAGAGCGATGCCCGCGCTATGCGGTAAAATTCCGGCGACGTCGATCGGGGTTCAACCGGAAAGCGCCCGTCATTCCCGCAGGACGGGTCGCTTCTGCGCGAATGACGCCATTGTGCGGCGCGGCATACCCTTGCTTCATTCCAAAGCAGGGTCTAATCGACTGGTCGATCAATGCAGACCGGCGCGCAGGCGTCGGGCGGCGGTGCGAGAGGAGACCGTGATGCAGACACTCCAGGCGCCCTCGCTTCTTGCCGACTATCTGCCGCTGGTGATCTTCATCGGCGTCTCGGCCTTCATCGGGCTCGCCCTGCTCATCGCGCCTTTCGTGATCGCCTATTCCAATCCCGATCCCGAAAAGCTCTCGGCCTATGAATGCGGCTTCAACGCCTTCGACGACGCCCGCATGAAGTTCGACGTGCGCTTCTATCTGGTCGCGATCCTTTTCATCATCTTCGACCTCGAAGTGGCGTTCCTGTTTCCCTGGGCGGTCGCGTTTGGCGGGCTCGGCTGGTATGGTTTCTGGTCGATGATGATCTTCCTCGGCGTTCTGACCGTCGGCTTCGTCTATGAGTGGCGCAAGGGTGCGCTGGAGTGGGACTGACCGTCACATCGCTGGCGCATGGCGCGCGTCACATCCGACGGTTGAGGCATCACAAGGGTAACAGAATGGCAGTCACAGCGATCGATCGCGGCGACCCGCTGGTCGCGCCGGCTCCGAAGGGGCTGCTTGGCGCCGATGGACAGCCTGTGGGCGCGCGCGATCCCTTCTTCACCCAGGTCAATGCCGAACTCGCCGACAAGGGTTTCCTCGTCACCGCCACCGACGACCTGATCAACTGGTCGCGCACCGGCTCGCTGATGTGGATGACCTTCGGGCTCGCCTGCTGCGCCGTCGAGATGATGCAGCTGTCGATGCCGCGCTACGATGTCGAGCGCTTCGGTTTTGCTCCCAGAGCCAGTCCACGGCAATCCGACGTGATGATCGTGGCGGGCACGCTGACCAACAAGATGGCTCCGGCGCTGCGCAAGGTCTACGACCAGATGCCTGAACCGCGCTACGTCATCTCGATGGGCTCCTGCGCCAATGGCGGCGGCTACTACCACTACAGCTACAGCGTCGTGCGCGGCTGCGACCGCATCGTGCCGATCGACATCTATGTGCCGGGCTGCCCGCCGACGGCCGAGGCGCTGCTCTACGGCGTGCTGCTGCTGCAGAAGAAGATCCGCCGCACCGGTACGATCGAGAGGTGAGGCATGGCTGAACCTGTGGACATGATTGTTCCGATGCTACGCGAGATGCGGGCCGACCTTGTGGCTCGCCTCGACCAGCATTCCGTTCGCTTCGATCTCGTCGACAAGCGTCTGACGAAAATCGAGGGGCATATCGAATCTTTTCGACATGCTCTGACTGCGGACACGCTGATGAGCAAACTTGTCACCGGCGAGTTCGAGGAACGGATCGAAGCCTTAGAGGCCAAGGTCCGCGAATTGGAGGCGCATAAATGAGCGATGCGCTTATCGCCCTCGGCGAAGAGATCAAGGCGGCGCTGCCCGGCGCGGTCACGGATGCGATCGTCGCCTTCGACGAACTGACGCTTCATGCCGAAGCGGCGTCGATCGTCCAGGTTCTGCGCACGCTCCGTGACGAGCCGCGCTTCCGCTTCGTCAACTTCACCGACATCGCCGGGGCCGATTATCCCGGCCGCGAGAAGCGCTTCGACGTCGTCTACCACCTGCTCGCGCCGCATCATAACCGGCGCATCCGGGTCAAGGTCCAGACCGACGAGGCGACTCCGGTTCCCTCGGTGATCGAGGTGTTCCCGGCGGCCAACTGGTACGAGCGCGAGGCCTACGACTTCTACGGCATCCTGTTCTCGGCCCACCCCGACCTGCGCCGTATCCTCACCGATTACGGATTCGAGGGCTACCCGCTGCGCAAGGATTTTCCGCTGACCGGCTTCGTCGAGGTCCGCTATGACGACGAGCAGAAGCGCGTGGTGTACGAGCCGGTGAAGCTGAACCAGGAGTTCCGCAATTTCGACTTCCTGAGCCCGTGGGAAGGGACCGATTACGTCCTTCCCGGCGACGAAAAAGCCAAGACGGCCTGAGCGGAACCGGACATGACCGAGCACAACATCCGCAACTTCTCGATCAATTTCGGCCCGCAGCATCCGGCCGCCCACGGCGTCTTGCGTCTCGTGCTGGAACTCGACGGCGAGGTGGTCGAGCGCGTCGATCCGCATATCGGCCTGCTGCATCGCGGCACCGAAAAACTGATCGAGGCCAAGACCTATCTGCAGGCGCTGCCCTATTTCGACCGGCTCGACTATGTCGCGCCGATGAACCAGGAGCATGCCTATTCGCTCGCGGTCGAGAAGCTGATGGGGGTCACGGTGCCGCGCCGCGGCCAGCTCATCCGCGTGCTCTATTCCGAGATCGGGCGCATCCTCTCGCATATCCTCAACGTCACCACGCAGGCCATGGATGTCGGCGCGCTGACGCCGCCGCTCTGGGGCTTCGAGGAACGTGAGAAGCTGATGATCTTCTACGAGCGGGCCTGCGGGGCGCGTATGCATGCGGCCTATGTCAGGCCTGGCGGCGTTCATCAGGACCTGCCGGTCTCGCTGATCCACGACATCGCCGAATGGTGCGACCCGTTCCTCAAGGTCTGCGACGACCTTGAGACGCTTTTGACCGACAACCGCATCTTCAAGCAGCGCAATGTCGACATCGGCGTGGTCGATCTCGAAACCTGCTGGAAATGGGGTTTTTCGGGCGTGATGGTGCGCGGCTCCGGCGCGCCCTGGGATCTGCGCAAGTCGCAGCCCTATGAGTGCTACGAGGAGATGGAGTTCGACATCCCCGTCGGCAAAAACGGCGACTGCTACGACCGCTACCACATCCGGATGGAGGAGATGCGCCAGTCGGTGCGCATCATGAAGCAGGCTTGCGAGAAGCTGCTGGCTCCCGATGGCGGCGGGCCGGTCTCCTCGCTCGACGGCAAGATGGTGCCGCCCAAGCGCGGCGAGATGAAGCGCTCGATGGAAGCGCTGATCCACCATTTCAAGCTCTACACCGAGGGCTACAAGGTGCCCGAGGGCGAGGTCTATGCGGCGGTCGAGGCGCCCAAGGGCGAGTTCGGCGTCTATCTCGTCTCCGACGGCACCAACAAGCCCTATCGCTGCAAGATCAAGGCGCCGGGCTTCGCCCATCTCCAGGCCATGGACTTCATGTGCCGCAAGCACATGCTGGCCGACGTCTCGGCCATTCTCGGTTCTCTCGATATTGTCTTTGGTGAAGTTGACCGCTGATGTCCGTCCGTCGTCTCGCGCCCGATCACGTCCAGCCCGCCTCCTTCGCCTTCGATGCGGCGAACGAGAACTGGGCTGATCAGCAGATAGCCAAATATCCGCAAGGGCGGCAGGCCTCGGCTGTGATTCCGCTGCTGTGGAAGGCGCAGGAGCAGCATCACGGCTGGCTGCCGCGTGTGGCGATCGAGGCCGTGGCGCGGAAGCTCGACATGGCGCCGATGCGCGTCATGGAAATCGCGACCTTCTACACGATGTTCAATCTCGCCCCGGTCGGCGAGCATTTCGTCCAGCTCTGCGGCACGACGCCCTGCGCCCTGCGCGGTGCGGAAGCGATCAAAAAGGTCTGCGAAGAGGTGATCGGCCCGCAATCGACCGTGACCGCTGACGGCAAGCTGTCCTGGCTCGAGGTCGAGTGCCTCGGGGCGTGCTGCAACGCGCCGATGGCACAGATCAATTTCGACTATTACGAAGACCTGACGCCCGAGAATTTCCGCGCGCTGCTCGACGATCTGCGCCATGGCAGGCCGACAAAGCCCGGCCCGCAGAACGGCCGCTCCTGCTCGGAGCCGCTCGGTGGCGGCGAGACGCTGAAGGACGCGGCGCTCTATGATGGCACCGTGATCGGCGCGGGCGACTGGCAGGCGCGCATCGCCGATCAGCGCAAGGCGGCCGCCGAAGCTGCCGCGGCGAAGGCCGCCGCCGAGGCCGCGGCGAAAGCCGCCGAGGCGACGCCGGCGTCCGTCGAAGCCAAGCCCGCGACGGCAACGGCCGCCGCCGGTCGGCCAAAGCCCTCCGAGCCCGGCCAGCCCTCGGGCGCGTCGCAGGATACGCCGGCGGCGAACGGCAAGGTTTCCGCCGCCGCCATCAAGGAATCGGCCAAGCCGGCCGATGCACAGTCCGCGATCCCGACGCCAGCCGCAAAAGTCGCGACTGCTCCCGTAATTGCCGAGAGCAAACCCGAACTGCTGACCGCTGCCCGCGGCGGCAAGCCTGACGACCTCTCGCTGATCTGGGGCGTCGGTCCGAAACTTGCGACGATGCTGAACGGGATGGGCGTTTGGCATTTCGACCAGATCGCCGCGTGGAAGGCCGAGGAACTCGCCTGGGTCGATGCAAGGCTGACCGGCTTCAAGGGCCGCGCCACCCGCGACGACTGGATTTCGCAGGCGAAGAAGCTGAGCACGGGCTGGCGGCCGGATTCGGCCCTCGGCGACAAGCCGGTGAAGTGAGGCGAATACGATGCTCGCAGACCGCGACCGGATTTTCACCAATCTCTATGGCCGGCACGACCTCTCGCTGAAGGGCGCGATGCAGCGCGGCGCGTGGGATGGCACAAAGTTCCTGCTGGAGCAGGGGCGCGACTGGATCATCGACGAGATGAAGAAGTCGGGCTTGCGCGGGCGTGGAGGCGCGGGCTTTCCGACCGGGCTGAAATGGTCGTTCATGCCAAAGACCAATGACGGCCGGCCGCATTACCTCGTCGTCAACGCCGACGAATCGGAGCCCGGCACCTGCAAGGATCGCGAGATCATGCGCAACGACCCGCATACGCTGGTCGAGGGCTGCCTGATCGCCTCCTTCGCGATGGGCGCGCACGCGGCCTATATCTATATCCGCGGCGAATACATCCGCGAGCGCGAGGCGCTGCAGCGCGCGGTCGACGAGGCCTATGAGGCGAACCTCATCGGCAAGAACAACAAGCACGGCTACCCCTTCGACCTCTATGTCCATCACGGGGCAGGGGCCTATATCTGCGGCGAGGAGACGGCGCTGCTCGAAAGCCTCGAAGGCAAGAAAGGCATGCCGCGCTTGAAGCCGCCTTTCCCGGCCAATGTGGGCTTGTATGGCTGCCCGACAACCGTCAACAACGTCGAATCGATCGCCGTCGCGCCGACGATCCTGCGGCGGGGCGCGGCCTGGTTCTCGGGTCTTGGCAACCCGAATAATGTCGGCACCAAACTGTTCTGCGTCTCGGGGCATGTGAACAAGCCCTGCAATGTCGAAGAGGTGATGGGCATCCCCTTCCGCGAGCTGATCGACCGCCATTGCGGCGGCGTGCGCGGCGGCTGGGACAATCTGATGGCGGTCATCCCCGGCGGCTCGTCGGTGCGCATGGTCCCGGCCGAGCAGATCATCGATACGCCGATGGATTTCGACTCGCTGTCGAAGCTGAAATCGGGTCTGGGCACGGCGGCCGTCATCGTGATGGACAAGTCGACCGACATCGTCCGCGCAATCGCCCGCATCAGCTATTTCTACAAGCATGAGAGCTGCGGCCAGTGCACGCCCTGCCGCGAGGGCACGGGCTGGATGTGGCGCGTGATGACGCGCATGGCGGAAGGCCGCGCCCAGAAGCGCGAGATCGACATGCTGCTCGACGTCACCAAGCAGATCGAGGGCCACACCATCTGTGCGCTGGGCGACGCCGCCGCCTGGCCGATCCAGGGGCTGATTGCGCATTTCCGTCACGAGATCGAGAAGCGCATCGACGACTATTCCGCAAATCCGCATTCCGAGCCGGTGCGGCTGATGGCGGCGGAGTGAGACCATGACCAAACTCCTCATCGACGGCATCGAGGTCGACGTCCCGGCCGACTACACGGTCCTGCAGGCCTGCGAGGCTGCTGGCGCCGAGGTGCCGCGCTTCTGCTTCCATGAGCGGCTTTCGATCGCCGGGAATTGCCGGATGTGCCTGGTCGAGGTGAAGGGCGGCCCGCCCAAGCCGCAGGCCTCCTGCGCCATCGGCGTGCGCGACCTGCGCCCCGGCCCCAATGGCGAGCCGCCGGTGGTCTCGACGAAGTCGCCGATGGTCAAGAAGGCGCGCGAGGGGGTGATGGAGTTCCTCCTCATCAACCACCCGCTCGATTGCCCGATCTGCGACCAGGGCGGCGAATGCGACCTGCAGGACCAGGCCATGGCCTATGGCGTCGACACCTCGCGCTATGCCGAGAACAAGCGCGCGGTCGAGGACAAGTATATCGGCCCGCTGGTCAAGACCTCGATGACGCGCTGCATCCAGTGCACGCGCTGCGTCCGCTTCACCACGGAGGTCGCCGGTGGGCAGGATCTCGGCGCGATCGGGCGCGGCGAGGACATGGAGATCACGACCTATCTCGAACAGGCGATGACCTCCGAGCTGCAGGGCAACGTCGTCGATCTCTGCCCGGTCGGCGCGCTGACCTCGAAGCCCTATCAGAACAAGGCACGGCCCTGGGAACTGACCAAGACGCAGTCGATCGACGTGATGGACGCGCTCGGCTCGGCGATCCGGGTCGATTCGCGCGGCCGCGAGGTCATGCGTATCCTGCCGCGCCTCAACGAGGCGGTGAACGAGGAGTGGATCTCCGACAAGACGCGCCACATCGTCGATGGCTTGCGCACGCAGCGGCTCGACCGGCCCTACATCCGCGTCGATGGCGCGCTGAAGCCGGCGAGCTGGGCCGAGGCTTTCGCGCTGATCGCCGCCAAGGTGAAGACGACGACGCCTGACAAGATCGGGGCGATCGCCGGCGATCTTGCGGCCGTCGAGGAGATGTTCGCGCTCAAGAGCCTGATGGGCTCGCTCGGCAGCGCCAATCTCGACTGCCGTCAGGACGGGGCGAAGCTGCATCCGAAATTCGGCCGAGCATCCTATGTTCTGAATGCCGGGATCGCCGGCATCGACGAGGCGGACTCACTCCTGATCATCGGCGCGAATCCGCGCCGTGAGGCGCCGATCCTAAACGCCCGCATCCGCAAGCGCTGGCTGCGCGGCGACTTCAAGGTCAGCGTCATCGGCGAGCAGGCCGACCTGACCTACGCCTATGACTATCTCGGAGCCGGCCCGGATTCGCTGGCCGAGCTGATCAGGACGGCGACCGCCGGCAAGGCGAAGCCGATGGTGCTGGTCGGGCAGGGCGCTTTGGCTCGGCCGGATGGCGAGGCGATCCTGTCGATGGCGGGCAAGGCTGCGCAGCTACTGGGAGCCGGAGACGGCTGGAACGGCTTTGGCGTGCTGCATACGGCGGCCGCCCGCGTCGGCGGGCTCGATCTCGGCTTCGTTCCCGGCGATGGCGGCATGGACGTCGCCGGTATGCTTCAGCCCGGCGCACTCGACCTGCTGTTTCTGCTTGGGGCCGACGAGATCGAGGTTCCGGCCGGAGCCCTCGTGGTCTATCAGGGCACGCATGGCGACAGGGGCGCGCATCGCGCCGACGTCATCCTGCCGGGCGCGGCCTATACCGAGAAGTCGGGCACTTATGTGAATACGGAAGGGCGCGTGCAGATGACCGACCGCGCCACCTTTCCGCCCGGCGATGCCCGCGAGGACTGGGCGATCCTGCGGGCGCTGTCGGCGGCGTTGGGCAAGACGTTGCCCTTCGACTCGCTCAGCCTTCTGCGCAAGGCGCTCGATGCCGAGCACCCGCATTTGGCGGCGCTCGACATCGCGCCTGTCAACGATGCGGCTGGCTTGGCCTCGCTCGCCAATCTCGGCGGCAAGGCGGAGAAAGCTGGCTTCGTCTCGCCGGTCGCCGATTTCTACCAGACCAATCCGATCGCGCGCGCGTCTGCCGTGATGGCCGAATGCTCGGCGCTGGCCTCGGGCCGCATGCGGCAGGCGGCGGAGTGACAGCGATGAACTGGGATCTCGTCCTCGACCTCCTGATCATGCTGGGCAAGAGCTTCCTGCTCATCGCCTGCCTGCTCGTCTTCATTGCCTACATCCTGCTGGCAGACCGCAAGATCTGGGCGGCGGTGCAGCTTCGGCGCGGGCCCAATGTGGTCGGGCCGTTCGGCCTGTTCCAGAGTTTCGCCGACCTGCTGAAATTCGCCTTCAAGGAGCCGATCATTCCGTCGGGCGCCAACAAGGGCGTGTTCCTGCTGGCCCCGCTGGTGACCTGCCTGCTGGCGCTCTCGGCCTGGGCGGTGATCCCGGTGGCCGAGGGCTGGGCGATCGCCGACATCAATGTCGGCATCCTCTATGTGCTGGCGATCTCGTCGCTCGGCATCTACGGTGTGATCATGGCCGGCTGGGCCTCGAACTCGAAATACCCGTTCATGGGCGCGCTGCGCTCGGCGGCGCAGATGGTCTCCTACGAGGTCTCGATCGGCTTCGTCATCATCACGGTGCTGCTCTGCGTCGGCTCGCTCAACCTCTCGGCGATCGTCGAGGCGCAGAACTCGCGCGCGGGCCTCTTCGGCTGGTACTGGCTGCCGCTGTTTCCGATGTTCGTGATCTTCTTCATCTCGGCTTTGGCCGAGACGAACCGGCCGCCCTTCGACCTGCCGGAGGCGGAATCGGAGCTCGTCGCCGGCTACATGGTCGAATACTCCTCGACGCCTTATCTGCTTTTCATGCTCGGCGAATACGTGGCGATCATGACCATGTGCGCGCTGATGACGATCCTGTTTCTGGGTGGCTGGCTGCCGCCATTCCCGATCGCGCCCTTCACCTGGCTACCGGGCGTTTTCTGGTTCGCCCTCAAGGTCTGCGCCGTCTTCTTCATGTTTGCGATGGTGAAGGCCTTCGTGCCGCGCTACCGCTACGACCAGTTGATGCGGCTGGGCTGGAAGGTGTTCCTGCCGCTGTCGCTGGCCTCGGTCGTGGTCGTCGCTCTGGTGTTGCAGATCACGGGCTGGGGGCCGGTGCGCTGATGTCGGCCTATGCCGGCCTGATCGGAGCCGTCGCCGGCCTCGCTCTGGGCCTGCTGGAATACAGGCTGATCTCCGGCGTCGTCGTTTCGGCGCTGCGGCGGACGAACAGTTCGGCGACGGAGGCCGAGCACGCGGATTACGAGCGCCGCATCCGCATCCTGCGGGCGGTGCTGCTGGTGATGACGGTCGGCGCGATGCCGGTGGTGGGTTACTTCGTTGGCCGGGCGCTGCTCGGCTGAACTTGAACCGAAGAGGACGAGGAAGCGATGACACTCGCGCAAGCCGCAAAAGGCCTGCTCCTCAAGGAGTTCGTCTCGGCGTTCGCCCTGTCGATGCGCTATTTGTTCAAGCCGAAGGCGACGCTGAACTACCCCTTCGAGAAGGGGGCGCTCAGCCCGCGCTTCCGGGGCGAGCACGCGCTGCGCCGCTATCCCAATGGCGAAGAACGCTGCATCGCCTGCAAGCTCTGCGAGGCGATCTGCCCGGCGCAGGCGATCACCATCGAGGCCGGGCCGCGCCGCAACGACGGCACGCGCCGCACGACGCGATACGACATCGATATGACGAAGTGCATCTATTGCGGCTTCTGCCAGGAGGCCTGCCCGGTCGACGCCATCGTCGAGGGGCCGAATTTCGAGTTCGCGACCGAGACGCGCGAGGAACTGTTCTACGACAAGGACCGGCTGCTCGCGAACGGGGCGCGCTGGGAACGCGAGATTGCGCGCAACATCGCGATGGATGCGCCGTATCGGTGATATGGCAAGCCCGTCGCGCGGTTGTCGCGCCTGACGGGCCTCACTATAGACGCTCCAAACTGCGGCCGGCCCGAGAGTCGCCGCCGTTCAACAAGGGCCGCCCGGCAGGGCGGAAAGGCTGGCCAGGATGAACGCCGCAGCGGCTTTCTTCTATCTCTTCGCGGGCGTCACGGTCGCCTCCGCCTTCATGGTGGTGACGGCGCGCAACCCCGTTCATTCCGTGCTTTTCCTGATCCTGGCCTTCGTCAACGCGGCGGGCCTGTTCCTGCTGCTTGGGGCCGAGTTCCTGGCGATGCTGCTGATCGTGGTCTATGTCGGTGCAGTCGCCGTCTTGTTCCTGTTCGTCGTCATGATGCTCGACGTCGATTTCGCCGAGTTCCGACAGGGCTTCCAGAACTATCTGCCGGTCGGCGCGCTGATCGGGCTGATCTTCGCCGTCGAACTTCTCCTCGTCGTCGGGGCCTGGGCGATCGATCCCCAAATCGTGCGCGCGCCGGTCTCGGCCATTCCCGCCACGATCAGCAACACCGAGGCGATCGGGCGTGTGCTCTACACGCAGTACATCTACTACTTCCAGGCGGCCGGGCTCGTGCTGCTGGTGGCGATGATCGGCGCGATCGTACTGACGCTGCGCGACCGGCCCGGCGTCAAGCGCCAGGACATCCCGACGCAGAACGCGCGCACCAAGCCCGCCGCGATGGACGTCAAGCAGGTGCCCTCGCGCGCCGGCGTGCCCGAGGAGATGGCGTGATGATCGGTCTCGGACATTACCTCGCGGTCGCCGCGATCCTGTTCACGCTCGGCGTGCTCGGCATCTTCCTCAACCGCAAGAACGTCATCGTCATCCTGATGTCGGTCGAACTCATCCTGCTCGCGGTCAACATCAATTTCGTCGCGTTCTCGTCGTTCCTGAACGACATCGTCGGGCAGATCTTCGCGCTGCTGGTGCTGACCGTCGCCGCCGCCGAGGCCGCCATCGGGCTCGCTATCCTCGTCGTCTACTTCCGCAACCGCGGCACAATCGCGGTGGAAGACATCAACATGATGAAGGGCTGAGCGGGCCGGCCATGTATCACCTGATCGTCTTTCTCCCGCTCTTCGGCTTCCTGATCGCCGGCCTGTTTGGCCGGCTGATCGGCGCTCGCGGCTCGGAGATCGTCACCACCTCGCTGCTGATGGTTTCGGCCGTCCTGTCCTGGATCGCGTTCGTCAATGTCGGCTTCGGCTCGGGTACCACGCGCGTGCAGGTCGCGACCTGGATGGCGTCGGGCGATCTGCGCGTCGACTGGGCTTTCCGCATCGACACGCTGACGGTCGTCATGCTGGTCGTGGTCAACACCGTGTCGTCGCTCGTTCACCTCTACTCGATCGGCTACATGCACGAGGACGAGCACCGTCCGCGCTTCTTCGCCTATCTCTCGCTCTTCACCTTCGCCATGCTGATGCTGGTGACGGCCGACAACCTCGTCCAGATGTTCTTCGGCTGGGAGGGCGTCGGCCTCGCCTCCTATCTGCTGATCGGCTTCTGGTACAAGAAGCCCTCGGCCAATGCGGCGGCGATGAAGGCCTTCATCGTCAACCGCGTCGGCGATTTCGGCTTCGCGCTCGGCATCTTCCTTGTCTTCGTCCTGTTCGGCTCGGTGACGTTCGACGCCATCTTCCCGCGCGTCGGCGAACTGACGACGCAGACCTTCCGCTTCATCGGCTATGAGTGGAACGCGCTGACGCTGGCGGCGCTCCTGCTGTTCATGGGTGCGATGGGCAAGTCGGCGCAGTTCCTGCTGCACACCTGGCTGCCGGACGCGATGGAAGGCCCCACTCCCGTTTCGGCGCTGATCCATGCCGCGACCATGGTTACCGCCGGCGTCTTCATGGTGGCGCGGCTCTCGCCGATCTTCGAATATGCGCCCAATGCCGCGCTCGTCGTCATCGTCATCGGCGCGACGACGGCCTTCTTCGCCGCCACCGTCGGCCTGGTCCAGAACGACATCAAGCGTGTCATCGCCTATTCGACCTGCTCGCAACTCGGCTATATGTTCGTCGCGCTCGGCGTCGGGGCTTACTCCGCCGGCATCTTCCACCTGTTCACCCACGCCTTCTTCAAGGCGCTGCTGTTTTTGGGCGCCGGCTCGGTCATCCACGCGATGCATCACGAGCAGGACATGCGCAATATGGGGGGCTTGCGGAAGCACATCCCGCTGACGGCGGCTGCCATGACCATTGGCACGCTGGCGCTGACCGGCTTCCCGCTCTTCGCCGGCTACTTCTCCAAGGACGCCATCATCGAAAGCGCCTATGCGGCTCATAAGGGCTTCGCCAGCGAATACGCTTTCGTTCTGCTGGTGGTCGCCGCCTGCATGACCTCGTTCTACTCGTGGCGGCTGTACTTCATGACCTTCGAGGGCAAGCCGCGCTGGGGGGCGGGGGCTCATGGTCACGGAGACCACGGCCACGCGCAGGGCCATGACGGTCACGCCCATGCGTCCCATGCTCACGACGACCATGGCCACGGCCACGATCACACCCCGCATGAGAGCCCGCTCGTCATGCTGATCCCGCTCGCCGTGCTCTCGCTTGGCGCGCTCTTTGCGGGTCTGGCCTTCAAGGGCGCCTTTATCGGCGCGGGCTATGAGGGCTTCTGGAAGACCTCGCTTTTCACGGGCAAGGACAACCACATCCTCCATGCCATGCACGAGGTGCCCAAATGGGTGGTCTGGTCGCCTTTCGTGGCGATGCTGATCGGCTTCGGGCTGGCCTGGTACATGTACATCCGGCGGCCCGATGTGCCCGGCAAGCTCGCTGCGGCCAACCCTGTGCTCTACAGGTTCCTGCTCAACAAATGGTACATCGACGAGATTTACGACTTCCTGTTCGTGAAACCGTCGATGTGGTTGGGCAAGTTCTTCTGGAAGAAGGGCGACGGGCTCGTCATCGACGGCATGGGGCCGGACGGAATTTCGGCCCGCGTCGTCGACGTCACCAACCGCGTCGTCCGGCTGCAGACGGGCTATCTCTATCACTATGCCTTCACGATGCTGATCGGCGTCGCCGGGCTGGTGACCTGGTATCTGCTGGTTCGCGGGTGAGATGATGTTCGGCTTCGGAATCCTCACCGGACTGCTTGTCCTGCCACTGGTTGGCGCGGCCTTCATCCTGGCACAGCGCGGCGACGACGCGTCGGTCGACTCCAACGCGCGCTATGCGGCGCTCGCCGCGACGGTTGCGACCTTCGTGCTCGCCTGCGTCGCCTGGGCGCGGTTCGACCCCGCCAATCCCGGTTTCCAGCTCGTCGAGACGCACGCCTGGGTCTCGGACGTCATCAAGTTCAAGCTCGGCGTCGACGGCTTCTCATTCCCCTTCATCGTGCTGACCGCCTTCCTGATGCCGTTCTGCATCCTTGCGTCCTGGACCTCGATCACGAAGCGGGTGCGCGAATACATGATCGCGTTCCTGATCCTCGAGACGCTGATGATCGGCGTGTTCGCGGCGCTCGACCTCGTGCTGTTCTACCTCTTCTTCGAGGCCGGCCTGATCCCGATGTTCCTGATCATCGGCATCTGGGGCGGCAAGCGCCGGGTCTACGCCTCGTACAAGTTCTTCCTCTACACGCTGCTCGGCTCGGTGCTGATGCTGCTCGCCATCATGGCGATGTACTGGAACGCCGGCACCACCGACATCCCGACGCTGCTGGCGCACAAATTCCCGTCCGGCATGCAGACCTGGCTCTGGCTCGCCTTCTTCGCCTCCTTCGCGGTGAAGATGCCGATGTGGCCGGTCCACACCTGGCTGCCGGACGCCCATGTCGAAGCGCCCACCGCCGGCTCGGTCATCCTCGCCGCTATCTTGCTGAAGATGGGTGGCTACGGCTTCATCCGGTTCTCGATCCCGATGTTCCCCGAGGCGTCGCAATACTTCGCGCCCTTCGTCTTCGCGCTCTCCGTCGTCGCCATCGTCTACACCTCGCTGGTCGCGCTGATGCAGGAGGACATCAAGAAGCTGATCGCCTACTCCTCCGTCGCCCATATGGGCTTCGTCACCATGGGCCTGTTCACCCTGACCCCGCAGGGCATTCAGGGCGCGATGTTCCAGATGATGAGCCACGGCCTCGTCTCCGGCGCACTCTTTCTCTGCGTCGGCGTGGTGTATGACCGCATGCACACCCGCGAGATCGCCGCCTATGGCGGGCTGGTCAACCGCATGCCGGTCTACGCGGTGATCTTCATGGTCTTCACCATGGCCAATGTCGGGCTGCCGGGCACGGCGGGCTTCGTCGGCGAGTTCCTGACGCTGATGGGCGCGTTCAAGGCCAACCCCTGGGTCGCCTTCATCGCGACGTCGGGCGTCATCCTGTCGGCGGCCTATGCGCTGTGGCTCTATCGCCGAGTCATGTTCGGCGAACTTGTGAAGCCGGAACTCAAGGATATCACCGACCTCAACCGCCGCGAGATGGCGACGCTGGTCCCGCTCGTCCTGCTGACGATCTGGTACGGCGTGCGCCCCGGGACAATCCTCGACGCGTTCGCCGCGCCGACGGAAGCCCTCATCAAGAACTATCAGGCCGCCATCACCGCCGCGAAAACGGCGATGCTGGTGGCTCAGTAAGGTCGTCGAACCATGACGCTTCACGCCCTCGGCCCGGCTCTGCCCGAGATCATCCTGGCGCTCGGCGCCATCGCCATGGTGCTGTTCGGCGCGATCCGGGGCGAACGTTCGACGCGGCTGCTGGAAGGAGCGGCGATCGCGCTGTTTGCTCTGGCTCTTGTGCTGGTGCTGTCGGGAACCGGCAAGGCCGTGACCTTCAATGGCGGCTTCGTCGCCGACGGCTTCGCGCGCTTCATGAAGGTGCTGACGCTGCTGGGCGCGGCCGCCGCGATCCTGCTCTCGTCGGACTCACTTCGCCGCGACGGCTCGATGCGCTTCGAATTCCCGATCCTGATCGTGCTGGCGACCATCGGCATGATGATGATGACCTCGGCCGGCGACCTGATCAGCCTCTATGTCGGGCTCGAACTGCAGTCGCTGGCGCTCTACGTTGTCGCCGCCTTCGACCGCGACAACCAGAGATCGACCGAGGCCGGGCTGAAATACTTCGTCCTCGGCGCGCTCTCGTCCGGAATGCTGCTTTACGGCGCGTCGCTGGTCTACGGCTTTACCGGCACCGTGAACTATGCCGGCATCGCGGCCGCCGTGCAGGGTGGCAAGCCGGGACTGGGCCTGATCTTCGGCATCGTCTTCGTGGCGGCCGGCCTCGCGTTCAAGATCTCGGCCGTGCCGTTCCACATGTGGACGCCTGACGTCTATGAGGGCGCGCCGACCCCGGTCGCCGCCTTCTTCGCCGCCGCGCCGAAGATGGCGGCGATGGCGATGACCGTGCGGGTCTTCGTCGGCGCGTTTCCCGGCGCGCTGCATGAATGGCAGCAGATCGTGGTCTTCATCGCGATCGCCTCGATGGCGCTCGGCGCCTTCGCCGCGATCGGCCAGACCAACATCAAGCGGCTGCTGGCCTATTCCTCGATCGCCAATATGGGCTACGCGCTTGTGGGGCTCGCGGCCGGCACGGCCGGCGGCGTGCAGGGCGTCATGGTCTACATGGCGATCTATCTCGCCACGACGCTGGGTGCTTTCGCCTGCGTGCTGATGATGCGCCGCGACGGCAAGCCGGTCGAGGACATCGCAGAGCTCGCCGGCCTGTCGCGGACCAATCCCTGGATGGCCTTCGCGCTGGCGATGATGATGTTCTCGCTCGCTGGTATCCCGCCTTTGGCCGGCTTCTGGGCGAAGTTCTACGTCTTCCTCGCCGCGATCGACGCCAAGCTCTATACGCTCGCGGTCGTGGGCGTCGTGACCAGCGTGGTCGGAGCCTATTACTATCTGCGGCTGGTCAAGATTATCTATTTCGACGAGGCCAAACCCGCCTTCGAAAAGGGCGATCTCGGCGTGCGCGCAGTGCTGCTCGTCTCGGCCGCCTTCGTGCTCGCGCTGTCGCTCGCGCCGGCACCGCTGTTCAACTCGGCGGCGGCGGCGGCGAAGTCGCTGTTTTGATGCGCTGCCGTCATGGACGGGCTTATCCCGACCATCCATGTCTTCGGTCGTCGAGCTCTGTGCCCAAGACGTGGATGCTCGCCACAAGGGCGAGCATGACGCACCGGAACCGCGCCATCTCCCCCGACATTGAACGCGCTGTCTCGTCACGCACGAAACCGGCACTGCTTCATGCTCTCTGAATCAGCCCGCGCCGCCGGCTACAGGCTGATCGTCCGCGACGCGGTCGGTTCGACCATGGAGGAGGCGCGCCGGGCGCTCCACGATAGCGACCCCGGCAAGCTTTGGATCGTTGCGCGCGAGCAGACCGCGGGGCGTGGCCGTCACGGCCGGGTCTGGGGTTCGCCGCCCGGCAACCTCTACGCCAGCCTGCTGCTGACTAATCCTTGCGAGCCGGCGCTCGCGCCGCAACTCGGCTTCGTTGCGGGGCTGGCGCTGCATGACGCGGCTTCGCAATTGCTTGGGTCGACTGCGGCTGGCCTCAAACTCAAATGGCCGAACGACCTGCTCGTCGGCCGCGCCAAGACTGCAGGCCTCCTGCTGGAGGGCGAGAGCCGGGCAGGGCGGCTCGACCTGATCATCGGCTTCGGCGTCAACATCGCCTCCTGTCCGAAGGACACGCCCTATCCGGCGACCGCGCTCGCCGCGTCTGGGCCGGGCGTGACTGTCCAGGCGCTGCTGGCGGCCCTGAGCGAGGTGTGGATCGGGCGCTTCGAGACATGGTCGCGGCCCGGCGGCTTCGGACCGACGCGTACGGCCTGGCTGGAGCGAGCCGCGTTCTTGGGCGAGACCATCACGATACGGCTCGGAGAAGGGCCGCTTAGCGGCGTCTTCGCGGGTCTCGATGCTTCGGGTCGGCTCGAACTCGATACCGCCGACGGCCGTCGCATCATCGATGCGGGCGATCTCTATTTTGCCGCTCCCGCCTGAACGACCGTAGTGCTGGAGGCGCGCCGCGCAGCGTGGTAGGGCTCCCGCCAGAGCCTTGCGCCATCGCGTTTTCTTAGTTTCAGTCAGGATATTTCGTGACCCGCTCCCCGGACCAACTCGTCTTCGTTCCCCTTGGCGGCCTCGGCGAGATCGGGATGAACGCCGCGCTCTACGGTTTTGGGCCGGAGGGCCGGCGCAAATGGATTCTGGTCGATTGCGGGCTCTCCTTCGCCGGGCCCGAAGCACCGGGCGTCGACATCATCCTGCCGGACCTGAACTACATCATCGCCGAGCGCGCCAACCTGCTCGGCATCGTCATCACCCACGCCCATGAGGACCATATTGGCGCGCTCGCCGCGCTGTGGCCTAGCCTGCGCGCCCCGGTCTACTGTACGCGCTTCGCCGCCGGCCTGCTGGCGACGCGGCGGCTCTCGGAGCCCGGCGCGCCAAAAGTGCCGATGAATGTGATCAATCAGGGCGGGCGCTTCACGCTTGGCCCATTCGACATCGAATTCGTGCCGGTCGCGCATTCGATCCCGGAATCGAACGCGCTCGCCATCCGCACACCGGCCGGGCTCGTCGTCCATACCGGCGACTGGAAGATCGACGCGACGCCGCAGGTCGGGCTGCCGACCGACGAGAAGCGCCTGCGCGAACTCGGCGACGAGGGCGTGATGGCGCTGATCTGCGATTCGACTAACGTCATGCGCGACGGCACGAGCCCGAGCGAGGCCGATGTCGCGGCCAAGATCAAGGAACTGGTGCATTCCGCACCGGGCCGCGTCGCGGTCACGACCTTCGCATCGAACGTCGCGCGCCTGAAGGCGGTGGCGGAAGCGGCCCTGGCCGATGGCCGCGAGGTCGTCGTGGTCGGCCGCGCCATGGACCGCGTCATCGATGTCGCGCGCGAATGCGGCTATCTCGACGGCATCCCCGCCTTCCGCTCGGCCGACACCTATGGCTACCTGCCGCGCGACAAGGTCGTGGCGCTGCTGACCGGCAGCCAGGGCGAGCCGCGCGCCGCGCTCTCGCGCATCGCCTCCGACGACCATCCCGAGATCGCGCTGTCGCCCGGCGACCGGGTGATCTTCTCGTCGCGCACGATCCCGGGTAACGAGAAGGCCGTGGGCGCGATCCAGAACGCGCTCGCCCGCGACAACATTGAGATCATCACCGACCGCACCCATCTCGTTCATGTCTCGGGCCATCCGCGGCGCGAGGAGATGGCGAGGCTCTATGGCTGGCTGAAGCCCAGGATCGTGATCCCGGCCCATGGCGAGGATCTGCACCTCTCCGAGCACGCGACGTTTGCAAGGGGGCTCGGCGTCAAGACGGTGGTGCGCGCCGGCAATGGCGACGTTGTCGCGATCGGCCCCGATGGGGCGAGCAAAATCGACGAGGTCAACCACGGCCGGCTCTATCAGGACGGCACGCTCCTGGTGAACGCGCTGGAGAAGACCATCTCCGAGCGCCGCAAGCTTTCCTTTGCCGGCATGATTTCGGTCGCGGTCGCGATCGACGAGAAGGGCGGGCTTGCCGGCGACCCCGAGATCGCCGTGCTCGGCCTGCCGCCGCGCACGCGCGACGGCACGGATTTCGACGAATACGTCGCGGACGCCGTCTCGGAACTGCTCGACAATATCCCCAAGGCGCGCCGGCGCGACCCCGAGGCCCTGCGCAATGCGCTGGAGCGCGGTCTGCGCAGCGCCGTCAACGAGGAGTGGGGCAAGAAGCCGCTGGTGCATGCGCTGGTGATCGAGGTCTAGGATAGCGCGTCTTGCAGGGGATTTCAGAATGATCGGACGCCTCAACCACGTCGCCATCGCCGTGAAGGATCTCGCCGCCTCGACCGCGCTCTATCGCGACACGCTCGGCGCGCGCGTCTCTCAGGCGCTGCCGCAGCCCGAGCACGGCGTCACCGTCGTCTTCGTCGAACTGCCCAACACCAAGATCGAGCTGCTCGAGCCGATGGGCGCGGATTCGCCTGTCGCCAAGTTCCTGGAGCGTAATCCCGACGGCGGCATCCACCACATCTGCTACGAGGTCGAAGACATCCTCGCCGCACGCGACAGGCTGAAGGCCGATGGCGCGCGGGTGCTCGGTTCGGGCGAGCCGCGCATCGGTGCGCATGGCAAGCCGGTACTGTTCCTGCACCCGAAGGATTTCTGCGGGACGCTGGTCGAACTCGAACAGGCGTGATTCCAGTGACCGCCGACCCGATCGACTTCTTCGGCCAGCCGCCGGCCGGCTCGCCACGCCCCTTCAGCGAGGCGACGCGGGCTGGCGGGCTGGTGTTCGTCTCCGGCCATTCGGCTCCGCATGATCCCGAGCGCGGCGTCCATCGCGGGCAGACCCCGGCCGACGAGGTTCGCAACGCGCTGGCGAAACTCGCGGCGATTCTCGCGGAGGCCGGCAGCTCGCTCGACCGCGTCGTTCAGATGACCATGCTCATCACTGACCCGGCCGATTACGCGGCCTGCAACGCCGAGTATGTGAAGCATTTCCCCCGTGGCCTGCCGGCGCGGCATACAGCGCGCTTCGGCGTGCCGACGGAGGCGCGCGTGGCCTTTGCCTGCATCGCGCTCGCGGGCGGTGCCGACGAAGGACGCGGATCGTGACGCTCGCGGGCGGGCTCGCCGTCTATTTCGTGATCTGGTGGACGGTGCTCTTCGCCGTGCTGCCCTTCGGTGTGCGCAGCCAGGCGGAAACTGGAGAGGTGACGCAAGGGACCGATCCGGGCGCGCCGGCCGCACCGCGCATGCTCAAGGTGGCGCTGATCACGTCGGTGATCGCAGGCGTCATCTTCGCGCTGGTCTGGTATATCTGGGCAACGTTCGATCTGTAGCCGCGTCACCAGTCTCGATCACGAACGCTGCAAAACAAAAGGGCAAGGCCGGAGCCTCGCCCTTGAAAGTCTGTTTTTACCGCAGTATCGGCGCGCATCGGATGTGCACGTCTCATATACTAGGCGGGCGTTTGTTCCTCCCGAGACCTGGTCCGCGGCGCTCAAAGTCGAACCGAGCGTGCCCAGCGCCATTTGATTAGCGGATTGTGACAGGCCTGTCACCACTTTAGGCAACCAAAGCCTGATGTTTTTGCAAATTTATTCTCCACTGCACTTGTGCGGTGCAACATTGTTCCGGTTGCGCCATGGGAGCGCCTTGTTCACGCCCAAGGATGCCGCTACCAAAACAGCCATCGAGACCTGCCGAATCCGCCGGCAGGCAGGAGACACCGTTCCATGCTGCGCTCATCCATCGCCATCCTTGCCCTTGTAGGCGCGCTCGGCGCGGCCCAGGCTCAGGCCCCCGATCCGAAGAACACGCTGATCCTCGAGACCAAGGACGGTCCGGTGACCATCCGCCTGCGGCCCGATCTCGCGCCCAAGCATGTCGCACAGATCAAGGCCCTGACGCAGAAGGGTTTTTACGACGGCATCGTGTTCCACCGCGTGATCGACGGCTTCATGGCGCAGACGGGCGATCCGACCGGCACCGGCACCGGCAAGTCAGATTTGCCGAACCTGCCGGCCGAATTCACGCCGACGCCCTACAAGGTCGGCTCGGTCGGCATGGCGCGGTCGAGTTCGCCCGATTCGGCCAATTCGCAGTTCTTCATCTGCTATGAGGGCTGCGGCCCGCTGACCGGCCAGTACACGCTGTTCGGCGAGGTCGTCTCCGGCATGGAGGCGGTTCGCAAGATCAAGAAGGGTGCGCCCGGCTCGGGCCAGGTCACCGGCCCCGACAAGATCGTGAAGATGCGCCTGCAGTCGGACGCCAGGTAAGCCGCCACGCCATGGCCGGCCGGCGCCTCGCGGCAGCATTGCTCGTCGGGATAGTCCTGACGGGCGCTGCCGGTGCGCAGGACACGCAAGGGCTTGGCCTGCCGCCGGCGTCGGGCTCACAGAACCCGGTGCTGCCGCCGCCATCGGGCTCGCAGAACCCGGTTCTGCCGCCGCCTTCCGGCCAGCGCTATATGCCCGGCGTCGGCGGGCGCTTCGGCGACAGCCCGTCGCGGCCGGTCCTGCCGCGCCCTGTCCCCGGCGTCGATCCGGGGCTGAGCGGCTCTGTCTCGCCGACCAGCCGCAGCCTCGCCGGCGAGGTCGATCGCATCGACGAGATCGCGCCTGCGATCCGCCGCTGCTGGGTCCCGCCCGCCATGGACGGACCCAATGCCGGCGCGATGGCGACGGTGCGGTTCAGCCTGCGGCGCGACGGCAGCATCTTCGGCCAGCCGCGCGTCACATGGGGCGCCGGCCGGGCCGATCCAGCCCTGCAGCAGCGTTTCACCGCCTCCGTGCTCGACGCAGTGCGCGATTGCGCGCCTCTGAGGTTGTCGTCGCGCTTCGGAGCGGCTATCGCGGGGCGACCCTTCACCATCCGCTTCCACGGCCGCGCGCCGTCCAATGAAAGGCCGACCTGATGTCGCTCGATCCGGAAAACACCCTCGTCATGGAAACCACCAAGGGCAAGGTGGTCATCAAGCTGCGTCCGGACCTCGCGCCGGCCCATGCCGAACGGCTGAAGGTGCTATCGCGCCAAGGCTTCTATGACGGCATCGTCTTCCATCGCGTCATCGACGGCTTCATGGCGCAGGTCGGCTGCCCGCATGGCACCGGCACCGGCGGCTCCGACCTGCCCGACCTCAAGGCCGAGTTCAACAACGAGCCGCATGTGCGCGGCATCTGCTCGATGGCCCGCTCGCAGAACCCCAACTCGGCCAACAGCCAGTTCTTCATCGTCTTCGAGGACGCCAGCTTTCTCAACAAGCAGTACACGGTCTGGGGCCAGGTGGTCGAAGGCATGGAGAACGTCGACAAGATCAAGCGCGGCGAGCCGGTGCGCGATCCCGATTCGATCATCTCGATGAAGGTGATGGCCGACGTCGCCTGAGCCGGAACGGTGAATGTCGATCTCTTCGATTTCGACCTTCCCGAAGATCGCATCGCACTGAGGCCCGCGAGCCCGCGCGATGCGGCGCGTCTGCTCGTCGTGAGGCCGGACGCGACAATGCCCTTCGAGGATCGCGGCGTGCGCGACCTTGCCGCGTTGCTGCGGCCCGGCGACGCGCTGGTCTTCAACGACACGCGCGTTGTTCCCTCGCGCCTGCGCGGTCGCCGTGTCCGTGCGGAGACCTCGGCGGCGATCGAGATCATGCTGCACAAGAGGGAGGCGGCCGATCGCTGGCTCGCCTTCGCTCGGCCGGCCAAGAAGCTCGGCCTCGGCGACACGGTGCTCTTCGGCGACAAGGCCGCATCGCATCCTTGCGAACTCGGCCGGCTCGAAGCCGTCATCGTCGCGAAGGGCGAGGGCGGCGAGGTCGAGCTGCGTTTCGCGCTGTCGGGACCGGCGCTTGACGAGGCCATCGCCAGCCTCGGCGAACTGCCGCTGCCACCCTACATCGCCGGCAAACGACCGACCGATGCGGCCGACGCGGTCGACTATCAGACGGTTTATGCGCGGGAAGACGGTGCGGTGGCCGCGCCGACGGCGGGCCTGCATTTCACGCCTGAACTCGTCGCGGCGCTGGAGGCGCGTGGCGTCTCGCGCCATTTCGTGACGCTGCATGTCGGGGCGGGCACGTTCCTGCCTGTCAAGGCTGCCGACACCGGCGAGCACCGCATGCATGCCGAGACTGGAACCGTGTCGGCGGCGACGGCCGATGCGTTGAACGCGGTCCGGGCCCGGGGCGGGCGCATCGTCGCGGTCGGGACGACCTCGCTTCGGCTGCTCGAGAGCGCGACCGGCGATGATGGCGTGATCGCGCCGTTTTCGGGCGACACCGCGATCTTCATCACGCCCGGCTATCGCTTCCGCGCCGTCGACCTGCTGATGACCAATTTCCATCTGCCGCGCTCCACCCTGTTCATGCTGGTCTCGGCCTTCAGCGGCCTCGACATCATGAAGCGGGCCTATGCCCATGCGATCGCAGGAGATTATCGCTTCTACTCCTATGGCGATTCCAGCCTCCTGGCCCGCGCCGGACAGGCAGGCTGAGGCCTGACGTCCACGTCGCATCAGCGTCATCCGTGCATGCGACCAGCCCCCGATCGGGCTTGCGCCACCGATTCAGTCGTCGTTCAGCATGATGGGCGACATTGGCATGGCTGGCAGGCTTTCCGTCCTGGCTCTTCATGCGCTAGGCTTGCCGCAAGGGGAGAGTATCGTGGCGTTGCGCTCGTCGGTTCCGGGAATCAGGGTTGCGGGTCTCGAGCGCACGGCGCGTCTGGCCGGCGAAGCCTTCGGGCATGAGGAACTTGGCCGTCTCGACCAGCTTCGCCTGGCGCAGACGCCTTCGACGCGCTGGGTCTGGGCCGTAATCGCGCTGCTTTCCGTCGTCGGCCTGAGCCTTCTCGCCCTGCGTTGACGCCACTGGTCCGTTCCGACGAAAAATCAACCTTTGCAGCCTAGCCTCCCATTCGGAGGAGAGGCCCATGCGTTGCGTCATCATCAGCGATTTCGGCTCCGTCAACGGCGGAGCCGCCAAGGTCGCCATCGAGAGCGCGCGCGGCCTGGCCGAGGCGGGCGTCGATATCGTCTTCGCCTGCGCAATCGGCCCGATTTCCGACCGCTTGAGCCATCCGCGCATCGAGATCGCGATGTTTCCCGGCGAGGAGATCTGGAAGGTCGGCAGCAGGCTCGCCGCCGCCCGCCAGGGCATCTGGAACGCGCCGGCCCATGCCTTCCTGATCGATCTGCTGGCGCGCCAGCCCCAGTCCGAGACGCTCGTGCATCTGCATCAATGGACCAAGGCGTTCAGCCCGGCGGCGCTGGCGGCGGCCGGCGGGAGCGGCCTGCCCGTCGCGGTGACGATGCACGATTATTTTTCGTTTTGCCCCACAGGCGGCTATTTCGATTTCAGGGCCGGCGCGCCGTGCCGCCAGAAACCGATGTCGGCCGGGTGCGCCGGATCGAACTGTGACCGCGCCTCCTACATTCACAAGCTTGTCCGCGTGGCGCGGCAATGGCGCTCGGACGAGGCGATGCGTGCCCTGCGCGCGCCGCTCTTCGTCCATGTCAGCGACTTTGCGCGCGACTTCGCCGCGCCGTTTCTGCCGAACCAGGCGCGCCATGTCGTGGTCGAGAACATGATGGAGGCGCAGCAGCAGCCGCAGGCCGATGTCGCGGCCAACCACCATGCGCTGTTTCTTGGGCGCTTCACGCAGGAAAAGGCCCCCGACATTCTGGCAGCGGCGGCCCGCGCGGTCGGGATGCCGATTCGCTTCGTTGGCGAGGGCCCGCTTGCCGGCCGGATCGCCGAGGTCAATCCGCGTGCCGAGATCCGCGCCTGGGTCGCGGCCGAGCATGTCTTCGACGAGATCGCACGGGCCCGCTGCCTGGTGCTGCCCTCGCTGTGGTACGAGCCGGGTCCTCTCGTCATCGCTGAGGCGAGAGCTGTCGGCGTTCCGGTGGTGCTGGCGCGCACCACGGGGCCGGCGAGCTGGATCGCCGACGGGGAGGACGGAATCCTCGTCGATGGCGGCGATGCAGCCGGGCTGTCGGCCGCGCTGACGCGGCTGAAGGACGATGGCGTGGCTGCCGCGATGGGCGCCGCCGCCTATCGCCGCTACTGGGCCGATCCGCTGACGACGCAGCGCCATGTCGCACGGACCGTCGAGGCCTATCGGGGTCTGCTCGCCGGTGGCCGGCAGCGTTCCACCATGGCTTGAGACGCGTCGCGGCATGAAAAAACCGGGGCGTGACCGCCCCGGTTGGAAGGTGGACCGCGAACCATTCGCGGTCGGGAGGAAGCTCAGTAGGAGTAGGGCTCAGTAGGAATAGTACATCGCGAACTCGACCGGATGCGGCGTCATCTCGAAGCGCGCCACGTCCTGCATCTTGAGTTCGATATAGCTCTCGATGAAGTCGTCGTTGAAGACGCCGCCGGCCTTGAGATAGGCGTTGTCCTTCTTCAGCGACTCCAGCGCCTCGCGCAGCGAGCCGCAGACGGTCGGGATCTTCTTCAGCTCGCGCGGCGGCAGGTCGTAGAGATCCTTGTCCATGGCCGGGCCCGGATCGATCTTGTTCACGATGCCGTCGATGCCGGCCATAAGCATTGCCGCGAAGGCGAGATAGGGGTTCGCCATCGGATCGGGGAAGCGGACCTCGACGCGCTTGGCCTTGGGCGAGGTCGTCCACGGAATGCGGCAGGAGGCCGAGCGGTTGCGCGCCGAATAGGCGAGCAGAACCGGGGCCTCATAGCCGGGAACGAGGCGCTTGTAGGAGTTCGTCGACGGGTTGGTGAACGCGTTCAGCGACTTGGCGTGCTTGATGATGCCGCCGATGTACCAGAGGCACTCCTGCGAGAGGTCGGCGTATTTGTTCCCGGCCATGATCGGCTTGCCGCCCTTCCAGATCGACTGGTGGACGTGCATGCCCGAGCCGTTGTCGCCATAGATCGGCTTGGGCATGAAGGTCGCGGTCTTGCCGTAGCTCTGCGCGACGTTGTGGATCGCATACTTATAGACCTGCATGGTGTCGGCCATGTGGGTCAGCGTGTCGAACTTCAGGCCGAGCTCGTGCTGGGCCGAGGCGACCTCGTGGTGGTGCTTCTCGACCTTGGCGCCCATCGCCGCCATGGCCGCCAGCATCTCGCCGCGCATGTCCTGGGCGGAATCCTGCGGCGGAACGGGGAAGTAGCCGCCCTTGGTGGCGATGCGGTGGCCGAGGTTGCCGCCCTCATACTCGGTCATGCCGTTGATCGGCAACTCGACGTTGTCGAGCTTGAAGCCGGTGTTGTAGGGGTCGGCGGCGATCTTGACGTCGTCGAAGACGAAGAATTCGGCCTCGGGGCCAACATAGACCGTGTCGCCGATGCCGGTCGACTTGAGATACGCCTCGGCCTTCTTGGCCATGCCGCGCGGATCGCGACCATAGGGCTCGCCGGTCGCCGGCTCGAGCACGTCGCAGGTGATGACCATGGTCGCAGCCGAGAAGAACGGGTCCATGCAGGCCGTCGTCGGGTCCGGCATCAGCAGCATATCGGACTCGTTGATCGCCTTCCAACCGGCAATCGAGGAACCGTCGAACATGGTGCCCTCGGCGAAGATGTCCTCGTCGATCATCGTGACGTCGAAGGTCACGTGCTGCCACTTGCCGCGCGGGTCGGTGAAGCGGAAGTCCACATATTTGACGTCGTTGTCCTTGATCGCCTTCAGGACATCCTTGGCGCTCTTCATCTCAGCATTCCTCTCGCAAGCAGTTTCTCAATTTCACTCGATCCGCGGGGGTATCAAAACCGCCGGGACACGCATCTTTCGGGCTGGGAAAACGCCTCAGATCGCGTCCGCGCCGGTTTCGCCGGTACGGATGCGGATCGCCCCCTCCACCGACGATACAAAAATCTTGCCATCGCCGATGCGTCCCGTCTGGGCCGCCTTCTTGATCGCCTCGATCGCGCCTTCGACCATCTCATCGGCGAGCACGATCTCGATTTTCACCTTTGGAAGGAAATCGACGACGTATTCGGCGCCGCGATAAAGTTCGGTGTGGCCCTTCTGGCGGCCGAAGCCCTTGGCCTCCAGCACGGTGATGCCCTGCAGGCCGACCTCCTGAAGCGCCTCCTTCACCTCGTCCAGCTTGAACGGCTTGATGATCGCTTCGATCTTTTTCATGCGCCGACCGGCCTCCCTCGCGTGTTGACTTGGGTCGGGGCTTGCTTGCGCCCTTCGCCATGGATCGTCTGCCCGCCCTGCATGAGCCGGACCAGCTTTTCAATCCGCCGGATCTGCATCCGCTCTCTGCTCTTAGCATCGGTGCAAGCGCCTCGCCATGCGGAAGAAAGCCGCCCACAGCCCGATGAAAGGGCAATAAACAGCATATAAACTATGCATATGCCCTTTTTGTAATCAATTGTCGTGTCGTCACTCGTGCTTGCCCGCCGCCTTCGCCTCTCCGATGATGAGCGCGTGCAAAGTCATGACCATGATCGATCGGCGCTGCTCAGCGTTGCGGAGATGGCCGCCGCCGACCGCGCTGCGATCGCCGACGGAGCCAAGGGCGCAGCGCTGATGGAGCGTGCCGGCCGGGCCGTCGCTGACGCAGTGAGTCGGCGGCTGCGGCCAGGCGAGTCCGTGCTGGTGATCTGCGGTCCCGGACATAATGGCGGCGACGGCTTTGTCGCAGCGCGGCTGCTGCGCGAGCGGGGTTTGCGCGTGACGCTGGCGCTGGACGGCGCCCTCGACGCCATCCGCGGCGATGCGATCGCGGCCGCTGCACGCTGGCCCGGTCCCGTCGAAGCGCTTCGATCGGTAGAGCCCGGCGAGCATGCGCTGGTCGTCGATGCCTTGTATGGGGCCGGGCTGAGCCGGCCGCTATCTGGGGAGGCCGCGCTGCTGGTCGCCCGCGTCAATGCCGCCGGACGGCCAATCGTGGCGGTCGACGTTCCCAGCGGTCTTTCCGGCGACAGCGGGCAGGTCGCCGGGCCTGCGATCGTGGCCGCCGAGACGGTGACCTTCTTCCGGCTGAAGCCGGGCCATCTGCTCTTCCCTGGACGCGCGCTGTGCGGCGTCGTCACGCTCGCCGATATCGGGATCGCGCCCGAGATCGTGTTCGGTCCGGGCGGCGTCAGGCCGAGGATGTTTCGCAACGATCCCGCCCTTTGGCGGGGCAGTTTTCCGGCGCATGCCGCCGATACCCATAAATTCCGGCGCGGCGCGGTTCTGGTCGTCGCCGGGGGCCTCGATGGAGTCGGCGCGCCCCGGCTGTCGGCGCGCGCCGCGCTCAGGATCGGGGCGGGGCTCGTCACCATCGCCTGCCGGCCCGAGGCGCTGGCGGCCCATGCCGCGCAGGGTCCGAACGCCTTGATGCAGCGCAGCTATGCCGATGATGCGGGGCTCGCCGCGCTGCTTGCCGAGCGTCGTCCGGCGGCGATCGTCGCCGGACCGGCGCTTGGCCTGGATTCAGCCGGCCGCGCCGCGACGATGGCTGTGCTTCGAGCGCCCATTCCGGCCGTGCTCGACGCCGACGCGCTGACGCTGCTGGCGGGACGGGTCGGTCAACTGGCGCGCTTGGCCGCGCGGCGAGGCGCGCCTTGCGTTTTGACCCCGCATGAAGGCGAGTTCCAGCGCCTGTTCGGCGATATGCCGCCGCCCGGCCTGGCCTCGAAGCTCGACCGCGCCCGGCAGGCGGCAAGGCTATCGGGCTGCGTCGTCGTGCTGAAGGGCGCCGACACCGTCATCGCGGAGCCGCACGGCATCGCCGCGATCAACACGACCGGCTCGGCCGCTTTGGCGACGGCCGGGTCCGGCGATGTGCTGGCCGGTCTGATCGCCGGGCTGCTGGCCCAGGGCATGCCAGCTTTCGAAGCCGCCTGTGCCGCCGTGCATTTGCATGGGCTTGCCGGCGATGCGCTCGGCATGGGGCTGATCGCCGACGACCTTCCGGAGGCTATTCCCGCCATCGTAGCCGGGATGGCGGCGGACGCTTGACCGTATGGCACGAAAAAGCCCGCCCTCCGAAGAGGGCGGGCACAGGCGCCGAATTCGATCGGCTGTCTCGACTCAGCTTCCGGTAAAGGTGACGGCGGGAGCCGAGGTGAGCTGCTCCTTGGTCATCGTGACCGTGCCATGGTCCGGATACATGTTGGGCGCTTTCGGAGCGCTCGCAGCCGGAGCCGTGGCCGTCGACGAGGAGCCGCCGGCAGGCGGGGAAGCCGGGGCGGCGGACGCCATCGGCTGGTCGCTCCATGTGATCTGGCCGAACGGGATCGCCACATCCTTGGCGCCGATCCCGAGGAAGCCGCCGACGCCGACCGTCACGGTCTCGATAGCGCCCGACTTGTCGAAGACGACCTCAGTGACATCGCCGATCTTCTTCTGGTCGGGACCGTAGATGTCGACGCCCATCAGCTTGGACGCACGCCACTTGCCGGGCATGGCGAGATTCTGGGCCGGCTCCTTGGCCGCGACGGGCGCATTGGTCGCCGAGGGGGCGGTCGTCGCCGCAGGAGCGGACGGCGTGGGCGCCGAAGTCTGGGCGATGGCGGTGGCGGCAAGCAGGGAAAATCCGATCGTGGAGATCGCAAGATTGCGCTTGAGCATGGTGTCCTCCTGATGAGATCCGCATGGTGCGGTATGAGAGGACAACGCGGTCGAAGCCGTTTGGTTCGCCAAGCGGACACCCAAAAAATCGCCGCGGTGCATGCGAATCGGACGTTTTGGGTCGCTGCGCGGCAGCCGGCCAGGTCTCCGTTACGGATTTCTTAGGATTTCAGGCGCTTTTTGCGACTGGGGGATGACGGATGACGGAGCGGCCATGCGCCGAGGTCTTGCGCTGAAACCCTGCATCGCGATCGTTCTGGGGCTGGGTCTGGCAGGCATGGGCGCTGCTCCGGCGCTGGCCTTTTGGGAGCGTTCGCAATGGTCGCGTTGTTCGGATGCGCCCACAGTCGCGGAATGGAACAGCCTCCGCTGCCCTGCGATCGATCCCTATCATGACGCCGGCGGCTATTCCGGACATGGCGACCTGGGAGGCGGCGTTCGGGGCGGCCTCTCTCCCCAAGACAAAAGGCGGCGCGGTGGGCTCGTGGTTCAGCGGCTCGGATAGAACACTGGGGTGCCTGCGCCAGACCACGCCGCGACGGCGCTGGTGAGCGGGGAGGGGATCGAACCCTCGACCACATGATTAAAAGTCACGTGCTCTACCACTGAGCTACCCGCCCTCACTGGGGCGCTCACATAGGCAGGCAGGCGGGCGCGGTCAACCGCTCCGCGGCGGTTTCCGGTCCGGGACGCGGCATGCGACATCGTGGACGGGGGCAATCGCGCCGGTGCGGGGCCATTCGTTAACACCGTGGAAACCAAGACGCGCCACCATGACAACATGGTTATCCGTCGCGGCATCCGCTCGATCGTCATCACGCTGGCGCTCTACCTCGTCTCGGGCGCGGCGGTGTCGTATTTCTTGTTCCATGCCCAGCATGGCGCGCGCGGGCTGGAGGCGCGCGACGAACTCAAGGATGCGCTGGCGATACAGGCGGCCGAGCTTGCCGGTCTGACCGCCGAACGCAAGCTCTGGGAGCAGCGCCTGACGCTGGTGCGCGACGAATCCGTCGATCGCGATCTGCTCGAGGAACAGGCCCGCACCACGCTCGGCCGCATCCACCGCAACGACGTCATCCTGATGGGACGCTGAATGGGCCGCCACGCGCCGGCAAATCGTCCCATTCGCGTCGATTAACGCGAATCGAGTTAATTGTAAGAATACCAGATTTATCAGCATCTTGTTCGATGCTGCATTGCGAGATGGCTTACTCGCCAAGGGTTTGGCGATCCTCTACAACCAAAGGCGATGTTCTCTGGAGGACCGCCGATGGCCGTAGCCGCGCGCAAGACGAAAGCTTCCGCCCCAAACAAGGCCCCGGCGGCCAAGTCGACGGCGAAGTCCGCCGCCAAACCGGCGACGAAGGCCGCCGGCAAGACACTGAGCAACATGCCGGTGTTCAGCAAGGAGGAGGAGCTTCACGCCTATCACGAAATGCTGCTGATCCGCCGTTTCGAGGAAAAAGCCGGCCAGATGTACGGCATGGGCCTGATCGGCGGCTTCTGCCACCTCTATATCGGCCAGGAGGCCGTCGTCATCGGCATGCAGATGGCCTCGAAAGATGGCGACCAGGTCATCACCGGCTATCGCGACCACGGCCATATGCTCGCTTGCGGCATGGAATCGCGCGGCGTGATGGCAGAACTGACCGGCCGGCGCGGCGGCTATTCGCGCGGCAAGGGCGGCTCGATGCACATGTTCTCCCGCGAGAAGAATTTTTATGGCGGCCACGGCATCGTCGGCGCGCAGGTCTCGCTCGGCGCAGGCCTCGGCTTCGCCAACTGGTATCGCGAGGACGGCCGGGTCTCGATGGCCTATTTCGGCGACGGCGCGGCCAACCAGGGCCAGGTCTATGAGAGCTTCAACATGGCGCAGCTCTGGAAGCTGCCGGTCGTGTTCATCATCGAGAACAACCGCTACGCCATGGGCACCTCGGTGAACCGCGCCTCGGCACAGACCGATTTCTCGAAACGCGGCATCTCCTTCGGCATTCCCGGCGAGCAGGTCGACGGCATGGACGTGCGCGCCGTGCGCGATGCCGCCGACCGTGCGATCGAGCATGCCCGTTCGGGCAAGGGGCCGTACATCCTCGAGATGCAGACCTACCGCTATCGCGGCCACTCCATGTCCGATCCGGCGAAGTATCGCTCCAAGGACGAGGTCCAGCGGATGCGCGAGGAACATGATCCGATCGAGCAGGTGAGGGGCCGCCTGACCCGCGACTTCAAGGTCGGAGAGGACGAACTCAAGGCGATCGACGCCAAAGTCCGCGAGATCGTCAACGACGCGGCCGAGTTCGCGACGCATGACCCCGAGCCGGACGTCTCGGAACTGTTCACCGACATCCTGCTGGAGCCGGCGCAGGGCTGAGGCCCCGCCTGCTTCGCCGGTCATCCCTTTCCCGCGTTTCCAGATCCGGGTGCGTTCATGCCGATCGACATTCTCATGCCTGCTCTTTCGCCGACGATGGAGCAGGGCAAGCTCGCCAAATGGCTCAAGGCCGAGGGCGACAAGGTCAAGGCCGGCGACATCATCGCCGAGATCGAGACCGACAAGGCGACCATGGAGGTCGAGGCGGTGGATGAGGGCATCCTGGCCAAGATTCTGATCGCGGACGGCACCGAGAATGTCGCGGTCAATACGCCGATCGGCGTGATCGCGGCCGAGGGCGAGGATTCGAGCGCCGCGAACAAGCCGGCCGCGAAAGCCGCAGAACCGTCGCCGCAGGCCGCGCAGTCGGCCCCGCCGGCCGTAGAGGGCGAGGCGCCCCAGGCCGCCGCCGCGCCGAAGGCTGAATCGGCCGTCGCCAACCCGCCTGCGACGCCCAAGAGTTACGACGCCTCGTCGGAGTTCCCGGCCGGGGCCGAGATCGTCACCATGACGGTGCGCGAGGCTTTGCGCGACGCCATGGCCGAGGAGATGCGCCGCGACGGCGATGTCTTCGTCATGGGCGAGGAGGTCGCCGAATATCAGGGCGCCTACAAGGTCACGCAGGGTCTGCTGCAGGAGTTCGGCCCCAAGCGCGTCATCGACACGCCGATCACCGAGCATGGCTTCGCCGGCATCGGCGTCGGCGCGGCGCTGACCGGCCTCAAGCCGATCGTCGAGTTCATGACCTTCAACTTCGCAATGCAGGCGATCGACCATATCATCAACTCGGCCGCCAAGACGCTCTATATGTCGGGCGGGCAGATGGGCTGCCCGATCGTGTTCCGCGGGCCCAACGGTGCGGCCGCCCGAGTCGGCGCGCAGCACAGCCACGACTATGCTGCCTGGTATTCGAACGTGCCCGGCCTGAAGGTGGTCATGCCCTACAGCGCGTCGGATGCGAAGGGCCTGCTCAAAAGCGCGATCCGCGACCCGAACCCGATCATCTTCCTCGAGAACGAGATCCTCTACGGCCGCCAGTTCGAGGTGCCCAAGGGCGATGATTTCCTGATCCCGATCGGCAAGGCCAAGGTCGTGCGCGCCGGCACGGACGTCACCATCGTCTCCTTCGGCATCGGCATGACCTATTCGCTCGCCGCCGCCGAGGCGCTGGCAAAGGAAGGCATCGAGGCCGAGGTCATCGACCTGCGCACGATCCGCCCGATGGACATCGAGACGGTGATCGCCTCGGTGCAGAAGACGCATCGCTGCGTCGCGGTCGAGGAAGGCTTCCCGCAGTCTGGCGTCACGGCCGAGATCGGGATGAAGATCATGGAGGCGGCGTTCGACTGGCTCGACGCGCCGGTCGCCCGCGTCACCGGCAAGGACGTGCCGATGCCGTATGCGGCGAATCTCGAGAAGCTCGCGCTGCCGAATGTCGGCGAGGTCGTCGCGGCGGCCAAAGCTGTCTGCTATCGCTGAGAGGGGCGCAAACGATGCCGACCAACATCCTGATGCCCGCGCTCTCTCCGACGATGGAGAAGGGCAACCTCGCCAAATGGCTGAAGAAGGAAGGCGACGCGATCAAGTCCGGCGACATCATCGCCGAGATCGAGACCGACAAGGCGACCATGGAGGTCGAGGC
>LSIB01000093.1 GCA_001556025.1 Rhizobiales bacterium CCH3-A5
TGAAGGAGACGACGCCCGCCGCCATCGCAGCACTGCACGGCCTAGGCCTGCGCGTGGTCATGATCACCGGCGACAACACGCGCACGGCCAACGCAATCGCCAGCCGTCTCGGCATCGACGAGGTCGTCGCCGAGGTCCTGCCGACCGGCAAGGCCGAGGTGGTCAAGTCGCTTCAAGCCGGCGGCATCCGTGTCGCCTTCGTCGGAGACGGCATCAACGACGCGCCGGCGCTGGCGCAGGCCGATGTCGGCATCGCAATCGGCACCGGTACGGACATCGCGATCGAGAGCGCCGACGTCGTGCTCATGTCCGGCGATCTCTCCGGCGTCGCCACGGCCATCGCGCTGTCGCAGGCCACGATCGCCAACATCCGCCAGAACCTCGTCTGGGCCTTCGGATACAACATTGTGCTCATCCCGGTTGCGGCCGGCGCGCTGTACCCGGCCTTCGGCGTGCTGATGTCGCCGATGTTCGCCGGGCTCGCCATGGCGCTCTCCAGCGTCAGCGTGCTGGCGAATGCGCTGCGGCTGAAGCGCTTCGGCCGGCGAACCCGGGTCGAACCGGAGACCTCCCGTCCGGCGCAGCTCGCGCCCGCCGAATGAAGCCGTTGCAGAACCAGGAGCCATCGACATGAACATCGGCCAGGCGGCGACGGCATCGGGCGTGACCGCGAAGATGATCCGCTACTACGAGAGCATCGGCCTGATCGAGCCGCCGATCCGCACCCAAGCTGGGTACCGGGTCTACACGGCCGAGGAGATCCATGAGCTTCGCTTCATCAAGCGGGCCCGCACGCTGGGCTTCTCGATCGAGGAGGCCCGCGAACTTCTGGCGCTCTGGCGCGACAAGAGCCGGGCCAGCGCCGACGTGAAGCGCTTCGCGATGAAGCATGTCCGCGATGTAGAGACCAAGATTGACGAGCTTCAGGCCATGTCGCGGACGCTTCGGCACCTTGCCCAGACCTGCCACGGCGACAACCGCCCGGAATGCCCGATCCTAGCCGATCTCGCGCTACCCGGAGGCGACAATCAGCTCGATGAGCAAAGCGCCGAGGCTCCAAGGCTCAGCCAGACCGCGAATCCGACGAGGTCGGCGGGGTTTGGCGGCCGATGCTGACGAGCGCGCTGACGCAGCCCGGCAATAGCGGAGCGACAAAGTGGATGTCGCCGGCCACGCGGCGCTCGGCGCATCATCAGTGCTTGGCCTTTCCGTGCCCGCCGCCATGCCCTGTTTCCGGAACAGGCGCGGCGCCGGCGCCGCTATAGCCCCGCAGGACATCGTATTGGGCGATCTGCTCGGCCGAAAGCGCCGCCGCCGTCTCCAGATGGGCGGCCAGATGGACCGCCCGCAGCGCGCCCTGCTTGACGCCGATCAGCGCGGTCAACTCCTTCAGGCGTCGCTCATCGATCCTGCGCGTGGCGAAGGCAGCGTCGAGGTCGCGCTCCAGGCCGAGAAGCTCGGCGCCCAGCGTCTTCGCATCGGCGCTCATCCGCGCCATGCTCGCTTGGAGCGCCTGCCGCTGGCCGCCTGACAGCTTAAGCGGCTCCGCCAGTTCGAGTGCATGCATCGGCCCGGGATAGCGGTTGAGTTCGGCTGGCTTAGCGAGACCCATTCCGCGGCCTTGGGTGAGGTCGTCGACCTCCTTTGGCGACAGCGCCTTGATCGCGCGGCTCTGTTCGCCGGCATAGGGGTTTTGCGTCTGTGCCCCCGCCGGCGCAGCCGACGAGAGGCAAGCCGAAATCAGGACGAGGGCGGTGGTCAGGGTGCGGCGGCTCATGAGGTTCTCCTTTGCGCTCAACCTGCCGGAGAACCTGATACCGCGACATGATCCAGATCATGTCAGGACAATGCGGCCAGCCTCCCGTGCAATCGTCCCCTGCGCCTCGAGATGCGCCAGCGTCCGGTAGAATGCTTCGGGCGTGAGGCCGATCGCGACGGCGATGTCCCGCAGCGGGCCGTCGAAGACGATTGTGCGTCCGTCGTCGCCGGCCTCGGCCACGAGGAAGGCGAGCACCCGCTCGCGCGCCAAGCGGATGTCGCGCAGCGTCAACCGCGCCCGCAGCGTCATCACCTGCCGGGCGAGATCGGCCGTCAGGTCGAGCCGTGCGGTCGCATCATCGCCCAGTAGCGCGAGGCTGGCGGCCTTGGCAAAGCACGCGACGACGGCTTCGCTCAGGGCGATGGCGTCGCAATGGTAGCGCTCGGCGAAGAGCGAGGCTTCGGCGAAGCGCTCCCCAGGCCCGGCGGTGAACAGCGCCGTTTCGCGACCATCGGCGCCAAAGCGCACGAGCCTGACGCGCCCCTCCCGCACCATAAAGAAGCCGCGCGTTTCGTCCCCGGCCGCAAACAGCGTCTCGCCGGCGGCAAGACGCCGGATGACAGGATCGATGTCCGATAGCGGGCCCATGCTTAACCTGCTCAGCCGCGTGTCGGCCATGCCTGATGATCGCGATCGATAACGAAGGCATGCCGATGACGCCGGCCCGCGCCCGCCAGATGCGGATGGTCTGCTTCGAGGCCGGGATGCTCGTGTTCGATCTCGTCGGGATCGCCCGCTGGCCAGACACGCAAGGCAATCGCCAGCGCCAGCCCGGCGATGAACGCCATCGCCGCGAAGGTCGCGGGCAGGCCCAATCTTGCGCCCAGCCAACCGGCCGCCGGGTAGGTGATCAGCCAGCAGGCATGCGAGAAGGCGAATTGGGCGGCAAACAGCGCCGGCCGATCCTCGGCATGGGCCGAGCGGCGCAAAAGGCGGCCCGACGGCGTCTGGGTCAGGCTGTAAGCGAAGCCGAGCGCGAACCAGAGCGGTAGCAGGATGGCGAAGCCTGGAAGGAGCGTTCCCAGCAGGAGCAGGGCCGGCAGGGCGGCGGCGGCCGAGAGCATCAGCCGCCGGTCGTCCAGGCGGTCGAGCAGGCGTGGCAGCGCGAAGGCCGCCGTCATCGAGCCCGCGCCAAACGCCGCGAGGGCAAGCGCCGTCGCCTGCTGCGTCAGGCCATAGGTCGCCTGAACCAGAACGACCGTGTTGACGATGACCATGGAGCCCGCCGTCGAGACGGCGAGGCTTAGCGCCAGCAGCCCGCGCAGGCGCGGCGTCGCGAGGTAAATCCGCAGGCCCCGCGTGGTGCGGTCATAGATGCCGCGCGGCTCGCCGGGCTTCGGGCTCGGCAGGGTGACCGACACGACCAGCGCGGCCGAGACGATGAAGCCGATGACCGTGCCGGCGAAGAGGTTGTGGAAGCTGATCACGGTCAGCAGCAGCGCCGCCAGCGCCGGGCTCAGAAGGCTCTCCAGATCATAGGCCAGCCGCGAGAGCGAGAGCGCCTGGGTATACTCCTTCTCATCGGGCAGGATGTCGGGGATCGTCGCCTGGAAGGTCGGCGTGAAGGCGGCCGAAGCCGACTGAAGCACGAAGATCAGCACATATACCTGCCAGATCTCCGTCACGAAGGGCAGAAGCAGGGCGACTGCGGCGCGGATCAGATCAAGAGCCACCAGCATGGTCCGACGCGGCAGCCGCTCCGCGAAGGCCGAGGCGATCGGCGCGACGCCGACATAGGCGATCATCTTGATTGCCAGCGCCGTGCCCAGAACGATGCCCGCATTCGCACCCGCAAGGTCATAGGCGAGCAGGCCGAGCGCGACCGTGGCGAGGCCTGTGCCGATCAGCGCGATGACCTGCGCGAGGAAGAGGTGGCGATAGGTCCGGTTGGCGAGAATGGCCAGCATGGGCATCGTCCTGTTCGGTCGTGGCGGCGCGCCTAAAGGTATTTCGCGATGGCCTTGAAGGCGTCGATCACCTCGCGCTGCTCGCTCGGCAAAGGACCCGCGACCTCGTCGAGGCAATGGTTGAGATGGTCCTGGATCAAGGTCTTCTTGGCCTGCCCGATCGCGCTCTCGACGGCCTGCAACTGCTGGGCGATGTCGAGGCAAGGACGACCGGCCTCGATCATCTCGATGACCTTGCGCAAGTGCCCGTCGGCCCGCTTCAGTCGCTTGACGATGGTGGAATGGGTTTCGTGGACATGGGCGTCGGACATGACTTTCCGTATCCTCCAGGGTAGGATACGTCAACGGTCGAGCGACGGCTCGATTCGGACGCCGCCGTCAAACTTTCGTTAAGAATGGGGTTCTTACCTGTAGCCCATGTCGTGCCGCAGCCTCAAAGCCGTGTTCTGCCTCGCCATCGCTTTCGCGATGGCGCTCGGCGTCCTGCTCTCGACGGTCCATCTGGCGGCCGGGCACAACGCCTTCGCGACCGCCAAGGCCGAAGCCGTGCGCCACGCCGAACTTGCAGCGACGATCGCCGAACACGGGCACGCGCATGACGAGGGCGAGCCGTCCGAACAGCTTCCGGGCCATGTCCATGGCCACAACGCGGCCGATCACCTACATGAAACGGCAGACCGGCTCACCGTCGATACGCTCGTGACGCCAGGCTTCGCGCGAACCAGCGTGGCGCATGATCCTGTCACGGCCGATCCCGGCCATCCCGACGGGCTGAAACGTCCCCCGAGACCGTTCGTCGCCGCATGAGCCCGGCCGCCGCGGCGGCCATCCATCATCGACGAACCATCGGAACTTCCATGCAACGACCTTTCATCGGAGGGCGATGCAGGCCGCATTCAGCAGCCTCGCACGCATCGCTTCCTCTTTTGCTCCTGCTGGCGAGCCTCGCGCCCGCCATCGCCCACGGCGTCGCGGAGGGCGACAAGGGCTACATTCAGGAGATCAGCGGCATCAATCTCATGCCCTTCGTCTATCTGGGCGCCAAGCACATGATGACGGGCTACGACCATCTCCTCTTCCTCTTCGGGGTGGTCTTCTTCCTCTACCGGATGAAGCACGTCGCCATCTATGTCAGCCTGTTCGCGCTCGGGCACTCCACCACGATGCTGCTTGGCGTCTACTTCAACATCGGCATGAACGCCTACATCATCGACGCCATCATCGGACTCTCGGTGGTATACAAGGCGCTCGACAACATGGGCGCCTATCAGCGCTGGTTTGGCGTCCAGCCGAACACCAAAGCCGCGACGCTGATCTTCGGCCTGTTCCACGGCTTTGGCCTCTCGACCAAGATTCTCGACTACAACGTCGCAGCCGACGGCCTCGTGCCTAACCTGCTGGCGTTCAATGTCGGCGTCGAGATCGGCCAGATCCTGGCCCTGACTGCGATCCTTATCGCGATGGGCTTCTGGCGGCGCACGTCCAGCTTCCTGCGCCACGCCTACACCGCCAACACCCTCATGATGACCGCCGGGTTCGTGCTGATCGGCTATCAGCTCACCGGCTTTTTCGTCTCCCCGATCTGAAAGGAACCCATACCATGTACAATTCCGACATTCCGACCCGCGCCGAACTGCCGTCCTCCGCGCAGCTCCTACGCTCGACCGCCATCGCCATCGCTGCGGCGGCCGGCATCCTCGTCACCATCGTCCTGCCGGCCGAATACGCGATCGATCCCACCGGCGTCGGCCGGATGCTCCAGCTGACCGAGATGGGCGAGATCAAGACCCAGCTAGCCGCCGAAGCCGCGGCCGACCGGCTGAAAGACGCGCCGACGACGCCGGCTCAACCGGCTCCGACCCCGGCGACGCCGGCTCCGGATCAGCGCTCCAGCCTGCTCTCCACGCTGGCCGGGCTTTTTGTCTCGCCAGTGCAGGCCGGCGAGCGGCTCGATCTCGCCCAGGCGGAGAAGGCCGACGAGACTGTGATCACGCTGGAGCCGACCAAGGGCGCGGAATACAAGCTCACCATGGTCAAGGGCGCGAAGGTGACCTTTGACTGGAGCGTCAAGGACGGCGTCGTTAACTACGACATGCACGGCACCCCCGGTCCTGGCGCCAAGGAGAAGAGCTACAAGACCGGCCGCGCGGTGGCCGGCGATACCGGCGTGTTGACCGCCGAGTTCGACGGCGGCCATGGCTGGTTCTGGCGCAACCGCGGGACCAAGCCCGTCACCATCATCCTGCGCACCAAAGGGGCCTATGCCGAGATCAAGCGCATGAGCTGACGGCTTTTCACGAAACGGCCAGCCGGATCGCTTTGTCCGGCTGGCCGCCATAGGGTCTGACGCCAGACACGGAGGCGGCGATGACCGGCCCAGGAAGCAGCCCAGGACGCGCCCATTGGGACGACGTCTATACGACCAAGCCAGCCGACACGGTGAGCTGGTTCCAGGACGATCCGACGCCATCGCTCGACATGATCGCGCGCACGGATATCGGGGCCGACGAAGCCATCATCGATGTCGGCGGCGGCGCCTCGTTGCTGGTCGACAGGCTGCTCGATCACGGCCATTTGAAGTTGAGCGTGCTCGACATCGCCAAGGCAGGCCTCGCCGTGGCGCAAGAGCGCCTCGGCGAGCGGGCCGGGCGCGTGAGTTGGATCGCGCGGGACGTCACTGCCTGGCTGCCACCGCAGGGCGCCTTCGCCATCTGGCATGACCGGGCCGTGTTTCACTTCCTCGTCGACGAAGCCGACCGAAAAGCCTATCGGCGCGCCCTCGATCGCGGCCTCAGGGCGGGCGGCTTCGCCATCCTCGCCACCTTCGCCCTCGATGGCCCGGAGCGGTGCAGCGGACTCCCTGTGATGCGCTATTCAACCGAGATGCTGCAGGCGGAGCTTGGACCGGGCTACCGACTCGTCGACGAGCGAGCCCAGATGCATTTGACGCCCGCCGGGAACCAGCAGGCATTTCTCTGGTGCCTGTTCGAGAAGAGGCCAGCACTGGCGTCGATCGCCCCGTGACGCGCGCTTCAAACCCACCGCCCATCCTGGCCAACAAGCATCACTCCGACGCGTCGGCGTTCGAGCCAGGCAACCTGCTGCGTGAGGCGCGTCGCCAGAAGGGCCTCGCCTTGCGCGAAATGCCGGCGATCTGCCTGCTCGACCCCGACGGCGATTTGGTGCGTCGGCTGCGCCAGGTCGGTCGCGCGACGCCCGAGCCAGACTGGGCCTGCTATCACAGCGAGCTCGATCGCTTTGTGGAAGGTGGCGTCGAATTCGGCATCGTCGGCTGCGCCGTCGGCGCGTCCTATGCCGTGCTGGTGGCCGAACAGCTCTTCGCCTCCGGCTGCAGGCTGCTGATCAGCATGACGTCATCTGGACGGTTGCAGCCGATCCGGCCGCCGCCCTACTTCATTCTGATCGACCAGGCCCTGCGCGACGAGGGCACGAGCTACCACTACCTGCCGCCTTCGGACTTCGCCGAGGCCGACGCCGCCGTCATCGCGGCGCTGGACGGCGCTTTCGACGGGCTGCGCGAACCGGTGCTGCGCGGCGCGACCTGGACGACCGATGCGCCCTTCCGCGAGACTGAGCGCGCCATCGCTGCGATGACCGAGCGCGGCCTGCTCGCCGTCGAGATGGAGGCCGCCGCGCTTTATGCCTTCGCCCAGGCCTGCGGCCACCGCGTCGTCTGCTTCGCCCATGTCACCAACCAGATGGGTCAGGAAGGCGATTTCGAGAAGGGCGAGGCCGACGGGACCGTCGATGCGCTCGCCGTCATCGCTGCGGCGGCACAGCGTCTGGGCTGACGCCGCGCGAAGGCATCGCTCGGAACGGCATCATTGTCCGATCGTCGCTCCGATCTCCCGGTGGGGATGCGCCGCGACCCGCATGGGATCGTGAATAATCGGAGCCGCCGCCTCCGGCAGTCCCCAGCCCTTCACCAGCCCATAGATCGCCGGGATCACCAGCAGCGTCAGCACGGTCGAGGAGACCATGCCGCCGATCATCGGCGTGGCGATGCGCTGCATCACCTCCGAGCCCGTGCCGGTGTTCCACAGGATCGGCAGGAGACCGGCCATGATCGCGATCACCGTCATGATCTTTGGCCGCAACCGCTCGACCGCGCCCAGCATGATCGCCTCCTGCAGATCGGCGCGGGTGAACGCCCGCCCTTGCGCGGCGCAGCGTGCGCGGACCTCCTTAAGCGCCTGGTCGAGATAGATCAGCATGATCACGCCGGTCTCGGCTGCGACGCCCGCCAGCGCGATGAAGCCGACGGCGACCGCGACCGACATGTTGAAGCCCTGCCACCAGAGCAGCCAGATTCCGCCGACCAGCGCGAAAGGCAGCGACAGCATGACGATGAACGTCTCGGTCAGCCGGCGGAAGTTGAGGTAGAGCAGCAGGAAGATGATCGCCAGCGTGACGGGGACGACGATCTTGAGGCGCGCCTCGGCCCGTTCGAGATATTCGAACTGGCCGCTCCAGGCGACGCGATAGCCGGCCGGGAGCTGGACCGCCTGGGCGATCGCTCCTTGCGCCTCGCGGACATAGCCGCCGAGATCACGCCCGGCGATGTCGACGAAGATGTAGATCGCGAGCTGGCCGTTCTCTGTGCGGATCGTGGTGGCGCCGCGCTTGCGCTCGATCCTGGCAACCTCGCCGAGCGGCACCGAGCCGCCGCCCGGCATCGTCACCTGGACCTCGCGCGCGATCGACTGCGGGTCCGAGCGCAGATCGCGCGGATAGCGGATGGTGACGCCGTAGCGCTCGCGGCCCTCGACCGTCGTCGTAACGGTCTCGCCGCCCAGCGCCATCGTGACCGCGCCCTGGACGTCGCCGACCGAGAGCCCGTAGCGCCCGAGCGAGATCCGGTCGGGCACGATGTCGAGGAAATAGCCGCCGATGACGCGCTCGGCATAGGCGCTGGTGGTGCCCGGCACGGCCTTGACCACGGTCTCGATCTGGCGCGAGACGGCTTCCATCCTGGTCAGATCGTCGCCGAAGACCTTGACGCCGATCGGGGTGCGGATGCCGGTCGCCAGCATGTCGATGCGGGCGCGGATCGGCTGCGTCCAAGCGTTGGAGATGCCGGGGAACTGCAGCGCCTTGTCCATCTCGGCCTTGAGCGTGTCGGAGGTGACGCCGGCCCGCCATTGCTCCTGGGGTTTAAGGTTGATGATGGTCTCGAACATCTCTGTCGGGGCCGGGTCGGTCGCGGTCTGGGCCCGGCCGGCCTTGCCATAGACCGAGGCCACCTCCGGAAACGATCGGATGATCTGGTTCTGCGTCTGCAGCAGCTCGGCCGCTTTGGTGACGGAGAGGCCCGGCAGGGTCGTGGGCATATACATCAGCGTGCCCTCGTTCAGCGTCGGCATGAACTCCGAGCCGAGCTGACGCGCCGGCCAGACGCTGACGCCAAGCACGGCGAGCGCCAGCAGGATGGTCAGCGTTTTCGCCTTGAGCACGCCCCTGATCAGCGGACGGTAGAGCCAGATCAGCGCCCGGTTGATCGGGTTCTTATGCTCCGGAACGATCCGGCCGCGCACGAACACCACCATCAGCGCCGGCACCAGCGTCACCGACAGCAAGGCGGCCGCCGCCATGGCGAAGGTCTTGGTGTAGGCAAGCGGCCCGAACAGCCGGCCCTCCTCCCCCTCCAGCGTGAAGATCGGCAGGAACGAGACGGTGATCACGAGCAGGCTGAAGAACAGCGCCGGCCCGACCTCGCTTGCCGCCTCGATGATGATCTCGACGCGCGGCTTGCCCGGCGGGGCGCGCTCGAGATGCTTGTGGGCGTTCTCGATCATGACGATGGCGGCGTCGATCATCGCCCCGACCGCAATCGCGATGCCGCCCAGGCTCATGATGTTGGAGCCCAGCCCCAGCGCCTTCATCGCGGCAAACGCGATCAGGATACCCACGGGAAGCATCAGGATCGCGACCAGCGCGCTGCGCAGATGCAGCAGGAAGACGATGCAGACCAAAGCGACGATGACGCTCTCCTCGATCAGCGTCACCTTGAGCGTCTCGATCGCGCGCTCGATCAGCTGCGAGCGGTCATAGACCGGCACGATCTCCGCTCCGCCGGGCAAAGTCGCGGCGATTTCGGCAAGCCGCGCCTTGGCGCGTTCGATGACGCCGAGCGCATTCGCCCCGAAACGCTGCAGCACGATGCCGCTTGCGACCTCACCCTCGCCGTTGAGTTCGGTGATGCCGCGGCGCTCGTCGGGCCCGAGCTCGACGCGGGCGACGTCGGCGAGACGCAAGGGAGCGCCGCGCTCGGTCCGGAGCACGATATTTTCAATGTCGGCGATCGACTTCAGATAGCCGCGCCCGCGCACCACGAACTCGAATTCGGCAAGTTCGACGGTGCGCCCGCCGACATCCATGTTGCTGTTGCGGACAGCCTCGCGAAGGGTCGCCAGCGACACGCCTTGCGCCCGCAGCCGCACCGGATCGACCACGATCGCATATTGCTTGACGAAGCCGCCGACACTGGCGACCTCGGCCACGCCCTCCGCGCGCGAGGCGGCGAAGCGCACCGACCAGTCCTGAACCGAGCGCAGTTCGGCGAGCGTCATCTCCTTGGCCATGACGGCGTACTGATAGACCCAGCCGACGCCGGTCGCGTCCGGCCCCAATGTCGGCGAGACGCCTGTGGGAAGCCGGCGCGCGGCGGCGTTGAGATATTCCAGCACGCGCGAGCGCGCCCAATACGGGTCCGTGCCGTCCTCGAAGATGACATAGACGAAGGAGACGCCGAAGAAGGAGAAGCCGCGCACGACGCGGGCCTTGGGCACCGTCAGCATCGAAGTCGTCAGCGGATAGGTGACCTGGTCCTCGATCACCTGCGGCGCCTGGCCGGGATATTCGGTGTAGACGATGACCTGCACGTCGGAGAGATCGGGGATGGCGTCGAGCGGCAGCGTTCGCACCGCATAGACCCCGGCCGCGACGGCGAAGGCCGTCCCGACGAAAACCAGGACGAGGTTGCGCGCCGACCACGTGATCAGGCGGGCGATCATGGTTTCGCCTCCGACGGATTGGCCGCGGCGGGCTTGCCGTCCGCTGGCGCGCCGAGGCCGCTCAGCGCGGCCTTCAGATTGCTCTCGGCGTCGATGAGAAAGTTGGCCGAGACGACGACGCGGTCGCCCTCGCTAACGCCCTCGCTGATCGCGACCATGCCGTCGCCGCGCTGGCCGAGCCTGACCTCGCGCGGCTCGAAACGGCCCTCGCCGAGGTCGAGGATGACGACGCGGCGCGTGCCGGTGTCGATCACGGCGCTTTCGGGAACAGTCAGCGCGGGCGCGACCTCGCCGGAGCCGATCTCGACATCGGCATACATGTTGGGCAGCAGCATGCCGGCGCGGTTGTCGATCTCGATGCGGACCTTGGTGCTGCGCGTCGCTTCCGCCACCTGCGGATAGATCAGCCCGACCTTGCCCACGAACTCCGTGCCGGGTCGCCCGCGCAGGCGGATCGTGGCCGGCGCGCCGATGCGGATCGCGGCGAGATCGCCCTCCGGAACATCGGCCAGGACCCAGATCGTCGAGATGTCGGCGAGCCGGAACAGGCTGTCGCCCGACGCCATCCTCATGCCGTCGACGACGTTGCGCTCCAGTACGATGCCGTCGCGCGGAGCCGCCCAGACGATCGTCAGCGGCACTTTTCGGGTGCGCTCGATCTCGGCGACGATCTCCGGATGGACGCCCAGATTCTCCAGCCGCTGGCGCGCGCCGCCTTCGGGCACGCCGCGCCCGGCGGCGTTGAGTTCGGCGACGAACTGCGCGCTCGCCGCCGTGATCTCGGGCGAATAAATTTTGACCAGCCGGTCGCCCTTGGCGACGCGGTCACCGGTCGTGATCGGGGCCACCTCCTGGATGAAAGCGTCCGAGCGCGTCGCGACCACGGAGACGCGGCGCTCGTCAAGCTGCACGGTGCCCGGCACGCGGATCGGCCGGCTGATCGCCTGCCGGATCACGGGCTCGGAACGCACGCCGCTGCGCTGGATGCGGCCGGGCGAGAGCTTGATGACCTTGTCGTCGGCGTCCTGCCCGGCATAGACCGGCAGGTAGTCCATGCCCATCCAGTCCTTTTTCGGAACCGGCGAGGTGTCGGGCAAACCCATCGGGTTGCGATAGTAGAGCAGTTTTCGCTCGGCCTCCGCTCCGGCGGCTGGCGCCTCGGCGACCTGCGCCGGTCTGGCCGCGGGCGGATCGAAGCTGATCTCCTCGCTGGCGCGGACGGGCAGGAAGTCGCGGCCGTCTTCGGTCTTGCGCGGTTCCGGCGCATAAACCGGCATTCCGTCCGGGTGACGATAATAGGCGATCGGACCCGTCGCTGCCGCCGGCTCCGCCTTGGGCGCGACCGACGATCTGGCCATGAGGACATGGTGGAGCCGATCGAGGCCGGGCAGGACGAGCCCGCGCGTTCCAGCGGCATAGCCTCCCGCGCCCGCCGCCGTGACGGCGGCGAGAGCGAGGGTCGAGAGCAGGATCCGCGTCATGGGGTGGCCTTCAGGACAAGACGACTCTCGAGCGTGCCGTCTTCGCCCTGCACCTTGGCTCCCAGCGAGAGACGCCAGCCGCCTTCCATGATCAGGTTGGTCCTGAAGGTGTAACTGCCCGGCTCGGTCGTGGGCATCGGCTCCAGTTTTGACGCCATGGTCGCCATGCCGTCGGGCTCCATGTCGATGCGGCTGGCGAAGATCACCGCGTCGGGCACGGCCTTGCCGGTGCGTTTGTCGATGAGCCGGACGGTGACCACGACGCCGTCGCCCTGCTTCAACTCCTTCTGGGTGAGTTGGAATTCGTAGTCTTTGATATCGGCCAGCGCCGGCATGGCGAAGGCAAGCGAAAGCGCGGCGGCGAGCGCGCGTACGAAAGTGACAGAAGACATGGTGGAAGTCCCGAATGAACAGGCTGCCGCGCTGTGGCGCAGCTATCGCGCGGCCCTTTGGCCACGGCTTGCCGACCGCGCGGACAATGCCGTGCGGCCGGAGCCGACGCTGACGCGCCGGCGATGCCTCAGCTTCGGGGAGGTCTCGGGGGCGGCGCGAAGCTCAGGGACGCGCGCTCGGCGTCGTCTCCCATGAGCGCGCTCACGGCCATGACCGGGCCAGGAAGCGCGACGGTCCTGGCCGTTCCGCCCGCAGAACATTTGGCGAGGCAGAAGGTCAACGCCGGACAGTTCGTCGTGCAGTCCTTTGGACCGCCCTGGTCCGACGGGCAGCAGGGCATGCCCGCTTCCATGGTCTGCTCGACGCCTGCGGCGTCCCGCGCCATGCCGGCGGTCGCCGGGCTGACATAGGACGCGAGAACGCCGGCCGTCAGGAACAGGGCCAGGATCAGCGCATGCGTGAGGACCCGGAGTTGCATTTATGCAGGATGCCATGTCCGTGCCGCCGGCAAAAGACCGGCGGCATCAAGATCGCGTCAATCAGTCGTCATCGGCCTCGTCGCGCGGGGCTCGCGGGGAATCGACGACGCAGCGGCCGCCGGCGCAGGCTATCTTGAGCAGCTTGTGCGAGCTGCCGAAGCAATTCGCCTCGTAGAGCAGCGTCTGCCCGAGCGGCGGCAGCGTGCTGATCGTCGCCTGCACGCAGCCGGATTCGAGCAGCGCCCGTTGTAGATCGCCGTCGCTCGCGCGGCTGACATCCGCGCCGAAAGCGCCGACGAGGCCGGCGAAGAGCCCAATCGCAAGACGGACGGGCTTCATTCGCCCGCCCGTGATCAGCGAACTCACTTCGTCTTCTGCAGCTTCGTCACCGTGATCTGGCCGTTGACCCGGTCGGCGTCGAACTTGATCCTGTCGCCTGCCTTGAGGCCCTTGAGCATGGCCGGCTCGCCGGCGCGGAAGACCATCGACATGGCGTCCATGTCGAGATTTTTGATCGGGCCGTGGTCGATGGTCAGCTTGCCTTGCGCCTCGTCGATCTTTTTGACGGTGCCGTTGACCTGCTGGGCGAGCGCCGGCAGCGAGACCGCCAGGAAAGCGAGCGTTGAGACGAGTTTCAGCATGGGATGCTCCTTGATGCGCGAGCGCGGATTCATTTAACGACGACAGTGCCAGTCATTCCGGCTTCGCGGTGGCCGGGTATCAGACAGGAGAAGTCGAACTCGCCGGCCTTGGTGAAAGCCCAGACGATCTCGCCGGTCTTCTTCGGCGCGAGGCGCTTGGCGTTCGGATCGTCATGCTCCATGTCGGGATTCTTCTGCATCTCGATGGCGTGCTTGAGGTTCTCCGCGAGCGTCGCCAGAACGAGCTCGTGGTCCACCTCGCCATTGTTGCGGAGCTGGAACTTGACCTGCTCGCCGCGACGGATCTCGATCCGATTCGGGATGAAATGCATCTTCCCGTCTTTTTCGCCCATCGAGACCTGGACCAGACGCGCCGGCTTCTTGGGGTCGCCGGGCTTGCCGTAGGCGACCTCGCCATCGTGATGGCCAGCCGCTCCCGGCCCAGCAAGCGCGGCACCGGCCGAGAGTGCGAGCGCCAGACCTGCAAGTTTCAATAACGGCAATTTCATGGTCGGATTCTCCCGAGTTCGGTGGGTCGTTTCAGTGGTTGGAATGAGCGCCGCCGGCCTTGGCGCCGGGCAGCGGCTTGCCATCGGGGCCGAGGCGCGGTTTGCGCGGATCCTTGACCTGCCAGGTGGCAAGATCGGGACTGACCTTGGGCGTCTCGACGCGCGGTGCCTCGGCCAGCTTCTGGCCCTTGTACTCGTACGCAACCGTGCCTTCGGGGTTCTTGTAGTGGCCGGGATCCTTGTAATCGTTCTTGGCCAGTCCCTCGCGCACCTTCACCACCGAGAACATGCCGCCCATCTCGATGGGGCCGAACTGGCCGTAGCCGGTCATCATCGGCAGCGTGTTCTTCGGCAGCTCCATCTCCATGGAGCCCATCTCGCCCATGCCGTTCGAGCCCATCGGCATGTAGCCCGGAGCGGCCTTGCGGATGCGGCTGACGAGGTCCTTCTTGGTGACGCCGATATAGGTCTTAACCGAATGGCCCATGGCGTTCATGGTGTGATGGGATTTGTGGCAGTGGATCGCCCAGTCGCCGGGCTCGTCGGCAACGAAGTCGAAGGCGCGCATCTGGCCGACGGCGACGTCGATCGAGACCTCGTCCCATGCGGAGGCCGGATCGACCCAGCCGCCATCGGTGCAGGAGACCTTGAACTCGTAGCCATGCATGTGGACCGGGTGGTTGGTCATGGTGAGGTTGCCGAAGCGGATCCGAACCTTGTCGTCCTTGCCGACCACGAACGGGTCGATGCCGGGGAAGACCCGGCTGTTCCAGCCCCACAGGTTAAAGTCGAGCATGGTGTTGACCTTGGGCACATAGCTGCCCGGCTCGATGTCGAAGGCGTTGAGCAGGAAGACGAAGTCGCGGTCGACGCGGCGGAAGGCCGGATCCTTCGGATGGACGATGAACATGCCCATCATGCCCATCGCCATCTGCACCATCTCGTCGGAATGGGGATGGTACATATAGGTGCCCGAGCGCCGGAGCTGGAACTCGTAGACGAAGGTTTTTCCGGACGGGATATGCGGCTGGTTAAGCCCGCCGACGCCGTCCATGCCGTTGGGTAGGCGCTGGCCGTGCCAATGGATCGTGGTGTTCTCGGGCAGCCTGTTGCTGACGAAGATGCGGACCTTGTCGCCCTCGACGGCCTCGATCGTCGGGCCGGGCGACTGGCCGTTGTAGCCCCAGAGATAGGCGATCATGCCCGGCGCGATCTCGCGCTCGACCGGCTCGGCGACGAGGTGGAACTCCTTCCAGTCGCCGTTCATGCGCCAGGGCAGGGTCCAGCCGTTCAGCGTCGCCACAGGCTGGTAGTCGGGGCCGCTGGTCGGCACGAGCGGGGCCTGCGTGGCCGCGCTCGCCATGGTCGGCGCTTCGGGCACGGCGGCGAAAGCAGTGCGGCCCGACACGGCGGCCGCGCCGGCAAGCACGAGCCCCGACGACCCGATAAAGCCCCTGCGTGACAGATCCGTCATGGCGTCTTGCTCCTCAGGGGTCAATGGGCCGGTGCATCGCCGCCGCCGGCCGCCGCGACGACGGCTGACCCGCCGCCTCCGCCCGAGCCGCCGCCGATCAGCGCGTGCCTGAAGTCGGTATGGGCGATCCAGACGTCGCGACGCGCATTGATGCCCGCGACGTTGGATAGGATTCGTCCACGCGCATCGGCGATGAGCTGCGTCACGTCGATCAGCATGCCGTTATACTGCAGCAGCGCCTCGTCCTGGATGATCTTGCGCAAGGGCAAGACGTTGTTGATGTAGTGCCGGGCGATGTCGTGGGCGCCGCGATAGCCGACATAGGCCTCGCGCGCCTCGGAGCGGACATTGACCGCCTTCTCGGCGAGCCTGTTGGCAGCCTGCATGTAGGTCTGTTCCGCCAGCGCGACCTTGGACTGCCCGAAATCGTAGATCGGGATCTCGATCTCGAGTTCGATGGTGCGCGTGCGCGTGGCCTCGCGCTCGATGTCGCCATCGGGCAGGACGGTCAGCTTGCGGTCGTAGGTCCGGCGACCGAGCAGATCGACGTCGTTGACGAAGCGGGTCGCCTGCGTGAGTCCGAGCGTCTTGGCCAGCAGATCGAGATCGCCGCGCGCGATCTGGACGTCGATGCGATTGCGCAGCGCCTCTGCCTCGATCGCCTTGATGCCGGGCAGGCGCGGAAGCGGTGGTAGCGAACCTGGCAAACGGAAATTGAGATCATCACCCCAGAGCCCGAGCTGCCGGATGAGTCGCTCTCGCTCCTGACTTCGCTGCAGGCGGGCCTGCGCAAGCTGCGCGCCAAGTTCGGCGTCGAAGGCGAACTCGCGGGCCTGATTAAGCTTGTTGATGCCGCCGGATTCGCCGAGCCGCTTGAACAGCTGCGTCGCGGCGTCGGACGATGCCTTGGCCTCCTGGTAGAAGGCGGCTTGAGCGTGGGCGGCAACGGCGCGGAAATACTGACGTCGCGTGTCGGCCGCCAGCTTCAGCACAGCTTCGGCTGCCCGCAATTGGGCGGATCGGAACCGATCCCGCGCAACGTCGGCTCGTGCCGGCAGGGTCGCCAGAGCGAAAATGCTGCCGACGATCTGCCGCTCGATCTCGAGCGACAGTGTTCCTGTCCGCGACGAGATCGCAAGGCGGGGGTTCGGCGGCAGGCTGGCGATCACCATCTGCGCTTCGGCGATACCGAGCTCGTTGAAAGCGGCCTGCAGGCCGCGGTTATTGAGGAGTGCGATCTGGACGGCGCTGTCGGCGCTCAAGGGCTTCTTCAGAAGCTGATCGACGCGCGCCTTGGCATTGATCGCCGTCGCGTCGTCGCCGATCTTGACGACGTCCTTGTTGAGCTCGGCGTAGGCGATGGATTGAGCCGTGCCGACGCCGCCATCGGCCGAGAAGCTGGCGCAACCGCCGAGAAGTGCGGCAACGCCGACAAGGAGCGCGAAGCGGCTACCGCGACGCGTCGAATATCGCTGGTCGGGTCGAAAGGCAAAACTCATCGCACTCACTGCTGGGGGCCCACCCTGCGGTTGAGCTCGCGCCAGTTCTTCGGCTCCCCCGGACGCATGGAGGTGACGCCGGCCGTGACGCTCTGATAGGTGACCGTCGGCACGCGCACGGCCGGATCGGCCGGGCGAGCCAGATGAACCGGCACGGGAGCGACCGAACAGGCGCCGAGCGCAAGCGCCGAGAGAGCGGTGAGAGACAATTTCAAGGCCATCGCGATTCGGTCGATCCAAGAGCGTCGATGGCGCTTGGGTAGCAATGGTGCAGGGCGCGCGTCCGTAACAAATTGTTGCGAAGCCGACCGCGCATCGCGAGCGGAGTGGCGCTATCCTGCCGTCAGCGCTGGCCGCCCCATGATGCGCCGATCAGCCAACCCGCCGCGAAGGACGCCCGTGACCGAGATCCCGACCACGTCTGCGGCCGACGACCACGGCCATGTGCTCGTGGTGGACGACGACCCGCAGATCCGCCTGCTAGTCGCCCGTTTTCTGCAGCGCCATGGCTACAAGGTCACGGGCGCCCCGGACGGGCGCGTCATGATGGACGTCCTTCGACAGGCGGAGATCGACCTCGTCATTCTCGACCTGATGCTGCCGGGGCGCTCCGGCTTCGACCTCTGCGGCGATGTTCGTGCCACCTCGCAGGTGCCGATCATGATGCTGACGGCGCGCACCGAGGAGAGCGACCGCGTCATCGGGCTGGAGGCCGGCGCCGACGACTACGTCACGAAGCCGTTCAGCCCGCGCGAGCTGCTCGCCCGCGTCCGGGCGGTCCTGCGCCGCTCGCGCGTGACCCGCGGTCCCAGCGCAGGCCGCACCGGCGAAGTCGTGAATTTCGACGGCTGGCGGCTGGATCTGCGCCGGCGCGAGCTGACCTCGCCTTCGGGCACGCTGATCGACCTTTCCACCGGCGAGTTCGACCTGCTGGTCGCCTTCGTCGAGCACGCCAACCGGGTGCTGTCGCGCGAGGCGCTGATGCAGTTCGCCAAGACCCGCAGCAGCGACGATCCCTTCGACCGTACGATCGACGTCCAGATCAGCCGCCTGCGACGCAAGCTTGAGGCCGATGCCCATGGCGGCCAGCTCATCAAGACGATCCGCGGGGCAGGCTACATGTTCACGCCGTCCGTCCGGGCGCGCGAAAGCCAGCCGGCATGACGCGCATCCTGAAACGGGGTTTGCCCGACACCGTGGCGAGCCGCGCCATCCTGATCCTGGTCGCGGCGCTGCTCGCCTTCCACGTCGTCGGCTACTGGGCCTATCGCGTCGGCGTCGAGAGCCTGGCGACCGCCCAGCGCGACCGGGGCCTGGCCGAGCGCATCGTCTCGATCAAGCGCGCCATTGCCGGCATCCCGCAGGAGCCGGAGCGCGACCGCGCGGCGCATGATCTGACGAGCGCTAGTCTTGAGGTCCATTGGAGCAAGGTCAGCCTGGTTCTCGGCACTGCGCCCACCACCGAGCGGACGGCGGCGATGGAAGCCAAGCTCAAGGAACTCGTGCCCGATCTGGCATCGGAATCCTTCCGCCTCGGCTTCGCCGACGACGGCGCGCTCGGCTCGGGAGAGGCCGATGCCTACCGGCACATGATGCTGGTTTCGGTCCGGCTCGACGATGGCTCCTGGGTCAATTTTTCTTCGACGATGCTCGCCGCCACGCAGCACGCCGACTGGAGCGTGCTGGCGGTGACGATCTGCTTTGGCGTGGCGATCATCGTCGTCGCCGTCCTGCTGCTGCGCTGGGCGACGCGGCCGTTGCGCGATCTCGCGGTGGCCGCCGAGCGCTTCAGCCTCGACCAGACCCCGCAGCCGCTTAACGAGACCGGCCCGGCCGAGGTCCGCCGCGCAGCGCGCGCCTTTAACACCATGCGAGAACGCATCCAGCGCCTCGTGTCCGAACGTATGCAGGCGCTCGCGGCCGTCTCACACGATCTGCGCACGCCGATCACGCGACTGCGGCTGCGCTCGGAACTCATGGAGGACGAGGCGACGCGCGACCTCGTCGACGCCGACCTCGCCGAGATGGAGGGCATGATCGATTCAACGCTGGAGTTCCTGCGCGGCGGCGTCTCCAGCGAGACGATCAGGCCCATCGACATCGTCACGGTAATCGAAACCATCGTCGACGATCATGCAGACCAGGGTCGGTCTGTGACCTTGAGCGGGGTTGGCCAAGGCCGGGTGCTGGGTCGCCTTCTGTCACTGAAGCGCGCCTTCTGGAATATCGTCGGAAACGCGGTGAAGTATGGCAGCCACGCCACGGTCGCGATCGGCGAGACGCCGGCCGGTCTCGCGATCACGGTCGAGGATAACGGCCCGGGCATTCCCGACGGCGACATGGAACGCGTCTTCCAGCCCTTCGTCCGACTTGAGGGATCGCGCGGTCGCGAGACCGGCGGCTCCGGCCTCGGCCTGACCATCGCGCGGGCCGTTATCGTCTCGCATGGCGGCGAGATCACGCTGGGCAACCGGGCGGAAGGCGGCCTTCGCGTGACGATCATCCTGCCCCTACTTGACCAGCCGGAACCGCGATTGGCGCAGGCCAGCACCGCTTCGGAGCCCGAGACACCCGCGTCGTCGCCATCCGTTTCCGCCCGCATCTGAAACCCCACCCCTGGAGACCGAAATTGAAGACACCGGTTCTTTTCGCGTTGGCGCTGGGTTTCTCAGCGATGCCAGCGATAGCCCAAGAGATCGATGTCCATCTCAGCCCGACGTGCGGCTGCTGCAAAGCCTGGGTCAGGCATCTTGAGCAAGCCGGCTTCACGCCGCGCGTGATTGAAAGCCGCGACATGGCGGCAACCAAGCGCGCGTTCGGCGTGCCCGACACCGTGCAGTCCTGCCATACGGCCGTCGTGGAGGGCTACTTCGTCGAGGGTCATGTTCCGGCCTCCGACATCCGCAAGCTGGTGAAGGACAAGCCGGTGGCGCTCGGCCTAGCCGTCCCCGACATGCCGGTCGGATCGCCCGGAATGGAGGTTCCCGGCGTCCCTACGGAGAAATTCGAGACATTGCTCGTCGGCGCTAATGGCCAGACCGCCGTCTACGGCAAGCACTGACCGGCTGTTTGACTGACAAACCCTCGCGGCTCAGATTGACTGCAAAATAATCTGAGCCGGGGAGGTTCACCATGTCAGTTGGTCCGCGCCGACCACCGTCCCTGACATCGCGCCGACCGACGCGACGGTTGATGCTGGCGGGTGTGGTCGGCGGGCTCGCGGTCGCAAGTGCGCCCGCAGCATACGCCGCTCAGCCGTTCCGGTTCGGCTTGACACCTGTCTTCCTAACCTCCGACCTGCAGCTTCTTGAGGCGTTGCAACGATACCTAACACTCGCCATGGGGACCGAGGTCGAACTCGTCCTCAAGCGGACCTATCAGGAAATCACTTCGCAGTTGGTCTCCGGCCTGCTCGACGCCGCCTGGATCTGCGGCTTCCCGTTCATCGCCTACAGGCGCGAACTGGAGCTCGTAGCCGTCCCGATCTGGCGCGGCAGGACGACCTATCAGTCCTATCTGATTGTCGCCGAGGGCCGCGATGCGTCGAACATCGACGACCTGCGCGGCGATATTCACGCCTTCTCCGATCCCGATTCAAACTCGGGTTATCTGGTAACCCGTGCGCTCCTGGCCGAACAGGGCCTCAAGCCTCAAGCCTTCTTTCAGCGGACCTTCTTCACCTACGGACATCGCAACGTCGTGCGGGCTGTGGCCGCCGGTCTTGCTCGGTCGGGCAGCGTCGACGGCTATGTCTGGGAGGTCATGACGCAGACGGAGCCGGAACTGACTCGCCAGACAAGGCCAGCGTGGCGGTCGGACTGGATGGGCTTCCCGCCAGTGGCGACGGCGACAAAAAACGCCTCGAGCGAAGGGATCACGAAGCTTCGTCAGGCACTCCTAGCTATGCCGCGTGACCCGATCGGGCGTGGCGTCCTCGAACTGCTTCGCCTCGATGGCTTCGCGAAGGGAGACCCTTCTCTATTCGACAGCATCGCCAGCCGCGTCGATCTCGTCAGGACACTGGGATGACAGGGCCGTCGTTCGATCCCAGGCGCTGGCCGCTCGCGTTCAAGGCGCCGCTCCTGGTGGCCGCGTTCATGCTCGTCGTCAGCGTCGTCATGACGGACGCCGTGCTGTCGCGCTTGCGGGAGACGCAGGAACGGCATCTCGGCGCGATGTCGACGATTTACCTTAATGGGATGGCGGCGGCGCTCATTCCCCACGTCCTACGGGAGGACATCTGGGAAATATTCGACACGATTGACCGGGGTGCTGGTCTCGAGGGAGGCTTCGGACGCGCCACTATCATCGTCGTCGACGCGAAAGGGCAAACGCTTGCCGCAAGCGATCCAAGGCAGGCTCCGGTCCTGAGCCGTCAGGTTGGTCGGGACAAAGACTTTCCCGGTGGAGGCACGCTGACCGTGGACGCGGACAAGGCGCGAGCCTTCGCCCGGCGCGATCTCGTCTACCAGGGCCGCCGGGTCGGCGCCATCTACGTCGATTTCGATGTCCGTCACCTCCTTCGCGAGCGGGCGGACGTCTTAAGAACGCTGGTTGCCACGAACGCAGCCATTGCGATCCTACTGGCGGCATTCGGATACTTCATCATCAGGCGTATGCTCGGACCGCTGCGCACGCTGTCTCGCCATCTCGATCTCGGCGTCGCCGGCACCGTCCAGCCAATCGCTCCAGACGAAGTTGGCAGCACGACCTACGAATTCGGCCGCCTGTTCCGACGGTTCAACGTCATGGCCGACGCCGTCAACGATCGCGAGGCGATCGCGAAGGAGATGGCCAACGAGGAACGCCTGGCGAGCCTTGGGCGCCTGGCATCGGGCATGGCGCACGAGATCAACAACCCTCTCGGCGGGCTGTTCAACGCGATCGATACGATCAAGCGCCATGGCGAGAAAGCCTTGGTGCGCAACGCATCGCTCGACCTGATCGAACGCGGCCTGAAGGGCATCCGGGACGTCGTGCGCGCAACGCTTGCTACCTATCGCGCCGATCGCGATCCACGAGACCTCACCCCCGCTGACCTTGACGATCTGAAGCTGTTGATCGGTCCGGAGGTGAGCCGTCGCGCCTTGATCCTCGACTGGGACAACGACGTCGTAGGGGATTTGCCGGTATCTGCCTCGGCGGTGAGGCAGATCGCGCTCAACCTCATCCTGAATGCGATGCAGGTGGCGCCGCCGGGCACACGTGTCCATTTCGAAGCCGAGCCAGTTGGCGGGCGTCTAGTTGTAGCGGTTCATGACCAAGGCCCTGGTTTCAGCTCCGACGCCAGCGCCATGCTCAGCGGCGGCGCCAGCAGGCCTGCGCCGTTGGGCGACGGCACGGGCCTCGGGCTTTGGATGACAAGACGGCTGGTTCATGATCTGAACGGCTATATATCGGTCGAAACCTCTCCCATCGGTGGGGCTGTCGTTCGCGTCACCATCCCGTTGGCGGCCAGCGAGGAAATGCGCGATGTCGCTTGAACGCCGGGCTATCGGTCTTATCGAGGACGATCCCATCATGGGGGAGTCGCTGGTCCAGCGCCTGGTTCTCGAAGGCGCAGACGTGAGCTGGTGGCGCACCAAGGCCGAGGCCGTGACGGGGCTCGCGCGCCGCCGCCACCATGCCGTCATCTGCGACCTGAAATTGCCCGACGGCACCGGCGAGGACATTTTCGTCGAAGCTGTGAAGTCCGAGGGCGCGCCCCCGTTCCTGTTCATGACCGCCTATGGCGAGATCGATCAAGCAGTCAGGCTGATGCGCTGCGGCGCGGGCGACTACGTCACCAAGCCATTCGAGATGACCGCCTTCCTTGAGCGCCTGGAGACGCTCGTAGATCCGCTGGAGGACGAGGTGCGTGGAGTGCTGGGCGTATCGCCAGCGATCCGCGCGGTCGAGCGAACGCTGCTGCGCCTCGCCAGGGTCAGCGCCCCCGTCCTTCTGACTGGCGAGACCGGTAGCGGCAAGGAAGTCTGCGCGCGTCTTCTGCACGCTTCGCGCGGACGCGACGCCGGCCCCTTCATGGCGGTCAACTGCGCGGCGATCCCGGCGGATCTGATGGAGAGCGAGCTCTTCGGCCACGAGAAGGGCGCCTTCACCGGCGCCCAGGGTCGCCATCTCGGCTATGCAGAGCGCGCCGGCGCAGGTACGCTCTTCCTCGACGAGATCGGCGATCTGGCGCCCCGACTCCAGGCCAAGTTGCTCCGTCTCCTCGAGGATCGGACGTTCACGCGGGTCGGCGGTGAGCAGGCCCAATCTTTCAAGGCACGCATCGTCTGCGCGACCAATGCAGACCTCATCGCAAAGGTGAAGGCCGGGAGCTTCCGCGAGGACCTCCTCTACCGCATCAACGTCGTCAACGTTCCGCTGCCGCCGTTGCGGGATCGCAGCGAGGACATCGTCTGGCTCATCGACCGCTTCGTCGCGGAGTTCGAGGAACAGGCCGGCGACCGCATTCATGGACTCGGCGCCCTGGCGCTCGAAGCCGCGCTTGCCCATAGCTGGCCGGGCAACGTCCGCGAACTTCGAAATCGCTTGGAACGAGGTATCGCTCTCGGCGACGGCCCGCTCCTGATGCCCGGGGACCTCTTCCCCGATCTCGCCCCTGCGACGACGCCAGGAATGCGCGAGGGACTGGACGGCGTTCGCGACGAGGCCGAGCGGCGGCACATCACCAGGGTGCTTGCGGAGAATGGCGGAGCGGTCCAGGCGACGGCCAGGGCTCTTGGGATTTCACGCACCACGTTGTGGGAGAAGATGCGGCGCCACGGCATTCCCGCGCCCTCTGCCTGACCGGAAAATCGGACTTCCGCAGTCGCAGCATGTTCGAAAATCCGAACGCGGGTGGCCGTGGCTCAGTCTCTATGTCTCTGAAATTGTAATACTTCTAAGGCGTCCGCCTTACGGCACGACCCATGCAGTCTTCCATCGTCCCGCTCGTGAGAAGCAGGCATGGAGGACACGCGATGAAGAAGTGCGATCTCATGGTCGATATCGGCCGGCGTCGGTTCCTATCGGGGGCCGGTATGGCCGCAGCCGGAGCCGCCGCGACCACGATGGTCCCCAGCGCGGCGCAGGCAAAACCCGCCGCTGCGCGCGTCGACTATCCTTCCAACCGCCTCGGCTCGGTCGCGGAGCTGAAGCTCAACGAGCCCAAGGATGTCGCCTATCCCGACGCCGACGCGCCTGGTGTCCTGCTCAAGCTCGGCAAGCGCGTCCCCGGGGGCGTCGGCCCAGACGGCGACATCGTCGGGTTCGCGACGCTCTGCCCTCACAAGGGCTACCCGCTCGCCTTCAACGCGACCGACAAGACCCTGAACTGCCCCGGCCACTATTCGCGTTTCGACTGCGAGGCCGGTGGGCAGCAGATCTGGGGCCAGGCGACCCAGAACCTCCCGCAATACTCGCTTCGCGTCGAAGCGAACGGCGACATCGTGGCGGAGGGGCTTGATGAGCTCCTCTACGGCCGCCTGTCCAACGTGCTCTGAAGGGAGGATCGACAATGACCTACAAGCGCCAGATCGACCGTCTCCCGATCGTCCCCGCGGACGCCAAGGAGCACAACGTCACCTGCCACTTCTGCATCGTCGGCTGCGGCTACAAGGCCTACACCTGGGACATCAACAAGCAGGGTGGCACCGAGCCCAGCCAGAACAAGTTCAAGGCCGACCTGTCGAAGCAGGAGGGCGCCGACAGCGGCGCCTGGTACTCCCCGTCGATGTACAACATCGTCAAGCAGGGCGGTAAGGACGTTCACCTGGTGATCATGCCCGACAAGGGCTGCTCGGTGAACTCGGGACTAGGTTCGATCCGCGGGGCACGGATGGCCGAGACCTCCTTCTCCGAGGCGCGCTCGACGCAGGCCCAGCGCCTGACCGACCCGATGGTCTGGCGCTATGGCACGATGTCGCCGACCTCATGGGATGACGCTCTAGACCTCGTCGCCCGCGTCACCTGCCAGGTCGTCAAGGAGCAAGGAGAGGACGGCCTGTTCGTCTCCGCCTTCGACCATGGCGGCGCCGGCGGCGGCTACGAGAACACCTGGGGCACCGGGAAGCTCTACTTCGGCGCCATGAAGGTGAAGAACATCCGGATCCACAACCGGCCGGCCTACAACTCCGAGGTCCACGCCACCCGCGACATGGGCATCGGCGAGCTCAACAACTGCTACGAGGACGCCCAGCTCGCCGACACGATCGTCATGGTCGGCGCGAACTCGCTGGAGACCCAGACCAACTACTTCCTCAACCACTGGGTACCGAACCTGCGCGGCACCTCCCTCGACAAGAAGAAGGCCGAGCTGCCCAACGAGGCCCATGCGGCAGCACGGATCGTCATCGTCGATCCGCGCCGCACCGTCACGGTGAATGCCTGCGAGGTCGAGGCGGGCAAGGACAACGTGATGCACCTCGCGATTAACTCGGGCACGGACCTCGCCCTGTTCAACGCCTGGATGACCTACATCGCGGAGAAGGGCTGGACGGACAAGGCGCTGATCGCAGCCTCCACCAACGGCTTCGACAAGATGGTCGCCGCCAACAAGACCTCACTCCAACAGGCGGCGACCCTGACGGGACTGACCGTCGACGAGATTCGGCAGTCGGCGGAATGGATCGCGATGCCGAAGGAGGGGAATGCCCGCCGCCGCACGATGTTCGCCTACGAGAAGGGCCTGATCTGGGGCAACGACAACTACCGCACCAATGGCGCTCTCGTGAACGTCGCGCTCGCCACCGGCAACATCGGCCGGCCGGGTGGAGGCTGCGTGCGCCTCGGCGGCCACCAGGAAGGCTACTCGCGGCCCTCCGACGCCCATGTCGGTCGCCCGTCGGCCTATGTCGACAAGCTGCTGCTCGAGGGCAAGGGCGGTGTGCATCACATCTGGGCCTGCGACCACTACAAGACGACGCTCAACGCGCATCAGTTCAAGCGCAACTACAAGAAGCGCACCGACATCGTGAAGGAGGCGATGGACTCGGTGCCGTTCGGCGACCGCGCCGCGCTGGTCACGGCGATCGTCGAGGCCATCAAGAAGGGGGGCTTGTTCTCGGTCGATGTCGACATCGTGCCGACGCAGATCGGGCAAGCCGCCCATGTCTGGCTGCCAGCTGCGACGTCCGGGGAGATGAACCTGACCTCGATGAACGGCGAGCGCCGCATGCGCCTGGTCGAGCGCTACATGGACCCCCCGGGTCGCGCGATGCCGGACTGCCTGATCGCGGCGCGCATCGCCAACCACATGGAGCGGGTCTATCGCGAGATGGGCATGGCGCAAGTCGCCGACAACTTCAAAGGCTTCGACTGGACGACCGAAGAAGACGCCTTCATGGACGGCTACGCCAAGCATGAGAAGGGCGGCGATCACGTCACCTATGCCAGGCTGAAGGCGATGGGCACCAACGGCTTCCAGGAGCCGGCGACGGGCTTCGCGGACGGCAAGATCGTGGGCACCAAACGCTTGTTCGCCGATGGCAAGTTCGGCGGCAAGGACGGCAAGGCGACCTTCATGGAGACGCAGTGGCGCGGCCTCCAAGCATCCGGCAAGCAGGCAGAAAAGGACAAGTTCGCGTTCCTGATCAACAACGGCCGCGCGAATCTCGTCTGGCAGAGTGCCTATCTCGACAAGCAGGACGACTTCGTCATGGATCGCCTGCCATATCCGTTCATCGACCTGAACCCGGACGACATGGCTGAGCTGGGCTTGAAGCCGGGCGACCTTGTCGAGGTCTTCAATGACAACGGGTCGACCCAGGCGATGGCCTACCCGACCCCGTCTGCCAAGCGGAAGCAGGCGTTCATGCTCTTCGCCTATCCGACCGGCGTCCAGGGGAACGTCGTCTCGGCCGGCGTCAACGAGTTCGTGATCCCGAACTACAAGCAGACCTGGGGCAACATCCGGAAGATCGCAAACGCGCCGGAAGGCACAAAGCACCTGTCCTTCAAGAGCCAGGAATACGCCGTTTAGTCGGCGCCTTGGACGGCCGCTCGCTTGCGAGCGGCCGTCGTTCCCGTCTCTCTCATCACGCGGCAGGTACCTCGATGACGATGGCGACCGTATCACAGGCTCCGACACCGACGAGCAGCATCGACGCCGAAAAAATCTTGCTGACGATCCCGCAAGCCTGCGCTCGCGCGACAACATATGTCAGGCGCCTGCATTCGAGCGAAACGGTCATGGTTCTGGAGGCCGCAGGCCGCACCCTGGCCGAACCCATCGTGGCCAGGCTTGCCATGCCTCCCTTCACCCAGTCGGCCATGGATGGATATGCGCTTTCGGCCGGCGAAGGGATACCTCCCGGCTCGCGATTGGTCGTCGTCGACCGGATCGCGGCGGGCTCCGTCGGAAGGAAGCTGTGGCAGGGCGAGACGTCACGCCTCTTCACAGGCGCACCACTGCCTGACGGCGCCGATGCCGTCATCATGCAAGAGCACGTCGAGCGCGACGGAAGCGCGATCATCCTGCGCCGGCCCATCCGGGCTGGAGACAACATCCGGCACCGCGGCGAGGACATCGAGGCGCTGGAGCCGCTGTTGCAGGTCGGGGATCGGCTCGACGCGCGCCACATCGCTCTGCTCGCCGCCCAAGGGATCGAGCGCGTCGATGTCCGCATCCGCCGCCGCGTTGCGGTGATCTCCACGGGGGACGAGCTTCGGCAACCCGGCTTGGGCCTCGAGGCGGCCGCGATCTATGATTCCAACAGGCCGATGCTGCTCGCACTCATCGCGCAGGCGGGATTGGTGGCAATTGACGGAGGCTGGGTCCCCGACGCCGCCGGGCATCTAGCGGCCCGGATGAAATATCTCGCTGCTGACGCCGACCTTGTGATCACGAGTGGTGGTGCCTCCGTCGGCGAAGAGGACCACGCCCTGGCTGCACTCCGACAAGCGGGTGGCCAGGGAGAGACGCTGAAGATCGCGCTGAAGCCTGGGAAGCCGGCCGTCGTCGGCTCGATCGGCTCGGCCGCCTATCTTGGCCTTCCCGGCAACCCTGTCTCCAGCCTTGTCTCGTGGCTCATCCTCGGCCACGCCATGGTAAGCGCTCTTGAAGGCAGGCCTCCACGTCAGCGGCTGGGTTGCCCGATGACAAGCCGCTCGCGTTTCGATCGACGCCCCGGGCGGGCCGAATTCGTCCCGGCGCGGCTGATGGAAGATGGCGGTGTCGAGATCCTCGGACGTGGTGGATCGGCTCGGTTGAGGCCACTGGTCCAAGCCGATGGCTTGGCCGAAATCGCAGCGGAGAACGCTGGCGTCCTGCCGGGAGACACGGTCCTCTTCCATCCCTTCCGCGACGGCTTCGTCGTCTGATCCAAAACCCCATCAGGAGTAACGAGAATATGAGATTCGTCTGGCCCATGCTTGCCTTGCTCGCCCTATCGACGACCGGTGCCATCGCGCAGGACATCGCGGCTGGGGAGCGCTCCTGGAACAAATGCCGCGCCTGCCATCAGATCGGCGAAACCGCCAAGAATGGCGTCGGACCGCAGCTCAACGGCCTGTTCGGGCGCCATTCCGGCGCGGTCGAGGGGTACAGCTATTCGGCCGCGAACAAGAATTCCGGCATCACATGGGACGAGGCCGTCTTCGCCGATTACATCAGGGATCCGAAGGCCAAGATCCCTGGGACCAAGATGGTCTTCGCCGGCATCAAGAACGAACAGGAGATCAGGGATCTCAGCGCCTTCCTTAAGCAGTTCGCCGCGGACGGGAAGAAGGGCTTATAGCTCTCGTCAGGCCGTCGGCATTCAGCGCGTCGCCGAGCCGCCGTCGCGGCTTGACGCTACGCATGTTCACGACGGCGTCCGCACCCAAACCTCCACGCGCTTACTCGGTCGTTCACGCCCAGCTTCCCGAGCGGCCATGCAACAGTGTCGGCCGCACTCCCAAGTTCCATCGCCGGAGAAAACGCTCAAGCGCTCCGAACGAAGGAAACGGCCGCTCGCAAGCCCCGCCCGCTCGGAGGCGTGCCTAAGGCGAGCTCGGCCCGTGCGTCGTGCAGGGCCACCTCAACGATCGCGAGGCCCAGTCCGCTTCCGGAATTTCGGCTCGCACGTCCGCGATAGAAGCGCTGCCTGACGAGAGCCATTTCCTCCGCGGGAACGCCGGGACCTTCGTCATCGACAGCCAGCACGGCGTCTTCGGTCCTGAGCCACCTGATGCGACCACCCGGCGGGCTATGGAAGCATGCGTTTTCATGCAGGTTGCGCAGGGCCAGTTTCAAATTATCGCGGTCCCCCTCCACCGTCATCTCATCGATCGCTTCGTCGAATTCGACGGCGACTGATGCCGGCCGCTGTCCTTCGCGATCGATCTCGCGCAGCAACTGTCCAAGGTTAACTTGCTCCCGCCGGCTCGGCTCGGCGCCCGACTCCAACCTCGCAAGCGCGAGCAACTGGCTGACCAGGCGCGCCGTCCGGTCGACGCCCTGCATGATATGGTCCAGTGCGGTAGTCCGCATCTCGGTCGAGTCTGCGGCCTTGGCGATCTGGGCCTGGGTTCGGATGCCGGCGAGCGGCGTGCGCAGCTCATGAGCAGCGAACGCGGTAAATTCGCGCTCGTGCTGTCGTGCTAAGTCAAGGCGCGCGAATAGGCCGTTCAGCGCATCCGTTACGGGCCGGATCTCGTCGATGACCTTGGCCTGAAGCGGCGCGAGGTCGTCGACGGCACGCTGTTGCAGGTTGCTGGCGATGCCGCGAAGTGGCGACAGACCTCGCCCCACGCTGATCCAGATCAGCCCGGCGAAAATCGGGAGCATCAGGAGTGCCGGGGCGACAAGGCTCAGGACAAGGTCCTTTACCAGGCGATCCCGCAGGCCGAGTCGATCGCCGACCAGCACGCGGACACCCTTGGCGGAGTCTTCGATGGCGTAGACGCGCCACTGCTCGCCGTTGATGACGCTGTCGGTGAAGCCGGCGGCATGATCAGCAAGCCTCTCTGCGGGGGCCGCCGTCGAGGCTGCGACGAGGCGCCCGCCGAGCGACCAGATCTGGCAGGAGAGCTGGCGCTCGTATCCGCCGGAACCGCTCGCGGAAACCTGCGGCATCGCGGCAATCGCGGAGGCTGCCGATACGTCCACATCCCGGACGAGCGAGGAGACCATGCGCGCCGCCTCCTGCAGGCGTGTGTCGAGGACGCGCTCGAGTTCTGCCTTGGTGCCGAGATAGATCCATGCCGTCGCAGCCAGCCAGATCAGGCCGGTGGTGGCGACGAGGATCACGAACAGGCGCGAGCCCAGCGAGGTCATGGCGTCATCCTCAATCGATAGCCCAGGCCGCGCACGGTTTCGATCAGCTCGCGTCCGATCTTCTGCCGGAGATTGTGGATGTGGACCTCGATGGCGTTACTCTCGACGTCCTCCTGCCATCCATAGAGGCGCTCCTCCAGCTCGCTGCGCGAGCGGATCACAGCAGGCCGCTCGGCAAGCGCGCGCAGGATCGCAAATTCCCGCCGCGTGAGCTCGATGGCTAAGCTGTCGCGCGAGACCGAATGGCTCGCCGGGTTCAGGACAAGGCCCGCCACTGCGATGGTCGCTGTCGCCCGGCCATCGCGCCGCCGGACCAATGCCCGCAAGCGGGCGGCGAGTTCGTCGAGGTCGAAGGGCTTGCCAAGATAATCGTCGGCGCCGCAGTCGAGCCCGGCGATCCGGTCACGCGCCTCGTCGAGCGCCGTCAGGAGCAGGATCGGGCTCTCGTCGCCCGCCCGTCGCAGGCTTGCCAGCAGTTCGAGACCCGAGCCGTCCGGCAGCATGATGTCGAGGACGATGGCGTCGAAGGCGCCTGCCGCGAGCGCATGCCGGCCATCGGCGCAGCTGCCTACAACCTCGGCGCTGACGCCGTGGAGCTTCAGCCCGACGGCGAGGCCGTCGGCCAGAATGGGGTCGTCCTCAACGATCAGAACACGCATCGCTTCTCCTTGAGGGGCAGCATCCCTGCGCGGCTTAAGGCTGGCTTAAGCTGGGAAGCGCCGGTGGCTGCAGTCAGGCCGTACAGGCCGCTGCCTTCACCAGCCGACAAGGAACAGACCGATGCAGCAGGATCGCCGGACGATCATCAAAGGCCTGGCCTGGCTTCTCGCCGCCACGCCCGGATCGGCGCTGGCCCAGGGACGCGATCCCGATGCCGAGGCCATACTCAACGATCCAGAGGCGCCCGTGTCCGGCAATCCGAAAGGCAACGTCACGATCGTCGCCTTTCTCGATTACAACTGCCCCTTCTGCAAGAAGTCCGCCCCTGATCTCGCCCGCCTCGTACGGGAAGATGGCCAGATCAGGCTCATTTACAAGGACTGGCCGGTCATCGCCGAGACCTCGATCTACGCGGCACAGCTCGCTCTCGCCGCTGGTTATCAGGGCGCCTATGCCAAGGCCCATGATGCGCTGATGGCGACCAAGGGGCGGCTCGGCCGCGAGCAGATCGCCGCGGCCATCAAGGGCGCCGGCGTCGACATGGCCCGGCTCGAAGCGGATGTAAACGGCAAGGCTACCCAGATTACCGCGCTGCTCCGGCGCAACATGGCGCAGGCGGAGTCGCTCGGGCTGCAGGGAACGCCGACCTATCTCATCGGCCCGTTCCGAACCTCCACCCAGGATTATGCTGGCTTCAAGCAGGTCGTCGCCGACGCGCGCAAGAAGCAGGCGGCCCTGTGACTGGCCTCAAAGCTCCCATGACCGACATCTCCAAGCCGACGCGGCGCCTAGCTGGCCTCATGATCGCTCTGGCTGCAGCCGGCTGCACGACCATCGCGCAACAGCCTATTCCGGCGAAGCCTCCAGCGCCTGGGTTCAGCGCCCTCGATGTAAGGCGATATGGCGCGGTCGGCGGTGAGCCGTTCCAGGTCCCCGCCGTGCCGCTTGAAGACCTGCGTCCGCGCAACCTGCGTCAACTCGTCGATTATCCGACCGCACATCAACCCGGCACGCTGATCGTTGATCCTGCGAACCGATACCTCTTTCTTATTCAGGAGAACGGCAAGGCGCTCCGCTATGGCGTCGGCGTCGGGCGCGAGGGTCTGGAGTTCACGGGTTCCGCAACGGTCGAGCGCAAGGCCCAATGGCCGCGCTGGACGCCGACGCCCGATATGATCAAGCGAGAACCGGCGCGCTATGCGAAGTGGACAGGCGGCATGGCTGGCGGCGACACCAATCCGCTCGGCGCCCGCGCCCTATACCTCTTCAAGGATGGCCGCGACACGCTCTATCGCATTCATGGGACGAACGAGCCTGAGACGATTGGTGAAGCCGTCTCGTCCGGCTGCATCCGCATGATGAACCAGGACGTCATCGATCTCTACAACCGCATTCCGAAAGGATCGAAGGTCGTCGTTCTGCCCGCCTGAATGTCAGGACCAGCCTGATGGGCAGAGGCGCCCGATAATTCTTACCTCCTGTCGGAAGCGACCCTGCGGGATATGAGATCGATCTGGGTAGTTGCCGAGGCTGTTATCGGTCTCTGTCACCGCCTACGTCCCTTGCTGCGACCGGTGCACCGTAGTCGGACCGCTTGACGGCTGCTGGCTGTAGCCCCCGGCGACTGCGTCCCAAACCAGGATGCAATCGACGTCTACAAAGCAATTCGGACGGACTTGCAGACAACCACGACAGGGGCTTGTAACGGTCAATATACATTTTATATAACTGTATATTGAATTTCTCAGACCAGCCTTGGAGGCCGGCGATGCAACCGATCAAAATCTCCGAAACGCTGTTTATCGGCGCCCAGCCAACGGATGCGGATTTCGCGGTGCTGGCCTCCCAGGGCTACAAGATGGTTATCAACGCCCGGCCTGATGCAGAGGACGCTGTTCAGCCGGGCTCTACAGCAGAAGGTAAGGCCGCCGAGGAAGCCGGAATGGCCTACGACTTCATTCCGGTGACGGGACCTACGATCACGGACGCCGACGTCTTTGCGTTCCAGGGGGGTCTCAGGCAGGCAGAAGGGCCGGTTTTCGCCCATTGCAAGACCGGTATGCGCGCCCTGACGCTCCATGCGCTCGGTGAAGTTCTGGACGGCCGCATGGAAGCCGACGAGGTCATCGCATTCGGCAACCGGCACGGTTTCGACCTTGCCGGCGCAAAGGCCTGGCTCGACCGACGCGCGGTCCTGAAGCCGCAGGTCACGGGCTTCTATGATCCCCGGACCTTCAGCATCCAGTATGTCGTGAGTGACCCGGCCACGAAGCGCTGCGCGATCGTCGATCCCGTTCTGGACTTCGACGAGAAATCTGGCGCGACCGCGACGACCCAGGCCGACGCCATCCTCGCATATGTCCGCGAGCAGGGTCTGACCGTTGAATGGATCCTGGACACCCATCCCCATGCCGACCACTTCTCGGCTGCCCAGCACCTTAAGGCGCAGACCGGTGCGCAGACCGCCATCGGCGAGCAGGTGGTCGCCGTCCAGAAGCTCTGGAAGGGGCTTTACAACTGGCCTGAACTCGCCGCGGACGGCTCGCAATGGGACCGGCTCTTCGCTCATGGTGAGCGGTTCAAGCTGGGCTCTCTCGACGTTTCCGTGCTGTTTTCGCCGGGGCATACGCTGGCCTCGATCACCTATGTCATCGGAGACGCCGCCTTCGTCCACGATACGCTGTTCATGCCCGATGGCGGCACGGCCAGGGCGGATTTCCCTGGCGGCAGCGCCACGGCGCTCTGGGCGTCGATTCAAGCGATCCTGGCGCTGCCCGACGAGACGCGCCTGTTTACCGGCCACGACTATCAGCCTCATGGCCGCGCTCCTCGCTGGGAGAGCACGGTCGGCCAGCAGAAGCAGTCGAACGCTCACATCGTCGGACGTGACGAGGCCGCCTTCGTCGCCCTGCGTGAGGCCCGCGACAAAACCCTGTCGATGCCCAAGCTGATCCTGCATGCGCTGCAGGTGAACATCCGGGGCGGTCGCCTACCCGAGCCGGAATCGAACGGTCGACGCTACCTGAAGATTCCACTCGATGCTCTGGGCGGCGCGGCCTGGGACGATGCGCCATGACAACTGCGTCGAGACCGCCGATGACCCGGGAAGAGTTGTCGGGCCGGGCGACCGAGGTCGCGGCCCTGCTGAAGACGCTCGCCAACCGCAACCGGCTGATGATCGTCTGCACGCTGGTCGAGGGCGAATACTCCGTCGGCCAGATCGAGGAGGAACTCGGCATCCGGCAGCCGACGCTCTCGCAGCAGCTCACCATCCTGCGCGAGGCCGGGATCGTCGCGACGCGGCGCGAGGCCAAGCAGATCTTCTACCGCCTGACCGAGCAGAAGGCCGCCCATCTCGTCGAGGCGCTCCACGCCATCTTCTGCGCAGAGGATTTCGCATCATGACCCCCTATTGGCCTTCGCTCCTGGGAGGCATGCTGATCGGCCTCTCGGCCACGATGCTGCTCCTTCTCAACGGCCGCGTCGCCGGCATCAGCGGCATCCTCGGCAGGCTCGCGCAGGGCGCGCAAATGCCGACCAATGCGGCCTTCGTCATCGGGCTGATCCTCGGACCGCTGCTTTACCGCGTGGTCGCAGGAACCTGGCCGGCCGTGACCATCACTGCGTCGCTGCCGGTGATTGCCTTGGCGGGGCTGATGGTCGGCTTCGGCACGCGCATGGGTTCGGGCTGCACCAGCGGCCACGGCATTGTCGGCCTCGCCCGCTTGTCGCCGCGCTCGATCGCGGCCGTGGTCACCTTCCTGAGCGCTGGGATCGCAACCGTCACGCTGATGAGGCTCGTCTCGCCATGAACCGAATGATGCAGATCTTGACCGCGCTCGGCAGTGGCGCCGTCTTCGGGCTCGGCCTGTCGCTGTCGGGCATGCTCGATCCCACCCGCGTGCGCGGCTTCCTGGATGTGGGCGGCGCCTGGGATCCTAGCCTCGCCTTCGTCCTCGGAGGCGCCGTGATGGTCGCCTTTGCGGGCATGGCCGTGCGTCGGCGACTGCGGCACCCGGCCTTAGATGACAGCTTCAACCTGCCGGCGACGACCCCGATCGACACCCGCCTGATCCTCGGCTCCGCCATCTTCGGGGTCGGCTGGGGGATGGCTGGCCTGTGCCCCGGGCCGGCGCTGGCCTCGCTATCCCTCGGGCTCGCGCCGGTCGTGCTCTTCGTCGGCACCATGCTGGCGGGCATGGTCGTCCACGACCGGCTCGTTCCCAAGCCGATGACATCAACTCCGGTCGTTGGCGCATCATGACCGCTCAGGTCCTCACCGCGGTCGGCTCGGGAAGCCTCGTCGGCTTCACGCTCGGCCTCGTCGGCGGCGGCGGCTCGATCCTGGCGACGCCCTTGCTGCTCTATGCCGTCGGTATCGCTCAACCTCATGTCGCGATTGGAACCGGTGCGCTCGCGGTCTCGGTCAACGCCTATGCCAATCTGATCGGCCATGCCCGCAAGGGGCATGTGCAGTGGAAATGCGCGATTGTCTTCGCGCTGGTGGGCTCGATCGGAGCCCTGATCGGCTCGACGCTCGGCAAGGCGATAGACGGGCAGCGCCTGTTGTTTCTGTTCGGCCTGCTGATGCTTGTCGTCGGTGCGTTGATGCTGCGACCCCGAAAAACGGCACCTGCCGTGCCAAAGCCGGTCGATCTTCGGATGTGCCTGCTGACGGGTTCGGTGGCGATCGCGGCTGGAGCAGCATCTGGCTTCTTCGGGATCGGAGGCGGATTCCTGATCGTCCCGGGCCTGATCCTGGCGACAGGCATGCGAACCATCGACGCGGTGGGTTCCTCGCTGCTCGCCGTCGGGACCTTCGGGCTGGCGACTGCGCTGAACTATGCCGCGTCAGGCATGATCGACTGGCCCGTTGCTGCCCAGTTCATCGGCGGAGGCATCATCGGCGGCGTCATCGGCATGCTGCTGGCGACGCGGCTGTCGGCGCAGAAGGACACGCTCAACCGCATCTTCGCGGCATTGATCTTCGTCGTCGCAACCTATGTGCTCTATCGGAGCGGCAGCACCTACTTGTCCCAATGATCGCAGTTCAGGCGGCGCCAGAGGCTTACGGCTCTTTGGCACCACTTTATCCGCAAGGACGCAACCCTCTTGCGGATGCTGCCGGTCAAGCGCTGAAGCAGCCGCTCAAGCCCTTGTGAATTCGCAGGTCGGCACTTTCCCGGACAAGCCCATCGGCTAGCCCGCACGCCCGGGATTAGGCCAGGCCGGGTGCTCCCGGTCGATCACGAAGGCATGGCGATGCCGTCGGCCCGCTCCGGCCAGATGCGGGTGATCGGGCGCGAGAGTGAGATGCTCATGCTCGATCTCGTCGGGATCGCCCGCCGGCCAGAAGCGGAGCGCCAGCACGAGCGCCAGCGCGGCGATGGCTGCCATCCCCGCAAAAGCGGCGGGCAGGCCGAGCGTCGCGCCGAGCCAGCCGGCGGCCGGGTATGTGACCAGCCAGTAAGCATGCGACAGCGCGAACTGGGCGGAACAGGGCCGGCCGGTCCTCGGCATGGGCCGAACGACGCAGCAGACGCCCAGATGGCGTCTGCGCCAGGCTGTATGCGAAGCCAAGCGCGAACCACAGCGGCAGCAGGACGAGGAAGCCTGGCACAAGCGTACCCAACATCAGCAGGACCGGAAGGGTGGCGCCGGCCGTAAGCATCAGCATGCGATCGTCGAGCCGGTCGAGCAGCCGCGGCAGCGCGATGGCGGCCGTCATCGAGCCGGCGCCGAACAACGCCAGCGCCAGCGCCGTCGCCTGCTGCGTCATGCCATAGCTGGCCTGGACCAAGACAACGGTGTTGACGATGACCATGGCGCCTGCCGCCGACACCGCGAGACTCAGCGCCAGCAGCCCGCGCAGGCGCGGCGTCGCCAGATAAATCCGCAAACCCCGCGTGGTGCGGTCGTAGATGCCGCGCGGCTCGACCGGCTTGGGGCTCGGCAGCGTCACCGACACGACCAGCGCCGCCGAAGCAAGGAAGCCGATGACCGTGCCGGCGAAGAGATTGTGGAAGCTGATCACGGTCAGCAGCAGCGCCGCCAGCGCCGGGCTCAGCAGGCTCTCCAGATCGTAGGCCAGCCGCGAAAGCGACAGCGCCTGAGTGTAATCCTTCTCATCGAGCAGGATGTCGGGGATCGTTGCCTGGAAGGTCGGCGTGAAGGCGGCCGAGGCCGACTGCAGCACGAAGATCAGCACATAGACCTGCCAAATCTCGGAGACGAAGGGCAAGAGCAGCGCCACGGCCGCGCGAACCAGGTCGAGGCTCACCAGCATAGTCCGACGTGGGAGGCGCTCGGCGAAGGCCGAGGCGATCGGTGCAACGCCAACGTAGGCGATCATCTTGAGGGCGAGCGCCGTGCCCAGCACGATGCCCGCATTGGCGCCGGCAAGATCATAGGCGAGCAGGCCGAGCGCCACGGTGGCGAGACCCGTGCCGATGAGGGCGATGATCTGCGCGAGGAAGAGGTGGCGATAGGTCCGGTTGGCGAGGATGGCCAGCATGGGGATGGTCCTGGTCGGTCTGGCGGCGCGCCTAAAGGTATTTCGCGATGGCCTTGAAGGCGTCGATCACCTCGCGCTGCTCATGCGGCAGCGGCCCGACGACTTCGTCGAGGCAGTGGTCGAGATGATCCTGGATCAGGGTCTTCTTGGCCTGCCCGATCGCGCTCTCGACTGCCTGCAGTTGCTGGGCGATGTCGAGGCACGGGCGCCCGGCCTCGATCATCTCGATGACCTTGCGCAGATGGCCGTCGGCGCGCTTCAGCCGCTTGACAATAGCGGGATCCGTTTCACGGATATGGGGCTCGGACATGGCTTTCCGTATCCTCCCGGGTAGGATAGTTCAACGGCGCATGTACCGGTCGATTTGCTCTCGGCGTCGAGGGCGCGGCGGTCACCTTCGACTCGAGCGTCAAGGACGGCGTGGCGCCCGGTTTCTGCACGAAGGAGACGACCTACAAGGAAGGCCGCGCCGTGGCAGGCGATCAACGGATTGGACGATCCGGAGGCTAAACTTCCGCTGAATCTCGACTACGGCTATCGAGCTCCGCATTATAGCGCCGGAGTGCGTACTGCTCGGTCAAAATGCCCAGAACCTCGAGCTTCTCACGATCGTCCACCACGGCGAGCTCCTCACTCCGGGAGGTCTCAAAGAGGCTCGCTGCCTGCTTGATGTTCATCTGCGGCAACAGGACATCCTTAGGATTCAAAGCCAAGTCCGCGACGGTCCCGACGTCGATCTCGGGGCCGTGAGCGTGAGCGACCAGAACGATGCCCGCATAGCGGCCGGTCTCATCGACCAGGACCACGCGCTGGTTGCTGCCGAGCGGAAACTTTCTCTTGAACTCGGCGAGCTTCAGGGTGCTTGGCGCGGTGCGGACGTCGCGGCGCATCATCCGGCCGACGCTGAGCTCCCGTATCCACCCGATGTCAGCGGCGCTGCGGATCGCCTCGCCGCGCAGGTGGAAGCGCCAGGTGGTGAAGGAATAGCCGAAGAGCCGGCGCACCGTGATCGACGAGACGACCGACGCCGTCAGCACCGCGATGGTCAAGGGCAGGCTGCCGGTCGTCTCAAGCGCCAGGAACGACATGGTCAGGGGCCCGCCGAGAACGGCGGTCGCCAGCGCGCTCATGCCGATCACCGCGATGATGAGCGGCGGTGTCTGCAGTCCGAAACTGACCACCCAGGCCCATGTCACTAGCTTGCCGAGCATCGCCCCGAGGAAGAGCGACGCGAAGAACAGGCCGCCGCGGAACCCCGATCCGATCGACACCGCCGAGGCCAGCGACTTCAGCACGATCATCATCAGCAGGATCAGCGGCGGAAAGGTCGCGTCGAGCCCGACATAGAGTGCAGAATGCCCCGATGACAGAACCGTCGGGGTGATCAGGCCCATGCTGCCGACAAGCGCTCCGCCGATCGCCGGTCGAAGCCAGGTCGGAATCCGGCTGGCGCGAAACAACGTCTCGGTGAAGGCGACGCCGCGCATGATCAGGATGCCCAGCCCCGCGGCGGCAATGCCGATGACGATCACGAGCACGTAGTTGCTCGCGCTCAGCGAGCCGGCGAACCCGATCTCGAACGACAACGGCGTCGTCAGTACGCGGGCGACGGCGACGGCGCAGATCGAGGCGACGATCACGGGCGCGAGCGCGCTGATAGTGTAGGACGCGATGATCAGCTCGAAGGCGTAGAAGGCGCCGGTGAGCGGCGCGTTGAAGGCTGCCGCGATCGCACCGGCTGCACCACATCCGACCAGCGTCCGCATGTCCGCTCGGCGGATCTGAAAGGCGCGAGCCAAGCCCGACGCGAAGGCCGCGCCGCCTTGCGTGTAGCCGGCTTCGAGCCCGACCGAGGCGCCGAAGCCGTTCGAGATCAACGTCTGGACGATCAGGATGAGGCTGTCCTTGATCGAAAGCCGACCCCCGTGGAGGGCGTTGGCCTCGACAGGATCGACGATCGCCGTCCGGCGCCTGCGCGACAGCACGAGGCCGAGCAAGCCGATGATGGCGCCGCCGATCACCGGCACCGCCACGATGCGGAGCGGCTCGACATAGGCCGCGCCGCTGACATCGCCGCTATAGGTCGCAAACAGCAGGAGATGCAGGATCCGCGAGATCGCGATCATCGTGGCCACGATCAGGCCGGCACCGATTCCCACGACACCGGCGAGCACGACCAGCCAGATTTCGTCGGACCGGATGAGCCGGGGAAAGCTGCGCCTGAACCGGAGATACCTGGCGCGACCATGCCGGCGCAGCCGCACCCATTTCGTGCGCCGATCGATGCGGCCCTGATCTGAAGGGTCGCCCGCGGTATCCGGAGGGTTAGTCGATTCAGCCGTCATGGAAAACGCATTCATCCGGATCAAGGCCGCGGAGGCTCACCTTAGCGGCCAGATCAGCATCAGCATCGGCACGGAGATCACAATCACGAGCACCGTCAGCGGCGCGCCGAGGCGCGGATAGTCGCTAAAGCGATATCCGCCTGGCCCCATGACGAGCGTGTTGCACTGATGCCCAATCGGCGTGAGGAAATCGCTGGCGGCGCCGATCGCGCAGGCCATTAGGAATGCGTCGGGCCTAGAGCCAAGCTTGGTTGCAAAGCCCGCCGCGATCGGCGCCATCACCAGCACGGTCGCGGCGTTATTGAGGAAAGGCGTCAGTGCCATCGCGGCTGCCACGATCAGCGCGAGCGCCCCCCAGCCCGGTAGGCCGCTGCCGAAGTCGGCGAGCCAGGACGCCATCAGATCGGTCGTGCCCGTCGTCCGCAGACTGTCGCTGATCGGGATCAACGCGGCCAGCATCAGCAGGATCGGCGCGTCGATGGTGCTGTAGGCGTTGCGCAGCGGGATGGCCTTGAATGCGATCAGGCAGACGGCTGCCGCAAAAAATACAATCGGCACGGTCGCGACGCCGAAACCGAGTGCGACGACCGCGGCGAGCACGATCGCCGCCGTAATCAAGACACGGCGTCGGCCTCCCAGCGCAACCGCCCTGTCCGCTAGCGGCAGCAGCCCCAGATCGGCGAAGCGCTCGGGGAGTTGATCCTCGTCGCCCTGCATGAGCAAGATGTCGCCCGCCTGCAGCCGGGTATCCTTGATGCGCTCGGTCAGGCGCTCGCGGGACCGGCTGACGGCCAGCAGGTTGACGCCATAGCGAGCATGCAGCCCGAAATCGCGCGCAGTCTGGCCTATTAGGGCCGAACCTGGCCCGATGATCGCCTCGCTGGCCAGCGCCGGCTCCAGCGTCCCAGGGGCTTCTGTGGGGCGGTCCCTGCCGACGAGCTTGAGCCCGCCCTGCTCGATGACTTGTTCGAGCGCTTGCGTCTCGCCGCGCAGCAGCAGGATATCGTCCGGCTGGAGCAGAACGTCCGGCCGTCGTGCCGGCGGCTCCCGCCCCTGCCGCATGACCGCAATGATGTCGACTTCGCCGTCGCCCAGCGCGAGCAGGTCCGCGACCGTCTTCCCTGCGACGGTGGAGGCGTCCTCTACCTTGGCCTCAGTCACGTAATCCTTGATGTCAAGCGCCTCCGACATGCTGACAGAGCCGCGTCGGTCGCGCGGCAGCAGGCGGTAGGCGAAGCTCAGGAACACGCATCCTAACAAGGCCACGACTATACCGACGGGGGTGAAGTCAAACATGGCGAAAGGCTGCCCGCCGAGTTCGGTCCTGACACGCGAGACGATGATGTTCGGCGATGTCCCCACGAGCGTCACGATACCGCCAAGCAGGGAAGCGAACGCCATCGGCATCAGGTAAACGGAAGGAGAGATCCCCTGCTTGCGCGCGAACTGGTAGGCGATCGGCAGCATCATGGCGAGCGCGCCGATGTTCTTGATAACCGCAGACATTATGGCGACGGACGCGACTAGAAAGGCGACCTGGATCTGGGTCGATCTCAGATAAGGCGACAGCCTGCTGATCAGGCTCTCGATTATTCGGGAGCGCGCAACGGCGAGGCTGACGACAAGCGCGCTGCCGACGATGATGACGATGTCGTCGGAGAAGCCTTTGAAAGCATCGGCTTTCGGGATGATGCCAAGGGCGAGCCCTGCCAGGAGGCCCATCAGTGCCACGATGTCGTAGCGAATGCGTCCCCACAGAAAGGCGCCCATCATGAGCGTGACCAGGGACACGGAAGCGATCTGCGGATAGGTCACGGTTACCGGGGGGTGCGAGGGCAGCCTCACTCAACGCCACGTCCTCGATAACGTTCACCACCGCTCAATCGAATTTGCTAACCCAGCTACCGGTTGCTCCGCGCTATCGGACAACGTGTGAGCGCAGCCAGCAACGTGTGCCGGCTGCGTGCTTGTTCGAACTCGGGCGGGCTAGGCTAGCGATGCGTTAAGCGTGATCTCCGCGTTCAGCACCTTGGAGACCGGGCATCCAGACTTCGCCTTGCCGGACAGCTCGGCGAACGTGGCCTCGTCCGCCCCGGGGACCTTACCCACCAACGAGACAGCCGCCGATTTGGGAAGCCATCCATCACAACCATCGGACCGTGCGAGACGCAGAGCGGCAAATCGGCGAACCTTTTCATAAAGGCGAGGACGGAGGTGGGTCGCGGTAAGCCAGCAGGCGCAAGGCATTCGCCACAACAAGCAGCGTAGAGCCCTCGTGAAAGACGACAGCCGCGCCCAGTTGCAGTCCGAACAGGGTCGCCGGCACCAGAACGGCGACCATCCCGAGGCTGATCCAAAGATTCTGTTTGATCGTCCGGCTCGCTTGCCGGCTGAGCCCGATGACGAAGGGCAAGCGGCTAAGCTCATCCCCCATCAGCGCGACGTCGGCCGTCTCCAGCGCGACATCGGAGCCTGCGGCGCCCATGGCGATGCCGACCGAGGCATGAGCCATGGCTGGCGCGTCATTGACGCCGTCGCCGACCATCGCAACGTCCTGCTGCGAGCGAAGTTGCTTGATCAGTTCCACCTTGCCGTCCGGCATGAGGTCGCCCCGAGCCTCATCGAGACCGACCTGCTTGGCGACCGCATCGGCGACCTGCTTGTTATCCCCGGAGAGCATTATCATACGCGAGATGCCGAGCGTCCGCAGCCACGTGATCACCTCGGCCGCATTCGCGCGCGGCGTATCCATCAGCCCGAGCACGCCGAGGTAGCGGTCCGCCCGCCGCACCACCATGGTGGTACGCCCCTGTTGTTCGAGCGCTTTGACCTGGGCCTGGAGATCCGGCGGCAGCCGGGGGCCGTCGACCTCGTCAAACAGGGCAGCCTTGCCGACGAAGACATCATCTCTGCCGATGCGCGCCGCCAGACCGCGTCCGGTGATGCTGCGGAGGTCTTCCGCCTTTGCAGAGGGTGCGTCGTTCGCCAGGCGCAGGCGTCCATCCCTGACAACCGCCGCGGCGAGGGGGTGATCGCTGAGATCCTCGACGGCGATGGCCACGGTCAGAAGCTCGGCCTCGGTCACGCCTGTCATCGCGATCACATCCGTCAGTCGCGGCTTGCCCTCGGTGAGGGTGCCGGTCTTATCGAAGGCAATCGCGGCAATCCTGCCGAGACTCTCCAAAGGCCCACCGCCTTTGACGAGCACGCCGCCCCGCGCCGCACGGGCGATCCCTGAGAGAACGGCGCTGGGGGTCGAGATCGCCAGCGCACAGGGGCTGGCGGCCACCAGCACGGCCATGGCGCGGTAGAAGCTGGCCGCGAAGGGCTCGTCGATCACGAGCCAGGCCAGGAGAAGCAGACCCACGCCGAGAAGGACCACAGGAACGAAGATCTGCTCGAACCGGTCGGTAAACCGCTGGGTCGGCGATTTCTGCGTTTCGGCTTCGCTGACCATGCGGACGAGACGCGCCAACGTGCTGTCGGCGGCAGCGCGCGTGACCTGAACATCCAATGCGCCAGGGCCATTGATCGTGCCGGCGAAGACAATTCTGTCGGGCCGTATTCCCTGCGGGTTGAGGCCCGCCCGCGCGATATCGTCCACGGGTTGCTTGTCGACCGGCACGCTCTCGCCAGTGACGGGGGCCTGGTCGACGCTGCTGGATCCCCAAGTCACGAACCCGTCGGCGGGAATGCGTGTGTTGGGCCGGATGACAATCGTTTCGCCGATGGCGAGATCGGCAATCGGGACCTCTCGGACGGAGCCGTCGCGGCGAACCTCGGCCGTCGGTGGCGCCAAGTCGGTCAAAGCCGTGATCGCGCGCCTGGCACGACCCATCGCATAATGTTCCAGCGCATGGCCGATGCTGAACAGGAATAGCAGCAGCGCCCCTTCGGCCCACTCGTCGAGCGCCGCCGCGCCGGCCGCGGCAACCAGCATCAGAATGTCGATCTCGAAGCGCCCGGCGCGCAGGGTGTCGATCGCCTCGCGCAATGGAAAATAGCCTCCTGTCGCATAGGCGCCGAGATACAATGCAAGCGGCAGCCAGGCGGGCAGCCCGGACATGAAAGAGAAGGTAAAGCCGCCCGCCAGCAGCACGCCGCAGGCGATGGCGAAGATCAGCTCGCTGTTCTCTCCGAAGGGCCCGCCATGTCCGTGTTCGTGGTCATCTTCGTGCCCATGCTCATGGTCATCGTCTGAGACAGGCTTCGCGGCGGGTGGCGAAGGCTCAGCAACCACAAGGCCCTGGTCTGCCAAGGACTGGCGAATGACGGTCTCGGTCGTCAGTTCACGGTCGAACTCGACGCGCACTGGCCCACCGACCGTGGCGACAGCCTCGATGACACCGGGCAGTCGCTGCAGATCCATCGAAACGGTGCGGGCCCGGGTCGCATAACGTACCCCGTCGGTCTTCAGGAGCAGATGACCAAAGCGCTTCGTCAGGCGCGCGCCAGCCGCCTCTGCGATCTCCCGGATGCGGCTGACGCTCAAGGCGTCGGGATCATAATGCAGACAGAGCCTGGCTGGATCGTCGCCGGACATCGGGATGACATGGACGTCTAACACGCCCTGCCGGCCGGCCAGTTCCTCGACGAGGCGGCCGACGCAGGCATCCTTCTCGTCGGGCAGTTCGGGAAGAAGGACGGGCAGGTCCAGTCGAAGCCGTTCAAAGATGGATGCGGTCAAATCGTTGGTATCTTTCCCGGCTCGGGGCGAAGGCGCCACCATGCCCGGTCCAAGACATCCTGGGCCGTCTGGAGCCATTCTTATGGTCAGCTATATCGTCGATCTGCGGATCAGACCCTGCAGCCGCACGGCTTGCGCGATCGTATTGGAGATCGTCCCGTATTTGCGGACGTTCTTATGCAGCAGTTCGAGGCGCTGATCGGTTTCGTCGGTATCGACGACGAGCTCATAGTCGATGCTGACGATCTTCGGCGGGCTGTCCTGGCGGACGCCGTGCAGCTTCACCTCAACGCCGCGCAGCGCGAACTGGATCATCGGCGTCACCCGCTCGATGCCTTTGAGCATGCAGGCCGCGACGGCCGCAAGCAGCAGTTCCGCTGGGTTGAACGCGTCCGGTCGCCCGGCCAGATCGGTGTCGAGCACCATCTCGGCCTGCTTCGTCGACGCGACGCCGCCATGCGCGTCGACGCGTCGCGCCTCGACGCGGTACTCCAGGTTTATGCCGACAGCCATTTCGCGACATCCTCCGCCTTGGGCAGGCCGCCGGCATGGACGACCTTGCCGTCGATCACGATGCCCGGCGTCGACATGATGCCGTAGCCGGCGATCGCGGCGTAGTCGGTCACCTTCTCGACCGAGACGGCCACACCTTGGCGGGCGGCTTCGGCCGTCACCATTTCTTCGGTCGCCTGGCAGCGCTTGCAGCCGGGGCCGAGCACTTTGACTTGCTTCAAGGTGTTGAGCCTTCGGTCAGGTGAAGAGGAGGTTGAAGAGAAAACCCACCGCCAGAATGCCGGTGGCGACGACGCCCACGAAGACGGCAATCAGCTTTAGGCTGAGCACTTTCCGCAGAATGATCATTTCGGGCAGCGAGAGCGCGATCACGCTCATCATGAAGGCGAGCACCGTCCCCAGCGCCGCGCCTTTGCCGAGCAGCGCCTCGACGACGGGGATGATGCCCGCCGCATTGGAATACATCGGCACGCCGAGCAGGACTGCCGCAGGCACCGACCACCACGCATCCCTGCCCATGATGGTCGCGAGCAGTTCGGCCGGAACGTAGCCATGGATGAAGGCGCCCGCCGCGATTCCGGCGATGATCCAGAGCCAGACCTTGCCGACGATTTCGCGGACGGCCTCGATCCCGGCCTTGATCCTGTCGACGATCGTCAGCCGGTCGATCGGCAGATCAACCTCGCCCAGGCGCACGTCGCGCACCCATTCCTCCAGCCAGCCCTCGAGACGCAACCGACCGATGACCCAGCCCGACAGGATGGCGATGCTAAGCCCGAAGGCGAGATAGGTGAACGCCACCTTCCAGCCGAGCAGCGCAAACAGCAGGCCGAGCGCGACCTCGTTGATCATCGGCGCGGCGATCAGGAAGGAGAAGGTGATCCCGAGCGGAACGCCCGCCGAGACGAAGCCGACGAAGAGTGGCACGGCCGAGCAGGAGCAGAACGGCGTAAAGATCCCCAGCGTCGCCGCGGCGACGTTGCCGACGCCCTCGCGACGCCCCGCCAGCAGCGCCCGCGTCCGCTCGGGCGAAAAAAAGCTGCGCACCATGCCCATGCCGAACACCACGAGCGTCAGCAGCATCAGCACCTTGGGCGTGTCGTAGAGAAAAAACTTGGCGGCCTCGAAGGCCTGAGTCCCTTGCGCTAAGGGCAGCTGTGTCACTGCCCATTCCGAGAGGGGGATCAACTGCCAATAGACTAGAAACCAAAGCGCCACGAAGGCGAGCTCCCCCCCAATCCAAACCAAAGAGTTGGGCTCTATCGGATTTCTATCATCGAGCTTCAGTGCGGCGTGACTGATCATGCTGCGTTTTTCCGAATTCCGTTGGATTAGAAGACACGAGACGCCGATGTCGAGAATGAAGCCGATGTTATTTCTTGCAAAACTTGGAGTGCGATCTCTGCTCGATCTGGCTTTTCAAAAATGCGGTGTTTCGTTAGGTGAACTTAGCTTCCACGGGTTCTTCCTTCTGGGTCCGTGCGCATCCGCCGGGCAAACGGTTCCACTCGAGCCGTGAGCACGACTTGAGATTGATCAACCTGTTGGCGGCCAAGCATACGCGCTCGCTCGTTTAGAGCGGGAGGGTCGGGAATTACTCAAATTTCTGAGCGGAAGGCGTCTTCGCCATTCTCGTTCGCGACGCCATGCGGCGCGCGAGGAGCATGCGGCACAGGCCTAATTCACCGTCGGCCATCCTGATCTGGCGCGGCTAAAGGTGAACCTCATCACCCAGCACCTGTGGCCCATTCCGCTCCGGCAGGGCCAGCGTCGCGGTAAAGCATGCCACCAACATCAGGCCGGACCCGAGAAGGCAGGCATAGAGCCCGCCGACCTGGTAGAGAAGTCCCGACAAGAGAGTGCCTGTGAAGCGCCCGAGCGCGTTGGCGGCGTAGTAGAAGCCGACATCCTCGGCCGACTTCTCTGACCCGGCATAGGCCAGGATCAGGTAGGAGTGGACCGAGGAGTTCACCGCGAAGGCGAAGCCGAACAGGCTCAGGCCCGCGACCAGGATCAGGTCCGGCCGCAGTGGGGTCCCGCAGGCGAGCAGGGCCGCGATGGCGAAGGGAATGAACGCGAGTCCGAGAGACCAGAGCCGCGCCGCTGGAACCTCGCTCGACAGACCGTCAGGGCTGCGCCTCACGAAGGCCGGGGCGGCTGCCTGGACCAGCCCGTAGCCGATCGTCCAGACCGCCAGAAATGTGCCGACCATCGTGAAGGTCCAGCCCGAGGCGTAGAGAAAGACCGGCACGCCGACGACGAACCATACGTCTCGCGCCCCAAAGAGCGCGACGCGCGCGAGAGCCAGCAGGTTGACGCTGCGGTTCTTCGCGAAGAGCTCGCGCGCGCTCTTGCTGGCCTTGGCCTTGCCCATCATCGCCGGCAGCGCTGTGACGACGCCGAGCAGGATCAGCGCGAGCAAGGCGGCCATTGTCCAGAGTGCGGCCCTGAAGCCCAGCGCTTCCAGAAGCAGTCCACCGAGGAAGAAGCCGATGCCCTTCATCGCGTTCTTCGAGCCGGTGAACCAGGCAACCCAGCGGAACAGCCGGCCTTCGGCATCCTCCGATCTCGCAGCCGCCTCAGCCACCTTGATCGCCGATTTGGAGGCCGTCTTGGTCAGGTCCTTGGCGACGCCGCAGATGCCTTGGGCCATCACGACCCATGCGACGGAGGCCGCCGCCGTCCAGTCGGGAGACAGAGCCGAGAGCAGGAGGAAGCCGAGAATCTGCGTGGTCAGTCCAACCGCCAGCATGCGCGTGATGCCGTAGCGCGCCGCCAACCACCCGCCGATCAGGTTGGCGGCGATGCCTGCAGCCTCGTAGAGCAGGAACAGGAATGCGAGCGTGAAGGGCGAGTAGCCGAGCCGGAAGAAGTGCAACAGCACGAGCATGCGCAGCGCGCCGTCGGTCAGGGTGAAGCCCCAATAGGCCGCGGTGACGATGGCGTAGTTTCGTGAGCCTTCGGTCACGACTTTAGATCCCGACCCGTTCGAGATGGCAGGCGAGATCGACCATGCGGCAGGCATAGCCCATCTCGTTGTCGTACCAGGCGTAGACCTTCAGCATCGTGCCATCGGTGACGAGCGTCGACAGGCCGTCGATGACCGAGGAGCGCGTGTCGCGCTGATAGTCGATCGAGACCAGCGGCCGGGGCTCGAAGCCCAGGATGCCGGCGAGCGGCCCTTTGGCGGCGGCCTCGAACAGGGCGTTGACCTCGGCGGCCGTGGTCGCGCGCTCCAGCTCGAAGACGCAGTCAGTCAGCGAGGCGTTGAGCACAGGCGCGCGCACGGCGTGTCCATCCAGCTTGCCCTTCAGCTCAGGATAGATGAGCGCGATCGCCGTGGCGCTGCCAGTCGTCGTCGGCTGCAGCGAAAGCATCGCCGAGCGCGCCCGGCGCAGGTCCTTGTGGGGCGCATCGACGACGACGTTCGTGTTAGTCGGGTCATGGATCGTGGTGATCTGGCCGTGCCGGATGCGCAAGGCCTCATGCACGACCTTCACCACCGGCGCGAGGCAGTTGGTTGTGCAGGAGGCGGCGGTGACGATCGGGTGCGCTGCCGGATCGTAGAGATGCTCGTTGATGCCGACGACGACGTTCAGCACGGACGCATCCTTGACCGGCGCGGCGACGATGACCCGCTTGGCGCCGCGCGTCAGATGGCCCTCGATCGCAGCGGACGTCAGGAACTTGCCGGTGCATTCCAGCACGACATCGACGCCAAGGTCACCCCAGGGAATGTCACCGGGCGCGGCACCTGCGCAAAACCCCAACCTTCGCTCGCCGATCCGGATGGAGTTCTCGCCTACATGGCCGATATCGGCGCGCCATCGCCCCTGCATGCTGTCGAATTCGAGCAGATGGGCCGTCGCCATGGCACCGCCTTTGAGCTCGTTAAGGTGGACGACGTCGAGCCGGTTGCCGGCACGCGGGTCGTCGCCCTGCCGCTCGGCGGCGCCGAGCGCCGCCCTAAGGGACAGGCGACCGATGCGCCCCATACCATTGATCCCGACCCGCATGATCCATGCTCCATCCGATGATGCCGCACCGTCCATCACCCAGATGAACATAACGTGTCAATATGTCGGTTGACTCCGACATATAAGTCAGACAGCATTTATGTCGACATCAACCGACATAACGAGATAGACACATGGAAACGGCTCCGCTCAAGGTCCTCTTCGTCTGCAAGGGCAATCACGCGCGCTCGATCATGGCGGAATCCATCATGCGGCGGCTCGCCGGCGACAAGTTCACCGTCTTCAGTGCCGGCTCGCAGCCCCGGCCCGAGATCAGCCCTTTCGTCGTCCGGCTGCTCCAGTCGCTGAACCATGACTTGACGGGCCTGCGCCCCAAAAGCTGGAACGAATTCGCTCAGACCGACTCGCCGGAGCTGGACTTCGTGTTCACGCTGTCGGAGACGGCGGCCAATGCGGTTCCTCCGGCCTGGCCAGGCAACCCGATGACCGCGCTCTGGACCTTGCCCGATCCCGCCGCCTTCGAAGGCGAGGACGTTCAGAAGGCGCTTGCGTTCGCCGACGCCTACCGCATGCTCAACAATCGCATCTCGATCTTTTCGGCCCTGCCGCTGGCCGCCCTTCAAGGGATGGCTCTCCAGCATCGGCTCGACGCGATCGGGCAAGACCAGACTCGTGGCGACATCGCCTCGCAGGACCACGCCGCGTGACGCAAAGCCTCGACTCCACCGACGCCGTTGCGGTACTCGGCGCCCTCGCGCAACCGACGCGACTGGAGATCTTTCGCCTCCTGATGCGATATCGCCCGCACGGGCTAGCAGCCGGCGACATCGGCCGGCTGCTGGCGGTGGCACACAACACACTCTCTTCGCATCTGGCGGCGCTCGAGCAGGTCGGGCTCCTGATGTCGCGGCGGGAAGGCCGCCATATCATCTTCGCCGCCCAGGCCGCGCGCGCCGACGCGCTGCTCGCCTTCCTCGGCGACGCCTGCTGCACCGAGCGACCGGCCGCATGCGCCGTGGAGGCAGACGCGATTCCGGCGCGCCGTGAGACCGTCGCCAATGAACCGCCCTTGCGCGTGCTCGTCGTCTGCACCGGCAACTCGGCGCGCTCGATCATGGCCGAAGCCGTCCTCAATCGGGAGGGTCTTGGCCGCATCCAAGCGTTCTCCGCCGGGAGCCGGCCGCAGGAGGCGCCTCATCCCCTCGCGCTCAGCCTGTTGAGCGATCTCGGCTACGACGTTTCGGCGATGCGCTCGAAGTCGTGGGACGAGTTCCTCGGAGAGAAAGCTGCAGAACTCGATCTCCTCATTACGGTGTGCGACGATGCGGCAGAGACGGCGTGCCCAACTTTCCCCGGTGCACCGATGCAGATACATTGGGGACTGGACGACCCGGCGGCAGCGGCGGGGCCACAGGCGGCCAAGCGCGCCGCCTTCCTCCGGAGCTACCGTGACCTGACTGCGCGCGTCACCGCCTTCGTCAATTTGCCTTTCGAGGAGATGACGCTTGGCGAACTGGCGCCTGTGCTCCAGGCGATCGGCCGCATGGACGGCGCGACGAAAAGATCGCTTGCTCAGGCAGCCTGACGCATCGCCATCGCGCTTCGCGGAACGGGCGGAGCGCGAGACGGCAAGCCACACCTTCACCGTCACCACTGCAAGGGTCGAAATGACCGTCACGATCTACCACAACCCCGCCTGCGGGACCTCGCGCAACGTGCTAGCGATGATCCGGCGATCCGGCGAGGAACCAACCGTCGTCGAGTATCTCAAGACGCCGCCGAGCCGGGAGACCCTGGTGGCGCTGCTCGCGGCGATGAAGCTGAGGCCCCGCGACATCCTGCGCGAGAAGGGCACGCCCTATGCCGAGTTGGGCCTCGGCGACCCAGACCTGTCCGATGACGCGCTTCTGGACGCGATGATGGCGCATCCGATCCTGATCAATCGGCCGATCGTTGTGACCGCCAGGGGCGTCGGGCTCTGTCGGCCTTCGGAACGCGTGCTGGACCTGCTCGACCACCCTGTCGCGAGCTTCACGAAGGAGGACGGCGAGGTCGTAGGCCCGTCGAGCGCCAGGCCATGACGAGCATGATGCGCGACGCCAACGACATACCGAACGTGGTCACCGGACAATTGGAAGCGATCGACGTGCCGGCACTGGGCGGTGGCGCTTCCCCAGGTCATCCGCCGCGTATCCTGGAGCTCTACGGCTCGATCCGGGAACGCTCCTATTCGCGGCTCGCCGCAGAAGAGGCCGGGCGCCTGCTACGCTGGTTCGGCTGCGAGGTCAGGACCTTTGACCCGCGCGAGTTGCCGCTTCCCGACGGCACCGAACCCGATCATCCCAAGGTCGCGGAACTCCGCGACCTTGCCGACTGGTCCGAGGGCATGGTCTGGGTCAGCCCCGAGCGTCATGGCGCCATGACCGCGATCATGAAGGCGCAGATCGACTGGATTCCGCTCAGCCTCGGCGCCAAGCGCCCGACGCAGGGGAAAACGCTGGCGCTGATCCAGGTCAGCGGCGGGTCGCAGAGCTTCAACGCCGTCAACCAGATGCGCATCCTCGGCCGCTGGATGCGCATGATCACGATTCCCAACCAGTCCTCGGTCCCGAAAGCCTTCCTCGAATTCGACGAGGCCGGCCGTATGAAAGCTTCGCCACTCTACGACCGCATCGTCGATGTCTGCGAGGAACTGGTGAAATTCACCCATCTGACGCGCGGGCGATCCGGCTACCTTACAGATCGCTACTCCGAGCGGGTGGAAACGGCCGATGCGCTCATGAAGCGGGTCAACCAGGCCGCGATCTGACCTGCGACTCAGATACCGCATTCTTCTCCTGCCTCACCGCCTCGACCTCGCGGCGCCGCTGCCATCGGATATCCCCATGCTTGCTCTTGCCATCTTCGTGGCCACGCTCGTCCTCGTTATCTGGCAGCCCAGGGTCGGGCAGTCCAAGCGGCTCGGCATCGGCTGGTCGGCGCTGGGCGGAGCCGCGGTCGCCATGCTCGCCGGCGTCGTCGGCTGGGCGGATGTCGGCACGGTCTGGCACATCGTCTGGGATGCGACTTTCACCTTCGTCGCGCTGATCGTGATCTCGCTGATCCTCGATGAGGCCGGCTTCTTCGCCTGGGCGGCACTGCATGTGGCGCGCTGGGGCGGCGGCGACGGGCGGCGTCTCTTCCCGCTCGTCGTGCTGCTCGGCGCGGTCATCGCGGCCTTCTTCGCCAATGATGGGGCGGCGCTGCTGCTGACCCCGATCGTGCTGGCGATCCTGCTGCGGCTGAACTTTCCGCCCGCCGGCGCGATGGCCTTCATCGTCGCTTGCGGCTTCGTCGCCGACACGACCTCGCTGCCGCTGGTGATCTCCAACCTCGTCAATATCGTCACCGCCAACTACTTCCAGGTGTCCTTCGGCCGCTATGCGGCGGTGATGGCGCCGGTCAACGTGGTCTCACTGGCGACGACGCTGCTGGTGCTCTGGCTGTATTTTCGCCGGGACATCCCCGAGCGCTACGCCGTCTCGGAGTTGGAAGCGCCGCGCAGCGCGATCAGAGACGAGGCGGTCTTCCGCGCCGCCTTCCCGCTTCTCGGCGTCTTGCTCGTCGGCTACTTCGCCACCGCACCGCTCGGCGTCCCGATCGCCGTTGTCACCGGCGCGGCTGCGCTCGTCCTGATGGCGATCGCCGGCCGCTGGTTCGCGGGCGGCCGGGGCGCTGTCGTTCCGCTCGGCAAGGTGCTGCGCGAGGCGCCCTGGCAGATCGTGCTGTTCTCGATCGGGATGTATCTCGTGGTCTACGGCCTCGGTAATGCAGGCCTGACCGAGATCGCAGCCGGCGTCCTCATCTGGCTCGCGGACAAGGGTAGCCTCATCGCCACGGTCGGGACGGGCTTCGTCGTCGCGATCCTGGCGTCGGTGATGAACAACATGCCCGCCACGCTGGTCGGCGCGCTCGCCATCGACCGCGCCGGCGTCGCGCCGCTGACTAGGGAGCTGATGCTTTATGCCAACGTCATCGGCAACGATCTCGGGCCCAAGTTCACGCCGATCGGCTCGCTGGCGACCCTGCTCTGGCTGCATGTGCTGGCCGGCAAGGGGCAGACCATCACCTGGGGCCAGTACATGAAGGTCGGTCTCGTGATCACGCCGCCGGTTCTGCTGGCGACGCTCGTGGCGCTCTCGCTTTGGCTACCGGTCATCTCGTGAGCGGGGCAGCCGGCGGGTCGATCGGGTCGCGTGCCAGAACGAAAAGCGCGACCGCCGCTGCGCCGGACAGGACGATCAGCAGGACGGTGCTCGGCATGAGCCCAGTGCGCTCGACCATAACGGCGAAGGCGAGCGGCGCGGCCGCCCTGATCACGAGGCCCGGCGCGGAGAGCTTGCCGAGCATCGCGCCGTAGCCGGCAGGCCCGAACAGCCTCAGCGGCACGGTGCCGCGCACGATCGAACTCAGCCCCATGCTGACGCCATAGGCGATGGCGAAGAGGCCGGCCAGCGTCGCCGTCATGCCGCCGACGAGCAGCAGCGCAAAGCCCAGTGGCATCAGCGCGGCCGAAACCCAGGCCGTGGTCACCGGCGCGAGGCTCGTGCCGAACAGCATTTCGACTAGCCGTCCGGCGACCTGCGAGGGGCCGACCATCGCCCCGATGCCGACCGCAAGCGCGGCGCTCAGCCCCAGACCTTGCAGCATGGTCAGCATATGCACCGACATCGCCGAGACGACGAAGCCCTGCAGCGAGAAGGCCAACGCCAGCAGCAGGAAGGCGCGCCTGCGGGCGGAGCCGGCAAGATACCCGTCCTCGACGATGCCGCCCCCCGGCACAGCCTTCGGCGCGGCGCTGCCGGCCGCGCGCGGCAACAGCAGCGCGTGCAGGGGCAGACAGATGACGAGATAGCCCACGGCTTAGATCTGGTAGATCGTCCGCCAGTCGTGGCTTGCGAGCAGCGCCGTCGTCAGCGGCCAGAACAGGGTCGAGGCGAAGCCGCCGATCAGGGTGAGCTTGCTGATCGCGCGGCGCGCGCCCGGTCCATGCACCTGGGTCAGGGCGGTGAAGGCGGCGTCGTAGAGCACCAGCGTCGAGACGATTTCGAGCGCGATCATGGCGGCGTAGAAGCTCACCGGCTCGCGCGCCTGCGACAGCGCAAACAGCGAGGCCGCCGCCAGGACGGAGCCGAGGCTCATCATCGCGCGCGTGCCGTGACGGTCGATCAGCCCGCCCGCGAAGGGCGCGGCGAGCCCGCCCGCCAGCAGGCCAACCGCGAAAGCGCCATAGGTCCATTCCGGAGCCCAACCGAAACTTCTGGTCATCTCCGGCGCGAGCACGGCGAAGGCGTAATAGAGCGCGCCATAGCCGGCAACCTGGGTGACGCCGAGCGCGACGATGAGAGCCAGGCCGCCCGGCGGGACGGCCTTGGGGAGCGGAGGCGAGTGCGTCATCAGCCTGCCGCAAGTTCGTCGATGCGGGCGGTCGTCCCGCAGCCGCAGCCGGCTTTGCCGGCCGCCTTGGCGCTGGCGTCGTCGGCGCAACAGGCCTCGGACGCAACCGGAGCCGGGCCGCCGCAGCAGCTCGACGCCGCCGTCGTCGCGCCGCCCGGCGTCGCGTTGCACACCCCCGTCTCGGGCAGGACGAGTTCGACGCGCCTTGCCGCCTCGTGATCGCCGGCGATCTCCGCCACGATCGAGCGAACCTGCTCATGCCCGGTGGCGAGCAGGAAGGTCGGCGCGCGGCCATAGGATTTCATGCCGGCGATGTAGAAGCCCGGTTCGGGATGGCCGAGTTCGGCTGCGCCATGCGGCCGGACCGTGCCGCAGGAGTGCTCGTTGGGGTCGATCAGCGGCGCAAGCGCCGGCGTGCATTCCAGCGCCGGATCGAGCTGGATGCGCAATTCGCGCAGGAAGTCGAGTTCGGGCCGAAAGCCGGTGGCGACCACGAGTTCCTCCGTGGCAACGGCGCGGCCGTCATCGGCGATCAGGCGCAGTCCCGCCGCATGCGTCTCGATCCGCTCCACCCGATAATCCGTCTCGACGGCGATGCGCCCGCTCTCCACCAGACTGGCGATCCGCGTCCCGAGTTCGCCGCGCGCAGCGAGTTGGTCGGCCGCGCCACCGCCGAAAGCCTTGGCTAGAGTCACCCCGCGATAGAGCCAGATCATTCTGGTGTCGGGCGACCGCTCTTGCAGATCAGCCAGCGCGATCAGCGTGCCGATCGCCGAGTGCCCGCCGCCAAGGACCGCGATGCTGCGTCCGACGTAGCGGCTGCGGGCCGCGCCCAGCACATCGGGCATGCCATGGCTGATCCGAGCCATCGCCTCCGCCTCGCCGATGGCGGGCAAACCACCAGAACCCGCCGGATTGGGCGAGAACCAGGTGCCCGACGTATCGATGACGGCATCTGCCAAAACGGCCTTGTCGCGAGTTCCATTGCGATAACGCAGGGCGAACGGCGCGCGCTCCCGGCCTGCCGTACGGACCTTGTCGAAGCCCGAGCGGGAGATCGCTGTCACGGTCGCATCGAGATGGATCGCCTCGCGCAGAACGGTCCGCTCGGCGAGCGGCGCCAGATACTGCCCGACGAGATCGCCGCCGGTCGGATAGGCCTCAGGTGCTGGGCGGTTCCAGCCGATGTCGGCGAGCAGCCGGCCGGCGGCCGCGTCGATGTTGAACGCCCAGGGCGAGAACATCGGCACATGCGCCCAGCGCCGCACGGCATGGCCGACTGACGGGCCTCGCTCCAGGACAAGCGGCGTCAGGCCGCGTTCGATGGCGTGTGCGGCGGCCGCGAGGCCGACCGGCCCGGCTCCGATGATCGCGATCGTCTTGCTCATGGGAAAGGTCTCACTCATGGGAAAGTCCTGCATATCCGGAAGCATGGAAATATTGGGAAAATTCAGGCGGCGTCCGAGGCCGGCATCCGGCAACGCTCCTCGACGCAGCACTCGTCGACGAGGAAGCCGACCAGCGCGTTCATCAGGTCGAAATTGGCGCGACAGATCAGCGTGCGGCTCTGCCGCTCCTGTGTGACGAGGCCTGCATGGATCAGCGCCTTCAGATGAAAGGAGAGGGTCGATTGGGCGATCTGGAGTCGCTGCTGGCATTCGCCGACTGAGAGGCCGGCATGCCCGGCCTTGACCAGCGCGCGATAGAGCGAAAGCCGGGTCGGATTGCCCAGCGCCTCAAGCCGTGAAGCCGCGTCGTTCGTGTCCATGACGCGACGATGGCCGACGCCGCACAGGCCGTCAACCCATATTTCTAGTTTTATCGATTCAATTATGCGGAGGCTCTTTTGCTGGGTGTCTGTTCCAGAGAGTCGTGACGCTATTCTGAGCCGGGAGGCGGAGGATGCGTTATGGCAGGAGTTCTTCACGGCAGCGATCACTACAGCAGGGTCGGTAGTGGTGGAGACCAACGATATCATCGATCTCGACGGCGCTCCGGAGAGTCCGAGCGGTCTGTGCGCTCCGAACCGCGAGACGATAGCTTCGACGGCCTCTCCGGTTTCGTGCGCATGCTCACTTCGGCGTGCTTGAACTCCTTGCCACGCTCAAGTTGTTCAGCGATCCGATCTTTTGCATGCGCCAAGACCGAGCGACGTAGAGCCGGATCGCGAACCGCTTTTGCCAGAGCCTGTTCTATCGCCGTCATTTGCGATCGCGCAGCTTTGACGACGTCATCACCTCCGTTCTGCTGACGATGAGCCGACCGGAATATATCGGCACGGCGCTCGCCGGCAGTGCGCGAGGGTCGATTGGATGTAGCCGCTCGAAATGGCAGCACGTCGATTGTGATTGCGGATCTGTCAATTGGAGGATCGGCTCGATGACGTCCGGCTTTCAACCATGCATGCTGATCTCCGCTGCTCCCGAAGTATTCCTCGGCCGCGTGCCTCGGATGGGTCGGCTCCACGCCGCGCTCAGGCGGCATAACCGTCACATCGATGGGTCTCTTGGCTGAAACGCCCGCCACAAAGACTGTTTCGGACGCTTCAGGTCCGCGTTGTTGGGATTGTGATCGGCTCCGCGCTGGATCGACATCCGACTTCGTCCGGAACGACAGCGCGGCCCGGTCAATGGGATCGGGCTCATAACCACGAACCGCCAATCCGCGCACTGAAGCTTCGAGCCAGGCCGTCCGTCGGAACTCGACTGATCCGCTAACTTGCACTTCCGCCCAGCCTCTATGCTGAGCGATCGACACCATGTCGCGGATGACGCCAGCGTCCTCGAGCCGCGTCGCTACTCGTTCTGCCGAGACTTTGAACGCAAGATACTCACCTCTCGGATCGGCGTAAGCGTTCGCCTCGTCACGCGTACCCGCTTCGGCGACATAGTATTTGCGCCGTAACCGCTCCGGCATACCGCTTTCGGAGTGGCGCTGGCTGGCACCACCTAGGTCGAACTCGGCTCGAACAGTCTCTCCTTGGCCTGGCGGCGTGCGAGATGCTCCATGCTTTTCGAAACTGTCAGCGTTTGCACCTTTGTCCCGACCTCGCCCGATCGAAAACTCGCCTGGATCGCTCTTGTCATCGGCCACGACGCATCTCCTTCACCGGCTGACCCGCTCCCTTCGCGGGGATGATGGCGGCATCGATCACCTGCGAGCACCAGTCCTTCAGTTCATCCTCCGAAAGCCCTTCGAGATCGACGGGCACATTGCCGAAGTCGAACGTCGCATCGTCAGGGATCAGCGACGGGTCGGCGATTTCCTCATCCGTCATCGGCCGGGTCCGGAACGTCGCCTGCAACTCGGCGACGGCGGATTTCAGCTCGATGATCTCGCTTGCAAGCAGCATGTTCGAGGGTCCGCGGTTGGGCGCGATCACCGGTGGCGCTTTCAGTCGCGCGGTGAAGGCGGCGTCCTCGAAGTAGATGATCTTGTCGCAGATGATCGGCGGCACGCTGGCCGCCAAGATGAATGCCTTGGATGACGGGATCAGCTTGAGTTCCTGCGGCAGGATCAGCGCGCGACGCTGATCCGAGAGGGACTCGCTGCGCTTTCCCGACGATAGGCCCCACGGTCGCGAGCGGCTTTTTGCCTGGACCGTGTCGTAGCCGATCCGCTCGGATAATTCGTTGGCGACGTCCTGCTCTTTCGGGGCGAACACGACCTCGATGGCATGGTTGGTCATGATGGTCTTGGCGAGATCGGGGCCATAGATGGCCCGGAGTTGCGCCGGATTCTGGATGATCGTGAGAAGGCGAATGCCGTAGCCCGCGACGAAGGCGACGGATTTGGCGAGCACGCCGACATGGCCGAGCGCCGGAAACTCGTCGAGTAGCAGCAGGACACGGCGATTGAGCTTTGGGTTCTGCTCGGGCAGCTCGCGGCTGTTCAGGTCGATGACCTGCTGGAAGAACAGGTTGAGCAGCGGCGCCATCCGGTCGAGATTGTCGGGCGTGACGCCGAGATAGATCGACATAGTTCGGGAGCGCAGCTCGCGCAGGTCAAAATCATTAGCCGATGTGGCGGCATCAATGCGCGGATTGAGCCAGAGGCCGAGCCGCGCCGTCGTCGTTTTCCTGACCGAGTTCATGGTGTTCTCGGAAGCCGATAGAAAGTCGTTCAGCGCCCCGATGCAATGCGACGAGAGGGGCGCCGTGCTTTTGGCGCGCTCCTTCATCGCGGCCAGGAAATGAGCCTTCAGGTCACTGGACGCCGAAAGCTGCCGCAGGATCTCGCCGATGGTTAGCGGAAGGCCCGGCGTCTCGGCGACATAGCCGCCGATCGCGACGAACGCCGAACGCGCGGTTTCGAACCAGAACGGGTCGGCCCGGTTTTCGGCCGGGAAGAGCATGACCGCGATGCGCTGGAGATCGTCGTAGAGGTCGACCGGATCGCGCCGCACATAGGCAAGCGGGTTGTAGCGCGCGGTGCGCCCCTGCTCATCGAGCGGGTCGAACAGGAAGACGGCCTGCCCGCTCGCCTCCCGAAACCCGGCGGTGCGGTCAAAATTCTCCTTCTTGACGTCGAGCGCGACGACGGAGTCCGGCCAGTTCAGCAGGTTCGGGATGACATAGCCGACGCCTTTGCCGGATCGCGTCGGGGCATAAACCATCACGTGCTCGGGGCCGCCGAAGCACAGGAACTTTCCGTCTTTCCGGCCAAGCAGGATCCCCTGCTTCGACCTCAGGCCCGCCTTGCGGATATCGCGCTCGGTCGCGAAGCGCGCCTCCCCATGTAGCGAGCGCGGTTTGGTCCGCAGGATCAGACCCATCAATCCGAAGGCCGCGATCGTGCCGGCCAGCGTGCCAAAGGTGATCCAGCGGTCAAGGCGCTCGTTTGTGCCATAGTGGGGCCAGGCGATCGCAAGCTCGTTCCACTGGAACCCGCCATCGTGGCTGCGAAGGCCCAGCAGCAGGACGTTGGAGCCGACGAACAGGAAAATGGCGATGCCGGCAAGCGCAAGCGCGATCCGGAGCACCACCCTACGCGCTGGCGAGGCGCTTTCGAACGGGGTCATAGTCGATCTCCGTGATGCGGAAGCGGCCGTGCTCGCGTTTCATCTGGATGACGATGTCGACGGTCTGGCGCAGGAGGTTGCGGATGTCGTCGCGGGCGAGGTCCCGTCCTTCCGCGCTCTCCTTCACCAGCAGCGTCAACTGCTCGAAGGCGAGACGTGCGGAATCGGCATGGACCGTCGTAATCGAACCGGGATGGCCTGAGTTCACATTGCGCAGGTAGAAGAAGGCGGTGCCGTCGCGCAGCTCCTGCAGCAGGATGCGATCGGGCCTCATGCGCAGGCAGGATTCGAGCAGCTCGCGCGGTCCGACCTTGGCGAGCCCCTGCCCGTCCTTGGCATAGAGCAGCCTGACATGGTTGGGCTGCGGCACCACCAGTTCGGCCGTATCCTCGATGGTGATGAGGCGCTCGTTCGCCGGAATCTGGGCGATCAGGCCTTTTGACAGCGTCGTCTTGCCCGATCCGGTTGCGCCCGAGATGATGATGTTGCGGCGGCTGCGAACGGCGAGCGCCAGGAATTCCCGCCATTCGCCGGCGTCGCGCAGGCGCACCAGCTCCGTCTCGTCTTCGGCGAGGTCGTCGGTCGTGACGCGGATGTCGGAGAACAGGTTGCGCTGCTCGAAATCCTCCAGCGTCATCGTGACGATCGAGGGCTTTCGGATGGTCAGGCTAACGGTGCCCGTTGGCACCGCCGGCGGCACGACGATCTGGCAGCGCTCCTCGCCCGGAAGCGTCGTCGAGACGATCGGATGGTCTGAGGCGATGTCCTGCCGGGTGTAGCCCGCGGCTGCCGTCGCAAGATGCATCAGATGCGCATGGCTCAGATCGTGGAGCTCATGGCGATGCCACCCGCCCGGGCCTTCCGTGAACACCTCGCCCGGGCGGTTGACGACGATCTCGGTGAGGTCCGGCTGCGCCAGGAAGCGCGCGAGCGGCGTCAGATAGCGCTCGAGCACGATGCGGCTGGCGCGTCGTTCGGAAGCGGTCGGAGCGGTCGGCGTGGCCGGTGCGACCGCAACGATGCAATTGGCTTCGACGGGCGCAGGCGCTAGCGCCGTCATGGCTTCGTAACGCGAGAGCTGGATGCCACACCGGCATCGATGCCGGGCACCGTTCGATCCAGAATCCGCGCGCGGCTTTCGATCCGTTTCAGATCGTAGACTGAGGAGAAATCCAGATCGCGGGCGACGAAGATGTTGACGCGCTCGCCCTGGTTCTTGTTCAGCGTGGGCGGAATGTCGATCGAGCGCTCGACGGCGATGCCGGCTGCCGTGTTGGCCGCGCCCGACGTGTTGCGGATTTCTATATCGGCGTCGTCGAGCTGCTGTCGGCCAATCGCGGCCGCGTCACTGACGATCGAGAGCAGTAGCGCTGCGCCAAACCGCTCCCAGAAATGCGTGTCGATCTCGCCGTCGAAACCGGCCCGGCCGAGCGCGTCGGTCGCTGGCGAGGCGAGCGCGACGATGACGCCGGTCGGGGTTTTTGCCCGCGTCCAGAGCACGAACATGCGCTTGGAGCCCTTCCGGACCTGGCCGCGATATTCGCCGACAATCTGGGTGCCCTTTTCCATCAGCACGACGTGGCCGGAATCCGACAGCACATCGCGCAGCACGACACAGGAGAAGAAACCCGGAACATCCGATGACATTGCCGTCTCGAGCACGCATGGGATCGCAGTGCCCTGCGTCACCAGGAGATTGCGGTTGGGCAGGCGCGCGGCGCGCACGCCCTCTATCACGGTCGCTTTCAACTTGTCGGCGAGCTCGTTGCGCGGATCGGCTGCGCCCGCCAGCAGAGGCGATCCCGGCAGAGCAGCGCCCTGCCCTGCCCCGTCGCTTGCCGGTCCGCGCCCCGGTCGATTGAAGGCGAGCACCGGCGCCCGGCGGGCGCTTTCCATCAGCTTGTCGGTTTGCGGCGGAGTAGCGGCAGGAGCGAGCTGAGGCGGCAGAACCGGCAGGGCGGCCTGCTGGATGGGCGACGGCGCTGGCGGCTCTCGAGCGGGCTCGAACGCAGTGGTCTGGCGGATGATCGGCTTGGCGCCGCCCTGCTCGACGGGTTTCTCGGATTTCCAGGTGCTCCAGATCACGAGCACCGAAAAGACGATCAGCGCAGCCGCGCCGATGCCGCGCTTGGCGAGCGCCCGGCCCGAGCCCTCGACGGGACCTGAGACGGGGGTGATGCCGCGTTCGCCTTCGACGCCGGATGACGCGTTCTGATCGGTCATGACATGCTCCTCAGCGTCGCCGCGCTGGCGCTGGCTGCTTTTGGGTGCGGGCGACACTGGGGCTCGTCGTGCCGGTGCCCGGGTTCACGCCGACGGCGTCAAAGGCCTCGTTGAAGATGCAGAGCACCTCGCTGCCGCGGCGCAGCCGGAATTCGCGCGCGGTGGCATGCACCACGACAACCTCGCCGCGAACGTCCTTGGGCACGAGGCTTTCGGCGCCATCTGAGCCGACCATGTAGATCGCGGGCACCTCCCGATTGCCGGCGAAGCGGAAGCTGGTGACCTTGCCGTCGTCGAACACGCCGTCGGGTTCGAGATCGGCCGGGCCCTGCGCCGAAAAGCGCCAATTGCGCGCGCCATATTGCTGGTGAAGATCGAAAGTCTGGTCGATGACCGCGCCCTCGCGCTGCTGGCTGCGCGCCTCGTTCTCCGCCCGGCGGCGATCGGCCTCGTCGCTCGGATAGGAGTACTTCACGACGAAATAGCTCTCCTTAAGCGAGGCTTCCGCGATCGAGAGCTCGAACTGGTAGGAGCGCTTGCGGCCGTCGCGCCGCGTCGTCACGACCTGCAGATTGGTCGGCGGATGCTTTTCGCGGGGCTTGAGGAAGAGGATCGAGCCGGCCGGTGCGACCTCCCAGGCGATCGAGTCGCCGATCGCGACATGGGCGATCTCTTCGTCCTCAGCGAAGATCACCTGCGTCGAGGCCCGGATCACGCCGTTGACCTTGACCACGTTGGCGGGGTCATAGGCGACGAACCGCACCCGCTCGTCGCGCGCGCCGGCGGTCGGGAGTTGTAGCGCGAGCGAAGGAAGCCCGAGGCCGATCGCCAGAAGTAGTCCGCACCCAACTGTGATGATGCAACGGCTCATGGCGCGACCTCCGGATCGGCGCGGTATTCCGAGACGAGGAAGCCGAGCGGGTTGATCAGACGGTCGGTCGAGGAGACCGGCGCGTTGACATAGGCGAAGGTCAGGGTCGCGATCCAATGCGTAACCTTGACCTCCTCGCCCTTGCGGCTTTCCTTCAGAAACCGGACCGAGGCGAGGTTGTCGGCGAGCAGCGAGATCGCTTTGATCCGCACCTCGGCAACGCCGAAGCGGCCATGCAGAACCTGCGGGCTTTCGGGGTTCGAGCCGCGATAAACGGCGGCGAAGCGCGCCTGCTCGGCTTGCGACGACAGCAACGCCACAGTCTGGAAATTGGTCGCCGCCTCGGCCTGGCTAAATCCCTCGCGCGAGCGGACATAGCGCCCCAGGAAATACTTGGTCACCGCCTCGTCGTAGCTGCGCGGCGATACCCCGAGCGCCGCAACTGTCTCGACGATGCCGGTCGCATTGTCGACGCGGATGACGAAGGGCTCGACGGTCTTCAATGGCGCCAGCGCCGCGACCGCGCCGACGGCGGCCGTAGCCAACACGCAGGCTGCGGTCGCGACGAACCAGGCCAGCCGCTTCGAGCGCTGCGCCGTCAGCAGCAGATCCTGTTCCCAGCGCCGGGCATTGTCGAAATAGTCCTTCAGATCGTCGGGCCTAACCATGGTGCGTCGCCTCGCTGCACGACCGGAACGAGCGCGCGATGTCGAAGGCAGACCAGACCGTGGAAGCCTGACCGATGCCACGGGAAGGCAGCTCTGGCTGGGCCTGGCCGAGCCGTTTGACGGCAGGCGTACCAGGCTGCGTCGCAGCCGGTGGCGTGGCTTCCCAATCCCAAAGCGATCGGTTCAGCGGGCGCTTGGCTGAGCCGTCACAGGACGGCGCGCCCTTGTTCCAGCCGGCGCAGCCTGACACCACCGTGGCCAGCACGAGGCTGGCAATCACGCGACAATTCATCGAATCAAATCCTTCTCGGCATCCTTGCGCGGATGCGGTTGATCCTGGTGTGGAAGGGACGTTCAGACGCGTCTGATCTCGCCGCCCTGTCGTCGCTCGCGGATTCTTGCCGCCGTGCGGCTCGCCGCGGTCCGCGCGCCGGCATAGGCGCCGACGGCGGCGGAGGCTGCGTTCGCGGTGATGGCGCTGGTGACGACCCGGGCCGCGAGCGAAGCGCCGCCACCAGCGAGGCCGCCCGCGATGGCGGGGAGCTGCAGGGCAATGTAGGCAGCAAGACCGAGCACGGCGCTGATCGCCACCGCGCCGACCATCAGCCCGCCGCCGGTCGTCGTGCTGGCTCCGTACTTCTCGACGAAGCCCTGGACCGAAGTGAGCATCAAGCCGACAAGGGCGACGACCAGCACATGCAGGATCAGGAAGTTCGCGACCTGACGTGTCCATGCTTCCGTGAACGGACGCGTAGCGTCGAACAAGGCGAGCGCGATGAAAATCGGCCCGAGCGCAATGACGACAGCCAAGCCGATTTTGGCGTAGAGCAAGATGGCGAACTGCAGGAAACCCGAAACGGCTGTGAAAACGGCGAGGATGGCCGCAATGAGGGCTGGGGCGATCGTGGTAAGCCCGGCCTGCTCATAGATCTTCTGCGACACCTCAATGCCTTTGGTCAGAAGGCGATCGAACGGCTGGCCAGACGACGTGTCCAGTGCGCTTCCCGCTAAAGCGTTCCCGATCTCTCTCGGCAACGACGTGAAGAAGAGATCGGTCACGTACTGCTGAAAAGAGCTCGCATTCGACGCGAGAAGCACGATCAGAACGAGCCTCATGGCTCGCCAAGCAAACTCCTGGATCGGCTCGGCGATCGCGCCGCGCATGACCGCAAAACCGTACAGCACGACATA
>LSIB01000094.1 GCA_001556025.1 Rhizobiales bacterium CCH3-A5
CTCATGCTCCCCTCCCCGCCCATAGATCCGTGTACCACAAGTAACTGGCTATCCGATAGCTAGCTACTAGATAGCGATCAGATAGCTATCCAGTAGCTAGCTTATTCCAAACAAAATTGGTAGCTATCTGTTAGCTACTGGATATCTAATCATGGAACAGGAGGACTCGAAGATGCCGACGATCGCATTCGCCAACCCAAAAGGAGGCGCAGGCAAAACCACTGCCGCTCTTCTGCTGGCTTCAGAACTGGCCGCGAAGGGTGCCACGGTTACCATAATCGATGCTGATCCAGAAAAATGGATATCCCAATGGGGGGCGTTGACTGGGAAGCCTGAGAATATCTCCATAATTGGAAATGCGACCGAAGATACGATCGTAGATCAAATAGATATTGCTTCACTTAACTCCCAGTTCGTTGTTGTCGATCTTGAGGGCACAGCTAGCCTAATGGTTGCCAATACAATTGGTATGGCCGATCTGGTAATTATTCCAATTCAGGGTTCAGCGATGGATGCGAAAGGAGGAGCAAAAACAATTCGCCTTATTAGGAATCAGGAACGGATGGCGCGTCGACAGATTGCTCACAGTGTTCTTCTTACAAGAACAAGCGCAGCAGTTACATCGCGGTCACTTCGGAATGTTCAAAAACAGTTAGCTAAAAGTGGAGTCGACGTGTTCATAACGCCGATTGTCGAGCGAGCGGCGTTTCGAGATATCTTTGATTTTGGTGGCACCCTTGCGTCGCTGGATCCTCGCAACGTCAGCAATCTTGAAAAAGCGCGCGAGAATGCACGTGAGTTTGCCGGCGAGGTAATCACAAAGCTGAAGCAGTCAACACAGGATGAGAAGGTGGCCTGACATGACCAACGAACGCCCAGATTTAGGCTTTGGTGAAGAGCTAGACGCGTTCGATCCCAAGGCCTGGGACCCGGCTGACAAGAAAAAGCGTGAACCCCGGGCACCTAAGGCCGTCACCCGGCAAGCTGCTGAAGCTACAGGTTTTCAAAGTCGTGAGCCGAAATCACCATCATCGCCCGATCGGCGCCGGCGCACGGGGCGAAACGTCCAGTTCAATCTGAAGGCTAAGCCCGAGACGATAGAGGCATTCTGCCGGATCGCCGATCGAAAGGGGTGGGGCTTAGGCGAAACGCTGGAAGAAGCAGTAATGTTACTGGAGCGAGAAATCTCCGGTACGAGTTAGGCATCTATTTTCTGGGTTGCAAGAATCAAATGACTCGCACATCGTCACTAGTGCTTTGAGGGTGATTCTAGTGTCCGCGTCGCTGCAAAAATCCGCTCCCCGTATGGCCGCCATTCGATCACGGCGCCACGAGGCCGGATTCTATGAAACCACTGTTTTCGTCCACGAGCTTGCTCGAAAGGCGATCGACAGCGCGATAGCGACCGGCCGCTTCAAATCACGCAGAGAAGCCATGGAAGCCGTCATTCATGCGGCATACATGCCAGAGGAAAGTGCAACCAACCCGCGCTAACCCCTGAAAAGCGAAAAGGCCCCAGCTTTGGCGAGCTGAAGGCCTTTTGTGACGGCTGTGAGAGCCGCCCGTAGAACGGCTTTAAATCTCTCACAGCCGGATCGTTCTGTCAACGCAAACCACATGGTTTGCGAACGGAGTTCTATGCCCTTCGCGCAGACGAGGGGGATGGGGTCCGATCGCTGACCTGTGCCTGCACGGGATGAGCTTGGAGGGAGGTTCGACGCGGCCCAGCCTTGAAGGACCGGGCCATGTTCGCAGTCGAGATGTCGAGGGTGATCGCGGAGGTGCGCACGTTGTCGCGCCTGGACGAGATAGCCCGTGATCTGTGGAGCGCCTTTGGCGCAGATGCGCTGACGGAGGCGCAGGCGCAGGCGCTGAGCGAGGCGATCGAAGCGCGCAAGCACGAGGTGAGGGGGCAGGACCGGATCGCGGTGCGCGCGCCCACCGCGGCGCTCGAGCGGGCGCTAGATGGGCAGAACAGCATCTTCCCGCCGAAGCGCCGGCCGAAATCGCCGGACCGCCAGCGCTCGATCGCGCGCCGGCGGCGGCTGGCCGCGTCGGGGCCTATGCCGCCCCAGCTCGCAGCGAAGTTCACGACGGGCCAGCTCGCGGTGATGCGGATCATCGCCGACGAGGTCGAGAGCAGGCGCGGGACCTGCGCGCTGACGATCGGCGAGATCGCAGCGCGCGCCGGCGTCTGCATCGCGCTGGCGCGCAACGCCATCCGGATCGCCGAGCGGCTGTTCCTGATCAGCACGCAGTTCCGCAAGAGGGAAGGGCGCCCGCATCTACCTTCGGTGATCCGCATCATCTCGAAGGCTTGGAACGCTTGGCTGATCATCGGCGGCAAGGTGCGCCGGCACGCAATCAACGCCGAGCGCGAAGAGGGGACCTTGCCGTTTCGAGCGCAAACGGCGGGCAGCAAGTTCTCGCGAAAGATAGGGTCTAAAAAAATAGGCCCCACGGGCACCGATCTATCCAGATCGGCTTCTTCTATAAGCAGGCGACCGCAAACGGAGACGGCGCGAAGACCCTCCGGGCGGCCTACGGCCGTCGCCTGAAGGCGATCAGCGCCGCCTCGCGGCCGACTTCAAGCTCAATTCTGCACCACCTGAGCAAACGGCAGCGCCGCAATTGGCTTTTCGAAAAAGCCAGGTGATTTCGGTCGAGTTTTTCTGATTTTCGTCGATGAGGACATGCGCGCTGCGCATGATCCCGTTCGATTTGACGATCGCGATCGGTTGCGGGGGCTCCTTGGCAAATCTGGCAATCGGGCGTATATCCTAGTCACGGTGACTAGTGGAGCGACGATGATAAAATCCGAACGACGCGAGCAGAAGATGATGGGCCTCGGCGAGCGTTGGCGCCTGCAGGATGCCAAGGCGCGGTTCAGCGAGGTCGTGAAGCGGGCGCGTGAGCATGGGCCGCAGCGCGTGACGCTGCACGGCAAGGATGCGGTCGTGATCGTCTCGGCCGAATCTTATGACCGCGAGCGGGAACGTCACACTGGGCGTCGCCTGGTCGAGGCCTTGGCCGCGTCGCCCTTGGCCGGCATCATGCTGGAGCGGCCCTTCATCTCCGGGCCGGTCCGGGACGTCGAGGTGTGAACGGTTTTCTGCTGGACACCAATGTGCTGTCAGAACTGCGGAAGCCGCAGCCCGACCAGGCGGTCGCCGACTTTGTGTCCGCCCAGCCGGAAGAGACTTTGTTCGTGTCAGAGGTGACCTTCGCCGAGATCCGCTTCGGAATCGAGCAGGCGCCCGATGCCGAGCGCCGCGCAGTGGTTTCAGACTGGCTGGCGCGCACCCTTCGTCCTCTGTTCGCCGGTCGCACGCTTCCACTCACCGAGGACGTGATCCTGCGCTGGCGGACGCTGCTGGAGGCCGGTCGCCGGCGGGGTCACAATTTCGGGCAGCTCGACCTGTTCATCGCTGCCACGGCTGCGGTCGCAAACCTGATCGTCGTCAGCCGTGACGAGACGCATTTCGTGGCGGCCGGCGTTCCAATCCTAAACCCCTGGACAGAGCGCTATACGACGGGGTCCGGCCAGGAGAAGCCGGTCGCAGACATGACGGCGTCCAATTTTCTGTCGCGACTGACGACGATCGGCTAGCGATGAGTGAGCCAGATCGTGAAAATCATGGCTCGACCGGGCTTGGGCTCCTTTCCTCACCAAGGAATATCGATGTCTGACAACAATGAAGAGCTGCTTGCGCTGACGGCGTCGATCGTGTCGGCTTATGTGACGCGCAACAATCTGCCGATGGCCGACTTACCGCGGCTGATCGCGAGTACCCATGCCGCGCTTGCCAGCCTGGCGGCCCGGCCTGCGCCCGCTATGGCAGAACCGCTGGTTCCGGCCGTGCCGATCCGCCGGTCGGTGACGCCTGACGCGATCATCTGTCTCGAGGACGGCAGGGCGTTCAAATCCCTGAAACGGCATCTGAGCGCGAGCTGGACGCCCGCAAAAACCTCGCCGAATTGACCGCTTCATGATTCACT
>LSIB01000095.1 GCA_001556025.1 Rhizobiales bacterium CCH3-A5
TTGCACACGATGAGGTAATTGCTGCCGTCGATGCCATGACATCAAGATGATGGACGGCAGGCAGCGGCGCCGGCCTAAGCACGGGATGGTCGTCATGAAACAGTATGTCGGTCTGGATGTGTCGCAAAAAGAGACCAGCGTTTGCGTCGTCGATGAATCTGGAAAGGTCGTCTTTCAAGGCCGCGCGAGATCCGATCCCGGCGCTTTGGCCGAAGTGCTAAGCAAGCGCGCGCCGGGTGCCGAGCGGATCGGCTTCGAGACCGGCGCCATGTCGAGCTGGCTGTGGCATGAACTCAACCGGATCGGTCTGCCCGTCGTGTGCATCGATGCCCGGCACGCGAAGGCAGTGCTGTCGGTTCGAATGAACAAGAGCGACGAGAACGATGCCCAAGGCCTGGCGGAGTTGGTTCGGGTCGGTTGGTACCGAGAAGTCAAAGTGAAGAGTCCGGAGAGCCAGGCAACCCGATCCCTGCTCGTCGCGCGTTCCAGGCTTGTTGCCATCCGCCGCGATCTGGAGAACCAAGTCCGTTCGATGCTGAAGGAGCTTGGGCTACAGTTCAGCCGATCGATTGGATCACAGTTCCGGCGAAAGGTCCTGGAGCTGCTTGCCGAGGACCATCCGCTCCGATCCGTGATCGGGACGCTCCTCAGGGTCCATGAGCAAACCTGCGAGGAACAGGAAAAACTTGATCGTCAGGTCCGGCGTCTCGCTCATGACGACTGCACTACGCGCCGGCTGATGACGGTTCCCGGCATCGGCGTGGTGACGGCGCTGACCTACCGCCACACGATCGACGATCCCTCGCGCTTTTCCTCGGCCAGCGATGTCGGCGCGTACCTGGGCCTGACGCCGCGGCGAAAACAATCCGGGGAAACGGATGTCAGCGGCCGTGTCTCGCATTGGGGAGATCGCCTGCTGCGAACATATCTCTACGAGGCAGCCAGTGTCCTGATGCATCGAACCAAGAAATGGTCAGCGCTGAAAGCGTGGGGCATTCGTCTCTCCAAGCGGATCGGGATGAAGAAGGCCAAGGTAGCCGTCGCACGCAAGATGGCCGTGCTTCTCCACTGCATCTGGGTCGACGGCACCAGCTTCCAATGGGGGAGCGAAAACACGGCGTAGGCGCTTCCTGCATAACCCACTCACGGGCGCCAATCTCGGCACTCGCGATGTCCCCGCCGGGACGGCGGTTGTGGTGACCTCGTTGTTTCGGCTGACGTCCACTGGAACGTCGTTGCAC
>LSIB01000096.1 GCA_001556025.1 Rhizobiales bacterium CCH3-A5
GCGTCCTGCAGGTCTTTGGCGTCAACGACCATGACAGCGCCCGCCTCGTCTCCGATCTCACCGGCCAGGAGACCGTCGTCTTCCAGACCATGAGCCGCGCACTTGATTCCGAAAAATCCGGAATCTCCTATGGCGAGCAGCACGTCGCCCGCCCGCTCATGACACCAGACGAGGTCCGCAACATGCACCCGACAGCCCAGATGCTGTTCATCGCAAACCAGCGACCCATCATCGCCGGCAAACTGCGCTACTTCGTCGACCGCGAGTTCGAAGGGCTGTTCGACCATGCCTGATGCGCGAAAGCCCCGCGAGGGCGAGCACTCTATCCTGGCGCAGATCCTCGCCATCCGCCTCCAGCAGCTCGAGGCGCAGAGCTCCGATGCCGAGAGCTTCATCGCGAAGCTCGGCGTCGGCCGGGGGACGTACTTCGACCTCGTGCGCGGCCGGGGAAACCCGACGCTGCGGACAATCGAGAAGGTCGCCGCTCGACGCGACCAGCCCCTGTTCGAATTGGTCGGCTTGACGGACGCAGAAGTCCGGCGCGCGACGAAGCGCGTCGGGATCGATTATGATGAGCTGAAGGCTGCGCTGGCGGAACGAAAGACCGCCGACAGCAGGGTCATGGCGGCAATCACGTCCAGGATGTGATCGGACCCGGCGCCAGCGCCGGGAACTCATACATGCGACCCTCCGGCTCTCTACAGCGCTATGATAAAGCGCGTTCGCCTCCGGGCCGGCGCAGTTTCTCTCGGCTCCGTCGTCGCCCGCGACGCAGCCTTCGCGTTCTTTGCGCGCTACCCTGTCGGAGCCTCCCCCAGCACCTCGACCAGATCGAGAATGCGACGCCGCACCCGCGCGTTTGCGATGCGAGAAAATGCACGCGCTAACTGCGCGCCTTCGTTCGTCGCGAGAAACGACGCGATGTCGATCAGTTCGGCGCTGTCGATTCGGTCGAGATCGGGTGTGAAAGCGACGGGCGCGCCCTCGAAAAAGAAGTCCACCGGCACGCCGAGCACGTCGCTGATTTGCTGAAGCCGGCTGGCGCTGACGCGGTTGGCCCCCTTCTCGTACTTTTGCACCTGCTGGAAGGTGACGCCGAGCGCGGTCCCCAATTGAACCTGGCTGATTCCCGCCAAAATCCGCCGCATCCGGACGCGAGCTCCGACATGGCGATCGACAGGATGCGGGATTTTCTGCATGGCGCTTCAACCCAAGGGCACCGAACGGACGTACATATCCGTTATGGCGTGGTTCATGAGGCTCCGCCCAATTTCGTTAAGGAACCTGGCGCCGTTCGTCCGAGGCGCCCCAAGTCGCAAGAGAGTGCGGGATGACAGCGGACGCCCCGACGGCGAGGAAGATCATGCTGGTCGACGACGCTCTTCGGGCTTGTGCCACCGGCGATGAACTGGCGCTCAAACGCATTTACGACGCCGAGTCGGCCCGGATGCTCGGTGTGGCGCAGCGTTTGCTGAAGCGCCGCGCTTTGGCCGAAGAAGCGGTTCAGGACGCCTTCGTGCTGATCTGGCGGCATGCGGCGCGCTTCGATCCGGAGCGCGGCAGCGGCCTGACCTGGATCTACGCGATCCTGCGCAACCGGTCTCTCTCGATCCTCCGGGACGAGAAGCGCATCGAAACGAGCGAAGACCCTGTGGCCGAGGAGATGGCGAGCGATGATGATGATCCCGAGACGATCATGTCGAAGCTGTCGGATGCCAAGGCCCTGCGCGCCTGCCTCGAAACGCTACCCGCGCAGCGGCGCGGCATCGTGCTGCTCGCCTTCGTCCAGGGCCTGACCCATGGCGAGATCGCCGGAAAGTTGAGCCTGCCGATCGGCACGGTCAAGACCTGGATTCGCCGCTCCTTGATGACGCTCAAGACGTGCCTGGGATGAAGAAGACCGCTATGCCTGTGTCGAAAACGCCGACATTCTCTGGTTCAGTCTTTATTCACCCGATCGCTGACATTTTAGGGGCATCAGTGATGGAGGGCGCGATGACTGCGTTCAAACGGATTGCCGCTATTGCGATGATGACAGCCGGCGCTTCGGTCGGGCTGGCGCCGACCTCAAGCCCGGCTCAGGCGCGGGACGGCTTCAACGGCGCGTTGATCGGCGGACTTGCCGCCGGGGCTCTCGTGGGCGGCGCCATCGCCGGCGCTGGCCGTGGCTACGCTTACGCGCCGCGCCCCTACTATGCGCCGGCCCCGGTCTATGTCGGGCCGCGCTATGTCGAGCCCGACTGCTACGTCACCAAGCGGCCGATCTTCAACCGCTGGGGCGACTTCGTCGGCTATAGCCGCGTCCGCGAGTGCGATTGAACGCAACCAGCTCGCGGCCACCAGGCTGAAAGAAATCGCTCCCAGGGCGTGCGCCGGGAGCATCCGCATACGGCCTGCTGCGGAAGCGTCTATCGTCTTAAACTACAACGCGACGTCTCGCGACAGCCAATCTAGATGACCTTTGTCTTGCTCCGCGCAGGACACGATCGCCTCGTAGTAGCGGGGCGCTCAGGCCCTCGCTTTGACGCGCAAAACTTTCGTCCCGGTCTTGCGGCCAAGGCCGATGGATTTTGCCATGGCTGAGCGTGCTTCCGCATAGTTTGGCGCGACCATCGGATAATCCGCGGGTAGGCCCCATTTTGTCCGGTACTGTTCCGGCGTCATGCCGTAGCTCGTGCTCAGATGCCGTTTCAGCGTCTTGAACGCCCGGCCGTCCTCCAGGCAGATGATCGCATCGGGTGTCACCGACTTGCGAATCGGCACGGCCGGAACCAGTGGCTCGGCCGGGACGGCAGCGGGTGCCCCTTCGAGCCCGGCGAGCGCGGTATGGATGCTGGCGATCACGCGGGGCAGCTCGGCAGCCTGCACGTTGTTGCGTGCGACATAGGCTGACACGATCGAGGCCGTCAGAGCGATAAGATCTTCGTTCCCGTCAGACATGCGGATTCCTGCATTTTGAGGCCTTTTGTGCCCAAATTTCCCTATTGCATCCGGTGCAGCTACTCAACCGAACAGCTCGGAATGCGTGCCGGCGCGGACGAAGTTGATCAGATTGCCTTCGACTTGGTAGATCAACAGAAAATCGCCGCCGATGTGGCATTCGCGATGGTCGGCCCAATCGCCTTTCAGGGCATGGTCGAGCCATTCCGGTCCAAGCGGGCTGTCGTTGGCGATGAGGAGCATCATCGCTTCTTTGAGTTGGACCATATCGTACCGGCCCGAACGCGACAGGCGCTCCCAATCCTTGAGGAAGCTTTTCGCAAAATCCGCCGATCTCGGCAGAGAAGCCCGCTTACTGCTGGCCGGCTTCTTGGTCGAGGGCATCGAACAATTCCTGGGCGGTGGCGAAACGGGCGCGCCGCTGCTTCATCAGCGCGCGGGACTCCTCCATGGCCGTCCGCGTTTCGGCGTTGGGAACCTTCAACTCCAGCGGCAAGGCGCGATCCTTCGCGATCCGCGTCAGCATCATGCGAACGACATCGGACACGGTGAGCCCCAACTCGGCCAGGACTACGGCGGCCTCGTCCTTCAAACTCTCGTCTATGCGAGCCCGAACAAATGCGGTGGCAGCCATCACGGCCTCCTCTTCCAAGCGCTCTATGTAGCTCAGGCGAGCTACAATCTCAATGGGCAGAATCGTCGCTATCAGGTGCCTCCGATCGTCATACCGAACGACCATATGCGCTAAGCGCATGCCTCTTGACCTGAAATCGGAAAATCGCGACCGAAATCACCTGGCTTTTTCGAAAAGCCAATTGCGACGGTGCCGCCTGTTCCGGTGAAGCAGAATTGAGCCTGAAGTCGGCCGCGAGGCGGCGCTGATCGCCGTTAGGCGACGGCCGTAGGCCGCCCGTAGGGTCTTTGCGCGGCCTCCGTTTGCGGTCGTCCGCTTATAGAAGAAGCCGATCTGTATAGATCGGTGCCCGTGGGGCCTAATTTTTTAGACCCTATCTTTCGCGAGGATTTACCGCCCGTCGTCTGCGCTCGAAACGGCAACGTTCCCTCTTCACGCTCGGCATTGATGGCGTGGCGTCGCACCTTGCCGCCGATGATCAGCCAGCCGTTCCAGGCCTGAGAGATGATCCGGATCACGGAGGGCAGATGCGGGCGCCCTGCCCTCTTCCGAAACTGTGTGCTGATCAGGAACAGCCGCTCGGCGATCCGGATGGCGTTGCGCGCCAGCGCGATGCAGACGCCGGCGCGCGCCGCGATCTCTCCGATCGTCAGCGCGCATGTCCCGCGCCTGCTCTCGACCTCGTCTGCGATGATCCGCATCACCGCGAGCTGGCCGGTCGTGAACTTCGCCGCGATCTGTGGCGGCATGGGGCCCGACGCGGCCAGCCGCCGCCGGCGCGCGATCGAGCGCTGGCGATCGGGCGACTTCGGCCGACGCTTCGGCGGGAAGATGCTGTTGCGCCCCTCCAGGGCTCGCTCGAGGGCAGCCGTGGGAGCGCGCACGACGACCCGGTCCTGTCCCCTCACCTCGCGCTTGCGCGCCTCGATCGCCTCGCTGAGCGACTGCGCCTGGTCCTCCGTCAGCGCATCCGCCCCAAACGCGCTCCATAGATCCTGGGCGATCTCGTCCAGGCGCGACAGCGTGCGCACCTCCCCGATCACCCTCAACATCTCGACTGCGAACATGGCCCGATCCTTCAAGGCTGGGCCGCGTCGAACCTCCCTCCAAGCTCATCCCGTGCAGGCGCAGATCCGCGATCGGACCCCATCCCCCTCGCCTGCGCGAAGGACACGAAAATCCGTTCGCAAACCAAATGGTTTGCGTTGACAGAACGATTCGGCTGTGGGAGATTCAGAGCCGTTCTAAGGGCGGCTCCCACAGTCGTCACAAAAGGCCTCAGCTCGCCAAAGCTGGGGCCTTTTCGCTTTTCAGGGGTCAGCGCGGACTGGTTGCACTTTCCTCTGCATGGAACACGCTATGAATCGCGTGCTCCATCGCTTCGCGACGTGTTTTGAAACGGCCTTCGGCAATGAACCGATCGATGGCGACTTTCGCAGTTTCATGGACGAAGACAGTCGTCTCATAGAATCCTGCGGCTTGCTTCCTCTGACGGGAAGCGGCCTTGAATGGAGCCGTCGATTTACGCGCCTGAGCCAGCACAAATCACCTCACTGACTAGTCATGCTCCGCGAGTCGCGTGATTCTGGCAACCCCGCAAATGCGAGATTCTTTGCCTTATTTGATCGCGCTATCCCCGATTTCGTTAACCTTTGCGTGGTCCAGAAGCAGTTGGATGCCATCGGCATAGGCAAAATTTCGCGATTCGCAAAAGGCGACCAGGCGGTTAAAGTCCTGGACACGAAGGCGAGTGTGCAGCGCTTGCGTTAGAACTGGTGTTCGCGTTCGCCGACGAATTTCCACAGGTTCTCGAGATTCAAACCCGCTTCGACTGGCTGCCTGATCGAGGCGTCGGCGCTCAGAGGCGGACAGATCGGGAATTGAGTCGGTGGGTTGGAAGTCCGACAGGTCTGTCAAAGCGCCCATCGATGAGGCTGAAGGGCGCTTTTCATCTATGGCTCCAAGACCAAAGGGATCCTTTGCCATTAAGCTGCCCTCCCCTTCGCCTTGGCTTGAAGACGAAGTAAATCAACGACTTCCGCTGTGAAATTTGCAGCATTTTTGATTGCGTTCACGACACCGCTTACTTCCTTCGGATCAAGTTCGTCCAAGGCTAGCCGCTCTGCAAGCATTTCGCGATAAGCCTGCCTTGAAACAAGCTCTGTGCTCAAGACTGTCAAGTTGCGCTCGGCTAGTGTTTCATAAAGTTTCTTTTTCATACGTGTAGGAATTGCAGCGCTTGTTCTTGTCATCAAAAAAACGTATGGTATCGGTCGATCATAATCTTGCTCGATATCCAACACGTACTTTACTGTCTCCGCTGCGCCGCGAGTTTCTAAAGGCCCCTCTTGGATGGGCATGATCACAAGATCAGCTCGACTGATTGCGCGGGAGACACGCAAATTCGCGGTTCCTTCAAGGTCAATGATGACGAACTGATATTCAGCCGCCGCTTCCCTGATTATTGGCGCGATAGTGTCTTCTCGTGCGTCTGCTCGCACCACGACCTTTGACTTCGAATTCCCCTGCCGCCAGTGGTCGATCGTGCTTCGCGGATCAGCATCAATCACGATCACGCTGGCGCCTTGTGCGGCGAGCGTTGTCGCTAAAAGAAGGGCTGCGGTTGATTTTCCCGCACCACCCTTTGGATTGGCAAATGCAATGACTGGCATGGCGGTCTCTCCGAATGCGAGGGGAGCCTATAACCCGGTAGCTACCAACTCCTTACCATGTCGCGACCTGATATCAACATATCTGGCTGCAACCATGTTGGTACCAGATACCTACATGATTGCAGCCAACTTATCCCCTTCGCGAGATCGCTCTTGTCTTTCATATCGTCTGATGATATATGGCTAGGCGTGACAGATGAAAACATGCTGCGCCTCCTGGGATACGATCGCCGTCGGTTTTGGCTGGAGAACGGCTGGAGTATTCGCTTCCGAGTGGCATTGGTGACGGTGACACCGACACGCCCCTTTGGCGTGAAATACTCATTCACGCTGCATGATGTGGATAAAGCCCGGCTGCTCGGCTTCGATAATGCCCATGGCGTCGCGAGGGCCCAAGCCTACGATCACCGTCATCGTTTTCGGCGGACTGCCGAAATGGTGCCTTACAATTTTCAGGGAGCTGACGAACTCATTGTCGATTTCTTCGCTGCTGTCGAGCAGGCGTGCCGACAAGAGGGCGTAGTGTTCGAGTTCGTCGACGAGGACACAGAGGTGGAGGATGATGATGAAGCGGACGAGCCTGGCAACCCTTCGTAACGAAATGCGCGCGGTGGCGCGAGGCGAGGCGACCCCGACATCACGGCCGGCGGCTCCCATGCTGGCTGCCCTCTCGGCGGAAGCACTCGATCTCCTCGGCGTGATGCTGCGGGAACATCCCCAGAATATCGGGCAGGTGGTGGCACTGACCGGGCGTGCGCAGCCCAACGTCTCGCGTTCACTCCAGCAGCTTGCCGCCCATGGGCTTGTCCGACTGGTGCGCGAAGGCCGCGAGGTCAGACCCGAACCCGTCGTCCGATCGCTGACGGTGGATTTCGCGACCGGCACGTATGAGGCGCAAAGCGTTGCGGCTTCGGCGGCCTGAGAGAACACCATGGGCGGGGAGGGGAGCATGAGGGG
>LSIB01000097.1 GCA_001556025.1 Rhizobiales bacterium CCH3-A5
TCGATCGATCCAACCTGCGCTGGTGCTCGGACGGCTTCGAACTCGGCTGCGACAACGGCGAAAAGGTCCGCGTCGCCTTCGCGCTCGACTGCTGCGACCGCGAGGCGATCAGCTTCGTCGCAACGACCGAGGGCATCAAAGGGGAGGATGTCCGCGACCTGATGACGGTGGCCGTGGAAACCCGCTTCGGCCCGGTCAATCGCCTGCCCGACGTGATCGAATGGCTGACCGACAACGGCTCGGGCTACATCGCCGGCGAAACCCGGCGCTTTGCTCGCGAGATCGGCTTCGAACCTCTGACGACGCCGGTTCAGAGCCCACAATCCAACGGCATAGCCGAGGCCTTCGTGCGAACCATCAAGCGCGACTACGCCAGGGTCAATCCGATGCCATCAGCCGAAATCGTCATGCGTCAGCTGCCGGCATGGTTCGATCACTACAACCGGCTTCACCCGCA
>LSIB01000098.1 GCA_001556025.1 Rhizobiales bacterium CCH3-A5
GGAGCATGGAGCCGGGCGGCGGGCGCGCCGTCGGGCTCCATGCTCCTGTCGTCAGAGGTCTCAGGCGACCGAGAAGTAGCTGTTGGGGTCGGCCTGAATGTCCTCGGCGGTGACGCCGACCAGCGTCAGCGTGTCGCCATTGCCGAGATCGACCACGGCGTTGCCGCCGACCGTCGTGGCGCGCGCCGCGACATCCTCGGCCGAGGCGACGCCCGTGCCGTTGATGTCGGATGCGATCTGCATCAGGTCGGAGCCGGCCTCGAAATCGAGCACGACGTCGTTGCCGCCGCCGCCCTCGAAGAAGAAGACGTCGCTGCCGCCGCCGCCCGACAGGATGTCGTCGCCGGCCCCGCCGAAGAGCAGGTCGTCGCCGGCCCCGCCCTGCAGGATGTCGCCGCCATTGCCGCCCTGGAGCACGTCGTCGCCATCGCCGCCCTGGAGCAGGTCCGCGCCAGCGCCACCCTGCAGGATGTCGTTGCCCGTGCCGCCCTGGAGGATGTCGTTGCCGGCGCCGCCCTGGAGCACGTCGTCGTCGGCGTTGCCGCGCAGGATGTCGTTGCCGGCGCCGCCGCTGATGACGTCGAAGCCCTCGCCGCCGAACAGCGAATCATTGCCGGCGTCGCCGGAAATGAGATCGTCGCCGAGCCCGCCGAAGAGCGCGTCGTCGCCTTCCCCGCCGGAGACGAAATCATTGCCGCCATCGCCGTAGATCAGGTCGTCGCCCTCTTCGCCGAAGAGCGAATCGACCTGATCGCCGCCCCTGACGATGTCGTCTCCGGCTCCGGCGAGAATCACGTCGCTGAACCGGCTTCCAATCAGAAAATCGTCGAATGCACTTCCTTCGATCGTGGCCATCCGTCACCTCCTCGGCGATCTCAAAGGCGCCCTCGGGTGACGACGCTTCGCGCCGTGCCGCGTCCCGAATTCGGCGCCGTTCCGATGAAACCCACAACGGGGTTCATCGCTCGACGAAGGAAAGACTAGCCAATATGTGCATCGCAGCAAGAGTTTTATTGTGACTTTTTTGCGATGCAGCAAGATTTAGACTTTGTATGTCTTTATTAAATCTCGGAACAGGGCCGGTTATGTTTTGAAATTTGAAATATACGACAAGAAGATATTGAGTCGAATTTTCTTCGAACCGGCGGCATCGCGGCTCATGGCGCTGATGTGCTTGAAGAAATCAGTCTTCGCGGAAGGCGCGGTTGAAGCTCTCGGCGAAGGGGGCCAGCAGGTAGTCGATGGCGCGGCGCGAGCCGTTGACGATCAGCACCTCGGCGGCCATGCCGGCATGAAGCGTGATTTTATTTTCGGCCAGGCTCTCGGGCGTGATCTCGGCGCGGACCAGAAAATAGGGAATGCCGGTTTTTTCATCGACGAGCTGGTCGGCTGCCACATAACTGACCTTGGCCAGCAGAGGCGGCAGGGTGCGGGCGTTGAAGGCTGTCAGCCTGATGCGCGTCTCGGCCCCCACCCGGACGGAGTCGATGTCGCGCGGGTCGACCTTGGCCTCGACGATCAGGGGCTCGTTCTCGGGCACGATGTCCAGGATCGCCTCGCCGGCCGCGATGACGCTGCCCGCCGTGCGCATCCTGATATTGGCGACGATGCCCTCCTGCGGGGCGGCCACGACGAGTCGGCGCAGCACGTCCTCGGCCTGGACGATGCGCTCGACGACCTCCGAAAGGCCAAGCTGCGTCTCCTGGAGTTCTCGCGCGATCTCGCTCTGGCGCTCCAGCCCGATCGAAAGGATTTCCAGATTGGCCCCGGCCACGGCCTGCTCGGCCTTGGCCTTGCGCGCGGCGATCTCGCCCCCCCGACCGGTGAGTTCGCTCTGCTTGGTCTGGAGATCGACGAGCTGGCTGCGCTTGGCGTAGCGCTTCTCATAAAGCTCGGCGACCATGCGCACCTCCTCGTCGATCAGCGTGCGCTGGTTGCGGGTGGCGTCGATCTGCGCCTGCAGCGCCTCGGCCTCGGCCTGATGCTGCTCGATGACGCGCTGCTGGATCCGGACCTTGCCGTCATGGACCTGGGAGCGGGCCCGGAACAGAGTTCGTTCGGCGGTGACAACCTCGCGCGCGATCGGCGTGGCGGCCGCTTCGATGTCGTCGGGAAAATCGATCGTCACGGCATTCGTCTGCTCGGCCTTCAGCCGGGCGAGCTTCGCCTCCAGCCCGACGCGCTTGCCCTGCAGGTGCTGCAGTTCGGCGCGCTGGCGGGCGTCCTCCAGCCGCAGCAGCGGCTCGTCCCGCGCGACGCGCTCGCCCTCGGCCTTGAGCAGCGTCCTGAGGATCCCGCCTTCGAGATGGCTGATCGTCTTGCGCCGGCTGTCGACGATGACGGTGCCGGTCGCGACCGCCGCATTGTCGAGCCGCGCGGTCACGGCCCAGGCCCCGAAGCCGCCAAAGCCGATCGCGATCGCGCTGACGCCGGCCAGCACCAGGTTGCGCAGGCTCGGCTGGCGCTCCTCGTCGGCCTCGGTCTCTGCGGAGAAAGTCGCTGGCGAGGTCGTGCGGCGCAGAATGGGCAGCTTCATGCCGTCACCTCGCGAAGCGCCGCCGGCTTGCCGGCAGGCTCGATCTCGACGAGCCCGGCGGGCGTGATCATGCCGGCAATGGCCGAGCGCGGCCCGAACTGGCTGATCCGGCCCTCGCGCAGCACCAGAATCTTGTCGACGACCTGCATTACGGACGGCCGGTGCGCGATCAGCACGATGATCGCCCCGTCCTCGCGCGCGGCGTTGACGGCGCGGATCAGGCTCTGCTCGCCCTCCGCGTCGAGATTGGCGTTGGGCTCGTCGAGCACGATCAGCCGCGGCGAGCCGTAGAGCGCGCGCGCCAGACCGATGCGCTGGCGCTGCCCGCCCGAGAGCTTGAAATCGCCGTCATTGACGGGCGTGTCGTAGCCGAGCGGCAAACGGCCGATCAGTTCATGCACGCCGGCGAGCCGCGCCGCATGCAGCAGGGCCTGCGGATCGGGCTCTCCCATGCGGGCGATGTTCTCGGCGATGGTGCCGTTCAGAAGCGAGACCGATTGCGGCAGGTAGCCGACCATGGCCCCGAACGAGCCGCGCTCCCAGAGATAGGCGTTGTGGCCGTCGAGATAGACGCCACCGGCATTGGGCCGCAGCACGCCGACGAGCAGCCGCGCAAGCGTCGATTTGCCCGCGCCCGACGGACCGACCACGCCGAGCGCCTCGCCCGGCTCCAGCGAGAACGAGATGCCCTTGATCACGGTCTGCTCCGCGCCTTGCGGCGCATAGATCAGCCGGTCGATCGCCAGCGTGCCTTGGGTCGGCGGTGTCGGCAGCGTCTCGCGCTGCGAGGTGCGCGCGCTCAAAAGCTCGCGCACCCGCTTCCAGGCCCCGGCCGCCAGCACCCATTGCCGCCAGTCGGCGATCATCGAATCGAACGGTGCAAGCAGCCGGCCGAGCAGGATCGAGGCCGCCATCAGCGTACCGATCGAAACCTCGTTGCGGATGATCAGCACGGCGCCGGTGGCGTAGATCGCGAGCTGCATCACCATACGCGAGGTCCGCGTCAGCGCCGCGATCAGCTTGCCCCGCCGCGTGCCGAGGTCGAGATGCTCGATCATCGCCATCTGCTGGGTCCGCCAGCGTCTGGCCAGCGCCGGCAGCATGCCCATCGCCTCGATCGTCTCAGCATGGCGCAGGCTCGCCCCGACATCGTTGATCGCGGCGACGCCCTCCTCATTGGCCTGCTTCAGCACGCGCCGCGTCAGCACGTCCGAGAGCACGCCGAGAACGAGCAGGATCAGCAGCGAGACCACGCCGACGAGGCCGTAGACCGGGTGGAAGGCGAACAGCACGGCGAGGAAGATCGGCGACCAAGCCGCCTCCAGCGGCGTCGCGATCGCCGAGCTCGCGATGAAGTAGCGGATGTCGTTGAGGTCGCGGATCGCCTGCGTCGCTTGCGCCGAGCCCTGCTCCAGCGCGGCCGTCACGGCGGCCTGAAGGGCGGGCAGATTGAGCCGGCGCGCGAAGATGCTCGCCATGGTCTGGAAGGTCAGCGAGCGGATGAACTCGATCACGCCGTAAAGCGCGAGCCCGCCGACCGCGATCACCAGCAGCATGGTCAGCGTGTCGTAGCTGCGGCTGACGATGACGCGGTCCTGCACCTGCAGCATGAACAGCGGCACGGTCAGCAGCAGGATGTTGACGCATAGGCTCAGCAGCGCGGCATAGCCGAGCCCGCTCGCGAAAGCGCGCTGCATGGACCGGATCAGCCCGTCGGAGGCCGCATTGACAGACTTCATTCAGGTCTCCGGCAGGCGGGCTGACGCAGTGGACAATCTGGCCCTTGAGGACGACGGAATGCCACGCGCATCCCAATGTCATGGACAACGCGCTTCAAATGATCGACGCACTATGGTGATCGTATGACAGTCTTTGTTGTCAATAGTTCACATGAATACGGTCAATTGAGTCCAAAATATGTAGTACTTCAAATTTTGAACCAATTTATACTTAAAATCCGGCAGGAGAAGAATCCAATTGTCACGATATGGGGTGGCATGTGCTTTGCGTCTGGGTTATTCGGGAGCCGGGGCGTATCGGGGGTGGGCTGCGCGGACTGCAAACCAGGCGGAGCAAGGCATGCATTCTAAACCGCAGGAGACCGTCCGTTTCATGGGGCGGGCGGTGAACGGCGACCATCCCGATGCCGGGCGGCGGGGTGAATCGGAACGCGACGCATCGCGTGGCGGCGGCGTCGCCCAGCTCGAACTCGCGCGGCTGGTCGAGCGGGTCAGCCGGCGCTTCCTCGACTATCTGCGTCTGGAGCTGACCAAGCTCGGTGTCGACGATATCTCGCCCTCGCAGGTCATGGTGCTGCTGACGATCGGCGCTGGCGAAATCGCGGTGCGCGACCTGCTTGATCGCGGGCATTATGTCGGCTCGAACGCGTCCTATAATCTCAAGCAACTGGTCGAGAGCGGCTATCTTGACCGCGGCGCCTCGCCGCGCGACCGCAGGCTCGCCCGCATCTCGCTGTCGCCCAAGGGGCAGTTGCTCTGCGAGAGGCTCAGGCTTCTCGACGAGGGCAGCCCTTTCGGCGGCAGCCAGGAGCCCGGCTTCGAGACCGATCTGCAGACCACCTATGACACGCTGCGCCGGCTGGAGCAGTGGTGGAACGATTCGCTGCGCTATGGAGGGGTCCTGCTCGCCTCATGCACGTCCTATTCGTTCATCGTTCAGGATCTGGTCAATTCGCTCACCTGATCGCGCGGCTGCTCGGCGACGGGCACGAGGTCACGCTCGTGACCGAGAGCAAGGCGCCTGCGCGGCCGGGCCTCACGCAATTGACTTATGCGCCTGGCGCCCCCGCGACTGCGAGTCCGCTGCTGCAGGCGACGGATTACCATGCCCGCACCGGCGAGGCGGTGGCGACGGTGCTCTCGGGGCTGCCCCGTCATGACCACCCCGACGTCATCGTCGGCCATACCGGCTGGGGCGGATTGCTCTTCGCCAAGGACGCGCTGCCGCGCGTGCCGGTGCTCGGCTATTGTGAGTATTTCCACAATGCCGAGGGAGTCGACCTCGATTTCGACCCGCAGAACCCGCCTTCGCCGGCCGAGCGCCGCCGCATCCGCCTGCGCAACGCAGTCCAGTTGCTGACGCTGGAGGCGATCGATTCGGGTTACGCGCCGACACGCTGGCAGCAGCGGCAATATCCGGCCGCCTATCGCGGCAAGATCGCGGTCTGCCATGACGGCATCGACACGCAGGCCTGCAGGCCGGACGCCGATGCACGGTTTTCCCTTCCTGACGGCCGTATGCTGCGTCCTGGCGATCCGGTCGTGACCTTCGTCGCGCGCGACCTGGACCCCTATCGTGGATATCCGCAGTTCATGCGCGCGGCGGCCGCGGTCGCGCGCCGGCGGCCGGATGCGATCATCGTCGCGGTCGGCGGCGACGGGCCAGGCTATGGCCGCCCGCGCGGCGACGGCCGGCTCTGGCGCGAGGTCATGCTGGACGAGACCGGGCTTGGCGACCGCGTCGTCCATATCCCCTGGCTTGCGCCCGAGGCGCTGGTCGCGCTGTTCCAGGTCTCGGCCGCCCATGTCTATCTGAGCGTGCCCTTCGTCCTGTCATGGTCGGCGCTCGAGGCGATGGCCTGCGGCGCGCTCGTGATCGGCTCGGCGACGCCGCCGGTGCAGGAGGTGCTGAGCGACGGGGTGAACGGGCTGCTTGCGCCGTTCTTCGACAGCGATGCGCTGGCGGAGACCATTCTCGCGGCGCTCGCGCAGGGCACGGCGCTGGCAGGCCTGCGCAGAGCGGCCCGCGCCACGGTGCTGGCCCGGTACGAGCGGGAAGCCTGTGTCGATCGTCAGTTCGGCTTCGTCGAGGGGCTGGCGCTGCAGTCCGACGAGGTCTTCGCGTAGGGCGCTACTGCAGCGGCGCGTCGCCCGCGCGACGAAACGTCATCGCCTGGGTGATCAGCCGTCCCCGGCTGAGCGGCTGCAGGCCCGCCTCCTCCCAGCCATTGGCCGCCATAAGCCGCGAAACCATGCCGTGGACACGCTGGAGATGTGCTTCGCGGTCGTCGTCGAGCCAGGGTCCCCACCACTCCTCGATCAACCCGACCAAAGGCTCGATCGGGGGATGGCCGCTTTCGGCTGCGTATTGCAGTGCAGCATACCCCGCCGGGGATGATATGATCTCCCAAATCTGGAGAGGCTCCGTTCCTCTCATCATGGCTTCAGGACCTTCTGTCTTGAGGTGTTGCCGCATTCCCACGCCGCATACATGGCGAATACATCGCAACTCCGCAATCGGATGCAGCCCGCGACCAAAAGTCATGATGACGCATCCGTTGACGCGATCCGCGATAGTAGGGCGGTGCAACCTGCGCGAGAGGACTGCCGGCACTCAGCTCCCGAAGACGGTGTTGAGCTGGCTGCCGACCATGATGAAGGTCGTTCGCTTGGGCATCTCCTTCAGTCGCACCGCGCCAATATAGGTCATCGCCGAGCGCACGCCGCCCATCAGCTCCAGCATCGTGCCCTCGACCGGGCCGCGATAGGGCACCTCGACGGTCTTGCCCTCAGAGGCGCGGTATCGCGCAACGCCGCCGGCATAGCGTTTCATCGCGGTGTCCGAGGACATGCCGTAGAAGGTCATGCCGACCGCGACGCGCTCGCCGTCGCGCTCCTCGTAGCGGATGTCGCCCTCGCACTCGTCATGACCGGCCAGCATGCCGCCGAGCATCATGAAATCCGCGCCCGCGCCATAGCCCTTGGCGAGATCGCCCGGCACGGTGACGCCGCCATCGCCGCAGACCAGCCCTTTCAGCCCATGGGCGGCGTCGGCACATTCGATGATCGCCGAGAGCTGCGGGTAGCCGACGCCGGTCATCTTGCGCGTCGTGCAGACCGAGCCCGGCCCGATGCCGACCTTGACGATGTCGGCCCCGGCCAGGATCAGCGCCTCGGTCATGTCGCCGGTGACGACGTTGCCAGCCATGATCGCGGCGTCGGGAAAGGCCTCGCGCGTCGCCTTCACCGTCTCAACGAACTTTTCCGTATAGCCGTTGGCGACGTCGAGGCAGATCTTGGTGATCGGCGACTGCGCGTGAACCGCCTTGAGCTTGTCATGGTCGGCATCGGTCGTGCCCAGCGAATAGAAGGCATTGGCCGCGTCTGGCTCGCGAAAGAAGCCGATCAGCTCCTCGACCTCGTAGTGCTTGTGCAGCGCCACCATCGCGCCGTGCTGCAGCAGTGCACGCGCCATCGCCATGGTGCCGACCACATCCATATTCGCCGCGATCAGCGGAAAACCGCTCCACTCGCCGGCCGTATGCGCGAAGCGGAAGGTCCGGTTGACGTCGACCTGCGCCCGGCTGCTCAGCGTCGAGCGCTTGGGCCGGATCAGGACATCGCGGAAGTCGAGCTTGGGGTCGTTCTCGATGCGCATGGCGGCCTCGGGCAAAGTCGCACGCAAGGCGTCGCGTGCGCCGATTCATAGCCGTTTCCCGTCCAAGCGCGCAATCCGCGACGCCATCATTGCGAGCACAGCGAAACAATCCAACGTCTCGCTCGACGCCCTCCTGGATTGCTTCGCTGCGCTCGCAATGACGAGGAGCTTACGCCACCACGCTCTTGGCCAGCATGCAATGCACGCCCTTCGACCCGTTGACCGTCTGGGTGATGCGCAGATCGGCGGCGAGCGAACACAGCATATAAGCCTGCTCGCGCGTCAGCTCCGTCCGCTCGCGGATCAGTCCGATCATTTCACGCAGCGCGTCCTGCGCGCAGATGTCGAGGTCCGGGTGCATCGCCATGGTGATGTGATGGCTCGGCGTCTCGGCGCGCGGCGTGGTGAAGGACAGATCCTCGCGCAGGATGAACTCGAACGTGCCTTCCAGCGCGGTTTCGATCGCGGTGACGCAGACTTCTCCGTCGCCCTGCACGCCATGGCCGTCGCCACAGGAGAAAAGTCCGCCCTCGACGAAGACAGGCAGGTAGAGCGTGGCGCCCGCGCCCAGCTCCTTGTTGTCGAGATTGCCGCCGAAGGCGCGCGGGATCAGCGAGGTCTGCCGGCCCCAATGCGGCGGCGGGGCGGTGCCCATCACGCCGAAGAAGGGCGACAGCGACAGTTCCATGCCCCAGGGTAGGGTCCCGATGTTGCGCGCCGCATCGAGCCCGATATGGATCATCGCATGCCGGTCGAACTCCTCTGGCAGCGTGCCGGCGAGCGGCTTGATCAGGGTGTAGCCCCAGTCGGTCCGGAGCTTCACCTCCCTGATCCGCACCTCCAGCACCTGCCCGGGCTTCGCTCCCCTCACCGCGACCGGGCCGGTCAGGATATGGCCGGGCACCATGCGCTCGGCCTTGTCATGGATCTCGTGGATCTCGGGCAGCACGTGGAAGCCGCTCTTGGGCTGTTGGTCCGGGCCGCCGGTGACGGTGCGTATGGTGACGCTGTCGCCGCTCTCGATGGTCAGGATCGGCTTCAGCGCCGCGTCGAAATAGCCCCAATGGCAGGTCGACAGGCCGGCTTCGATCAGATGATGGCTCATGGCGGTCGAAATCCTGATCTCAGGGCGGGAGGGGTTCGGGCGTCGCCGGCTTGGCGCGCGCGTTCTTGCGGATGGTATAGAGCGTGGCGGAGATGACGATCGCCGCGCCGATCCATGTCGTCAGCGCCGGAATCTCGGCGAAGAAGACGAAGCCGGTCAAGCTCGCCAGGATCAGCCGGCTGAAATCGAGCGGAGCGAGCGCGGCTGCCTCGCCGACCTGATAGGCCCGCGTGATCAGCCATTGCCCGGCGGTACCGAACAGGCTGAGCACCGCGAGCCAGACCCATTGCTCGGGCGTCGGCGACACCCACCAGAGCCAGGCCGGCAGCGCGAGCGCCACGATCAGGATGAGGCCCTGCCAGAGCAGGATCGTCTCGGTGCGCTCGGTCATGGCCATCATCCGCACGCTGACGGTGATGCCGGCGCTGAACAGCGCGCCGCCCACCGCCATCATGGCGTTGAGGTCGAGCCCGTCGGTCGAGGGGTTGAGCATGATCAGCACGCCGGCAAAGCCGATGATGGTGGCGGCCCAGCGCCGCGCATCGACCTGTTCCTTCAGCACCAGAACGGCTGCGATGGTGACGAACAGCACCTGGCTGAAACCGATCGCGGTGGCCTGCGCCAGGGGGATGCGGATCATCGCGGTGAAGCCGAGCAGCATCGCGATCAGCGTGACGACGCCGCGGACCAGTTGCAGGCCGGGTCGCGTCGTCCTGATCAGCACCGGCAGCGCGGCGCCCGCGAATGCGGCGATGACGAGGCTCATCACCACCTGCCGGACGAGCAGGATCTGCACCAGCGGGATCGCGGCCGCGACATGCTTGATCGCGCCGACCATCACCGCATAGACCAGCAGCGCCGCCATCATATAGACCGAGCCGCGCAGATTGGGGCTGGCCCCGCGCCACCAGATGGCGGCGCGCAGGCGGCGTGCGGCGATCCAGCCGGGCGGGACGGCCGGGACGGCGGGCGCGGCCAGCACGATCGGCGGCGTCTCGGACGGCTCGCCTGTCGGCGGCGCGCGGAAGCCGTCCTCCTCGCCGGTTCCGTCCTCGCTGGCCGCGCGGCCCTGCCGCCCGGTGTCCCGGTCTTCGCTCATCGCCCCAACCATCGGCCGGCGCATCGCGCATCGGGCCAGTCTGATAATCCTGCACGCAGGATCGGCGAAGCGGCGCGGGCTGGCCATGGGCCGTGGGGCATGGCGGCCCTGCATGCGTCGTCACGACGCTCGCACAGGGACGCCATTCGCGCTCCGGCCTGTCGGCCGGGTCGAAGGCCGTGTAGGAGCCGCGCCAGCGACTTGTTGAAGACCTGACGCCGGCACGGAGAACCTGCGACGCCATGAGGGAGCTTCTGAGCGATTTCCTTGGCGGCCTGCACTCGCTCTCGCCCAAACTCTTCCCCTATCGCCGCTTCGCTTTCGCGCTGCTGCTCGGCGGTATCGGCGGCTGGCTCTTCCTGCAGGCGCGGCTGCCGCTGCCCTGGATGCTGGGCTCGATGGTGGTCTGCACGGCCGCTGCCCTGCTGCGGTTGCCGGTTGCCGCCCCGCCCGTCATCCGCCCGCCGATGACGGCGGTGATCGGCGTCATGCTCGGGGCCGGCTTCAAGCCCGACATCGTGCAGCAATTGCCGAACTGGATCCCGACGCTTCTCGGCCTCGTCCTGTTCATGGTGGCCTGCGCGCTCTGCTGCGTCACCTATTTCCGCCGCGTGGCGGGGTTCGATCCGGTCACGGCCTTTTTCGCCGGCATGCCGGGAGGCCTCGTCGAGATGGTAACGGTTGGCGAGGAGAAGGGCGGCGATGCGCGCATCATCGCGCTGATCCATTCCGCCCGCATCCTGCTCGTGGTGATGACGCTGCCCTTCATCGTGCAGTGGATCGAGGGCGTTTCGCTCGGGGCGACGCGCGCGGCCGGTCCCTCGCTGGCGCAGACCCCGCTCGTCGCCGGGCTCGCGCTGGTCGCCTGCGGCCTCGCCGGCGTCGTCGTCGGGCACTGGCTCAGGCTGCCGGCCAAGCACCTGCTCGGACCCATGATCGTCAGCGCGGCCGTCCATCTGCTCGGCTGGAGCGATTCGGTTCCGCCCTTCGAGATCGTCAACGCGGCGCAACTCGTGCTGGGCGTCACCATCGGCTGCCGTTTCATCGGCACGGCCCCGGCCGTGATTCTGCGCGTGCTGATGCTGTCGGTCGGTTCGACCGTGATCCTGCTGGTGCTGACGCTGGTCTTCGCCTGGGCCGTGGCGCAGGTCTCGGTCCACCGCCACGTCCCGCTGATCCTGGCTTACTCGCCCGGCGGGCTCGCCGAAATGAGCCTGGTCGCGCTGGCCCTGCACACCGAGGTCGCCTTCGTGGCCGCCCACCACATCATCCGGGTCTTTCTGGTGATGGTCAGCGCTGGCCCGATCTTTGGGGCGATGGGGCGCAAGGCCGGCGTGAAGCCACCGGAATAGGTCACGCGGTCGCGGCCGCGAGCCCCCGCGCCAACCCGGCCGCCAAGGCCGCCTGCTGGCGCGCCAAGAAGGCCGCGCCGTCGCGGCGCTGCGGATCGCCGGCGCGTATTTCGGCAATCCGCCGGAGGAGGGCGTCTGCAAAGGCCTGCGACGTGTCGGCGAGCGTGAAATTGTCGGGAATCTCGGTGAAGCCACGGCAGGACAGGGCGGTCGCCACCGCAGGCAGCCCGAGCTGCATCGCCTGCACCGTCTTGAGCTGCACGCCCGTCCCGGCCCGGCTCGACAACGCGACGATCCGGCAGGCGCGCAAAAAATCGTCGGCGTCGGGCACACGGCCGAGCAGCACCACCTGTGGAGGCGGCTCGGCCATGCCCTGCGGCAGCCGGCCGGCAACGGCGATCGTCAGATCGGCGGGAAGCAGCGGGCAGATTTCGCGCAGGAACCAGTCGAGCCCGATGAAGTTCGGGGCCCAGCTCCAGGTTCCGATCAGGCCGATGTCGTAGGCCGGCTCCGATGGTGATTCCGATATTGGAGCAGCTTCGCCGGAGACCAGCGGCAGCACGGCGGCCTTGTGCTGATGAGCGGGCCCGAGCGCCGCCTTGTCCTCCTCGGCCAGCGTCCAGACGAAGCGCGTCTTCTCCCAGAGCCGGCGCTCGATCGCCTCCAGCAGCCTCGCCTCCCGGGCATAGAGCCAGGCGACGACCGGGTTGGGGGCATGGGCAGCGCTCTGGCGCGCCGAGACATGCTCGATGTTGTGCTCGACGAGCACGCAGGGGCCAAGCTCGAGCAACTCCGGAAACGCGCCCGGCAGCATCACCGAATTCAGGATCAGCGCGTCGAACGGCCCCCGCGCTCCCACCGCCTCGACCAGCCTTCCTTCACCGGCGAGCCTGAGCTTGGCGCAGGCGACCGGCAGGCCGGCTGCGAGCGACTTGGCGAGCCAGCGCAGCTTCTGCCCCTTGCCGACCTCGGCGTTCTCGATCGCGACATGGTCGATCACGACGCTGCGCGCCGGATCGGCCGGCGTTTCGCCCGGCCGCAGGAAGCCGAAGGCCGTCACCTCGTGGCGTGCGGCGCGCAAGGCCGAGAGGATCGCCGCGTTGGCGATCTCGAAGCCGGTATCCGGCTTTTCGACCGGGATAAGGGCGGTGAGGAAGGCGAGGCGCACAGGGTTGTCCGGTTCCGGGCTGGTCCGGCGAGGAAGGCCGTGTTTGCGCATGCCGGTCAAGAGCGGCCGCGCGCCATGCTGAAGGTCTCGTCTCTTGGCAGCCGCCTGTTTCGGCCGTCGCGCTCACCGAACCTTAAGCGGCCCTGTTTAGGCTCCCCGCCATGGCGCCGACCTCACAGATGCTGATGGACGATCCCGAGGCCACTTCCATCCCGGTCGTGAGGGGCATGGACGGGCCGGAGACCTTCGTCATCGTGGCGCAATCGTCGCCGGACGCGCTTGCCGGCATCGAATGCGTCGTCTGCGTGCCGACCTTCAGGCGGCCCGACATGCTGGAGGAGACGCTGCGTTCGCTGGCCGCTCAGCAGGGCGGGCACGATTTCGCGGTCATCGTCGTCGAGAACGAAGGCGGCGCGCGCGAGGGCGCGGCCCGCGCCACGGCGTTGCTGGAGGCCGGCCTGTTCAAGGGCTTCGTCATCGTCGAGCCGCGGCAGGGCAACTGCAAGGCCTACAACGCCGCCTGGCGCTGCGCGCTGACGCGGCTGCCGGCACTGAGCTTCATCCTCGGGATCGACGACGACGAGCAGGCCGAGCCCGGCTGGCTCGACGCATTTCTCGCGGCGGCAAGGAACGCTCCGGCCGATCTGTTCGGCGGAGCGGTGGTCCCACGTTTCGAGGACGCGTCGCGGAGTTGGCTCGCCGCCCACCCGGTCTTCCGCTCGCACTACGACACATCGGGCCCGGTCCCGATCCTCTATTCCAGCGCCAACTATCTCATCCGGCGCGCGGTCTTGGAGCGGCTCGGCTTTCCTTTCCTCGACGAGCGTTTCGATTTCACCGGCGGCGGCGACAGCGACTTCTTCACCCGCGCCAGGGCGGCGGGCTTTCGCTTCTGGTGGGTGCAGGAGGCGCTGCAGCGCGAGACCATGCCCGCCAGGCGCACGCAATCGGACTGGATCTCGGCTCGCGCCCGGCGCAACGGTGCGATCTCGGCCGTGATCGAACGGCGCAGATATCCTGGATTGGCGGGGCGGCTGCGTGTTCTGGCGAAGTCGCTCGCCTTGCTCGGCGCGGCGCTGCCGCGTGGTCTCATCCTCGGCCTGAAGACCAGCTCAGGCCTGATCGGGCTCTATCACGCGCAGGTCGCGCTCGGGCGGCTCGCCTCTGAATTCGGCGTCGAGGCCGAGCAGTATCGCAAGCCCGAGGCGAACTGAGGCGGCCCCGGTCTCGCAGCGACGCCTCCCGATGACAGGCCAGCCTCCGCGATGCTAGGTAACGACGCCCTCGTTCAGGAGCCGCCACGCCTTGTCCGCCTCCCGCTCCATCCTGCTGATCATCGGCGGCGGCATCGCCGCCTATAAATGTCTGGAGCTGATCCGGCGGTTGAAGGATCGTGGCATCTCTTCCCGCGTCATCCTGACCAAGGCCGGCGAGCAATTCGTGACGCCGCTCTCGGTCTCGGCGCTGGCTGGCGAGCGCTGCTTCACCGACCTGTTCTCGCTGACGGACGAGGCCGATATCGGCCATATCGCCCTGTCGCGCTCGACCGATCTTCTGGTCGTCGCCCCGGCCACCGCCGACCTCATCGCGAAGATGGCGACGGGACAGGCGAACGACCTCGCCACCACCGCGCTTCTCGCCACCGACAAACGCGTGCTGATCGCGCCCGCGATGAACCCTCGAATGTGGGAGCATCCCGCCACCCGCCGCAACATGGCGCAGCTCGAACGCGACGGCGTCCTCGTCGTCGGCCCCAATAGCGGCGCGATGGCCGAGCGCGGCGAGAGCGGGCCGGGCCGCATGGCCGAGCCGATGGAAATTCTGGCTGCGATCGAGCAGGCCTTGTCCTCGCAGGCTCCCCCGCGCGCGATCGGTTTCCTCGGCCGGCTGCCCGGCGCGGCGGCGGGCGCCAATTCTTCGGAAACCAAGTCGCTCGCCGGTAAGCGCGTGCTGATCACCTCGGGCCCGACGCATGAGCCGATTGACCCGGTGCGCTACATCGCCAACCGCTCCTCGGGCAAACAGGGCCACGCCATCGCCGCTGCCGCCGCCGCCGCCGGGGCGCAGGTGACGCTGGTTTCAGGTCCGGTGACCGTGCCCGACCCTGCCGGCGCGACCACGATCCATGTCGAATCGGCGCGCGAGATGCTGGCCGCAGTGCAGGGGGCTCTCCCGGCCGATATCGCGATCTTCGCGGCCGCTGTCGCCGACTGGCGCGTCGCTGACGCCGCGCCCGAAAAGATGAAGAAGGATGGCGGGGCGCTGCCTTCGCTCTCCCTCGTCGAAAACCCCGACATCCTCGCCACGGTCGCCGCGCTGAAGACCGGCCGGCCGGCCCTTGTCGTCGGATTCGCGGCCGAAACCGAACATGTCGTCGCCCACGCCCAGGCCAAGCTGGCAAAAAAGGGCTGCGACCTGATCGTCGCCAACGATGTCGGCGGCACAGGCGTCATGGGCGGCGAGAGCAACACCGTGCATCTGGTCTCACGCGACGGCGTCGAGACCTGGCCGACACTGCCCAAGACCGAGGTCGCGAGCAGGCTCGTGGCGCATCTCGCCGGGCTGGCGACGCCGTGAGCGAGGCTTTGACGATCGCCTTCGTCCGCCTGCTGCATGGCGAGGGCCTTCCGTCGCCCGCCTATGAGAGCGAAGGCGCGGCCGGCATGGATCTGCGCGCCGCATTGCCCGATGGCGAGGCGCTGGCACTGGCGTCCGGTGAGACGGCACTGGTCCCGACCGGGTTGAGCCTGCAGATCCCGCCCGGCTTCGAGGGGCAGGTTCGGCCGCGCTCCGGGCTCGCGGCAAAGCATGGCGTCACCGTGCTGAACGCGCCGGGCACGATCGACAGCGACTATCGCGGCGAGGTCAAAGTCATCCTGATCAACCATGGCTCTGCGCCGTTCGTCATTGTGCGGGGCGACCGCATCGCCCAACTCGTCATCGCGCCCGTGACGCGCGCCGTGCTGGCTGATGCAGCTTCGCTCGACGAGACCGCGCGCGGATCCGGCGGCTTCGGTTCGACCGGCGTCGCGGGCGGCAAGGCGTCGCGGTCATGATGCTGCTCTCGCGCCGCAGCCTGCTCGCCATCGCCGCCGTGGTCGATGTCGCGCTGCATGCCCGCCCGACGCCGGTTGCGGCAAAACTGCTGGCTGCGCGCCACGATCTGCCGCCGCGCCATCTCGAGACGCTACTGCAGGCGCTGGTCAGGGCAGGCATCCTCAAGGGGGTGCGCGGCCCGCGCGGAGGTTATGAACTCGCCCGGGAGCGCCGGCGCATCACCGCCGGCGAGATCGCGCGTGCCGCCATGCTGACCGATTCGGACGAGGCGCTCGGGCCGCTGCCGACGTCGCTGCTGGTCGAGAACGTGATTGCCCCGCAGGTGGAGCAGGCCTCGCAAGCCTTCTTGGCTGTCCTCGATGCTGTGACGGTGGCCGAGTTGTGCCGGCAGGCCGAGGCGGCAAAGGCCGTCGATAGCGGTGACGCCAGTCATGATTTCACAATATAAATCTGTATATCGTTACGTTTATCGACAACATCTGTGAATTGCGCTAGCCTCTCCCTAAATCAGAAGCTCATCCTGAGGAGGATTCCGATGTCCGAGGCCGTCCGCAAGCTCCACCCCGCCCCCACCAGAACGCCCGGCCGCGGCCGCGTCTACGACTCGATCACCGACACGATCGGCGACACGCCTCTGGTCAGGCTGAACCGCCTGCCGGCCGAGCGCGGCGTCAAGGCGACGATCCTCGCCAAGCTCGAATTCTTCAACCCGATCTCCAGCGTCAAGGACCGCATCGGCGTCAACATGATCGACGCGCTGGAAGCCTCGGGCGCGTTGAAGCCCGGCGGCACGCTGATCGAGCCGACCTCCGGCAACACCGGCATCGCGCTCGCCTTCGTCGCGGCCGCGCGCGGCTACCGGCTGATACTCGTCATGCCGGAGACGATGTCGCTGGAGCGCCGCAAGATGCTGGCGCTGCTCGGCGCGGAACTCGTGCTGACGCCCGGTCCCGGCGGCATGCGCGGCGCGGTCGCCAGGGCCGAGGAACTCAAGGCCGAGATTCCGGGCGCGATCATCCCGCAGCAGTTCGAGAACCCGTCCAATCCCGAAATCCACCGCCGGACGACGGCCGAGGAAATCTGGAACGACACCAACGGCAAGGTCGACATCTTCATCTCGGGCGTCGGCACCGGCGGCACCATCACCGGCGTGGGCCAAGTCCTTAAGGCCAAGAATCCGGGCGTAAAAATCATCGCGGTCGAGCCGGAGGATTCCCCGGTGCTGTCTGGCGGCGCGCCCGGCCCGCACAAGATCCAGGGCATCGGCGCGGGCTTCGTGCCCGGCATCCTCGACCGCTCGGTCATCGACGAGGTTGTCACCGTCGGCAACCAGACCTCCTTCGAGACCTCGCGCGCTCTTGCGAAGGCCGAAGGCATTCCGGCCGGCATCTCGTCGGGCGCGGCGGTGGCCGCCGCGCTCGAGGTCGGCGCGCGCCCGGAGAACGCCGGCAAGACGATCGTGGTGATCATCCCCTCCTTCGCGGAGCGCTACATTTCGAGCGCGCTGTTCGAAGGGCTTTGAGCGCCAGGCTGGCAGATCCTCGGGTCGGCCACCATGCCCCTTCCCTTCTCCCGGATGGGAGAAGGTAGCCCGGCGGGCCGGACGAGGGCCTGCCGGCGCCGCATGAGGCGCAACGGCTCCGTCTCGCCTCTTAACAAGCCAGCGGCGGTCCCTTCACCCTGCCCTTTTCCCATCCGGGAGAGGGGCTCACCGTTGTGCCACGACACAGCGTCACCGTGTCAGAACCAGCCGGTTGCCCCAAGGATCGGCGATCGCCGGACCATCCGCGCCGTCCTCGCCGCCGGCTGCAAGAATCCGCCCCCGCATCGCTGCGAACTCAGCCTCATCCCGCGCGACGAGCTCGAACCGGTCCAGCCCGATCTCGCCGGCCTGCCGCGCTCTTGCGCCCCGGCTGTTCCAGACATTGCCGGCGATGTGATGGTGATAGCCTCCGCTGGAGAGGAAGCTCGCTTCGGGATAGCGCACCATCAGGTCGAAGCCGAGCTTGCCCTGATAGAACGCCTCGCTCTCCGCCGTGTCGCCGACGCGCAAATGGATGTGGCCCATGCGCGTTCCCGTCGGCATGCCGGCATAAGTCCCGCCTCTCGCCTCTCGCAGCAGCGCATCGAGGTCGAGCCGGTCGGTCGCCATTTTGATCGCGCCGTCGCGGCGCGGCCAGTCGGCGCGCGGCCGGTCGCGGTAGATTTCGATGCCGTTGCCCTCGGGGTCCGAGAGATAAAGCGCCTCGCTGACGAGATGGTCTGACGCGCCTTCGAGCGCAATACGCGCCTGCGCCGCGTGGCCGACCCAGTCGGCGAGCGCCGAGCGCGAGGGCAGCAGGATAGCGAGGTGGAAGAGGCCGGCCGGCGAACTCGGTTGCACACCGCCCTCGACGAGCCTGACCAGCGAGACACCATCGACGCCGAGCGTCGCTGTTCCGTGGTCCTGCGCGATCAGACCGAGGCCGATCGCATCGCGATAGAACGTCGTCAGCCGTGCCAGATCGTTCACCCGCAGCGTCACCGCGCCGATATGAAGCGGCGCATCATGGGCGTCGAGCGCGACGGTTGGGTTGTTTTGGACAGCGAGCATGGCAGCCTCCGAAAGAGGGTGCGGCCCTGCGGCCGCCTGCCTGGAGAGATGGCGGGTCTGTCGTCCGATGTCGCCCCCGCTGCCGGCAAGCTCGAAATTGCAGCGCTGCAATCGCGTATGTCAGGGGCTAAGTAGGGTCGGGCCGATCGATCGCGAAATGTGAGAACCAGTCGCGCTCCTGGCCATGGATGAGCGCGCCCAGCAGCCGCGAGGCGAGGAAGCTGAAGGTGATGCCGTTTCCGCCATAGCCATAGGCCGCGAGCAGGCGCGGATGGCCGGGCACACGGCCGATCAGCGGCAGCCCGTCGCTGGTCTGGCCGAACGCGCCCGACCAGCTATGCCCGAGCGTGAGCTCCGCGCGCGGCAAAAGCGCGCCGAGCTTCTTCAGCAGCGCCTGCGCCTTCTCAGGCTGCAGGGCCTCCCGGCTCTCGGGATCGTCGTCCTCCTCGTCCTCGCCTCCGATGACGATGCGCCCGTCGCGCGTCGTGCGGCAGTAGACGTAGTCGTCGGAGGCCTCCCAGACCAAAGCCGGCCCGGGCCAAAGCGCTTGCGGTTGTTGCGGCAGGGTCGCGATCGCCCAGGACGAGGCGACGCGGTGCAGCGCGCTCGTCACGCAATCGGGCATGACGTAGCCCGTCGCCAGCACGGCATGGCCGGCCTCGATCATGCGCCCGCCCGCGAGCTGTATCAGCGCGGCGTTACCCTCGCCGGAGAAGCCGACCGCCTCGTCGCGGACCAGTCTTGCGCCGCGCTTCATCGAGACCGACAGCAGATTGTGGCACAGGCTGAGCGGATCGGCCTCGGCGGAGCCCGGCGAGACGATCGCGCCCTCGCGGTCGAGCCCGAAATGGACCAAAAGACCGGCATGGTCGAGCACCGTTCCGGGCAGGCCGGCTTTCTCGCGCAGGGCCGATTCGGTTCGCAGTTGCGCCAGATCGACGTCGCCGGCCGAGAGATAGACGCTGTCGCGCGGCAGGAATCCCGCCCCGATTCCGAGTTCGACGGCGAGCGCGCGCAGGCCCTCGACGGCGCGAAAGCTGCGGCGATAGACATCGGCCGCCTTCTCGAAGCCGTAGAACTCCGTCAGCTTGGCCAGCGGCTTGTCGATCTCCCATTGCAGCATGGCGGTCGATGCGGCCGTGCTGCCAAAGCCTTCCCGCTCGCGGTCGACGAGCACGACCTGCCGGCCGAGGCCGGTCAGGTGCTCCGCCACCAGCGCTCCGGTGATGCCGCCGCCGACGATCACGACGTCGCAGCGCAGATCGGCCTCGACGCTCTCGCCTGCGGGGCGCGGCGGACCGGCGAGCCAGGGGCTGCGCCCGCTGCGCAGGTCGTCCTGGCGGGTGATTTGCGGATCGAGCATCAGTCCTTGTCCGCCACTGGCTTGCCGATGGTGTCGGCCATGGTCGCGCCGCGCAGACCGATCGGTTTGGGCTCGCCGCGCGTCGTGTCGCGCGCGGTCTGGTGCTCCAGCTCGGCGTTCAGTTCCGCCCCGGCGAGCACGATCGTCGCCGAGAGCCAGAGCCAGGTCATGAACACGACGACCGTGGCGAGCGAGCCATAGGTCGCCGTGTAGTTGCCCAGCGTGCCGACATAAAACGAGAACGCCCATGACGCCCCGGCCCAGAAGATGGCGGCCGCGATCGCGCCGGGCATCACCCAGATGAAGCGCGCCGGATGCCGGCTCGGGCCGATCCAGTAGAGACAGGCGATCGACAAGGTCGCGACGACGAAAAAGCTTGGCCAGCGCACGATGCGCAGCAGCCGCTCCAGCTCGAAGGCGGCGGGAAACAGCGCCGTGATCACCGGCACGCTGGCGATGATGATCAGCGCGGTGGTCAGCAGCGCCACGCCGCTGATCGTCATCATCAGCGAGATGGCGTTGAGCTTCAGGAAACTGCGCTTCTCGCGCTCGCGATAGATGATGTTGAGCGCGTCGAAGATCGCCTTCACGGCGGCGTTGGCGCTCCAGGCCGCGACGAGGAAGCTGATCAGGAAGGTTATCGACAGCGTCGACATGTCCTGCGTGGCGAGGCGCACGGCCTGCTCGCGGATCAGGTCGCGCGCCGCGTCGGGGAAGAACAGCGTCAGGCTGTCGAGCTGGCCGGCGATCGTCAGCGGATCGGTGAAATAGCGGTAGACCGTCACAAAAAGCGAAAGCGTCGGCACCAGCGACAGGAGCGTGAAGAAAGCGACCGCGCCGGCCAGCGACATCAGGCGGTTGTCGATGAGGTTGTCGGCGAAGCGCAGCAGCACGTCCTTCCAGCCGAGCCAGGTCATCTGCCAGGGCGCCTTTGCCGTGCGGCCGCGCGCCTGCTCGCGCCGGCTGCGCGACAGGCGGCGCGAGACCGCGTCATAGGCGTAGCCAAGCGCCACGGCCGCGCCGGCCATGCCCGTGATCCGCTTCAGCAAAGCCATCCTCCGAGAATCCTTCACGCCGCGCGCGCCCCGCTCCGTTTCGTCAGCGCGGTCAGGTCAGCCTGCCGCAAACACGCCATCATTCGAAATGTTCCGGCTCCGAGGCGGCCCTGGACAGGTTAGACGATTTATTAACCTTAACACTTTCATATGGCGGTCAGACCGACGCGTTTGACGGGCGCGCGGGAGGGCTCGGATGGCCTGCGACCGGAGCGCCGCGAGGCGGTTCGGACAGGCGAGCCTCCGATTTCGTCCATGGGTAGAGACCGCGATGAACACACCTCTCAAAACCGCCTTGGCGAGCCTTCTCATCCTCGGCAGCAGCGCTGCGGGCGCCGCTGACCTCCCATCGGGAAAATATCTGCCGAAAGCGCCGCCGCTTCCTGCCTTGTACAACTGGACCGGCGTCTATGTCGGCGGCCAGATCGGGTATTCCTGGGGAACGGACAGCACCACCGAGCTCCTGACCGCCGGACGCAGATTCATCAACCGGTTCGAGTATCATCCGGAGTCGGTGGTCGGCGGCGTCCATGCCGGCTTCAACTATCAGATGGGCGCGCTCGTCCTCGGTGTCGAAGGCGACGTCGAAGGCATGAATGCGCGTAGCGGCTTCTTCGACCCGCCGCTCGTGCGCAGCGCGACCGATCCGGGCGGTCTCGTGCGCGTGCAGCAGGATTGGCAGGCGTCGGTGCGCGCCCGCATCGGCTATGCCTTCGACCGCTTCATGATCTATGGCACCGGCGGCGTCGCCTTCACCGAACTCGACTACTCGTATTTCAACCCGCTCGCGGGCTTCGGCGAGACCGGGTCGTTCTCGAGGACGGGCTGGACCGCCGGCGGCGGCGTGAACTACGCCATGAGCAACAACATCATCCTCGGTCTCGACTACCGCTACACCGATTACGGCAAGTTCGACTATGTCGCGCGCTCGGCCTTCCTCGGCCTCACCGCCGAGCAGAACCCGAGCATGCACACGGTCCGCGCCAGCGTCGCCTACAAGTTCTGAGACCAACATTCACGGATGTACGGGGCCGCGCCTGAACGGGCGCGGCCTTTCGCGTGTCTAGAAGCCCGTGCGCTGGCGGATGGCGGCGGCCAGCGTCCCGTCGTCGAGATAGTCGAGCTCGCCGCCGACCGGCACGCCATGGGCGAGCCGCGTCACCTTGAGCGGCAGATGCGCCAGCATCTCGGTGATGACGTGGGCCGTGGTCTGGCCGTCGACCGTGGCGCTGAGCGCCAGCACGACCTCGCGCACCGCAGGCGCGCTGGCCCGCGCCACCAGCGGCTCAAACGAGAGATGCTCCGGCCGCACCCCATCGAGCGCCGAGAGAACGCCGCCCAGCACGTGATAGCGGCCCGAGACGGCGCCGGAGCGCTCCAGCGCCCAGAGATCGCCGATATCGGCGACGACGACAAGCTGCGTCTCGTCGCGGTGCGCGTCGCGGCACAGCGAGCAGGGGTCGCTGGTGTCGATATTGCCGCAGGTCGAGCAGACGACGATGCGATCACGCGCCACAGCCATCGCCTCGGCCAGCGGGCCGAGCAGTTGCTCGCGCTTCTTGACGAGGTGAAGCGCCGCGCGTCTCGCCGAACGGGGCCCGAGGCCGGGCAGTTTCGCCAGAAGCTGGATCAGCCGCTCGATCTCGGGGCCGGCGATGGCGCGGGTCATGGAGTGGCCCTTCGCGATCGCGCAGCTAGACCCTCCCCGTCATCCCGGGCAAGCGCAGCGCAGACCCGGGATCCATCCTAGAGCGCGACGATGCCCTGTGATGGATCCCGGAGCGCCGCTTCGCTGCGTCCGGGATGACGGAGAGGGTGATAAGGACGCTCAAAACAGCTTCATGCCGGGCGGGATCGGCAGGCCCTTGGTGATCTCGGCCATGCGCTCCTGCATCACGCGCTCGGCGCGGGTGCGGGCGTCCGCGCAAGCGGCGACGATCAGATCCTCGACGATCTCGCGCTCGTCGGGGATCATCAGCGAGGGGTCGATCTTGACCGCCTTGAGCGCGCCCTTGGCCGTCATCGTCACGCTGACCATGCCGCCGCCGGCCGCGCCTTCGACCTCGATCATATCGAGCTCGGCCTGCATCGCGGCCATCTTCTGCTGCATGTCCTGCGCCTGCTTCATCAGGCCCATCATGTCGCGCATCGTCTCGGCTCCCTTGTCGTCAGAAATCGACGCCGTCGTAGTCGGGCTCGCTGTCGTCGAAAAGCGGCTCGCCGTCGGGCAGATAGTCGCTCACGGGGATGGCGTCGGGGGCGGCCTCGGCTTCAGCCGCGCGCGGGTCGCGCACATCGACGATGCGCGCACCGGGAAAACGCTCCAGCACGGCCCGCACGGCAGGATGCGAGGCGGCGTCGCTCTCGCGGCGGCCGCGCACCGCTTCAGCCTGCTCGCGCAGGGTCGCCCCGCCCTCGGCGTTGACCACGGCGACCATCCAGGTCTGCCCGGTCCATTCGCGCAATTTCCGCGAGAGATCGGTCGCCAGCGTGCGCGAGCTGCCCTCGGCAAGCGAAAACTCGATACGACCCTGTTCGAAGCGCACCGGCCTGACATCGCGCTCCAAAGCGAGCTTCAGCGTGATGTCGCGATGCTGAGAGGCCAGCGCCACGACATCCTCGAGCGAGGCGAGCACCACCTGTGGCTTTGCCGAGACCTGCGCCGCCGACGCGAAAACGGGCATTGGATTGGCGCTGGCGAGCACGGGCCGGGCCGCCAGAGCCACATTGCCGCCGCCCGAAGGTGGGCGTGGCGCTGGAGCGGGCGTCGCGTTTCCGGCAGGCGCCGCACCCGAGCCGTCGCGCATCAGCTTCAGGGTTTCGTCGGGCGTCGGCAGATCGGCGGCGTGGGTCAGGCGCACCAGCGCCATTTCGGCGGCCATGATCGGCCGGTCTGCCTGCTTCACTTCTGCGATGGCGCGCAGCAGCATCTGCCAGGCGCGGGCAAGGATACGCACCGAAAGCCGCTGGGCGAAATCCCCGCCCCGCACACGCTCGGCCTGGGCGAGGCCGTTGTCCTTCGCCGCGTCCGGCACCAGCTTGAGCCGTGTGACCAGGTGGGTGAATTCGGCAAGGTCGGTCAGCACCACCACCGGATCCGCCCCGGCGTCATACTGCGCGCGCAGTTCCCCGAGCGCCGCCGCGATGTCGCCCTTCATCGCCATCTCGAACAGGTCGATGATGCGGGCGCGATCAGCCAGTCCCAGCATCGAGCGGACATCGTCGAGCGTGATCGCCCCCGCCGAATGGGCGATCGCCTGGTCGAGAATTGAGAGCGAGTCGCGCACCGAGCCTTCGGCCGCGCGTGCGATGGCCGCCAGCGCCTCCTCCTCCGCTTCGACCCCCTCGCGGGCGCAGATGCCTGCGAGATGTCCGATAAGCAGCGTCGATTCGACGCGGCGCAGGTCGAACCGCTGGCAGCGCGACAGGACCGTGATCGGGACCTTGCCGATCTCGGTGGTGGCGAAAATGAACTTCGCGTGCGGCGGCGGCTCTTCCAGCGTTTTGAGCAGTGCGTTGAAGGCCGGCGTCGACATCATGTGGACTTCGTCGATGATGTAGACCTTGTAGCGCGCCGAGACCGGCGCGTAGCGCACCGCGTCGTTGATCTGGCGGACATTGTCGACGCCGTTATTGGAGGCGGCGTCGATCTCCATCACGTCGATATGGCGGCCCTCGATGATGTCCCTGCAATGGACTCCGAAGCCGGCGAGGTCGGTCGTCGGCGCGCCCTTGCCGTCCGGCGTCTGGTAGTTCAGCGCGCGGGCGAGGATCCGCGCCGTCGTCGTCTTGCCGACGCCGCGCACGCCGGTGAGCATCCAGGCCTGGGGGATGCGGCCGGCCGCGAAGGCGTTGGTCAGCGTGCGCACCATCGCATCCTGGCCGATCAGGTCGCCGAAATGGGCCGGGCGGTACTTGCGCGCGAGCACGCGGTAGGCGGCGGGAGCGGCCGCCGGCGCCGGCGACGGCACGGGGTCGAAACCGGCAAAGCCCGGCTCGTCCAGCGGGGGGCCTGAAAGGGTGTCGTCGCTCATCGGTCTGGTTTGGCGGTTCGCCGCGCGGGGGTCAACGCCCGTTTCGCGCTTCTTCTGCAACGCCGCGACAGCGCCCGGCAGCAGCAAGGTGGGAGGCTGGACGAAGACCCGTTCGGTCTCGTTAGGGCTGCTTCCTTCCGGACCTGACCCGGTTGGCGAGTGAGACGTCCCTCGCCAACCTCCCGGCCGCTATATCGGGGGTTTGGCGGCGCAGCGCAAGCCTGTGATGGAGGCGCTCCTTCTTGCCGCGGCGCGCGCGTTTCGGATTGACTTGGAACCGCCCATCCGTCATAAGCCCGCGACTTGCGCAGGGTCTATGCCTACGCAGAGATTTTGCATGGCAGGCTCGGCTGGCCGCGCTTCCCCTGGGAAGCCTGAGGCCGCCGCGCCGACAAGGCCCCGGAGACGGATCGTGAAAAGAACCTATCAACCCAGCAAGCTGGTCCGCAAGCGCCGCCACGGCTACCGCGCCCGCATGGCGACAGTCGGCGGCCGCAAGGTCATTGCCGCCCGTCGCGCGCATGGCCGCAAGAAGCTGTCGGCCTGAGCCGCAGGCGCGTGAACCTCACGCGCTTCGACCGGAAGACTGGCAAATCGCTATGCGCCTCGCCCGTCTGACGCAACGCAAGGAATTTCTGGCGGCGGCCGCACATGGCCGCCGTTTTCGTTCGTCCGCGCTGTCCGTCCAGGTTCTCGACCGATTGGCGGATGACGAGGCCGGCCTGCGGCTGGGGCTGACCGCCTCCCGAAAAGTCGGCAACGCGGTGAAGCGCAACCGCATCCGCCGCCGCCTGCGGGCCGCAGCCCAACTCGCTCTGGCCGACAAGGCGACGCGGCCCTGCGATCTGGTCGTCGTCGCCCGGCCCGAGACCCTGACGGCGTCTTTCGAGACGCTCGTGGCCGAACTCGCGGTCGGGTTCGACCGCGCCCGGTCGCACAAGCCCGGCCGCCACTCCGCTTCCAAGGACCGCCGCGCCGCGCAACCGGCGCCCGCGCGCCAGCCAACATAAAGCCTTCGGGCGCCAGCGAGACCTGTTTGCGATCATGATGATGAAAGAAGACAACCGCAATCTGCTGCTGGCGATCACGCTGTCGGTCGTCGTGCTGCTCGGCTGGCAGTACTTCTACGGCGTGCCGCAGATGGAAAAGCAAAAGCAGATCGCCCAGCAGAACCAGCAGACACAGACGCCCGTGGTGACGCCCGGCGCGTCCTCGGTCCCCGCACCCGGCGTCTCGGGCCAGCCAGGCGTGCCGGCGACGCCCGGCGCGGTTCCTGCGACTCCAGCGGTCGAGACCCGCGCCCAGGCGCTGGCACGCAGCCCGCGCGTGCAGGTCGACACCCCGAAGATTTCAGGCTCGATCGCCCTGACCGGGGCGCGTATCGACGACGTCTCGCTCAAGGCCTATCGCGAGACCGTCGATCCCAACAGCCCCAACATCATCCTGCTCTCGCCTCTCGGCGGACCCAACGCCTACTATTCCGATTTCGGCTGGGTCGCCCCGCCTGGCGCGAACGTCCCGCTGCCTAACGCCGCGACGCTCTGGAGCGCCGACGCACAGACCCTGCGGCCGGGGGTGCCGCTGAACCTGACCTGGGACAACGGCCAGGGCCTGTTGTTCAAGCGCGCCATCACGGTCGACGACAATGCCATGTTCACGATCCGCGACGAGGTCGAGAACAAGAGCTCAGGGCCCGTCACGCTGTTCCCCTATGGACAGGTCGTTCGCCACGGCAAGCCGGCCGTGCTCGGCTTCTACGTGCTGCATGAGGGCCTGATCGGCAATCTCGGCGAGCAGGGCCTGCAGGAATACGGCTATGACGCGGTCGACAAGGAGCCGGTGCTGAGCGCCGGCACCAACGGCAAGGTCTGGAAGGATGTCGTCGGCGGCTTCGTTGGCATCACCGACAAATACTGGGCGGCCGCCGTCGTGCCCGATCAGGCCCGCAAATACGAGGGGCGCTACTCCTCGGTGCAGACCGGCTCGTCGCGCACCTATCAGGCGGACTTCCTCGGCGAGGCCGTTACCATCGCGGCCGGCGCAAGCTCGGCCAATCAGGCCCGCCTCTTCGCCGGCGCCAAGGAGACAGCGGCGATCGATGGCTATGAGAAGAACCTCGGCATCAAGCGCTTCGAGCTGCTGATCGACTGGGGCTGGTTCTACTTCATCACAAAGCCGATGTTCTATGTGATGGACTGGATCTACAAGCATGTCGGCAATTTCGGCGTCGCGATCCTCATCGTCACCGTGCTGCTCAAGCTGCTGTTTTTCCCGCTCGCCAGCAAATCCTATGCCTCGATGGCAAAGATGAAGGCGGTCCAGCCTGAAATGCTGGCGATCCGCGAGCGCTTCGCCGACGACAAGATGAAGCAGCAGCAGGCCTTGATGGAGCTTTACAAGACCCAGAAGATCAACCCGCTCGCCGGCTGCTGGCCGGTGCTGGTGCAGATCCCGGTCTTCTTCGCGCTCTACAAGATCCTGTTCGTGACCATCGAGATGCGGCATGCGCCGTTCTTCGGCTGGATCCGCGATCTTGCCGCGCCCGACCCGACCAACATCTTCTTTTTCCTGCCGGCCGCCCTGACCGCCTTCCTGCATATCGGCATCTGGCCGATCATCATGGGCATCACGATGTTCGTGCAGATGAAGATGAACCCGGAGCCGCCGGACCCGGTGCAGAAGATGATGTTCACCTGGATGCCGGTGTTCTTCACCTTCCTGCTCGGCTCGTTCCCGGCCGGACTGGTGATCTACTGGAGCTGGAACAACCTGCTCTCCGTGCTGCAGCAGGGCTACATCATGAAGAAGTTCGGCGTGAAGATCGAACTCTTTGACAACATCAAGGCGATGTTTGGCAAGAAGCCGGCGGCGACGGCCGTGGCGGCCCCGGCCAAGCCAGCGAATTCGAACAAGAAGTGAGGCATGGGGAGCAGGCAACTGGCGGTCGGACAACCGACTGCCGGTCGTCGATTGCCTAATGCCCGGCGAAGCCCATGCCCCTGCCCGATCCCCTCACACGCCATCCGATCCCCGGCTGGAAGGGCACGGCCTTTCTCAGGGCGATCGTCGATCATCCGCTGATCGAAGTCGGCGACTACAGTTATTATGACGACTCGCGCGGGCCGGAGCATTTCGTCGCGCGTTGCGTGCGCTACCATTTCGACTTCATCGGCGACCGGCTGATCATCGGAAAATTCGTCGCGATCGCGCAGGGCGCGCAATTCGTGATGAATGGCGCGAACCACCCGATGGGCGGCTTCTCGACCTACCCCTTCGGGATGTTCGGGCTCGACGGCGCGCCCGACTACAAAACGACCACCAGAGGCTTTCGCGGTGACACCCGCATCGGCAACGATGTCTGGATCGGCCGGGAGGCGGTGATCATGCCCGGCGTCACGATCGGTGACGGCGCGATCATCGGCACGCGGGCGCAGGTCGTGAAGGACGTGCCGCCCTATGCCGTGGTCGTCGGCAACCCGGGTCGCGTCGTGAAGATGCGCTTTCCGCCGGAGATCGTCGCGGCATTGCTCGATATCGGCTGGTGGGATTGGGATGCCGAAAGGATCGCGCGCAACATTGCTGCGATCACGTCAGCCGACATCGACGCGCTGCGCGGGGCCGTGTAGGCAGGGGCGATGACCGCAAGCACCACCAAGCCCTATTCCGACGACGAGATCGAAACCGCCCGAAAGCTGTTCGAGGGGCCGTGGGACTTCGTCTGGGCCTCGACCCATATCGACGATTTGCCACCGATGGTCGGCCAGGAGATCGCGTTTGCGGGCCGCTCCAATGTCGGCAAATCGAGCCTGATCAACGCGGTCACGCGGCGCAACGCGCTGGCGCGGACCTCGCATACGCCCGGCCGCACGCAGCAGCTCAATTTCTTTCGCCAGGTCGGCGCGGACGAGCGCCTGACCATCGTCGACATGCCGGGCTACGGCTATGCTGCGGTCGGCCGCGCCAAGGTCGCCTCCTGGACCAACCTGATCCACAATTACCTGCGCGGTCGGCCCAATCTGATGCGGGTCTATCTGCTGATCGACGCGCGCCACGGCCTCAAGGACGTCGATGGCGCGGTGCTCGAGACGCTCGACAAGGCGGCGATGTCCTATCAGGTGGTGTTGACCAAGGGCGACGCGATCAAGAAGGCCGACCAGCAATTCATGCTGGAGGCGACCTATGACGAGATCAAGCGCCGCCCCGCCGCGTTCCCCGAGGTGCTGCTGACGTCGAGCGAGAGCGGGCTGGGGATTCCGGAACTGCGCGCGGCGGTGGGGCGCGTGCTCGCGGAGCGGGGCGAGACGTGACGGCGACCCGCATCCACCTGACGCTCGCCGCCCTGATAGGACTGGCTGGCGTCGGCCTGCTGGCGGCGGCAGCCCATGTCACGGGCACGATTAACGTTCAGACAGCCGGCCAGATGCTGCTGTTCCATGCCCCCACCGTGATGGGCGCGACCGCGGCGCGAAAGGCCGGCTTCCTGCACGATGGCCTAGGACGCATCGCCATCTCGGTCGTCATCCTTGGCGTCGCGCTTTTCGCCGCCGACCTGACGCGGCGCGGCTTCGCCGGCGAGGCGCTGTTTCCGCGCGCGGCCCCGATCGGCGGGTTTCTGATGCTCGGTGGTTGGGTTGGGCTGACGCTGTCGGCGCTGTTGGCAAAGCGGACCTGACCCGCGCGGATATTCTTCCGCCCATCGAGATTGTCCGCTAGAAGGCGCACCGGCGCGGTTGCCTGGCGCGCCTGCGGAGCCTGCCGATGATCAATCCTGCCCTGCTTACGCCCTCGCAAGTCGCCGAGTTGCTGGTCGTCGCGCTGCCGCATATGCAGCGCTACGACCAGGAAGTCATCGTCATCAAATATGGCGGCAACGCCATGGGTGACGCCGCCACCGCCGAGGATTTCGCCGAGGACATCGTGCTGCTCGAGCAGTCGGGCCTGAAACCCGTGGTCTGCCATGGCGGCGGGCCGCAGATCGCGCGGATGCTGACCAAGCTCGGTATCGCATCCGAGTTCCGGCAGGGCCTGCGCGTCACGGACGCGGCGACCGTCGATGTCGTCGAGATGGTCCTGGCCGGCTCGGTCAACAAGGAGATCGTCGGCTATATCTCGCGCGAGGGCGGCAAGGCGATCGGGCTTTGCGGCAAGGACGGCAATATGGTCACCGCCCGCAAGGTGACGCGCACCATCGTCGATCCCGACAGCAAGATCGAGGAGGTGCTCGATCTCGGCTTCGTCGGCGAGCCCGACAAGGTCGATACCTCCGTGCTCGACGCGATCCTGAAGGCGGAGCTGATCCCCGTGCTGGCGCCGGTCTGCGCGGCGGCCGATGGCCAGACCTATAACGTCAACGCCGACACCTTTGCCGGCGCCATCGCCGGCGCGCTCAACGCCAAGCGCCTGCTGCTCCTGACCGACGTGCCCGGCGTGCTCGACAAGGACAAGAACCTGATCCCGGAGCTGACGATCGAGCAGTGCCGCCGGCTGATCGCGGACGGGACGATCTCGGGCGGCATGATTCCGAAGATCGAAACCTGCATCTATGCGCTTGAGAAGGGCGTCGAGGCCGTCGTCATCCTCGACGGAAAGGTGCCGCATGCGGCGCTGATCGAGCTCTTCACCGATACAGGCTCGGGCACGATCATCCGGCGCTGAGCCGGACCTTCAGCCTCGCGATGGCAGCCGCCTGATACTCGTGATCGCGCCGAAACTTTTGGCGCGAATGCGGTCGCGGGCTTCGTGCAGCGGCTCGCTCATCACCCGCATCGTGTAGGCGGTGGCGTGCAGCAGCGTGTCGGCGTCGGTCAGGATGCCGACATGGCCCTTCCAGAAGACGAGGTCGCCGCGCTGGAGGCCGGCAAGGTCCTCGTCGAAGGACAGGCTCTCGCCGAGCGCCGACTCCAGCATGTCCGAATCGCGCGGCGAGGGGATCCCCGCGGCGGCCAGCGCCAGTTGCGTCAGCCCCGAGCAGTCGAGACCGAGACTGGTTTTGCCGCCCCAGAGATAGGGGACGTGGAGGAAGCGCTCGGCGACCGCGACGAAATCCGGCTCGAAGCGGTCGCGCAGCGAAAGATGCCCGGCGAAGACGTGGCCGCCATCGGCGAGGATCAGGAACTCGCCGGCTTCGCCAGCGACGCTGACCTGCGCGCCGAGCGACAGGCTCTCCAGCGGCGGCAGTTTCATCGACGGGCCAGGATAGACGAAGGTGCGCAGCGCGGCGACGCGGTGGCCCGGCTCGGGAACGTCGGTCCGCAGCGCGTCGTCGGGCAGGTAGCCGACATAGCCGTCGCCCGCGAGCTGCGCCCAGGCCCAGCCCTCATGCCGCTCATAGACGTCGACGCGCTCGCCCATCAGCGCCTCGGTGTCGAGGGCTGCGTCCGGGCGCGGCTCGCGACGCAACGGCGCGCTGGCCGCAACGACGCACGACGGCTCCGGATCGACGAAGGCGCGCGCCTCGACCTGGCCGATCAGGCGGCTTGCGGCGAGGTCGGGGCGGAAGGGCGTGATGCGGCGGTCGAGAATCGCGGTCATGCCGACAATCTAACGGTCAGGCGTTAACGGGGCGAGAGCCGCGCATTCAAGCCCCACTGAGCTCGCGCGCGCGCTCCGTCACCAGATCGGCGAGCTTCTCGACCGCGAGCGCGCCCGCGACCGTGCGCTGGATCACGACGTTGCGGCGATCGAAATCGTCGCGCTTGCGGTTGACGAGGCCGAGCTTGCCCATGGTGTCGAGCGCGCGCGTGATCACCGGCTTGGTGACGCCGAGTTGATGCGCCAGCCCGCGCACGGTATGGGGCGGCAGTTCGAGATAGATCGTCAGCAGGATCGCGGTCTGGCGCGCCGAGAGATCGGCCTGCCCGTCGCGAACCAGATCGAGATGGACCTGCCGCCACAGCCTTAGCGCCTGCGAAGGCCTGATCTCGAGTGACATGGAGGATCCCGATCGTTACGGGTCCGTATCATTATTCCAGATTCGCTGCGGCGCAACGATCCTTGAGCAAAAGGCTTAACCGCGCGGATAGAGCTGTTTCACCAGCGCATAGGTCAGGCGAGCGGCCTGGCATTCGCCGCCCTCGGTGCGGCCGGGTTTCGCCGATGGCGTCCAGGCGTAGATGTCGAAATGGGCGTAGGAGGCGGCTTTTTCGACGAAGCGGTTGAGGAAGAGCGCGGCGGTGATCGAGCCTGCCATGCCGCCCGTCGAAACATGGTTCACATCGGCGATACGCGAATCGAGCATGCTGTCGTAGGCCGGCCAGAGCGGCATCCGCCAGACCGGATCGTTGACCGCCACGCTTAAGCGCGCGATCTCGGCCGCCAGGCCTTCGTCATGCGTGTAGAATGGCGGCAGCTCGGGCCCTAGCGCGGTGCGGGCGGCGCCCGTCAGCGTGGCGTAGTCGAGCAGCAGCTCGGGCGCCTCTTCGTCGGCCAGCGCCAGCGCGTCGGCGAGGATCAGCCGGCCCTCCGCGTCGGTGTTGCCGATCTCGACGGACAGACCCTTCCGGCTCGCCAGCACGTCGCCGGGGCGAAAGGCATTGCCCGATACCGCGTTCTCGACCGCCGGGACGAGCAGCCGCAGCCGCACGGGCAGGCCGGCCAGCATGATCATGCGGGCGGCCGCGATGGCCGCGGCGGCGCCGCCCATGTCCTTCTTCATCAGCAGCATCGAGGCGTCGGGCTTGAGGTTCAGCCCGCCCGTGTCGAAGGCGACGCCCTTGCCGACCAGCGTCACCTTCGGATGGGCCGGGTCGCCCCAGGCGAGGTCGACGAGGCGGGGCGCGCGCGGCGAGGCCCGCCCGACCGCATGCACCATCGGAAAATTCGCCGGCAGCAGATCGTCGCCGACGATGCTGGCGACTCTCGCGCCGGTCTCCTCGGCGAGGGCGCGGATCGCGGCCTCGATCTCCGCAGGGCCGAGATCGTTGGCGGGCGTGTTGACGAGGTCGCGCGCCAGCCAGACCGATTGCGCAATCAGGCTGACGTCCTGCCCATCCACGCCATCCGGCAGAACGAGGCGTGCCGCGACCGGGGCCGGCTTGCGATAGCGGTCGAAGCGATAGGCCTGCAGCAGCCAGGCGAGCGCGGCGAGGCCGGGATCGTCGATCTCGCCGCCAAGCGCATAGTCGCCGGCGGGCAGCAGCGCGGCAAGCCGGCCCGGCGCGAACGGATCGCGCCGGCGCGCGCCGGGCGGCTCCACGCCCAGTAGCGCGCTGGCGATCCCGCCCTGCGTATCGGGCAGCAGCAGGAACTGTCCCGGCCGGGCCGAAAAACCCTGCGCCTGCGCGAATTTGCCGCCAACTTCCGGCAGGCTCTCCAGCAGCGCCGGCCAGCCCGGCTTCGAGACGACATGGACCGGGACGGCGGCGGGCGAGGACGCGACGAGGAGGCTGTGCACGATGGGGTCCGGACCAGGGCGGGAGCGGCACGAAGCGGCCGGTTAAGGATGCATTAGGGTTAACGCTTTATCACCGGATCAGCCAGATTTTCCATTCATGCAAGCGATCGCGCCCATGTTCACCAGTTCGACCGTGCATCCGATCTGCCATCCCGTCTTCCGCCGTGCGTCCCTGCCCGCCCTGCTCTGCGTCGCGGCGCTCGGCCTCGCCGGCTGCCAGGGTCGTGGCCTCGGCGACGTCACGGGCTCGATCGGCTCCAGCGAGGCGGCGCGGTCTCAGCCCGACTGGCAGGCCGAAAGCAAAAGCTGGGGCCAGCGCTACGAGGCCAATCCCAAGGACCGCAACGCCGCTTTCAACTATGCCCGCGCCCTCCGCGCGCTCGACCAGAACGCCCAGGCGCTCGCGGTGCTGCAGGGCGCGGTGCTGGTCCATTCCAGCGACCGCGAGATGCTCGGGGCCTATGGCCGCTCGCTCTCCGACAACGGCCGGCTCAAGGAGGCCGACGAGGTGCTGTCCCGGGCGCACGCGCCCGAGCGGCCAGACTGGCGCATTCTCTCGGCGCAGGGCGTCGTGGCCGACCAGCTCGGCGACCATCCCCGTGCCCAGCAGCTCTATCAGGCCGCTTTGAGGATCGCGCCGGGCGAGGCCACCGTGATGTCCAATCTCGGACTGTCGCTGGCGCTGTCGCGGCAATTGCCGGAGGCCGAGCGCGTGCTGCGCGAGGCCACCGCCTCGAACCGCGGCGATGCACGGGTCAGGCAGAACCTCGTCCTCGTGCTGGGCCTGCAGGGTCGCTTCGCGGAGGCCGAGACGTTGGCCCGGCAGGACCAGAGCCCCGCCGAGGCTGCCCAGACCATCGCCTATCTCAAGCGCAGCGTCAGCCAGCAGAACAGTTGGGACCTGCTCAAGGCCGGCAAGGGCAAGGGCGAAGGCAAGGGCAAGCCGCCCGCCGCGCGCCGTGCGGCCGAGCCGCAGGACGAGACCACGTAACACTCTTCGATCTGGCCGAGGGGCGACATCCAACGCACGAAAAACCGTCTGGCGGCTTCCAGTATCCCGGAACCGCCAGACGGATTTTTGCACGGAGCGAGAACGAGGGGGCGTGGGACTTCCGTAGGCCTGGCTTTCAGCCGCGCGTCATTTCCACTTGAAGACCTGGATCAGCGCCGGCGTCATGATGACGACGAAGAGCACCGGCAGGAAGAACAGGATCATCGGGACGGTCAGCTTCGGCGGCAGGGCGGCGGCCTTCTTCTCGGCCTCCATCATGCGCTGGTCCCGGCTTTCCTGGGCCAGCGTCCTGAGCGCGCTGCCCAGCGGCGTGCCGTAGCGCTCGGCCTGGATCAGCGCGGTCGAAACCGATTTGACGCCTTCGAGCCCGGTGCGGGCCGCGATGTTCTCATAGGCCTGGCGGCGCTCGGCGAGATAGGAGAGCTCGGCCGTGCAGAGCGCGAACTCCTCGGCCAGCGGCACGGACTGGCCGCCGATCTCGGTCGAGACCTTGCGGAAGGCGAGCTCGATCGACATGCCCGATTCGACGCAGATCAGCAGCAGATCGAGCGCGTCGGGGAAGGCCATCTTCATCGAAGCCTGGCGCTTGGCGATCTGATTCGAGAGGAAGACCTCCGGCGCCTTGATGCCGAGATAGGCGGCACCGATCGCGATTCCGATCCGGACGATCGCTGTCTGGCCGAAATCATTGATCACGAAGACATAGAACAGCGCGAACAAGAACAGGGCGATCGGCGCTACCAGCCGGAAGAACAGGAATGCGACCTCGGCCTGCTGGCCGCGGTAGCCGGCCATGGCGAGCTGCTTCTTGGCCGTTTCGGTACCGAGCCAGTCGCCGAGCTTGAACTGCTCGACGATGCGCTTCATGAACTCTTTCGGTTCCTGGCGGAGCGAAGCCTTGTCCTTGCCGCGCGCCAGCCGCTCGCGTTCACGCGCGCGCAGCTTTTCGCGCTCGCTGGCGACGCTTTTCATGCGCTTGTCGAGGGCGTTGCCTTCCGTCAGCGGGATCGCCAGCGTCAGCACCGTCGCCATGGCGGCGATCGCGACGAGCATGGTCAGAAGAAACTGACCGTTGACAAGCATGTCTGCGATTTTGGCGAGCATGCGCGCCTCAGATGTTGAAGTTGATCATCTTGCGCATCACCAGGATGCCGGTGAGCATCCAGACCGCGCTGATGACCAGACCGAGTTTGCCGGCCTGCGTGATCCACAGCAGCTCGATGTATTTCGGGCTGCTGAGATAGACGAGGATGGCCACGACCGGCGGCAGAGCGCCGATGATCGCCGCCGAGGCCTTTGCCTCCATCGAGACGGCCTGGATCTTGTCGCGCATCTTGCGGCGCTCGCGGATGACCTTGGAGAGGTTGCCGAGCGTCTCGGAGAGGTTGCCGCCGGTCTTCTGCTGGATGGCGAGCACGATGCCGAAGAAGTTCGCCTCCGCGCAGGGCATGCGCTCGAACAGTTTGTCGGCTGCCTCGGTCAGCGGCAGGCCCAGCTGCTGGCTTTCGATGATCAGACGGAACTCGCTGGCGACCGGCTCCGCCGCCTCGCCTGCGACGATTCGCAGGCAGTCGTTCAGCGGCAGGCCGGATTTGATGCCGCGGGTAATGACGTCGAGCGCGTTGGGAAATTCGTTGCCGAATTTTTTCAGCCGCTTGGTGCGGCAACGCTTGATGAACCAGGCCGGCAGGCCGAAACCGCCGACGAACAGGCCGACGAGGCCAAGGATCGGGTTGCCGCTGAGCACCAGCAGCGCCAGGCCGGTGAGGCCGGCCATGATCGCGCTGACGACGTAGTATTTCTTGCGGTTCCAGCCGAGACCCGACTGCAGCAGCCGCACCTCCAGCGAGGCAGAGTTGCGCGCGTTCTCGCGGGTCTCGATGTCCTTGAGGCTCTGGGCGATCTGGCCGCGCTTGACGCGGTTCTGCGCCTCGCGATCGACGCTGCGCGCGGCGACCGGACTGGCGAACTCCTTGCGGCGTTTTTCGGCGCGGGCCTGGCCGCTGAGCGCGGGATAGAACAGCGCATAGACCACGCCGCCGACGGCGAGCGCAGCCAGTGCCATGACGGCGAGCGTGCTCATGGTCATAGCGTGGCGCTCCGCTTACGCGGCATTGGCTGCACCATGCTGTTCGAGCAGGTCGATCGCCGCCGCCAGGCGCTGTTCCTCGCCATAATAGCGAGCGCGGTCCCAGAAGCGCGGCCGGCCGATGCCGGAGGATTTGTGGCGGCCGATCAGCTTGCCGGCGGCGTCCTCGCCGAGAACCTCGTAGGTCATCAGATCCTGAGTGATGATGACGTCGCCTTCCATGCCCATCACCTCGGTGATGTGGGTGATGCGGCGCGAGCCGTCGCGCATGCGCTGGGCCTGGATGATCACATCGATCGAGGAGCAGATCATCTCGCGCAGCGTCTTGGAGGGCAGGCTGAAGCCGCCCATGGTGATCATGGATTCGATGCGGCTCAGGCATTCGCGCGGCGTGTTGGCATGGAGCGTGCCCATCGAGCCGTCATGGCCGGTATTCATCGCCTGCAGCAGGTCGAAGGCCTCGGGGCCGCGCACCTCGCCGACGATGATGCGCTCGGGTCGCATGCGCAGGCAGTTCTTGACGAGGTCGCGCATCGTCACCGCGCCGGTGCCTTCCAGATTGGGTGGACGGGTTTCGAGACGCACGACATGGGGCTGCTGCAATTGCAGTTCGGCCGCGTCCTCGCAGGTGATCACCCGCTCGTCATGCTCGATGTAGTTGGTCAGGCAGTTCAGCAGCGTCGTCTTGCCCGAGCCCGTGCCGCCGGAGATGACGAGGTTACAGCGGACCTTGCCGATGATCTTGAGGATTTCCGCGCCCGGAGGCGCGATCGCGCCGAAGCGGACGAGTTGGTCCAGCGTCAACTTGTCCTTCTTGAACTTGCGGATGGTGAGCGCCGGCCCGTCGATCGCCAGAGGCGGCGCGATGACGTTGACGCGGGATCCGTCGGCGAGGCGCGCGTCGCAGATCGGCGAGCTTTCGTCGACGCGCCGGCCGACCTGGCTGACGATGCGCTGGCAGATGTTCATCAACTGCGCGTTGTCGCGGAAGCGGATGTTCGTCAGCGTGATCTTGCCGCCGACCTCGATGAAGGTGCGCGTCGCGCCGTTGACCATGATGTCGGCGATGTCGTCGCGCGCCAGCAAGGGCTCGAGCGGGCCGTAGCCGAGCACGTCGTTGCAGATGTCGTCGAGCAGTTCTTCCTGCTCGGAGATCGAGAGCACGACGTTCTTCAGCGAGATAATCTCGTTGATGATGTCGCGGATTTCCTCGCGCGCCGATTCGCCGTCGAGCTTGGCGAGCTGGGACAGATCGATGGCCTCGATGAGAGCGCCGAAGATCATGCTCTTCATCTGGTAGTATTCGTCGGATTTCGGCGCCTCGGCCGGTGGCGGAGGCGCCACCTTGCGCGCATCGCCGGAGGCCATCGCCAGCGTCGGCTCGGCCTGGCGCGGAGCTGCCGCTGCAGGAGCCGAAGCTGGCGCCTTCAGGTTCAGGGCAGGGGCCACAGCCGCGCCGGGAGACCGCTTTCCGAACATGTCAGTCCTCTTTGACGGCGGCGATGGCGGCGCGCCACTGGTTCAGCCCGCCTCTGACGTTGTCCGCCTGTCGCCCGTTCATCGCGTCAGGCCTTGCGCCGCTTGAGCCGGGCGACGATCGGCTCGAACAGGCTACGCTTGCCGCGCTTGGCCTCGCCGCGCCCGGTCAGGGCGCTGGCGATCTGGACGAAGGCCTCGTTGATCTTTCCGCCGGCCTGGACCTCGGCGATCATCTGGCCGTTATTGGCGGCCGTGCCGAAGAGCTGCGCATCGAACGGAATCGAGGTCAGGACCTCGACGCCGAGCGCCTTGGCGAATTCGGCCGCGTCGATCTCGGGACGCTTGGGCACGCCGACCTGGTTCAGCACGAGACGCGCGCCGGAATCGTTGGGGCGGCTGGCGCGGGCGAGGTCGATCAGGTTCTTGGCGTTGCGCAGCGAGGCGAGTTCGGGGGCCGCGACGACGACGACCTCGTCTGAGCCGATCAGCGCCCGCTTGACCCAGGCGTTCCAGCTATGGGGCACGTCGAGCACGACGCAGGGCACACTGGCGCGCAGCAGGTCGAAGAGCTGGTCGAAGGCGTCCTCGGGCAGGTCGATGGTGCGGTCGAGCATCGCGGGCGCGGCGAGCAGAGCGAGGTTGTCGCTGCAGCGCGAGAGCAGCCGGTCGAGCATGTTGGCGTCGAGGCGCTCGGGCGCGAACACGGCCTCCGCCACGCCCTGCGGCGGGTCCTGGTTGAAATCGAGGCCGGCCGTGCCGAAGGGGATATCGAGATCGACGATGACGGTCTGGGCGTCGAGATTGCGCGCGATCGCCCAGGCGACATTGTGGGCGACCGTGGATGCGCCGACGCCGCCCTTGGCCCCCATCACAGCGATGATGCGGCCGAGATTGCGGGCGCTCGCGGACACGTACAGCTCCGACAGCGTCCGCAGGACATCGAGCGTGCCCAGCGGCGCGATCAGGTATTCGCTGACGCCGCGCCGGATCAGGTCGCGATAGAGCTGGACGTCGTTGACATGGCCGATCACGACGACCTTGGTGCCGGCGTCGCAGCTCTCCGACAGCGTGTCGAGATGGCCGATCAGGGCGGCGGGGTCGGACACGGTCTCCAGCACGATGATGTTGGGCGTAGGCGCCGAGCGGAACGCCTCCACGGCCGCGGCGGGGCCGCCCATCTGGATACGGGCATGGGCCTTGTCCATGCGCCGGTCGGCGACCGCGGCCTGCATGGTCGCGGCCACACCCGGCGTTTCGCAGAAGGCCTGCAGCGTGATGCGCGGCAGGGGCGTGATGACGTCCTCGCCCGAAACCACTGCATGGTGACGCGGCTGCGCGTCCTGATCGGCGTCCATCAGCGGCCTCCGACCGTGGAGTTGATCTGAGGCGTCTCCTGCCGGTACTGGGTCGAGGGATCCTTGCCCTCGCGCAGCTTGCCGATGGCGCCGAGCCGCTTGACCATGTCGACGCGGCCTTCGGTGCGGGCCCTGACCAGATCGATCGGATCGGCGACCTGGGCGGCGAGCGTCGCCTGTGTGGCGCAGCCGAAATTCCAGTAGGGCTCGTTGGAGGTCGACTTCTTGAAGTTGGAGACGCCGAGATCCTCCGTCCACTGGCCGCAGGAATGAGGCAGTTGCGCCTGGAGCGCCCCGAAGGTCAGGCGGATCGGCGAGGCGAGGCCGGGGTCGCTGACCGGATAGGTGGTGACCGAGAGATAGGCCGCCGGCACGCCGCCGCGCGCCAGCGCCGCGCGGATGCCCGACAGCGCGTCATGCGCGGCGATGTCGCGGCGCGTGCCGCTGGGAACCTGCGCGACGAGCCCGCCGCGTCCGCTGCGGCGATACTCCTGGGCGAATTCCGTCACATCCTCGGCCTGGCGCGGGTCGAGGGGTGCGCCGGCCCGTCCGACGAAGACGTCGAGCGAGCGTGGCGCGTCGCGCAGAACGATGGGGTGGCGCTCGCGCACGTCGCTCGGCGTGATCGAGGCGGTCAGGTCGCCCCTCTCGGCGCAGGCGCCAAGCAGGATCCCCGCCGCCGCTGCGACCAGGCCGAGCCTGGAGCACCGGCCAACCTGCTGTGATCGAACCATCATGACCTTGCCATCCCTCATTCAGCGCCTCGGCCCTGTCAGTCCGCGATGAAGCCGACGCGGCCCTTGTAGGCCTGCGGAAGCGGGCCGCCGCTGGTGCCGTAGATCTTGTTCAGACGTCCGAGCAGCACGGCCTGCGCGTCATGCGATTCGACGAACCCGTCATCGGGGCGCTGGACCTGATTGGGCTCCATCGGCTTGGCGATGTAGGGCGTCGCGGTGATCATCAGCTCGGTTTCCTCGCGCTGGTAGTCGCGCGAGCGGAACAGCACGCCGATGATCGGCAGGTTCATCAGCCCCGGCAGGCCGTTGAGCGAGGATTTCGAGACGCGCTGGATCAGCCCCGCGGTTGCGAGGGTGCCGCCCGAAGGCAGCTCGACCGTGGTGTCGGACTTGCGGACGCGGAAGGCCGGCGCATTGATCGCAGCCTGGTTGTTGTCGCTGAGCCGAATCTGGTTCTCGAAATCGAGTTCCGTCACCTCGGTGGCGATGCGCATGCTGATCTTGTTGTCCGACAGCACGATCGGCGTGAAATTGAGCGCAACGCCGATCGGGCGGTAGACGATGCCGAGCGTGCAGCGCCCGGTGCCGTCGCAGGTGTATCCGTTGGGCACAGGCACTTCGCCGCCGGCGGTGAACTTGGCGCTTTCGCCCGAGATCGCGGTCACGGTCGGCTCGGCCAGCACGCGGGAGAGGCCCGCCCGCTCGAGGGCGCGCAGCGTGAAGTTGGTCGAGTTGCCGATGCCGGCGGTAATCGCGGTGGCCGACAGCGCCTGCGGCGACAGCGGCAGCGGATTGTCGATCGACGGCGTGACCGAGAAGTTGCCGAGCTTCCACTCGCCGGTCGAGTTGATGCCGAGTTGCTTGATCGCCTTGCGCGACACCTCCGACACGACGACCTTGACCATGACCTGGTCGCGTCCGCGAATGGCGAGCGAATTGATCACGGCGCCTTTTGAGGTGGAGAAAAGCCCGCCGGCCGTGCCCACGAAGGCGTTGGCGATGTCGACGGCCTGCGTGGCTTCCGAGGCGTTGGCGACGGTGCCGACGAGCAGGATCGAGGTGCCGGCCGCCTTGACCTCGATCTGCGCCTTGGGCATCGCCGCGCGCAGGGTCTGGCGCAGCACGTTCAGATCGCGCCCGACCTCGATCTCCAGCGCCGAGATCTGCCGGCCCTCGGCGTCGATGACGAACATCGAGGTCGAACCGTCGGCGATCCCGATGATGAAGAGCTTGCGGGCGGACCGGACGACGGCGTTGGCGACCCTCGGATTGGCGACGAAGACTTCCTTGGCGTCGCGCGGCAATTCGATGACGAGCGATCGTCCGATCGAGAGATCGAGCTTGCGGGCGATGGCGTGTTCGCTCGCGCCGACATTCACGACCGGCGCGGGACCGGTCGACTGGGCCTGAGCGGCGCCGGAAAGCAGCAGCGCCAGGGCGGCGGCGGTCAGGATGCGTTCGACGGTCATGGTTTCACGCTTTTGCTGGTGACGCCGTAGCGCACGAGGGTGAGGGCGCCGTCCTCTGCAGGCTGGTCGGGCTCGCCGGCGTCCTTGAGGCTGCGCAGCGCCAGGGAGAGCGTGCCGTTGCGCTGGCTCTGGGCGACGATCTCAACCTGGCGCGGCGCGACTTCGAGCGTCGCTGTCTCGCCAATGACGACCTTCTCGCCGTTGCGCTCCTGGATGTTCTGGCCGATCGCCAGCACCCGGACATTGGTCAGGATGGTCTGGCTCAGGAAGGTCTCGGTCTGGCCCGGGCCGTCTTCCTTGTAGGTGCGGATCACGTCGACGCGGTCATTGGGCAGGATGAAGCCGCCGGCCGTGTTGGCGCCGCGGCTGTCGGTCGAGATCGCGATGGCGCGCTTGCCCGTGGGCAGCACGGCGGACAGGAAGCCGGTGCCATCCGTCTTGATGAGCTTTTCGCGACGGATCGGCTCCGCGCCGAGAATGGCGTAGCGCGCGACCTGCCCGGTCAACTCGGTCAGCGCCTCCGGGCTCTCGTCCTGGCGCACCACGCCGGCCGGCACGCCGGACAGCGGCCAGTCGAGCCAGCGCAGATCGGCGGCCGAAACGGTGTTTCCCAGCGGAATGTCGGCGGCGGCGACCAGAACCGGCACGGTCGGCGCGGCCTCGATGCGCGCTGCGGGAGCTGGCGCCTGCGTCGGCCGCTGGATCAGCATGGCGGCGCCGACGCCGGCGACCAGGGCCACGACCAGAATGATGATGCGGGCGGGACTCATTGCGACAGACCCTCAGCCAAACCCAGTTGGCGTTCGTCGAGGATGCTGCGGTCGAAATCGTCAACTTATGGTTAATCGGACGTATCTTTTTTTCGGATCCGGGCGTTGCCGCAGGCGGTCTCAGACCCCGATGGCGGCCTTCCAGAGCGCCGTGTGCGGCAGGATGAACAGCGCCGAGAGGCCGAGCGCGATCCCGTAGGGCACGCCATGATTGGCCGCGTGCAGGCGGCGCGCCCAGGACCAGCGCTCTGCCAGGGCCGGCAGCGGCGCGGAGCGCAGCTTCATCAGCACGAGGGTCAGGACGCCGCCGAGGATCGCCGCGAGCAGAAAATAGGGCAAGAGCTGGCCGAAGCCGAACCACAAGGCGGTGGCCGCCGCGAGCTTGGCGTCGCCGCCGCCGATCCAGCCGGCGGCGAAGAAGCCGAAGCAGATCGCCAGCACCAGTCCGCCTGCGGCGAGATGCCCGCCGATCTGCGGCCAGGACAGTCCGAGCAGGGGCGCGACGATCGCAAAGCCGAGCAGCAGGGCGAGGCAAAGCTTGTTCGAAATCGTCATCGAGACGAGGTCGCTGGCCGCGGCGAAGGCCATGGCGGCCGGAAAGGCGACGAGCAGGGCGATCAGAGACATCGACATCGGGACATCCTCGACTTGGTGACGCGCATGATGTGCGCCGGCGCTGACCAAAGCCTTACCGGCGGCAGGGAGACGATGCGGATCCGGGCCGGGAGACGAAGGCAAGTTGAGCCCGGAAACAAGAACGCCCCGGCGGTGCCGGGGCGTTCCTGCTGGCGATGGCCAGGTCGTGTCAGGCAGTGCCGAGGCTGTTGGCGATGGTGGTGAACAGCGTGGTCAGCCGGTTGCCGACGAGCTGCATGGCGCCGATGCAGACGACGGCGACGAGGGCGGCGATCAGGCCGTATTCGATGGCGGTCGCGCCGGACTCGTCCTTGACGAAACGAGCGAAGAGATTGGTCATGGGAGAACTCCTTTTACACCACGGTTTGACTGCTGCCTTCGCTCTGAACGGCTTCGGTCAGCGACAATTGGACATTACCCCGCGCCCCTTGCCGATCGGTTAAACGAATCGAAGAATTCGCTCGATTCGGCAAACATGCATTCGATGGTTAATGCAGAATTTATAAGATTTCCGGAAATCGAGATCGCTTTTCGGAGGAGATAAATCGCATACAGAACAATACTAGTCGTTCTCGGCAAAGTTGAAACCCTGCGCCGCCCTGTGAGAGGGCCCGCCGCGGCGAGGCATGTGACTGAAACGGCCGGCCTAACCGACCCGGGTCCGATGTCTGCAAAGCCCTGGACCGGGCTGCGTTAGGGATTGATTCATCATTCTGCGCTTTCCTGCATGGGTCGCAAATCTTGAGGCGCTGCCCATGTCCGCTGTCACGCATGTATCCGGCTCGCGTCGCGCCGGCTTTCGCGTCGCCGCGTTCCTGCTCGCATCCGGTCTCGTCTGGGCTTGTGGCGCATCCGGCGCCGTCGCCGCGCCGCAGGGAGCGGCCCCCGATACCGTGGTGGTGATGGTCGACCACGCCAAGGTGGTGCGCCTGCCGGAGAAGGCGCAGACGGTGATCGTCGGCAATCCCGGCATCGCCGACGTCTCGGTCCAGCGGAACGGCGTGATGGTGGTGACGGGCAAGAGCTTCGGCGTCACCAATCTGATCGCGCTCGACGCCAATGGCGCGCTGCTGGCGGAATCGCTCGTGCGCGTGGGCGCGGCGTCCGATTCCGTCCTGACAGTCCAACGCGGGCTCGACCGCGAGAGCTATTCCTGCACGCCGGCCTGCCAGCCGACGGTCAGGCTCGGCGATGCGCAACGCTTCTTTGGCGAGGCCAGCGGCCAGGCCGTGAGCCGCAGCACTGCCGCGGCCGCCGCGGCCGGGGCGGGAGCCGCACGCTGAGCAGGCGCCAAAGGCCGCCCGGCCAGGGTGAACGCTTTGCTAACACGTTCAAAAGCTGACGCATCGCGGCCCTAACGGATCGGCAAGTGTTTTCGGCTAGCGTCCGGTCCCAAACCTGAGAAAGGCCGGCGTTGGCGCCGGCCGCGAACCGGACTCAAGACGCGCATGACGGACCTGCCGGCTTCCTCGCTCGCCAAACCTGCCCCGCGGTGGCGGCGCGGCCTGATCCGTCGCTTCCGGCGCGATCAGGACGGCGCGACCGCCGTCGAATTCGCAATCGTGATCACTCCCTTCCTCGCGGTGCTGCTCGCCATCATCGAAACCGCGCTGATGTTCTGGACCAACCAGATCCTAGAGGATGCGGTGACGCTGGCATCGCGCCAGCTTTTGACCGGCCAGTCGCAGACGGAGTATCCAGCGTCTGCCGGTGCCGTCGCCAACACCACGAAGTTCCGCGACGCGGTCTGTTCTCATGCGCCGGCGCTCGTCGACTGCTCGAAAGTCCAGATCGATGTCCGCAGCTACGCCTCTTTCTCCGGCGCGCAAGCCGGCACGTCAGCGTCGAACCCAGTCAGCGGCGGCACGCTGAACACCACCGGCTTCGCATACAACCAGACGGGCCCTGGCCAGATCATCGTCGTTCGGGCGGTGCTGGAATATGATCTGGTCTTCACGCAGTGGAGCACGGCGCTCGCCAATATCGGAGCCGGCAGACGCGCACTCGTCGCGTCCACCACCTTCAAATCCGAACCCTTCGTGTGACGCCCGCGACATGACGATGAGCCAGTTCCGCCGCGCCTTCTCGCCCCGTCGCAACCGCGCCGCCCTGCGCCGTCTGGTCAGGGGCGTCGTCGGCGACCGTCGCGGCGTCGCCGTCGTCGAATTCGCGATGATCTTTCCGGCGCTGCTGGCGATCTATTTCGGGGTCGTCGAGGTCGCCCAGGGCGTCATGGCCGACCGCAAGGTGACCCAGCTCAACCGGGCGCTGGCCGATCTGACGGCGCAGTCGACCTCGGTCAGCACCACCGACGTGTCCAACATCTTCGACGCCGCCCTGTCGGTGATGACGCCCTATACCCCGTCCCGGGCAAAGATGATGATCGCCAGCGTCGTCATCGATGCCGCCGGCACCGCAAGGGTCTGCTGGAGCGACCACCGCAATTCGGCGGCGTTGGCGCGGGGTTCCACGGTGACATTGCCGACCGACCTGCGCGTTCCCAACAGTTCGCTCATCATGGCGCAGGCGTCCTACGAGTTCGAGCCCGTGATCGGCTATCTGCTTACCGGCAGCATCCGCATCGGCAACACGCCGATCTACATGCGCCCGCGCGCGGGCAAGACCGGCGGCACGGGCAATGTCGAGCAGGTCGAGCGAACCGGAACCTCGCCGACCACGCCGATGTGCCCGGGCTTCTGAATCCCGCCGGTCGTCGCCCCGGGCAGCTCCGATCAGATCGTCTGGTTGTAGGCGCCGACCTCCGGATGCGCGCGCAGCACGCCGTCGATCGCGGAAAACATCTCGCGCATGCGCGCCTCCGAGACCGGGCTCTCGCAGACCACGACCAGCTCCGGCTTGTTGGAGGAGGCGCGCACCAGCGCCCAGCTTCCATCCTGCGTGGTCACGCGCACGCCGTTGACGGTGACGACAGAACGGATCGGCTGGCCGGCGAAGCTCGCGCCTGAGGCCTGCATCTCCTGCACCGTCCTCGTGACCCGGTCCGAGACCTGATACTTGATCTCGTCAGCGCATTTGGCCGCCATGGTCGGCGTGCCCCAGGTCTTGGGGACGGCGGCGTAGAGCTCGGCCATCGACTTATCCGGGTTGCGGTCGAGCATGTCGATGACCGCGATCGCGGTGACGACGCCGTCGTCATAGCCGCGCCCGACCGGCGCGTTGAAGAAGAAATGGCCTGATTTCTCGAAGCCGGCCAGCGCGTTCAGGTCGCGTACCCGGCGCTTGATGTAGGAATGGCCGGTCTTCCAGTAGTCGGTCTTGACGCCCAGCCGCTGCAGCTCCGGGTCGGTGTCGAACAGGCCGGTCGATTTGACGTCGACGACGAACTGCGCGCCGGGGTGCAGCCTGCTCAGATCGCGCGCCAGCATGACGCCGATCTTGTCGGCGAAGATCTCCTCGCCATGGTTGTCGACGACGCCGCAGCGGTCGCCGTCGCCGTCGAAGCCGAGCGCCACATCCGCGCCGTGCTGCTTCACCGCGTCCGCCATGGCGTGCAGCATCTTCATGTCTTCGGGGTTGGGATTGTAGCGCGGGAACGTATGGTCGAGTTCGGCGTCCATCGGGATGACCTCGCAGCCGAGCGCCGCCAGAATCCTGGGCGCGAACGCGCCGGCCGTGCCGTTGCCGCAGGCGGCGATGACGCGCAGCTTGCGCGTGATCTTCGGACGGCTGGTCAGGTCCTTGACATAGGCCTCCGGGAAATCCGGCACGAAATGGTAGGATCCGCCGCCGGTCAGGTCGAAATCGCCCGCCAGCACGATGTCGCGCAACTGGCCCATCTCGTCGGGGCCGAAGGTGACGGGGCGCTGCGCGCCCATCTTGATGCCTGTCCAGCCATTGTCGTTATGCGAGGCGGTGACCATGGCGACGCAGGGCACGTCGAGCGCGAATTGCGCGAAATACGCCATCGGCGACATGGCGAGGCCGATGTCGTGGACCTTGCAGCCCGCCGCCATCAGGCCGGTGACCAGCGCCATCTTGATCGAGGAGGAATAGCTGCGGAAATCGTGGCCCGTGACGATCTCCGGCTTCACGCCCATGCGCCGGATCAGCGTGCCCAGCCCCATGCCGACGGCTTGCACGCCCATCAGATTGAGTTCCTTGCCGAAGAACCAGCGCGCGTCGTATTCGCGGAAGCCGGTCGGCTTCACCATCGGCAGCGACTCGTAATCGAACGTGTTCGGGAAGAGCTCGGGCAGGGGCTTGGGAAACATCGGGCCATCCATCGGCGGTCTTGTGTGGCGGGGCGGCCGTCCTGCGCGAGCATCGCGGTCTCGTTGCAGTGCTGACGCGGCCCCCCACCTCTCGCCTAGCCGATCACGCAGGTCTTGGGAACGGCAGGTCTTGGACAAGGTAGTCTTGGGCAGGGTGCTCTTGGGAAGGGTGGTTTCGGGAACGCTTCGCGCCGTCAGCCGCGCAGCACCATGCGCCCGGTCTGGACCTCGTAGCTCTGCAGCTTGCCGAGGAAGGAGGTGCCGAGCAGGCTCATCGAAAGCGCGCCAGCCGGCAGCACCACCGCCTCGACATTCCGCACCAGGATATCACCGAGCCGGACCTCGCGCAGATTGACGCGCGCGCCCCTGACCGCGCCATTGGCGGTGTTGAGCGTCATCTTGTAGTCGCTCGGCGAAAGCTGGATGCCGAGCGCGCGCGCATCGGCCGCCGTCAGCGCCACGACGCTGGCGCCGGTGTCGACCAGCATCTTGATGCGGAAATTGTCGACCGAGGGATGCACGACGTAATGGCCGCGATAATCGGCCGCGACGGTCAGCGTCGGGCGGCCCGCGGGACGGGCGGAGGCCTGCGCGGGAGCTGTCGAGGGCGCGCCCGCCGTAGCGAGCTTCGGCGTATCGTCGCCGGTAAGCCTGGCGATTCTGTCGCCGTAAACTGTCGCGCCGAGACCGACGGCTGCGGCGACGCCAAGGGCCCAACGTAACGGACTTTGTGCCATCTGAGCCTTCCAGCCTGCGCAGGGGAGCGTCCGACGATGGTGGCGCAGGTGCTGACGAAGGGTGAAGGCGATCAGCGCGATTGCGCGGAACGCGTCGATGACGGGCGCGTTCGCGCCGGAAGCCTTAACGGGCCGTGTCGAAAAGCGCGGCTGCCTTAGATGAACGCCGTCCCGACCAGCGCCTCGATCGCCTCGCGGCGCGGTACGCTGGGCTGCGCGCCGGGGATGGTGCAGGCGAGCGACCCGGCCGCCAGCCCGCGCTGCAGCGCGCCCGAAAAGCCGTATCCCGCCGCCAGCGCCGCCGCGAACGCCCCGCAGAAGCTGTCGCCCGCCGCAACGGTGTCGACGACCGCGACGCTTGGAGCCTCGAGCCGCCGCCGCACACCGCCATGCCAGCCAACGACCCCGTCCGCGCCGAGCGTGACGATGCAGGCGATGCTGATCTCGGCGTCGATCCGCCTGGCGAATTCGTCCGGCTCCAGCGCCGGCCAGCCGAGCGCCTCGCCAAGAACCAGCGCCTCGTGTTCGTTGACGACGAGGATGTCGAGGCACGCGAGCAGCTCGGGCGAGGGCGCGCCGGCAGGCGCGAGGTTGAGGATGACGCGGCCGCCGGCCTGCTTCATCGCGCGGGCGGCCAGCAGGCACTGGTCTTCGGGAACCTCGCGCTGAAGCAGCAGGAGATCGTTCTCGCCGAGCGACATATCAGGCAGCGCCGAGGCGTCGGCTCGGGCGTTAGCTCCGGCCGCGACCACGATCTGGTTTGCGCCGGCCTCGTCGATCGCGATGAAGGCGGCCCCCGTGGGCGCGTCGAGCCGTGAGACATGGCTCAGATCGACGCCGTCCCGTGCCAGCAGCGACAGGGCGATCTCGGCGAAGCCATCGCGGCCGACCGCGCCGACGAGCACGACGTCCGCGCCGGCGCGGCGGGCGGCGAGCGCCTGGTTTCCACCCTTGCCGCCGGGGTGGAGCGCGTAGTCCGGCCCCATTACCGTCTCACCGGCCTTCGGCAGTCTTGGGACGGTCGTCACCAGATCGACATTGAGCGAGCCGAAGACGACGATCATCGCGCAAGCCCGCCTGCCAAAAGACCGACGCCGGCGATGAAGGCCGCCTCCGGGCTCGTGATCTCGAAAGGCAGGCCGGCTGCCGCCAGCGCTGCGCCATAGCTCTGCGCCATCACGCCGTCCGCGACGAGCTGGACGCGGACCGGCCGTCCGAACAGGGCCGTCGCCCCGGCGATCTCCTGCCCGATCAGCAGCGCCGAGAGATAGGGGCCGACGCAGCCTGGAGCCATGCGCCCGGCCAGCACCTCGGTGCGGCCGGCGAAAGCCGCGTTCAGCAGCCCGCCCGCCCGGCCGGCTGCCGCAAATCCGAGACGCGCGCCCTCAGTGGCTTCGTCGTCGACGGGGTCTACCGCCAGCCGCGACAGGATCGAGTTCTGGCGCAGCAGGCCATAGATCTCCCCGGTCATGAAGCTGGCGAAGCGGGCGATGCGCCCCCTTTCGATCAGCGCCCATTTCGAATGCGTGCCCGGCAGGCAAACGAGACCGTCGTCGAGGCCCAAGCCGACGATCAGCGTCTCCTCGCCGCGCATCACGTCGAAGGCGCCCTCGTCGCAGGACAGGCCGGGCAGGATCAGCGCCTGCGCGCCGTCGGCCAGCGTGACCGGCATGGCGGCCTCGGCGATCGCGTCCGGCGTCGCGGGGCAGGGAACGTAAGGCGCCTCGACCCAGCCATTGCGGCTGCCGACCATGCCGGCGAGCACGATGGCGGCATCGGGGTGGCTACGGCGGAACTCTCCGGCGATAGCCTCGAAAGCAGCCGGAAAACCGCCCTCCGGCACGGATTGGATGCCTTGGTCGGCGCTGCGTCTGTCGAGGACCGCGCCATCCGCGCCGATCAGGAAGGCGCGCGCCCGCGTGGTGCCCCAGTCGAGCGCGATCAGAGGGCTGGGCATGGGAAGCTCCGGCGAGAAGGGTCGCCAAGTGGTTTAGCGAGGCCCTGCCGCCTTGACGAGAGCGCTCACGCCTCGAAGAAGACCGTCTCGCCCTCGCCTTGCAGGCGGATGTCGAGCCGGAAGACGCCGTCGGCCCCGCGTTCGGCGATCAGCGTGCCGCGGCGCTCGGCCGGAACCAGCGCCAGCACGGGATCGGTTGCGTTGGCAGCTTCGTCGGAGAAGTAGATCCGCGTCATCAGCCGCACCAGCACGCCACGCGCGAAGACCGAGACGGTGAGATGCGGCGCCTGCTTGGCTCCCCCCGGCGCCGGCAGCGCGCCCGGCCGCACCGTCTCGAAAAAGTAGACTCCCTCGGCGCTCGTCTCGCAGCGCCCGAAACCGGTGAAGCCGGCGTTGCCTGCGGCGTGAAAGCGGCCCTGGCCGTCGGCCTGCCAGATCTCGATCATCGCGTCGCTCACGGCCGCGCCGTCGCCATCATAGACCACGCCCTCGATGCGGATTCGCTCGCCGGCCATGCCTTCCGCCGCAACCTGCTCGGTGAACAGCTCCTGCCCGCCATAGGCGCGCGGCGTCAGCCCATAGGCGAAGAAGGGGCCGATCGTCTGCGAGGGGGTAAGCCCCCGCCTGGACTCAATGCGCGTCTCAGTGCTCATGCGGCTCCTCCACCGGCGTCGCCTCGCGGCCGCGCAGGACGATGTCGAACTGATAGGCCAGCGCCCAGTGATCCTCGGTGGTGTCGATATCGAAGCGCGAGACCAGCCGGTCGCGCACCTTCGCATCGGTGATCGACTGGAAGATCGGGTCGTACTGGAACAGCGGATCGCCCGGGAAATACATCTGCGTGATGATGCGCGACAGGAAGCTCGGTCCAAACAGCGAGAAGTGGATATGGGCCGGCCGCCAGGCGTTGTAATGGTTGCGCCAGGGATAGGCGCCGGGCTTGATCGTGACGAAGCGGTAGCGCCCGTCGGCATCGGTCAGGGCGCGCCCCGCGCCCGTAAAATTCGGATCGAGCGGAGCCGGATGCTGGTCGCGGAGATGGACGTAGCGGCCGGTCGCGTTGGCCTGCCAGATCTCGACCAGCGTATGCGGCACCGGGCGGCCGTCCTCGTCGAGCACGCGGCCGGTCACGATGATGCGCTCGCCGATCGGCTCGCCCGCATGCTGGCGCGTCAGATCCGTGTCGGTCTCGGCGACCGCGACATGGCCGAAGACAGGCCCCGTCGTTTCCGACAGCGTATGCGGCAGCAGGATCAGCGGCTGCGACGGCGCGCGCTTCAGCGTCGATTTGTACTCAGGCGAGGCGTTGGCGGGATGGGCCTTGAGGCCGTCCAGCGGATAGATCAGGCTCATGCCGCCACTCCATGGGCTTGGCTGGTGCGCGCATGCAGATCGCGCAGGACGCTCAGTTCCTGCTCGGTCGCAGGCGGAGTCTCGGCGACCGAGGCGGCAAAGCGCAAGGGCCAGCCACATCCGGCCTGCACCTGTTCGCGCGTCACGCCGGGATGCAGCGAGGTGACCGTGAGTTCGGATGTCTCCGGATCGGGTTCCATGACGCACAAATCCGTCATCACCCGGGTCGGGCCTTTGGTCTTCAGGCCCAGCCTCTCCCTGTCGCCCTTCCCGGTCCCGTGGCCGAAAGAGGTGATGAACGGCAGCTTGTCGACGAAGGCGCGCGCGCCCATCGCCATGGTGATGAAGATCTGCTGGCAGTTGCTGGCGATCTCGGGAGCGCCACCCCCGCCGGGCAGACGCACCCTCGGCGCGTCGTAAGGGCCGACCACGGTGGTGTTGAGATTGGCGAAGCGGTCGATCTGCGCGCCGCCAAGGAATCCGATCGTGATGCGCCCGCCCTGAAGCCAGTAGCGGAACATCTCCGGCACCGAGACCGTGGTCAGCGCCGTGTCGCAGAGCTCGCCATCGCCGATCGAGAGCGGAAGCACGGTGGGCCGCGTCGAAAGCGTGCCTGATTCGTAGATCAGCGTGATTTTTGGCGCATGCGTCAGCCTCGCGAGGTTGCATGCGGCGGACGGCGCGCCGATGCCGACGAAGCAGACGTCGTTGTCGGTGAGCAACCGCGCGGCGGCGATGGTCATCATCTCGGTGGGCGTAGCGGTCATCACGCAGCCCTCGCTTTCGCGCCGACATGTTGCGCAAAGGCCTCCGGGCCTTTTTCCAGCACATTCTCCTTCATCCACGCCAGGAACGTCTCGCGCTCTCGGGCGATCTTGTCCCAGGCGATGTAGAAGTCGTTGGCGCGCTTCGTGTAGCCCTGCGCATAGGACGGAAACGCTCCGCCCGGAACATGGGCGATGGCCGTCACCGTCCAGGCCGGCAGGATCACGGCATTGGCGTTGCGCGGCCCGAAATCCTCGACGATCTCCTCGACCGTGACGAGCGAGCGCCTGGCCGCCAGCACCGCCTCCTTCTGCACGCCGACGATGCCCTCCAGCATGACATTGCCCTCGCGGTCGGCCTTGAGTGCGTGGATGATCGCGGCGTCGGGGCGGATCGCCGGCACGGTCGCCAGCACCTCGCCGGTGTAAGGGCAGGTCACAGACCTGATCCGGTCGTTGACCTTCGGCAGATCGACGCCCTTGTAGCCGCGAAACACGGCGAAGGGCAGGTTCGCCGCGCCGGCCTCATAGGCATTGGCCATGGCGGCGTGGCTGTGCTCCTCGATCTCCAGCCGATGCGGCCAGCCATTCTCGACCGCGTCGCGAAACCGGTGCAGCGAGCCGACGCCGGGATTGCCGCCCCATGAAAACACCAGCTTCTCGGCGCAGCCCATACCGATCATCTGGTCGTAGACCAGATCGGGCGTCATCCGGATCAGGGTCAGCCGCTTCCTGCCCTGCCGGATCGCCTCATGGCCGGTGGCGTGCGGGATCAGATGGGTGAATCCCTCCATCGCGACCGAGCAGCCATCGCTGAGGACCGCCTCGACGCCCTCAGCCAGAGAGACGAATTCCGCCACCTTGACATCTCCTCAGCATGTGCGTTTATCGCACAACGTTTTGATTTTCGCACTTTATGGCGCGTGAGGATTAGGGTCAAGCATGGCGGCCGGGACGTCAGACCGCGATCATATGGCCGCCCTCGAAAAGGGGCTGGCGGTGATCGAGTGCTTCGATGCCGCCCATGACAAGCTCACCATCGCCGACGTCGCCCGCGCCACCGACCTATCCCGCGCCGCCGCGCGCCGCTGCCTGCTGACGCTGGCGAAGATCGGCTATGCCGAATTCGACGGCAAGTTCTTCCGGCTGACGCCGCGCGTGCTCCGGCTCGGCTACGCCTGGCTCGCCTCGACGGCCCTTCCTCAGCTCGTCCAGCCCTTCCTCGAACGGCTCTCCGAGGAGGCGCATGAATCCTCGTCAGCCTCGCTGCTCGAAGGGCACGAGATCGTCTACATCGCCCGCTCGGCGCAGCGCCGTATCATGTCGGTGGGGCTGTCGGTCGGCTCGCGCCTGCCGGCGTTCTGCTCCTCGATGGGGCGCGTCCTTCTGGCGGCGATGGAGCCGCAGGCAGCGCAGGCGTTGATTGCCGCCGGCAGGCCACGCGCGCTGACGCCGCACACGGTCACCGACCCGGCCCGGTTGATGGCGCTGCTCGACGAGGTCCGCGCGCAGGGCTGGTGCCTCGTCGATCAGGAGCTCGAACTCGGGCTGGCCTCGCTCGCCATGCCGCTGCTTGGTCATCGCGGAGCGGTCGTCGGCGCGTTCAACCTGTCGGTGCAGGTGCAGCGCGTGCCGGCCCACGCCATGGTGGAGCGCTTCCTGCCGCGCATGCAGGCGATGCAGCTGCAGCTTCAGCCGCTGATCAAGTAGAGGCCAGATCCGAATGATCACCCTCACGGCAGGCCCGCTCAGCGCCCGCATCGCTCCCGAAGCCGGCGGCATCGTCGCCGGGCTCGATTGGCAGGGGCCGGACGGGCGCATCCACAAGCTGCTGCATTCCCCCGAGGGAGCCGTCCCGTCCACGAGCGCGCCCAACATGTTCGGCAGTTGGGCGATGGTCCCTTTCGCCAATCGCGCCTTCGGCGGCGTCGTCGATGACGGCGAGCGCCGCTTCACGGTTCCCGACAACAACGCGCATGGCGGCGGCAATATTCATGGCTTCGGCTGGCAGTCTGCCTGGGACATCCTCGGTCGGACCGCCAGTCACACCGTGCTGGAACACCGCAGGACGACCGGGTCCGACCCGTATCGCTACCGGGCGACGCAAGAGGTCAGCCTGGATCAGGCCGGTATGACCATCGAGATTGCGGTCACCAACGAGGCTGACCAGGCCCTACCTTACGGTCTCGGCCACCATCCGTGGTTCCCCTGCGCTCCCGACACGACACTCGGTATGACCGCGACGGGCGCGCTGGTCTTCGGCGATGCCTTTCGCGCGACGGGCTCGCAAAGCCTGCCCGATGGCGGCCCCTATGCCGAAAAGCCCGTCTTCGCGACCGGCCGAGAGACGGCCTGGAGCTTCCTCGGCTGGGATGGCTCGGCGCGGATCGAGACGCCTTCATCCAGCCTCGCGATCACACTGACCGCCAGCGAAACCCTGCATTGCCCGGTGGTGTGGGCCCCGGCAGGCGCGGATTTCCTCTGCGTCGAGCCGCAAAGCCACGCCATCGGCTCCCCGAGCGAGAAGGCCGCGCGGGCCGTCGCGCCGCTGACGAAACTGGAGCCGGGCGGGACGCTGTCGGGCTGGCTCAGGATCGCGCCTTCGGCGCTGTGAGAGCCGCTCAGCGCCAGCGCGGGCCGGTCTGGTAGTAGCGCTGCAAGTCGTAAGTCTGGTAGCCGATCGCGCCGGCCGGCAGGGCCGGGCGCAGCAGGATCTGGCCGCGCGCCGCATCCCAGTCGGGGGCGGTCTGGCGCTTGGCGGCGATGGCGGCGCGCGGCTTGGTCTTTGCCTTGGCGATCTTGGTCGTGGCCCCGCCCGAGGCTTTGGCGAATTGCGACAGATTGTCGGGCGCGGCCCCATTCAGCGCGATCGTGGTCGCGCCCGAGCCGTGCTTCTTCACCAGTGCGAACAGCTTGGCGGCGTTGGCAGGGTGCAGGCGGATGCAGCCATGCGACGCCGGGCGACCGAGCGCGCCGACCGCCGTGGTGCCATGGATGGCGTAGCCGCCGCGGAAGAACACCGAATGGGGCATCGCGCCGCCATATTTGCGCGAGTACCAGCTCCGCTCCAGCCGCGTCGGGCGGTAGACGCCGTTGGGCGAGCGGAAGCCCTTGCGGCCCGACGAGATCGCCCATTGATGGACCTCGCCGTCGGTGGTCGTGACCGTCATCCGCTGGGTCGCGATGTTGACGCGGACATCGACGCCGGCATGGACGGGAAGGAGACCGAACAGCGACAGGCAAAGAAAGGTCAGGATGCCGAGGACGCGACGCATCACACACTCCGGGAAACGCAACTGTTGAGATCGATTGGCGTTGTCGGGCGCGCAGGCTCGCCGCCATTGCCGTGAAGAAAACGCCTGCTCGCCTGCGTTGTAAAGCGCTCCGCCGAATCGTGGTTTCCGGCAATGCGGCGGCGGCATGCGTCAGCCGCGCTTTACCGCCACGAAGCGCGGGGTGTAGCAGGATCGTATCCTGCCCTCCGACGCCCGGTTTCCATGACGGACATGCTCCTGCCGGCCGGCGTCCCGCCCGCCATCGCGCTCTTGCTGATCGTCGTCAGCTTCCTGACCTCGGCCTTCACGGCAGCCTTCGGCATCGGGGGCGGCGCGGTGATGCTGGGGGCGCTCGCTGGCACCGTCTCGCCCGCCGTCGTCATCGCCGTTCACGGGCTGGTCCAGCTCGGCTCCAATGTCGGCCGCGCCTTCGTCCAGCGCATCCACGCCCAATGGGGCATGGTGGCGCGCTTCGCGCTCGGCTCGCTCGTCGGCGTCGCGATCGGCGGCTATATCGTCGTGGCGATGCCGGAGCGGGTGCTGCTGGGCGTGCTCGGCGGCTTCATCCTCATCCTCGCCTGGATCCCGAAGCCGCAGATTCCGGGGCTCGCCTCCAGCGGGCTCATCGTCGGGGGCGGCATCTCGACGGTGGTGACCATGTTTGTCGGCGCGACCGGCCCTTTCGTGCAGGCACTGCTGCTGCCGCTTGGCCTGCAGAAGCGCGAACTCATCGCCACGCACGCCGCCTGCATGATGGTGCAGCACCTGCTCAAGGTCTTCGCTTTTGCCGCGCTCGGCTTCGCCTTCGCCGGCTGGCTGCCGCTGATCGCGGCGATGATCGTCTCGGGCTTTCTGGGCACCATAGCAGGCACCAAGCTGCTCGACCGGCTGCCCGAGCGCTGGTTCGTCGCGATCATCAAGACGGTGCTGACGGTGATCGGGCTCGATCTGCTCAGGCGCGCGGCGGGGTTCTGACGCCTCACAGCATCGGCAGCGAACGCGGCTTTGGACCGCGCGGAAAAGCCGCTTCGATGCGTGCGATCTCGTCGTCGCTGAGGCGCAGGCCGAGCGCACCGGCATTGTCCTCGACATGGGAGACGCGTGACGCCTTCGGGATCGCGAAAACCGAGGGGCGGCGGGTCAGAAACGCGAGCGCGACCTGACGCGGGCTCGCGCCATGAGCCTCCGCGATCCAGGCCAGTACCTTGCCGCCCGCGCTGCCGGCAGCGGGGAAATCGTCCTGCCCGAACGGGCTGTAGGCCGTGACGGCGACGCCATGGCGTTCGCACCAGGGGATGACGGCATGCTCGATGGCGCGCTCGCGCAGGTGGTAGAGGACCTGATTACAGGCGATGACGCCCGGCCCCGCGACTGCCAGCGCCTCCTCCAGATCGTCGACGTCGAAATTGCTGACGCCCCAGGACAGGATCTTGCCCTGTTCCCGCAGCGTCTCGAAGGCGGCGAAGGTTTCCGCCAGCGGATACGAGCCGCGCCAGTGCAACAGGAAGCAGTCGAGCCGGTCGGTCTTGAGCCTTCTGAGCGAGGCCTCGCAGGCTGCGACCGTGCCTTTGCGCGAAGCGTTGTGCGGCAGCACCTTCGAGACGAGGAAAACCGCGTCGCGCCGGCCAGCGATCGCTTCGCCGACGATCTCCTCGGAGCGACCCGAACCATACATCTCTGCGGTGTCGATATGGCTCAACCCGAGATCGAGCCCGCGCCGCAGCGCCGCGACCGCTTCGCGGCGGTCGGAGCGCTCGATGTTCCATGTGCCCTGGCCGATGGGTGGGATGGCGCGTCCGCTGGAGCCGAAGGAATACGTGGGCATGACATCCTCTCCTGTCGCCAGCCTCACATCGGCGGCGTGCCGTTGGCGGACAGCACCTCGCCCGCGAGATAGAGCGAGCCGCAGATCAGGATGCGTGGCGGAGCCGGCCAGGCGCGCTCGGCTATGGTCCGCAACGCCTGCTCCACCGAGCCGACGGTCTCGGCGTGGAGCCCGGCCTCGCCCGCCAGCGTCGCGACTTCCGCTGCGGGGCGCGCGACGAGCGAGTTCTGGATCGGCACGGCGAACAGGCTCTGCGCCAGCCCCTTGAAATGGCCGAGCGTCGCGCGCGCATCCTTGGTCGAGAGGAGGCCCACGATCATCACCAGCGGGGCCGGGTTGCGGTCGGCGAGGTCGGCCATGGCCTGCGCCAGCACGCGCCCGCCATCGGGATTGTGGCCGCCATCGAGCCAAAGCTCGGCGCGGGGCGGCAGCAGATCGACCAGATGCCCGCGCGACAGGCGCTGCAACCGCGCCGGCCAGTCGGCTCCGAGCATTCCCTGCTCGAAGGCGCGCGCGGGCAGACCGCCATAGCCGGCGGCGCGCAAGCCCGCGATGGCGGTGCCTGCGTTGACATGCTGGTGGCGGCCGGCCAGTCGCGGCAGCGGCAGATCGAGCAGGCCGTCGCCATCCTCGTAGACGAGCCGGCCGCCATCCTCGTGGACGTTGAAATCCTGCGCGCCGATCAGGATTTTCGAGGCGCCGACGCGTTCGGCGACCGATTCGAGCACGGCGGCCGGTTCGGGCTCCTGCGGCGCGATCACGGCCGGCGCGCTGCGCTTGAAGATGCCGGCCTTTTCGCCGGCGATCTTGGTGACCGTATCGCCGAGATATTCGGCATGGTCGAGCGAGACAGGCGTCACCACGGCGCAGGCCGGATGGGCGATGACATTGGTCGCGTCGAACCGTCCGCCGAGCCCGACCTCCAGCAGAACGACATCGGCCTCGTGCTCGGAAAACAGCAGCAGGCCCGCCGCCGTCGTCATCTCGAAGAAGGTGGTCGGATCGCCGGCATTGGCCCGTTCGCAGCGCATCAGCGCATCGACCAGCTTCTCTTCGTCGACGAAGCGGCTGCCGCTGCCTGAGCCGATACGGATGCGCTCGTGGAAACGCACCAGATGCGGCGAGGTGTAGACGTGGACGCGCAGACCCGCCGCTTCCAGGATCGCCCGCATGAAGGCGATGGTCGAGCCCTTGCCGTTGGTGCCGGCGACATGGATGACCGGCGGCAGTCTGGTCTGCGGATCGCCGAGCCGCTCCAGCAGGCGCAGCATGCGCCCGAGCGACAGGTCGATCAGCTTGGGATGCAGCGCGAGGAACCGCGCCAGCAGCATGTCGGACGAGCCCATGACGCGATTTCAGCCCCCGCCTGCGCGTCGTCGCTCAGGCCGCCTCAGTAACCGGGAGTGGCGCGACGGCCTTCGCCGGCTCCGGCTGGCGGGTCAGCAGCCGGCCGAGCCGGGCCAGCGTCTCGGGGATCTCATGGCGGTGGACGACCATGTCGACCATGCCGTGATCCTTGAGGTACTCCGCGCGCTGGAAACCCTCGGGCAGCTTCTCGCGGATGGTCTGCTCGATCACGCGCGGGCCGGCGAAGCCGATCAGCGCGCCGGGCTCGGCGATCTGGATGTCGCCCAGCATGGCGTAGGAGGCGGTGACGCCGCCCGTGGTCGGGTTGGTCAGCACGACGAAATAGGGCAACCCGGCGCGGCGCAGCATCCTGACCGCGACGGTGGTGCGCGGAAGCTGCATCAGCGAGAGGATGCCCTCCTGCATGCGCGCGCCACCAGACGCCGCGAAGACGACATAGGGCGTCTTCTTCTCGAGCGCAGTCTCCGCGCCCTTGATGAAGGCCTCGCCAGCCGCCATGCCAAGCGAGCCGCCCATGAAGTGGAAATCCTGCACGGCCAGCGTCATCGGCAGGCCCTTGACCCGGCCATAACCGACCTTGAAGGCGTCCTGCGCGCCGGTCTTGGCGCGGGCGTCCTTGAGCCGGTCGAGATAGCGCTTCTCGTCGCGGAACTTCAGCGGATCCACCGCGACCTCGGGCAGGGCGACGTCGAGCCACTTGCCTTCGTCGAAGGTCATGCGCAGCCGGTCGGGCGCGGTGACCCGCATATGATGATCGGAGCCGGGGATGACGAAGCCGTTGGCCTCGACATCCTTGTGGAAGACCATCTGCCCGGAATCAGGGCATTTGATCCAAAGATTTTCCGGGCTCTCGCGCTTGAACAGCGTCTTGATGCGCGGCCGGACGACTTCGGAGATCCAGTTCATCGCTTTAGATCCTGACGGGGTTGCCGCAAGCGAGCGGCTTACGCCGCGGCCTTCGCCACCTGGCGGACCCCAGCCGCGAGTTCCGCCACCAGCGAGGTGACGGCAGAAACGGTCTTTTCCGTGGCCCTGCCGTCGCCGTCGAGCGAGAGCCGCACGCGCTCAACCAGCGCCGAGCCGACGACGACGCCGTCGGCGCCCTTGGCGATCGCGACCGCGTCCGCCGCCGTCTTGACTCCGAAGCCGACCGCGACAGGCAGGTCGGTATGGCGCTTGATCCGCGCCACGGCCTCGCCGACCGCGTCGTAATTGCCGACCGCGCCGCCGGTCACGCCGGTCACCGAGACGTAATAGACGAAGCCCGAGGTGTTCTGCAGCACCTTCGGCAGCCTTTTGTCGTCGGTCGTCGGCGTCGCGAGGCGAATGAAATTGAGCCCTGCCGCGAGCGCGGGCAGGCACAGCTCGGCATCCTCCTCGGGCGGAAGATCGACGACGATCAGCCCATCCACGCCGGCCGTCCTCGCATCCTGCAGGAAGCGCTCGACCCCGTAGACATAGATCGGATTGTAGTAGCCCATCAGCACGATCGGCGTGTCTTTGTCCCCGGCGCGAAACGCCTCGACCATGGCCAGCGTCTTCTTCAGCGTCTGGCCGGCCTTCAGCGCGCGCTGGCCGGCGAGCTGCACCGGGATGCCGTCGGCCATCGGATCGGTGAAGGGGACGCCGAGCTCGATGACGTCGGCGCCGGCTGCCGGCAGCGCATGAAGAATGGCGCTGGAGGTGTCGAAATCGGGATCTCCGGCGGTGACGAAGGTCACGAGAGCGGCGCGCCCTTGCGCGGAGCACACGGCGAAACGGGTCTGGATGCGGGTGGAGCCGGTCGTTGTCATGGGCTTGCGGTTAGCATGACGCAGGGCCGCTTGGCGAGAGGGGCAGGCGCTTCAGGCGATCGCCGCGCCCCGATCCGCCAGAAGCTGGCGCAGCACGGAGCGATGGCAGCGCGACTCGTCCTCGCAATAGCAGCCGACCGAGAGATTGGATCGATGCGACAGCGCCGCGAGCAGATCGAGCGAGCGGCTCGCCGGCGGCTGCGCCATCTCGGCCTTGAAGGCGCGCACGAAGCTGGCCCATTCCTTGTCGGTCCGCGCAGCCTGCGCGGTAGCGACCAGTTCAGCGCTCGGAGCCAGCTCCGGATACCAGACGTCGAACCAGTCATCGGTGGAAAAGCGCTCCTTGCGCACGCCGCGCGGCGGGCGGCGGACTGTCCCGATGCGGGTGCCTTCATCGGGGTGGCGGGGCGTTCCGAGGCGGACGATGCGGAGGGGCATGACTCTCTCGATATCACGATACGAGAGGCTGGCGAGATCGCCCCATACGCTGAACGATTGCCGCTCCCGAAGCGATGCGATAATATAGTTATATCACTACATGAATGAGTTTCACCGTGAAGCGTGTCGTCTCTGCCGCCGAGGCCAATCGCGAGTTTTCCAAGCTGCTTCGTGCCGTGAAACAGGGAGCGCGCGTCACCGTGACGTCGCATGGCGAGCCGGTGGCTGAACTCATTCCGATCGAACCGAAGAAATCCGAGGCCGAGCGGAAAGAGGATGAGATGTTCCGGGCCTTCCTGGACGACCTGTCGCGACGCCCGGCCCAAAACCTGCCGCGGGCGACGCGCGACGACATGTACGACTGAAAATGGCGAGGTTCGCGCTCGATACCAATCTGCTGATCTATGCCGATGGCTTTAACGAGGCGGCCAAACGAGATTTCGTAATCGATCTGATCGCCCGCCTGGGCCGGGAAGCGGTCGTCCTTCCCACGCAAGTGCTCGGCGAGTTCTTCAATGTCATGACGCGAAAATATTCCAAGCCCAGATCAGGGGCTCAGGCGCGCATCGACGTTTGGGCGGCTCGCTTTGCGACTCAGCCCGCTGGCGTCGCGACATTCCGCAGCGCAATCGACATGGCCGCCGCATATGATTTTCAGATCTGGGACGCCCTGATCCTCTGCACCGCCGCCGAGGCCGGCTGCATCGCCCTGCTCTCAGAGGACATGCAGCACGGCTTCGTCCATCGCGGCGTGACCGTCATCGATCCCTTTGCCGAGCCGATGCATCCGCTGCTGGCGGATGCGCTGCGGCATCCGCGCTGACGCTCACATCCCGCCCAGGATCTCCGCCACCTGCGGGATGTCCTTGTCGCCCCGACCGCAAAGGTTCATCACCATCAGATGGTCTTTCGGCAGCTTCGGTGCGAGCTGAATCACTTTGGCCAGCGCATGGGCCGGCTCCAGCGCGGGGATGATGCCCTCGAGCTTCGAGCAGAGCTGGAACGCCTCCAGCGCCTCGTCATCTGTCGCCGAGATGTAGGAGACGCGGCCGGAATCATGCAGCCAGGCGTGTTCCGGGCCGATGCCGGGATAGTCGAGCCCGGCCGAGATCGAATGCGCGTCCTTGATCTGCCCGTCATCGTCCATCAGCAGATAGGTCCGGTTGCCGTGCAGCACGCCGGGCGTGCCGCCGGTCAGCGAAGCGGCGTGCAGCCCGGTCGAGAGGCCGTGGCCGGCCGCCTCGACGCCCCACATCTTCACGTCCGGATCGTCGAGGAAGGGGTGGAACAGGCCGATCGCGTTCGAGCCGCCGCCGATCGCCGCGATCAGGGAATCCGGCAGGCGGCCTTCCGCCTCCTGCATCTGCTCCCGGGTTTCCTTGCCGATCACGGACTGGAAGTCGCGCACCATCGCCGGATAGGGATGGGGGCCCGCCGCCGTGCCGATGCAGTAGAAGGTCGTGGCGACATTGGTGACCCAGTCGCGCAGCGCCTCGTTCATCGCGTCCTTCAGCGTCTTGGTGCCGCTCTGGACGGGCACGACCTCGGCACCCAGCATCTTCATCCGGAAAACGTTGGGCTTCTGCCGCTCGACATCGACCGCGCCCATATAGACGATGCATTCGAGCCCGAAGCGGGCGCAGAGCGTCGCGGTGGCGACGCCATGCTGGCCCGCGCCCGTCTCGGCGATGATGCGCTTCTTGCCCATGCGCCGCGCCAGCAGGATCTGGCCGAGCACGTTGTTCACCTTGTGCGCGCCGGTGTGGTTCAGTTCGTCGCGCTTGAAGTAGATTTTCGCGCCGCCAAGATTGTCCGTCATGCGTTCGGCGAAATAGAGCGGCGAGGGCCGGCCGACATAGTGCTTCAGATAGCTCACCATATCCTTCTGGAAGGTCGGATCGACCTTGGCGGCCTCGTAGGCCTGCTCCAGCGAGAGCACGAGCGGCATCAGCGTCTCGGCGACGAAGCGGCCGCCGAACAGGCCGAAGCGGCCGTTCTCGTCTGGCCCGCTGCGGTAGGTGTTGGGATTCTGGGGCGCGTTCATGTCCGCCTAAGCCTTCTCGTTCTCTGTTCGGGCTGCCTTGCGCGCCGCCGCGATGAAGTCCCCGATCCTGCCGATATCCTTGACGCCGGGCGCGGATTCCACGCCTGACGAGACATCGACGCCGGCCGGCCGCGCGATGGCGATGGCCTCCCTGACGTTCCCCGGATCGAGCCCGCCCGATAGCATGAAGCGAAAGCTTGGGTCGAGGCTCGCCAGCAGCGACCAGTCGAAGGGCCTGCCATGGCCACCGGGATAGGCGGCGTCCTTCGGCGGCTTGGCGTCGAGCAGGATCAGGTCGGCGACGCCGCGATAGGGTTCGATCGCGGCGAGGTCGTCCGGGCCGGCTATACCGAGCGCCTTCATCACGGGAAGACCGGTCGCGGCCTTGATGGCGGCGACCTCGGTCGGCGTCTCGCGACCATGAAGCTGCAGCCAGTCGGGCTTTAACGTCTGCGCCAGTTCGACGGCCTGCCGCTCGCTCCAGTCCACGATCAGCGCGACGATCTGCGTCCGTCCCCGCGCTTGCGCCACCAGGGCGAGTGCCCGCTCACGCGAGACGAAGCGCGGGCTCCTTGGATGGAAATTCAGCCCAACCATGTCGGCGCCGGCCGCCAGCGCGGCCTCGAGCGTCTCGCCCGTGGACAAGCCGCAGATCTTCACCGCGATACCGGATTTCAACGTCGTCATGGGCGGCCTATAGCATGATCGTGCGCGCCGCCGCACTTGCGACATGATGGCTGTTAAAGCCAAGCTTTGGCGAACACGGCGCGGCGCGCGCATGCGGGAATCGGTTGGGGCATGGGGCGACGCGGTTTCACGATACTGGCGGGGCTGCTGGCGATCTTCGGGATCACGGCGGCGGTGTTCTACTTCGTCAGCCAGCCGAAGACGCTGCGTCTCGCCGTCGGGCCGCTCGGCTCCGAGGATGCGCGCATGGCGGCAGGCTTCGTACAGGGCCTGAACCGGGAGAAATCCTCGATCCGCCTGCGCCTCGTCCTGACCGAGGGCTCAGAGGAAAGCGCGAAGGGCCTCGACGAGGGCAAGGCCGACCTCGCCATCGTGCGGCCCGACATCGCGCTGCCGGCGCAGGGCGACACGGCCTTGATCACGCGGCGGTCTTTTCCCTTCATCATCACGACGAAGGAGAGCGCGATCGGGCGCATCGCCGATCTGCGCGGCCGCCGGATCGGTGTCGTCCGCACTCCGGCCGGCAACCTTACGTTGCTGCAGCGGGTGCTGGAGCAGTACGAGGTCGCGCTCGACGAAGTCTCGGTCGTCGCGCTTGCGCCCGACGAGATCGTGCCGGCCGCGAAGGAACGACGCATCGACGCCTTCTTTTCGATCAACGCCGTGAGCGCGCTGACCAACAACGAAGCGCTGAACCGTCTGCGCGCGGCCTGGGGCGAGGATCCCGTGCTGATCCCGATCCGCGAGGCCGAGGCGATCAAGGCGCGCTTCCGCGCCATCGAAACCGGTGAGATCGTGCGCGGCGCGCTCGGCGGCGACCCGCCAAGGCCCTCCGAGAACCTACCGACGATCTCGATCACCTCCCGGCTGATGGCGGCTCAGAGCCTCGACGACAATGTCGTGGGCGAGGTGGTGAAGAGCCTGCTCGCGCTCAGGCTGACGCTCGCGGCCGAATTGCCGGCGATCCAGGGGCTGGAGGCGCCCTCGACCGACAAGGACGCGCCGCTCTCGGTCCATTCCGGCGCGGCCGCCTTCATCGACGGCGAGCAGCAGACCTTCTTCGAGCGCTATGGCGACTGGTTCTATCTCGGCGTGATGGGCCTTTCGCTGCTCGGCACCGGGGCCGCCGGGCTGCTCGGCCGCGAGAGCGGCGCGCGCCGGCGCAGGGCGATGGCCGGTCTCGACGAGTTGCTCGCACTCTTGCCGGCGATCCGCGCAAGCGATCGCGCTGCCGATCTGGCGGCTTTCGCCAATCAGGCCGACATGATCCTGACCCGGGTTCTCAGCGACTATGCGAGGGGCGATCTCGACGGTTCGGGACTCGCCGCCTACCGGCTGGTGATGGACCAGGTCGGGCGGGCGGTGGCCGAGCGTCAGCGACTGCTCGCGGAGGCATAGACCTTTTTGCCCCGTGCATGACCGCCAAGGTTGCCCAAACGGCCTCCAGCGTCTATGTGCAGCGCAGCGAAATTCAGATTCCTCACGAACGGGCTGCGCCGGCCGGGTTTTGACCCTGCCGGCTTGTGGCCATGCACAAGGCCTTATCCCGCATGTCCATGCGCAACATCGCCATCATCGCCCACGTCGACCATGGCAAGACCACGCTCGTCGACAAGCTGCTGCAGCAGTCGGGCACCTATCGCGACAACCAGCGCATCATCGAGCGCGTGATGGATTCCAACGAGCTTGAAAAGGAGCGCGGCATCACCATCCTGGCCAAGGCGACCTCGGTCGTCTGGAAGGACACCCGCATCAACATCGTCGACACGCCGGGCCACGCCGATTTCGGCGGCGAGGTCGAGCGCATCCTGAACATGGTCGATTCGGCGATCGTGCTGGTCGACGCCGCCGAAGGCCCGATGCCGCAAACCAAGTTCGTCGTCTCCAAGGCGCTGAAGCTCGGCCTGCGCCCGATCGTGGCGATCAACAAGGTCGACAAGCCAGACGCCCGCGTCACCGAGGTCATCAACGAGGTCTTCGACCTGTTCGCCGCGCTCGACGCCAATGATGAGCAGCTCGACTTCCCGATCCTGTACGGCTCGGGCAAGCAGGGCTGGATGGCGCATGACCCGGCCGGCCCGCAGGACCAGGGCCTCGCCCCGATGTACGACCTCATCCTCTCCCATGTGCCCGAGCCGCGCATCGAGGAGGGCCCGTTCCGGATGCTGGGCACGCTGCTGGAGGCAAACCCCTATCTCGGCCGCATCATCACCGGCCGCGTTGTCTCGGGCTCCGCCAAGCCGAACCAGAGCATCAAGGTGCTGTCTGGCGACGGTTCGCTCGTCGAGACCGGCCGCATCACGAAAATCCTCGCCTTCCGCGGGCTGGAGCGCACGCCGATCGAGGAAGCCATCCCCGGCGACATCGTCTCGATCGCGGGTCTGGTGAAGGGCTCGGTCGCCGACACCTTCTGCGACCCATCCGTCGAGACGCCGATCAAGGCGCAGCCGATCGACCCGCCGACCGTCTCGATGACCTTCATGGTCAATGATTCGCCGCTTGCCGGAACCGAAGGCGACAAGGTCACCACCCGCGTCATCCGCGACCGCCTGTTCAAGGAGGCCGAGGGCAATGTGGCGCTGAGGATCGAGGAATCCTCCGACAAGGATTCCTACATCGTCTCGGGCCGCGGCGAGCTCCAACTGGCAATCCTGATCGAGACGATGCGGCGCGAAGGCTTCGAGCTCGGCGTCTCGCGTCCCCGCGTCGTGCTGCGGCGTGACGAGAATGGCGGCCTGCTCGAACCGATCGAGGAGGTCATCATCGACGTCGACGAGGAGCATTCCGGCGTCGTCGTGCAGAAGATGTCGGAGCGCAAGGCCGACATGCTGGAAATGCGCCCGTCGGGCGGCAATCGCCTGCGGCTCGTCTTCCACGCCCCGACGCGCGGCCTGATCGGCTATCAGGGCGAACTGCTCACCGACACGCGCGGCACCGCGATCATGAACCGGCTCTTCCACGATTACCTGCCCTACAAGGGCGAGATCGGCGGACGCCGCAACGGCGTGCTGATCGCGATGGAGACCGGCGAGGCCGTGGCCTACGCGCTGTGGAACCTCGAGGATCGCGGCCCGATGATGATCGAGCCCGGCTGGAAGGTCTATCAGGGCATGATCGTCGGCGAGCACACCCGCGAGAACGACCTCGAAGTGAACGTACTCAAGGGCAAGAAGCTCACCAACATCCGCACCACCTCGAAGGACGAGGCGGTGCGCCTGACCCCGCCGATCCGGATGACGCTGGAGCGCTCGCTGGCCTGGATCGACGATGACGAGCTGGTCGAGGTGACGCCGAAGTCGATCCGTCTGCGCAAGGGCGTGCTCGACCCGAACGAGCGCAAGCGCTCGCAGAAGATGAAGCAGGAAGTCGCGTAAACGGCCTCGCTTCTGTCTGGACACACCGCTCATCGTCATTGCGAGCGTAGCGAAGCAATCCAGCGTATGCGCGAGACGGCTGGATTGCTTCGCTACGCTCGCAATGACGATGAGCCTGTGTGCGCCGGCCGTCCTACCTGAACGGTGGCTCGTCGAAGCTTCTGAGCTTGCGCGAGTGGATCGTGCTGCCCGCCTCCTTCAGCTTCTCCAGCGCGGCGAGCCCGATCCGCAGATGCTCGCTCACTGCGCGCTCGTAGAAGGCGTTCGCCGCGCCCGGCAGCTTGATCTCGCCATGCAGCGGCTTGTCCGAGACGCAGAGCAGCGTGCCGTAGGGCACGCGCAGCCGGTAGCCTTGCGCCGCGATCGTGCCTGATTCCATGTCGACCGCGATGGCGCGCGAGAGGTTGATGCGTTTGCGCTCCTTGGTCCAGCGCAGCTCCCAGTTGCGGTCGTCCTGCGTCACCACGGTGCCGGTGCGCAGGCGGTTCTTGAGCGCATCGCCCTTCTCGCCGGTGACCTCGGCGGCCGCCTCCTGCAACGCGACCTGCACCTCGGCCAAAGCCGGCACCGGCACGTCGGGCGGCACGAGTTCGTCGAGGATGCCGTCCTGCCTGAGATAGGCATGGGCCAGCACATAGTCGCCGATGATCTGCGTCTGGCGCAGGCCGCCGCAATGGCCGACCATCAGCCAGCAATTGGGCCGCAGCACCGCCAGATGATCGGTGATGTTCTTGGCGTTGGAGGGGCCGACGCCGATATTGACCAGCGTCACGCCATCTCCGCTCTCGCGAACCAGGTGGTAGGCCGGCATCTGGAAGCGGTGCCACGGCGCCGACATCACGCGCTCGGCGGCGGAGACGTCGAGCCCCTGCCGGTCGATCCGCACGCCGCCCGGCGTCACCAGCGCCTGCGCCGTGCCGGCCTCGATCTCGGCCAGCGCCAACCGCACGAACTGATCGACATAGCGGTGGTAGTTGGTCAGCAGGACCCAGGGCTGCACGGCGCGCCAGTCGGTGCCGGTGTAGTGGACCAGCCGGCGCAGCGAATAATCGACCCTGACCGCATCGAACAGGGCGAGCGGGCGCGGCTGCCCATCGACGAGGTCGAAGGTGCCGTCGGCGATCTCGTCGCCGACCAGCGAGAGCAGCGGCGTCGGGAAATGGCGCGCGAGCTCCGCGGCCGTGACCTTGCCGCGACCGAGTTCGTCGCCGCCATCAAGCGCATAAGGGTAGGGAATTTCCTGATCGCTGACCCCGGTCTCGATCATCGCGCCGTATTCCTCCACCAGCGGCCGGAGCTGGTCGAGCAGGTAGGCGCGGAATTCGGCGGGCTGCGTCACCGTGGTCGAGTACACGCCGGGCGCGGCGAATTTCGCATAGCCGCGCCGGGTCGCCGCCGGCAGCGCGGAGGGAGAGTAGGTGACGCGCAGAAGCGGATATCGGTAGCGGGCGCGCTCCTGCGCGTCTGGCGGCTGGGTCGTTTCGAAGAAGCGCTGCAGATCGGCGCGCAGGGCCGCCTTGGCCTGCCCATACAGGGCCTCCAGCCTGTCGATGGCGGCTTCGGGGCTGGCGGCGGTCTCGAATGTCATGAAGCGAACGGTCCTTTCGTTCGGCCGAACTTCTAGCCGGGCTTCCCTCGGTCTGACAACAACGGGCCCGCGCCGTGGCGCGACTCCGCGGCGCGTGGATCACCGGTTGACATGGCGGGCAAGGCACCGTATAAAACCATTCAGTTAAATAACTGAATGGTTTTATACGGTGTCCAGCGATCCTCTCAGCCTGACGCTTTCCGCCCTCGCCGACCCGACCCGCCGGGCGATCCTGGCGCGGCTGTCGCTCGGCGAGAGTTCGGTCAAGGAACTGGCCCAGCCTTTCGCGATGAGCCTGCCGGCGGTGTCGAAACACCTCAAGGTGCTGGAGCGCGCGGGGCTGATCACGCGTGGAAGGGAAGCCCAGTGGCGGCCCTGCCGGCTCGATCCCGGCCCCCTGAAGGAGGTGTCCGACTGGCTGGAGCATTATGCCCGGTTTTGGGACCAGAGCCTCGGCCGGCTGGAGGATCTGCTGGCCGAGATGAAGCAGGCCGCGCCGCCCGACAGTCCCGCCTGACCCCACCACTTGCGCCCCTGCCACGTTCTGACAGCTGCCACGTGCAAGTCCCGGCCAAAGGAATACTCAGCCATGGTCAAGACAATCCTTCTCACCGTCGCCGCCCTCCTCGCCACCGGGATCGTCGCGGTTCTGACCCTTGCCTCGCTGAAGCCTGACACGTTCACCGTACGACGCTCCATCGCGATCAACGCGCCGCCGGAGCGGATCTTTCCGTTGGTCGCCGATTTCAGGGCCTGGAGCGCCTGGTCGCCCTGGGAGAAGAAGGACCCGGACCAGCAGCGCAGCTTTTCTGGTCCCGAGAGTGGCGTCGGCGCGCGCTACGCCTGGGATGGCGACAAGAACGTCGGCCAGGGCTCGATGATGATCACCGAAGCCACCGCTCCAACGCGCATCGGGATCGACCTCGATTTCGTCAGGCCGTTCGAGGCTCACAACAAGGTCGTCTTCGCGCTGCAGCCTGAAGGCAACGGCACCAACGTGACTTCGACTCAGGTCACCTGGACCATGACCGGCCCCGTGCCGTTCTTCGCCAAGATCATCCATGTCGTGATGAACATGGACAGGATGATCGGCGGCGATTTCGAGGCCGGCCTCAGGGCCATGAAGGCCAAAGCCGAACGATAGGCCGCTCGCCCCCGTTATTCACCAGCGGCCGCAGAGCCGCATTCACCCAAGGAAGGATACAATTGATGTTTGCCAAGCCGCAGAAGGAGCATGAGTGGCTCAACCAGCTCGTCGGAGACTGGGTCTCCGAGATGGACTGCTCGATGGGGCCGGACCAGCCGCGCCAGAAATCGAAGGGCAAGGAGAGCGTACGTTCGCTCGGCGGCCTCTGGTTCCTCGGCGAGGGCGAGGGCGAGATGCCCGATGGCGGCGTCGGCCAGACGCTGATCACGCTCGGCTTCGACCCGGCCAGGGGACGCTTTGTCGGCAGCTTCGTCGGCTCGATGATGACGCATCAATGGCTCTATGACGGGTCGCTCGACGAGAGCGGCACGGTGCTGACGCTGGATAGCGAGGGGCCGAGCTTCGACGGGGGCGGCGCAATCAAGCCCTATCGCGATGTGGTCACGATCATCAGCCCGGACCACCGGACGCTTTCGTCCTATCTGCCCGATGGCAATGGCGGCTGGAGCGAGTTCATGACCGCCCATTACCGCCGTGTGGCCTGAGGCCGCGCGTCCAGCTTGTGGAGACGACCATGCAGATCGCATCCTATCTGATGTTCGAGGGGCAGTGCCGCGAGGCCTTCACCGCCTATGAGACGATCCTCGGTGGCAGGATCGAGGCGATGATGACCTATGCCGAGATGCCGCCCGGCAATGGCCCCGCGCCGGAGCAGGCCGATCTCGTCATGCATGCCTGCCTCAAGCTCGGCGACCAGATGCTGATGGCGTCCGACGCGCCGCCCGGCCAGAACGAGGGGCCGATGCGCAGCGTCTCGGTCTATGTCGGGGTGCAGGCGATTCCGGACGCCGAGCGCATCTTCGCGGCGCTTTCGGAGGGCGGCGAGGTGAAGATGCCGCTGGCCGAAACCTTCTGGGCGCCGCGCTTCGGCGTGGTGCGAGACCGCTTCGGCACGAGCTGGATGATCTCGGCCGAGCCGGAGCAGGCCTGCCTGCCGGAGGCATAGAGCATCCCGCATCCAGGTCCGGATGCGGGCGGCATGACGCGAACCCCTTTCATGAGACGAGGGGTTTCCGGCTTCTGCCCCGCTCGGCGCCAATCTCTGGACGAGGGCGACGGCGTGCGGTGGGAGCGGGCTGGCCTCGTCGTCGCGGCGGCGTCGCCGGCGGGCAGCGGCCTGCAGCCTTACGTCCCGGCGGGTCTCGCCATCAGCCCGGAGCCGATCAGCCTCTCATAGGCTGAATAGACATGGTCGGGCACGGCTTTGGCTCCGCCCTCGCCATAGGCGTAGCGGCGGCTGAGATAGCCGCGCGCGCCCATCAGCACATGGACGATCACCTCCAGCTCTTCGTCGCTGTAGTCGCCGACCTTGCCCGGCCCGCGCGCCCGCTTGAGCAGGCGGACATAGGCCGTCGAGATGTTGTCGAGATGGCGTTGGTAGCCGGCCGGCGCGAAGACCTCCGCCTCGTTGAGGATGCGCAGGAATTCCGGCGTCTCCTGCAGGAAATCGAAGAAGGCGCGGAAGCGCGCGACCTCCTTCTCGATCTCGCTGCCCGCCTCGTCGATCCGCGCGCGGATGAACACGACCATCTGCTGGCCGATGACCGGCAGCAACTGCTCCAGCAGCTCCTGCCGGTTCCCGAAATGGTTGTAGAACGTCCCCTGCGCCACGCCGGCGATCTCGGTGATGCGCGCGACAGAAGCGTCGGCATAGCCGTGGCGGCCGACGACCTTGGCCGCTGCTGCGAAAAGCCTGCGCTTGACGTCGTCGTTCTTCTCGCTGCGCGTCAGCTTGACGGGGCGCTTGAGCGGAGTGGCGGTGGCCGGTCGCGATGGTGACATGATGGTTGGCAGCCTCGGCATCTGGGGCGTCTGTCAGAACTAGGACCGCATTTCGTCGCGGAGAACCCGTTTCAGGATCTTTCCCGAGGGATTTCGCGGCAGGCTTTCGCGCAGCACGAGTTCGCGTGGCGCCTTGAAGGCTGCGAGCTTCGAGCGGCAATGGATTGCGAGCGCGTCCAACGTCAACTCCGCGCCCGGCTCCAGCACGACGAAGGCGACCGGCTTTTCGCCCCAGCGCGGATCGGGCGCGCCGATGACCGCGACCTCGCGCACCTGCGGCAGTTCGAAGATCACGCGTTCGACCTCGGAGGAGGCGATGTTCTCGCCGCCGGAGATGATCATGTCCTTCATCCGGTCGGTCAGGAACAGGAAGCCGTCCTCATCAAGATAGCCCATGTCGCCGCTGCGGAACCAGTCGCCATGGAAGGCGGCTTGCGTCTTGGCCGGATCGTTCCAGTAGCCGTTGGTGATCTTGGGGCCGCGCAGGCAGATCTCGCCGGTCTCGCCCGCCGGCAGCGGCCGGCCCGCCTCGTCGCGGATGTCGATCTCGACATGGGCGAGCGCGCGGCCGACCGAGCCGATCTTCTCGATCTCCCGGCCAGCCTCCATCAGCGTGTCGCCGCTGCAGGTCTCGGTCAGCCCGTAGGCGTCGATGTAGCGGGCCTTCGGGAAGCTCTCGCCGAAGCTGCGGATGCGCGCTTCCGGCGTGCGTTCGCCGCCGCCGATGACCCAGCGCAGGCTGTTCACGTCGAGCCCGCTCGCGGGCGCGGCCGCCAGCATAGCGCTGGTCATCACCGGGGCGAGCCAGGCGCAGTCGAGCTTTTCGCGCGCGATCGCTTCCAGGGCGGCCTCGGGCGAAAAATCGCGCAGGATGCAGAGCATGCCGCCGACCCAGAGAACCGCCATGCCGGGCAGATCGAACGCGCCGACATGGTAGAGCGGGCCGGCCACGAGCAGGCGGTTTTCTGCCGTCAGCCCCAGCGCCACGACATGGTCGCTGCACTTCCAGTAGAAGTTCTCATAAGAGTGCATGACCCCCTTGGGCCGGTCGGTGGTGCCCGAGGTGTACATTAGCCGGAACAGGTCCGATGGCTGGCGCGCGACGCGAGCGGCCGGTACCGCATCAAGGCCAAGCCGCGTCGAATCCGCCTGCACGGCGGCGTCGAGAAGCACGACATCGGTGGCCAGCGCAGCGGATGCCGCCAGCTCCGCATCGGCGATCAGGAGCTTCGCGCCGGCGTCGCCCGTAATGTAGCCGACCTCGTCGGCCGAGAGCCGGAAGTTGATCGGCAGGAAGACGCCGCCGATATGCCCGACCGCGATCGCGATCTCGACGAAAGCCGCGCTGTTCTTCATCAGCACGGCGACGACATCGCCTTGTCCAATGCCCCGCGACGCCAGCCAGCCGGCCGTCAGCGCGACCCGCCGCGACAGCGCGCCATAGCTGATGCGCTCTGCGCCGAAGACGATGGCGATGCGCTCCGGGGTGCGGCTGGCATGGAAATCGACGAAGCTCGAGAGATTGATCATTCCGCCCTGCCGCAGCGCCGGGCCCGAAGGCCGTCGCCATATCTTTATGGACTATGACTCATAATTCATTTTTTCCTTGACGCAACCTGACGGCCCCATGACTATCCCCTCAACAATGCCGGCGGCCAAGACCTCTGGCGCATAAGGCATGCCCGCCGCGACAAGCCGGAGAGGGCAGCTCGGGGAGCCAGGGAGAAGAGCCATGTCCAAGCCTTCGTCGTCCAAGCCGTCATCATTCGCCATCAACCGCCGTGGCTTCCTTGCCGCCGGCGCGGCCGCCGCCGGGACGGTTTCGATGCCATGGGTCGCCGGCGCGCAGGCCAGGACGATCAAGGTCGGGTTCCCGACCATCCTGTCGGGCCGCGTCGCGCAACTCGGCACCTCCTCGCGCAACGCCGCGCAGATGGAGGTCGAGAAGGTCAATGCGGCGGGAGGTCTCGCCGGCCGGCCGATCGAACTCGTGATCCGCGATTCCAAGGGCCAGCCGCAGGAGGCCGCCCGCGTCGCCCGCGAACTGGTCAACTCCGACGGCTGCGAGATCCTGATCGACGCCGAGGCCTCGACGGGCGCCTTCGCGGTCCACGAGGTTGCGCGCGATCTGGGCGTGCTCTGCATCCACACCAACTCTGAGACCTCGTCCCTGACGGCCGATCCCAAGCTCAGGCTGCCCAACGCCTTCCGCTGCGCCCGGCAGGGCATCCATGATTCGGTCGTCGGCGGCAGCTATGCGGCCGAGATCGCCAATGCGCGCAACCTGACGCGCTGGGCGACCTGCTCGCCGGACTACGCCTACGGCCGCGACACGACCGCAGAATTCACGATGTATCTCAAGCGCTTCGCCCCCAAGGTCGAGATCATCAGCGAGGGCTGGCCGAAGATTTTCCAGCCCGACTACACCGAGACCATCACCAAGCTGCTGCAGGCCAAGCCGCAGGCGCTCTATTCCTGCCTGTGGGGCGGCGACCTGACCTCCTTCATCGACCAGGCCTCGATCTACGCGCTGTTCAGCCAGATGCAGTTCTACGCCGTGAACATGGCCGACTACACGGCGCTGACCGTGGTCAAGAACCTGCCGGCGGGCATTCATTCCGGCAACCGCTACGTCAAGACTTTCCCGGCGACGCCGCAGAACGCCGCCTGGGGCGACGCCTACCGCGCGAAATACGGCGAGTATCCGACCAACTGGGCCTGGCAAAACGGCGTCGTGATCAACTTCCTCGCCGCCGCCGCCAAGAAGGCCGATTCGGCGGACGGCAAAAAGCTCGCCGACGCGCTGCGCGGCCTGAAGATCGACTCGCCGCTGGGCGCCGACGGCACCATCACCATGCGCGCCGAGGACCAGACCATCGTCGGCTACGCCATCGGCTGGGGCACGACCATCGCCAAGGAGCCCTATGTGCCGGAGATGAAGAGCACGCCCTGGCAGCGCATCTTCGAGCTCGAGGCGGAGTGGAAGAAGGACAAGGGCTTCGCCTGAGCCTGTCTCTCCGGCGCGCCTGAGGGCGCTGCCGCTCCCCCATCCCGACAAGCCGGGCCGCGCTACGCGCGGCCCGCACGCACCCGGCCGATGAGAGCGCGATGGATATCAACGCCCTGACGGAATGCCTGTCCTCCGCCTCCTGCATGGTCACGCAGGTGACCAGCGGCTTCATCATCGGGATGCTGCTGTTCCTCGTCGCGGTCGGGCTGACGCTGATCTTCGGCGTGATGAAGATCGTCAATTTCACCCATGGCGCCTTCTACATGCTGGGCGCCTATTTCGCGATGACGGTGTTCCAGCTCACCAACAGCTACGCGCTGGCGCTGCTCGGCGCGGCCGTCGGGGCCTGCGTCATCGGCGTCATCGTCGAACGCTTCTTCATGCAGCGCGTCTATGGCGGCAACGTGTTGATGCAGTTGCTGGTCTGCTATGCGCTGGTGCTGATCCTGGACGACCTCGTCCGCATCGTCTGGGGTCCGGAGTTCAAGGCGATGGGCATGCCCGACGCCTTCCGCGTGCCGCCGCTCTTCATCATGGGCGGCGTGGTGCCGCCCTTCTATCTCTTCCTGATCGCGGCCGCGCTCGCGATGGCGATCATCCTCGGCCTCGCCATCGCCCGCACCCGCTTCGGCAAGACGATCCGCGCCGCCGCCCACAACCCGGCCATGGTCTCGGTGCTCGGCATCAACACCGGGCTGCTCTTCACCGGTGTCTTCGCGCTGGGCTGTCTGCTGGCGGGGCTGGCGGGGGGGCTCGCCGCACCGGTGCGTTCGTTGACGCCCGGCATGGGCTTCTCGATCCTGATCGAGAGCTTCATCGTCACGGTCATCGGCGGCATGGGCTCGATCCTGGGCGCGCTTGTCGGGGCCGTGCTGCTCGGGCTGATCCGCACCTTCGGCGCGCTGGGCTTCCCGCTCTTCACCGAGGCGCTGATGTATCTGGCCATGGCGGTCGTGCTGATCGTCAAGCCGAGCGGGCTGTTTGGACGCGAGGCCGCCTGAGATGATGCGCCCCGCCTTCCGCGACGCTTTGCTCGGCCTCACCGGCTTTCTGGTTCTCGCGGCGCTGCCGCTGGTTTTCGTCAGCAGCGCGCTGATCGACTTCGTCATCCGCTGCGCCGCGCTCGGGCTGTTCGCCACCTCGCTTAACCTGCTCGTCGGCTATGGCGGCATGGTCTCCTTCGGCCATGGCCTGTTCTTCGGCATGGGGGCTTACAGCTTCGGCATCGTCATGCAGCGCACCGGCATGCCGATCCCGCTGGCGATCCTGCTCTCGCTCGGCGTCGCCGCGCTGGTCGCGCTCGTCGTGGGCGCGATCTGCGTCAGGCTTAAGGAAATCTACTTCGCCTTCGTCACACTGGCCTTCCAGATGCTGGTGCATTCGATGATCATCGCCTGGGTGCCGGTGACCGGCGGCGACCAGGGCCTGCGGGGCGGCATCCCGCGCCCGCCATTCCTCGGCATCAACCTCGCCGACCAGAAGCAGCTCTATCTGTTTGCTGCCGCGCTGCTGGTCCTCGGTCTGATCGCCATGCGCCACATCGTCTCCTCGCCCTTCGGCTACACGCTGCGGATGATCCGGGACAACCCGACGCGCGCCGGCTTCCTCGGCATCGACGTCTACCGCACGCGGCTGACGGCCTTCGTTCTGGCGGGCATGTTCGCGAGCCTCGGCGGCGTGATCATGAGCCTGTTCGTCTCGGGCGCGTATCCGGAATTCGCCTTCTGGACGATGTCGGGCGAGGCAGTCTTCATCGTCATGCTCGGCGGCACCGTCGCGTTTCTGGGGCCGATGGTCGGCACGGTGCTGCTGCTCCTGCTCAACGACTTCGTCACCCGCGTCGCCGAACACCACGGCCTCGTGCTGGGCATCGTCATCCTGATCTTCGCGCTCGGCCTGCGGAAGGGTCTGCTCGATTTCGTCATGGACTGGATCGAGGCCCGCAGGACGCGGCGCGAGGCAGCCGTACCCGCGCTTTCAGCACAGCCTGCCCCCGAAAGGATCGCGACATGAGCGAGGCCATGATCGCCGTCGTCACCGGTGGCGCGAGCGGCATCGGCGCGGCCTGCTGCCGCGACCTAGCCAGGCGCGGCTACGAAGTCGTGGTGCTCGACCGCGACATGGCTCGCGCGCAGGCCGTGGCGGCCGAGATCGGCGGCCATGCGGCGCTGGGCGATGTCGGCGACGAGGCGGGCCTGAAGGACGCCGCCGCCCGCATCGAGGCCGGCATCGGTCCGGTCGGCATCCTCGTCAACAGCGCCGGCGTGCTGCAGCCGCCGCTGCGGCCGACCGAGCTGCCCATGGCGATCTGGGACCATGTCGTCCATGTCGACCAGCGCGGCACCTATCTCGCCTGCGTCGTCTTCGGGGCGGCGATGGTCGGCCGCCGCGCGGGCTCGATCGTCAATATCGCCTCGATCGCCGGCTCGCGCTCCATGGCGCTGCATGCCTATGCGCCGGCCAAAGCCGCGGTGATCTCGATCACGCGCTGTCTTGCCGCCGAATGGGGCCCGGCCGGAATCCGCGTCAATTCGGTCTCGCCCGGCTTCACCCGCACGCCGGCCTTGCAGGAGGCGATCGACAAGGGCGAGCGCGATGTGACCAACCTCGTCGGCAGCGTGCCGATGGGCCGGCTGGTCGAGCCCGACGAGATCGCCCGCGTTGTCGGCTTCGTTGCCTCGCCGGAGGCGTCCGCGATCACGGGCGCGGACCTGCCCGTCGATTGCGGCTGGATGGCCGGCACCTCCTGGCACACCTATGGCGGCTTCCGCGATCCGGGGAACGGCCCCCATGCTTGAGATCGCCAATCTGGTGAAGGCGTTTGGCGGCGTCCGGGCCACGGACGATGTCACCATGAGCTTCGCGCCCGGCTCGCTGACCGCGATCATCGGCCCCAACGGCGCAGGGAAAAGCACCTTCTTCAACCTGCTGACCGGCGCGCTGAAGCCCGACAGCGGCGATATCCGGCTCGACGGCCAGTCGCTTGTCGGCTTGAGCATCGGGCAGATCGTCCGGTGCGGCATCGGACGGGCTTTTCAGGTCGCCAGCATCTTTCCCTCGCTCACCGTCGAAGAGACCATGCTGGCCGCCGTGTCGGCCCATCACGGCCATTCCGGCAGGCTCGGCCAGCGCTTCCCGCTGCCGTCCACGCTGGCCCACACCGCCCATTGCATCGAGATGGTCGGATTGACCGCCAAGCGCGCGACGCTCTCGGCCAATCTCTCCCATGGCGACCAGAAGCTGCTCGACATCGCGCTCGCCCTCGTCCTCGAACCCAAGGTGCTGCTGCTCGACGAGCCGACTGCGGGCATGGGGCCGGAAGAGCGCTGGCGTGTGATCGAGAAGGTGCGCGAGCTCTGGGAAACCACGAGGATCACCGTCGTCTTCATCGAGCACGACATGGACATCGTCTTCCGGATCGCCCCCTCGATCCGCGTGCTGAGCTATGGCCGCGTGCTGGCCGAAGGCACGCCGCAGCAGATCCGCACCAACCCGGCCGTGATCGAGGCCTATCTCGGGACCGAGCACGAGGCGGCGGCATGAGCGCGGCGAACGTCATCGAGGTCGCCGGCATCGACGTGTTCTACGGCGCGAGCCAGATCCTGTTCGGCGTCGATCTCGCGGTGAGCGAAGGCCAGACCATGGCCCTGCTCGGCCGCAACGGCGCGGGCAAGTCGACGACGATGAAGGCGATCGCAGGCTTAGCCCCGCCCCGGCGCGGCGTGGTCAGGCTGTTCGGCAACGAGACGACGGCGCGAAAACCCCATCACATCGCCCGCGCCGGCCTAGGCTTCGTGCCCGAGGACCGCCAAGTCTTTCCCGAGCACAGCGTCGAGGACAATCTGCTGATCGCGCAAAAACCCGGCTCGGACGGGCGCGACGAATGGAGCGTCGCACGGATCTACGAGGTGTTTCCGCTGCTCGCCCCCTTGCGCCAGCGCATGGCCGGCCGGCTCTCGGGCGGCGAGCAGCAGATGCTGGCGATCGCGCGCATGCTGATGGGCAATCCCTCCGTGCTGCTGCTCGACGAGCCGAGCGAAGGACTGGCCCCGATCATCGTGCAGCGCATCGGCGAACTGATCCGGACGTTGCGCCAGACCGGCGTCACCATTCTGATCGCCGAGCAGAACATGCATTTCTGCCTCGGCCTCGCCAGCGACGCGACCGTGATCGACAAGGGCCAGATCGTTTTTGCCGGCTCGATCGCGGCGCTGAAAGCCAATGACGACGTCCGCCAGCGCTATCTCGCGCTTTAATGCACAGGAGAGCGGTATGCCGACCCTGACCCAGGACATCGCCCGCTTCGTCACCGGGCTCAAGCTCGAGACCATGCCGCGCGAGGTCACCGACAAGGCGCGCGCCTGCCTCGTCAACGCGCTCGGCATGGCGGTGAACGGCTTCGATACGCCCTATGCGCCGGTCGCCCGCCGGGCGGCGCTAGCGCTCGACGGCGAGGTTCCCGGCGGCGCGACCCTGTTCGGCGATGGGCGGCGCAGCACCATCGGGGCGGCCTGTCTCGCCAACAGCGCGCTGTTTCACGGCCGGGCGCAGGAGGACACCTGCGGCGCGGCGCATTTCGGCACGATCCTGATCCCCATGCTGCTCGCCATGACGGAAGCGCGCGGCTACCCGCTCGCCCGGCTGATCCCGGCGCTGGTCGCCGGCTACGAGGCCGGCGGCCTGCTGGAAAACGCGTTTGCCGGCGCGACCACGCCCAACGGCTTCCGCTCCTCGGCGGTCTATGGCGGCGTCGCTGCGGCCGCCGCCGCCGGCAAAATAATGGGTCTCAGCGAGGCGCAACTGGCGTCTGCGCTCGCCAACGCGGTCTCTTTCACCGGCGGCGTGCTGCAGCCCTTCGCCGACGGCACCGATGAATGGCGCTATCAGGTCGGAATTGTTGCCCGCAACGGGCTGGCGGCGGCAGAGCTCGCGGCGGCGGGCTCGGTCTCCGCCCCGCACGCCTTCGAGGGCAAGGCCGGCTTCATTGCCTGCTTCGCCGGGGTCGCGCCGCCCGCCGACCTGGCGTCCCGGCTCGGCCGCGACTGGTCGATCCTGCGCGTCACCTTCAAGCCCTACCCGGTCTGCGCTTTCAACCAGACGCCGGTGACGGGCGCGCTCGTGCTGCGCCAGCAGCTTGGAGGTCAGGAGCTTGCCAGCGTGCGCGTGCGCATGAACCCTTATGAGACCGGCTATGCCGGGATGGATGCGGCGGGTCCGTTCAATTCCATCTCCGGTACGCTGATGAGCATCCCGTTCTGCATCGCGACCACGCTGGTCCACGGCGCGCCCAGCATGCGCCACATGACGACCTATGACGACGCGGCGGTGAACGCGCTGGTGGCGAAGACCGAACTCGTGACCGACCCGGAGGTGGCGGTGCTCAGCGCCGTGATCGAGGCGCAAACCACGGCCGGGATCAAGCATGTTCACTCCCAGAAGATGACGCCGGCCGACTACGCTTTCGACCGCGCGACGCTACGCGAACTCCTGACCCGCACCGGAGCCGAGCAAGGGCTCGCGCCCGAACTGTTCGACAGGATCGAGCGCGTGGTGGACGCGCTGCCGAACGGCCGCATCCAGGAGATCGTCGATCTCTTCGCCGCGATCGAGCGGCGCCGGCAGGCGGCGTGACAAGAAGTGAATTATGATTCATAGATCATATCGTGGCCGTTGCCCGACCGCCGACCGGAAGCTGAATGAGCGACGAGAATTCCCCAATCGACGCAGGCCTTGGCCATAACGCAGAGCCCGACCTGCTGGAGCTCTATCGCGGCCTGGTGCTGATCCGGCGCTGCGAGGAGCGGCTGAGCCAGATGTTCGCCGATGGCGAGGTGCCGGGCTTCATCCATCTCAGCATCGGGCAGGAGGCGGTCTCGGTTGGCGTGATGGCGGCGCTGACCCCCGAGGACACCATCGCTTCGACCCATCGGGGCCATGGCCACGCCATCGCCAAGGGGCTCTCGCTCGACGGATTTTTCGCCGAATTGCTGGCGCGCGAGACCGGGTTGTGCAAGGGGCGCGGCGGCTCGATGCATGTCGCCGACATGTCGGTCGGCATGCTGGGAGCCAACGGCATCGTCGGCGCGGGGCTCTCGATCGCGCTCGGCAGCGCGCTGGCGCATCGCACGCGGAAGACCGGCGCGATCGCTGTCGCCTTCTTCGGTGACGGGGCGCTGGCCGAGGGGCTGCTGCACGAATGCCTCAACATGGTGGCTTTGTGGAAGCTGCCGCTGCTCTTCGTCTGCGAGAACAATGGCTGGGGCGAGTTCCTGCCGACTTCGAAGCAACTCTCCTTCGCGCTGAAGGATCTGGCGGCGGCCTATCGCATCCCGCATCTGTGCATCGACGGAAACGACGTCGCGCTGGTCGCCGACCATGCCGTCCGCATTGTCTCGGAGGTGCGCGGCGAGGGCCCGCGCATTCTCGAATGCATGACCACGCGGGTGCGCGGCCATTTCGAGGGCGACGCCCAGAAATACCGCGACGCCGACGAACTGGCGGCGCTGAGCGCGCGCGATCCGCTGCGCATCGCGGCGGGCCACCTCACCGAACTGGGCTTCGACGCGGCAGCGCTGGCGGCAATCGCCGCCGAGGTCGAGGCGCGGATCGAGGCCTCGGTCGAGGCTGCGCGCGCGGCAGGCGTCCCCGCCTTCGCGGATGCCATGGCCGATGTCTACACGCCGGCCCGGGGAGCCGCCTGATGGCCGAGATGCGCTATCTCAAGGCGATCAGCCAGGCGCTGGGCGACGCCATGGCGGCCGATCCGTCGGTCATCCTGATCGGCGAGGATGTCTCCGAGGCCGGCGGCGCGTTCGGCGCGAGCCGGGGCCTGCGCGAGCGATTCGGGGCGGAGCGCGTGCTCGATACGCCGATCTCCGAAGCCGCGCTGGCGGGCGCGGCGGTCGGAGCGGCGCTGAGCGGCCTACGGCCCGTCGCCGAGATCATGTTCATGGACTTCACCACGCTCGTCATGGACGCGCTGGTCAACCAGGCCGCCAAGGCGCGCTTCATGTTCGGCGGCCAGCGCTCCGTGCCGATGGTGCTGCGCACGCCCCATGGCGGGGGGCTCGGCGCAGGTCCGCAGCATTCGCAATGTCTCGAGGCGTGGTTCGCCCATGTGCCGGGGCTGAAGGTGGTCTGCCCGTCGGACCCGGCCAGCGCCTATGGCCTGCTGCGCGCGGCGATCGACGATCCCGACCCCGTCGTCTTCGTCGAGCACAAGGGCCTCTACGCCATGAAAGGCGAGGTGCCCGATACCCTGCCGATTCTTCCGCTCGGCAAGGCGGCGATCCTGCGCGAGGGCCGCGACGTCACCATCGTCGCCTATGGCGCGGCAGTCCACACGGCCATGACGGCTGCCATCGCGCTCGCAGGCGAGGGCATCGAGGCTGAAATTCTCGACCTGCGCAGCATCCAGCCATGGGACGAGCAGGCGGTGCTCGCCTCGCTGGCGAAAACCCATCGCCTCGTCGTGGTGCATGAGGCGGTCGAGGCCTTCGGCGTCGGGGCCGAGATCGCCGCCCGCATGGCCGATATCGGCTTCGACGAGCTCGACGGGCCGATCCTGCGCGTGGGCGCACCCTTCATGCCGGTGCCGTTCTCCAAGGGGCTGGAGAGCGCCTATCTGCCCTCGCCCGAACGCGTCGCCGCCGCCGTGCGCCGCACGCTCGCCTGACAGGATGAAACAGATGACAGCGCCATCAGTCACCGCAACACCATCCTCGGACCCGATCCTCTACGACCGCCGCAACGCGGTCGCCTTGATCACCATCAACCGGTCGACGACGCTGAACGCGCTCGACATGGCGACGCTGGCCGCGCTCGACGAGGCGGTGGCGCGTGCGGCCGCCGACCCGGACGTCCGCGTTCTCGTCTTCACCGGCGCGGGCGAGCGGGCGTTTGTGGCCGGCGGCGACATCGCCGATCTCGACAGCCGGCAGGGCCTGCCGCATTACCTCGAACTGGGCGAGCGGCTGCACAGTGTTTTCCGGCGCATCGAGACGCTCGATAAGCCGACCATCGCCGCCGTCAACGGCTGGGCGCTGGGCGGCGGCACCGAACTCCTGCTCTGCATCGACATCCGCATCGCCGCGCAATCGGCCAGGTTCGGCCTGCCCGAGATCAATCTCGGCCTGTTTCCCGGCGCAGGCGGCTCGCAGCGGCTGATCCGGCAAATCCCGCTCTGCCGCGCCAAGGAGCTGATGTTTACGGGCTCGCGCATCGACGCGGAAGAGGCGCAGCGACTCGGACTGATCAACCGCGTCGTGCCCGATACCGAGGTGCTGACGCAGGCGCTGGCGCTGGCCGATACGATCGCGACGAAATCCCCGCTGGTGCTCAAGCTGCTCAAGCGCACGCTCAACGACGGCGCCGACATGCCGCTGCCGGCGTCGCTGCGCCACGAGCAGGCGATGATTGGCCTCGTGCTCGACACAAAGGACGCCCATGAGGGTTGCCGCGCCTTCCTCGACAAGCGTCAGCCGCAATTCACGGGCGCCTGAGCCGATGGCCGCACCCGCCGCGATCGTGATGCCAAAACTCGGTCTGACCATGACCGAGGGGCTGCTCGCCTCCTGGCGGGTCGGGCCAGGCGATCAGGTCGCTGCCGGTGACGTGCTCTTCGTGATCGAAACCGAAAAGATCGCGACCGAAATCGAGGCGCAGCATCCCGGCCGCATCGGCGCGATTCTGGTGCCGGAAGGCGAGACAGTGCCGGTGGGCGCGGCTTTGGCGACATGGGCGGATGGCGGGTCGGCGGGACATGCCCCAGCCTCCGAGGCGGCGCAGACTGCCACTCCTGCGCCTGTTGTCGAGGAATCACCGCCCCTCGCGTCGCCGGCAACCGGAGGACGCGTCATCGCCACGCCGCTCGCCCGCCGCATCGCGCGGCAGCATGGGCTGGACCTCGCCCATGTCGCCGGTTCCGGCCCGCATGGGCGCATCAAGTTCGCCGATGTGCAGGCCGCCATGGCAAGCGCGTCGGCTCCGAAGGGACCGTCAGCCGAAGCCAGCCGTCGCCGCCCGGCGACGCCGGTCGAACAGGTGGTCGCGCGCCGGCTGACGCAGGCCAAGCAGACCATCCCGCATTTCTACGTCGTGGCCGAGGCGGATGTGACACAGCTTCTGGCGATGCGGGCCGAGTTGAACGCCGCTGCGGGTCCGCTGCGGCTCAGCATCACTCATATCGTCATGGCCGCCGTCGGCCGGGCGCTCACTGCCCAGCCCGAATTCAACGCGGTCTGGGACGAGGGCGAGATCGTCACCCTGCCCGGCAGCGATGTCGGGCTCGCGGTCGACAGCCCGCGCGGCCTTGTCGTGCCTGTGCTGCGCGATGCCGGCGCGGGCCATCTCGACGCGGTCGCCGCGGCCTGCGCGGCCCTGATCGACCGGGCGCGGGCGGGCCGGCTGGTCGCCGGGGATTTCGAGGGCGGCGCGATCAGCGTCTCCAATGTCGGGATGTTCGGCGCGTCGCATCTGGTGCCGATCATCAATCCCGGCCAGTCCGCGATTCTGGGCGTCGCGGCCGTCAAGCCGGTGTTCAGGCCCGATGCGCAAGGGCGGCCTGACCTGCGGCAGGAACTCGGCCTCGTGCTCTCCTGCGACCATCGCGTGCTGGACGGCGTGCGGGCGGCCACGTTCCTCGACGCCGTCGTCAGGACGCTCGAACACCCGCTGCTGCTGTTGCGCCAGCCGGCGGCAAGAAGGACAGGACCATGAATTTCGACCGCAGCGACGAACAGGTGATGCTGGCCGACACCGCCAGGCGCGTCGGCGAAAAATTCGGCCTCGACTACTGGCGCGATCTCGACGCCCGCAAGGAATATCCGGCCGCGATCTGGCAGGCGATCTGCGATGCGGGGCTCGCCGGCATCGCGATACCCGAGGAGTATGGCGGGGCAGGCCTCGGTATGGCCGAGGTCGCGATCGCGATCGAGGCCTTGTGCGCGGCCGGCGGCGGCTCGACGCTCAGCCAGATGTTCATGTGCAACCCCATTTTCGGGGGCGTCACCCTCTGCCATTTCGGCACTGAGGCCATGAAGCGGGAGCTGTTGCCCGCATTGGTCGCGGGCAAGGCCACCTTCGCCATGGCGCTGACCGAGCCGGACGCCGGCACCAACACGCTGGCGCTGAAGACCTTTGCGCGGGTCGACGGCAATGGCTGGCGGCTCAACGGCCAGAAGATCTGGATCACCGCCGTGCCGCAGGCGACCAAGATCCTGATCGTCGCGCGCACCCGCAAGCTCGACGAGGTTCAGCGCAAGACCGACGGCATCAGCCTGTTCCTGATCGATGTCGACCGCGCCGGGCTCTCCCATCAGGCGATCGAGAAGGTCGGCACCAATACGCTGCCCTCAAGCTCGGTCTTTCTGGAGGATGTCCGGGTCGAGGGGCACGAACTCGTCGGCACGCTCGATGGCGGCTTCCGCGAACTGCTCGATGTGCTCAACACCGAACGCATCGTCACGACATCCGGCCTCGTCGCCACGGCCGAACTCGCGATCAGGCTGGCCGTCGACTACGCCCGCGAGCGAAAAATCTTCAACAATGCGCCGATCGGCTCCTATCAGGGCATCCAGTTTCCGCTGGCCGAAGCGCAGATCCAGCTCGAATGCGCCAGGCTGATGAACCAGAAGGCCGCCGCCCTCTACGATCAGGGCAAGCCCTATGGCTCGGAGGCCAATATGGCCAAATATCTCGCCGGCCATGCGGCGGGGCTCGCCACGGACCGCGCCATCCAGACGCTCGGCGGCATGGGCTATTCGAAGGAATACCATGTCGAGCGGCTCTGGCGCGATGCGCGGCTGTTTCGGGTCGCGCCCGTCTCGGAGGAGATGATCCTGAACTATGTCGCCCAGCACGATCTCGGCCTGCCGCGCTCCTACTGATCGCCGCCGGCTTCTCGGCGGCCTCAGCCGGTGCGGATCAGCGTCGCCCGCTGGCGCTCGGCGCGGGCCTGCGCCACCTCGCCGAGGAAATCGCCGATCGAGCGTTCGAGTTCGGCCGAGAGGCTGGTCGTCGCTCTGACGCGCTCGTCCATCTGTCGGGCGAGCGCGGCGGCCTCGCCGGCCAGCCCCTCGACGAGGGCGGCATGGTGGGCGATGGCGTCGACGCCCGACGAAGACGCCTCCGCCTGCCCGGCGATGGCCTCGATCCGCGCCGCCTGATCGGCGACGGACTCCGCGACGACGCGGGTGCTCGCCTGCATGCTCTGCATTGTCAGGTTCAGCTCCCGGACCGCCTGCTCGATGGCCGTACCCGCATCGACCACCTCCTCGACGCCCTGGCGGATCGCCTCGGTCGCGCTGTTGGTGGCGTTGGCGAGCGATTTGACCTCCCCTGCGACGACGGCGAAACCCCGGCCTGCCTCGCCGGCGCGGGCGGCCTCGATCGTGGCGTTGAGAGCCAGCAGATTGGTCTGCGAGGCGAGGTTGCGGATCAGCTCGACGACGCTACCGATACGCTCATTGGCCTGCCGCAAAGCGACGACGTTTTCGGCGATGCCGTGGCATTCGGTGCTGGCCTCGTCGGTCGCCTGACGAGACGTCGCGGTCTCCTGCATGATCCGGGCGCTGGATGCGCCGAAATCGCGGGTCGCCCGGACGATCTCGGCGACAGAGGCCGACACCTGCTCTGGCCGCGCCTTGGTGCCGGCGACCGCCTGCAGCGTCGCGCCGGCCTTGCCGGCGAGCCGGCCGGAAAAACCCGCGACCTCGCTCATGCCGCTCTCGATCGCCGATATGCGCTCGGCGATGCCGTTCCGGAACGAGCCTTCCAACGCGTTCAGCCGCTCGCCGATTCCGGTCTCGATCGCCCGGTCATAGGAGGACAGCGAGACCGAGATGTCGGTCAGCATCAGGACCGAGAAGATGCGCAACGCGTCGTCGAGCGGTCCCCAGCGCCGTTTCCAGCCTCTGACAACGAGCGCCGAGAACTGCCCGAAATCATCCATGAAGAACTGCGGATATTCGGCGAGGCTGATCCTCCGGCCGTTGGCGCGCGCCGCAATCCGCGTCTTGATCGCGAGATAGTCGTCGTCGAGCTCGAGCCGGAAGAGCTTGGCGTATTTCAGCGCCTCGTCGGCATAGGTCTCAGGGCGCCGCTGATGCCAGTTCTGGCCATGGCGAGCCTGATAGCGGGCGCGCGGCGCGGGCTCGAAATGCGGCTCCAGCAGCGCCAGCAGACGGCCGGCGATGGCGCGCTCGGCGGAAGACAGGGGAGGCAGGACCGGTTCCATGCGCGGCAGTTTCGTCCAGAATGGTTAACCATCCTCTGCGTCTGCCTGCGTTTTCGGCAGAGCGGCTCAGTGCTGGGCGCCGACCGCGCCTGATGTGACGTGGAAGCGCTGCGCGCCGGCGGGCAGGTCGGCGAACAGCGCGGGGTCGGCCCCGGTCAGCCAGACCTGACAGCCCAGCCGCGTCAGCCCGTCATAGAGCGCCGCGCGCCGGCGCGGGTCGAGATGGGCGGCGATCTCATCGAGCAGCACCAGCGGCGCGATGCCCGTCATCGCCGCGACGAGGCGGGCATGGGCGAGCACGAGCCCGATCAGCAGCGCCTTCTGCTCGCCGGTCGAGCCGAGTTCAGCCGCGATGTCCTTCTGGGCGTGGCGCACGACGAGGTCCGAGGCCTGCGGGCCTGCGAGCGTGCGCCCTGCCGCGCGGTCGCGGTTGCGGCCCTGGCGCAGCAGCGCGCGATAGGCGTCCTCGGCGTCGATCGACGGGCGGCTTTGCACCAGCGCGTCGATCTCGCCCGCCAGCATCAGCGAGGCGTCGGGAAAAGGCGAAGCGGCATCGGCATTGTCCGCGATGATCGCCGACAGGCGCGCCACCGTCTCAGCGCGGGCGGCGGCGACCGAAACGCCGAGCTCGGCGATCTCGCGCTCGACCCCGTCGAGCCAGTGCGCCTCGTGCGGCGTCTCGTCGAGGATGCGGTTGCGTGAGCGCAGCGCGCGTTCGAGCGCGTTGGAGCGGCCCGCATGGGCCGGATCGACAGCGAGCACCAGCCGGTCGAGGAAGCGGCGGCGGTCGCCTGCCGCGCCCCGGAACAGCCCGTCGAGATCGGGCGTCAGCCAGACCAGCCGCAGATGCTCGCTGAAGGCCAGCGCCGAGCCGACCGACGCGCCGTCGATGCGGGCCAGCCGCGAGCGCCTGCCGTCCGCATCGGCCGGGCCCAGCCCCGCCCCGAGCCGGGGACCGTCCTCGGCGAGCGCGATCGAGACCGCAAACGAGCCCGGCCCACTTTGGCGCGCCATCGACGGCAGATCCGCCCGGCGCAGGCCCCGGCCCGGCGCAAACAGCGACAGCGCCTCCAGCAGATTTGTCTTGCCCGCCCCGTTTTCCCCGACAAGCGCAACGATTTGGCCCCCGATCGTCAGATCGAGGGCCTCGTAGGAGCGGAAATCCTGCAGGATCAGGCGCGCGACGGCGGCCATGGCAGCGATGGCTGCTAGACGCGCATCGGCATCAGCACATAGAGCGCCGACGCCCCCTCGCGATCCTGGATCACCGTCGGCGAACCCGGATCGGCGAGCTTGAGCAGGGCCGTGTCGCCGTCGAGCTGCTGGGCGATGTCCATCAGATAGCGGGCGTTGAAGCCGATATCGAGCGGGGTTGCATCGTAATCGACCTCGACCTCCTCGGTGGCGGAGCCGGAGTCGGGATTGGTCACCGAGAGCGTCATCCGGCCATCGGCCATGGAGAGCTTCACGGCGCGGCCGCGCTCCGACGAGATTGTCGAGACGCGGTCGACCGAAGCCTGAAAATCACTCTTGTCGACGGTCAGCAGCTTGTCGTTGCCGCTGGGGATGACGCGCTGATAATCGGGGAAGGTGCCGTCGATCAGCTTGGAGGTCAGCACAACCGCGTGGGCCGCGACGCGGATCTTGGTCGCCGACAGCTCGACCAGGACTTCGCTGTCGCCATCTTCCAGCAGCTTCTGGATTTCCGCCACGGCCTTGCGCGGCACGATCACGCCGGGCATGCCGACCGCGCCCGCGGGCGCCGCCGTATCGACGCGGGCGAGGCGGTGGCCATCGGTCGCGACGGCGCGCAGCAGGCTGCGGCTATCGACCTCGATCGCATGCAGATAGATGCCGTTGAGATAGTAGCGCGTCTCCTCGGTCGAGATCGCAAACTGGGTCTTGTCGATCAGGCGCTTCAATTCGCCGGCCGCCAGCCTGAAGCTGTGCGCCATCTCGCCAGCGGTGATGTCGGGGAAATCGCTCTCGGGCAGGGTCTGGAGCTGGAAGCGCGAACGCCCTGAGCGCAGCACGAGGCCGGTGTCGCCAGTGGTCTCCAGCGAGACCTGCGCGCCGTCGGGCAGCTTGCGCACGATGTCGTAGAGCGTGTGGGCCGGAACCGTTGTCGCGCCGGTCTCGGCCACGTCGGCCGGCACGGTCTCGACCACCTCGATGTCGAGATCGGTCGCCTTCAGCCGCAGGCCGCCATCGGTCGCGCTGAGAAGGAGATTGGAGAGGATCGGGATCGTATTGCGGCGCTCCACCACGCGATGCACATGGCCCAGCGACTTCAGCAGCGTGGAACGTTCGACCGTGACCTTCATAGCAACTGTCTTCTGGCGTGGCTTGCGCCCGCGCGGTCGCGCGAGCTGCGGAATGGCCGCAGACATTGCCGGAGGGCGTCTGGCGGCGCAAGGGCGCGATCGGCCGCAATCACAGCCAAAAGCGCCGCTGCGCCGCGCGCCTTTGCGAAAGCCTCACTCCTGCAGCATGCGCTTCAGCAGATCGACCTCGTCATGCAGCGAGCGATCCTCGCTGATCGCCTTCTCGATCTTGCGCACGGCATGCAGCACCGTGGTGTGATCGCGCCCTCCGAATCGGCGGCCGATCTCCGGCAGCGAGCGCGGCGTCAGCGCCTTGGCGAGATACATCGCGATCTGGCGCGGCTTGACTACGGCCGCCGTGCGGCGCTCGGAAAGAATATCGGCCCGGCTGACATTGTAGCGCGAGGCGACGAGCTTCTGGATCTCCTCGATCTTGACCCGACGCGGCTCGCGCGTGCGGACGAGATCGCGGATCGCGGCCTCGGCCGTCTCCAGCGTAACGGGCTGGCCAGACAGCGTGGCATGGGCGAGCAGGCGGTTGGCCGCACCGTCGAGATCGCGGCCATTGGTGGCGACGACGCGGGCGACATAGGCGACTACGTCCGCATTGACGTGGAAATTCGCATGGGTCGCCTGCAGCGCGGCCAGCCGCGCGCCGATGATCTTGGCCCTGAGCTCCTCGTCGAGATCGCCGACCTCGACCACGAGCCCGCCGCCGAGGCGCGAGCGGATGCGCTCGTCGAGCGCTTCCAGATCATTGGCGAGCCGGTCGCCGGCGACGACGATCTGCTTGCCCGCGTCGATCAGCGCATTGATGGTGTGGCCGAATTCCTGCTGGATCGAGCGGCCCTGGATGAACTGGACGTCGTCGACGACGAGCAGGTCGATGCCGCGCAGCTTCTCCTTGAAGGCGAGCGCCGTCTGCGCCTTCAGAGCGGCGACGAAGCCGTACATGAAGCGGTCGGCAGTGAAATAGGCGACGCGCTTGCCGTGGCGGCGGGCCTCCTGCGCGACGGCTTGCAGCAGATGCGTCTTGCCCAGGCCGACGCCGGCATGGATGTAGAGGGGGTTGTAGGGCGTCTGGCCGGCGGGAGCCGCCGCGATACGCTCGGCGGCGGCGAAAGCGAGCTGGTTCGACTTGCCGACGATGAAACTCTCGAAGCTCATGCGCCGGTCGAGCAGCGTGCCGCAGGCATCGACGAGATCGGCCTCGAGGGTCGAGCCGACCTGTGTCTCGACCGGCTTCTGGGCGACGGGGGAGGCGGCAGGCGCAGCGGAAGCCGAGCGCAGGCGCAGGGGCGCGGCCGTCTCGCGAACGACAGCGGGAGCCGTCTCGCGCGCCACCTGTCGCACCGAGAGCACGATGCCGTTCAGGCCCGGCAGCTCGGCCATGCAGTTGACCCGCAGCCGTTCGGCGTAATGCGCCTCGAGCCAGCTTTTCAGGAACCGGGTCGGCACGGTGAGATAGGCCACGCCATCGACGATCGCGCCGATCTCGACGCGGGCGAACCAGCTCGAGAACACGTCTTCCCCAAGCTCGGCGCGTAGCCGCCGGCGGACGCGCTCCCAGGCTTCCGCGATCGAAACGGGCTTGGCTTCCCCGTCATCGTCGCCGCCGCCATTGCCCAGCAGCGGCAGATCAGCGACCAGCGCCATCGGAGCCGCCACCGCCGCAATCGCCTCAGTCGTATCCGGTCGTTCGAACATCAGTTTGCCCCATCTCTAAAAATTCTGGCGCACCTGGCGAAGACCGCCGCAATGCGGCAGCCCGCCGGCGCTGTTGGCCGGTTGAAATGACAGGTCCTCCGCGCGACGGCCTCCAGCCGCGCAGGGTTCCCGCCTCCGATTTCGTCGATTACGCTAGGCGGCTCGCCGCAGGCGAAGCTCCACCCCGTCTCAACTCAACAAGACAAGGCATAGCATTCTCCAACCCCCCCACAGGTCGCGAGCCAAAAACGCCGATCATCTTTCGGAAATCCCCGGCGGGCATTGCTGTCCGTCCGGCGATGAAAAGACCTTACAGGGCGCTCTCGAACGGGCGCAATATCCCTCTCAGCCGGCTTCCGAGAGTCACCCCTGGCGCGGGCCGAAATGACCTATCGGCAGGCATGTTGCAATTGGTTGGGGAACTTAAGATTTTCTTCACCAACGGCCCGCCGGAGCAGCCGCGAATCTTTTTTTTTCGAATCGCGCCGGACGCCTCCAAGACTCCCGGCGATTCCCGTCCGGCAAATCGTTTGCCCGCTAAATTCATGAAATATATGAGCTTTTGATGATCGGTCAATTTGACCGAAAGCCTGGTTTTCCGGCCCTGAGACGAGCCCGAGAGTCAAGCGCGCAAAGCCGTGGAAAGACTGCGGAATCGGCTTGCCAAGGGGTCCGAATCGGACATTTCGTTTCCGTTGCAAAAACGCAACAGCAGGGTCGTCAGCCAACGAAAAACCCGGCCTCGCGGCCGGGTTGAAAAACGTCGATTGAGAGCCGAAACCGGCAATGGTTCAGGCGCCGAGAGCACCGACCCGAGCTGACAGGCGCGAGACCTTGCGCGACGCGGTGTTCTTGTGAACCACGCCCTTCTGGGCGGCGCGCATGATCTCCGGCTGGGCGGCCTTGAGAGCGGCGGCGGCAGCGCTCTTGTCGCCCGAGGCGATCGCCTCCTCGACCTTGCGCAGGAAGGTGCGCATCCGCGAACGGCGCGCCTTGTTGACCTCGGTGCGGCGCTCGATCTTGCGCGTCGCCTTTTTCGCCGACGTCGTATTGGCCATCGGAAACGTCCCTGTCTTCATCGTGGCCGTGCGCCCTGGCGTTCATGCCCGGCGGGAACCGACCGCTACCATCATGGAAATGCGGGTGCGCTGACGGAAGGCTTTCGCCCGTCATCGCGAGAGGCTGGGCTATAGTGCCTGATCGGTCCGGCGTCAACGGCCGATTGCGCTCTTGATGACGTTGGGACGACAGCTCAGGCGATGAAGCGGGCGAAGCTCGCCAGATCGACATTGCCGCCGCTGATGATGACCCCGACGCGCTTGCCCGCAACCGGAACGGCCCCGGAGAAGGCGGCCGCCGCCGCAAGGCACCCGGTCGGCTCCACAACCATCTTCATGCGCTCGGCGAAGAAGGCCATGGCCTCGACAAGCTGGGCGTCGCTGACCGTGACGATGTCCTCGACCAGCGCCTGGATGATCGGGAAGGTGTAGTCGCCCAGAAACGGCGTCTGCGCCCCGTCCGCGATCGTCTTGGGAACGGCGATTTTCACGATCTTGCCCGAGCGGAACGATTGCTGCCCGTCATTGCCGGCCTCCGGCTCGACGCCATAGACCTTGCAGTCGGGGTTGAGCGCCCTGGCCGCGAGCGCCGCACCCGCCAGCAGACCGCCGCCGCCGAGGCAGACCAGCAGGATGTCGAAGGGGCCGGCATCCTCGATCAGCTCCCTGGTCGCCGTGCCCTGCCCGGCAATGACGTCAGGGTGGTCATAGGGCGGGATCAGCGTCAGCCCGCGCTCGGCGGCCATCCTGTTGCCGATTTCGAGCCGGTCCTGCGTGTAGCGGTCATACAGCACGACCTCCCCGCTATAGCCGCGCGTGGCGGCGACTTTGGCGGCGGGCGCGTCCTCCGGCATGATGATCGTGGTCGGCACGCCGAGCAGTTGCCCAGACAGCGCGATCGCCTGAGCATGGTTGCCCGATGAGAAGGTCAGAACGCCAGCTTTCTTGCGCTCGGGCGACAGCGCCGAGATGGCGTTGTAGCCGCCGCGGAACTTGAACGCGCCCATGCGCTGCAGGTTTTCCGGCTTGAAGACGAGCGAGGCCCCCATGCGCTCGTCGGCGGTGCGCGAGGTCAGGGCCGGCGTGTGATGGGCGACGCCCCTGATCCGTCCGGCTGCGGTCTCGACATCGGCATAGGTCGGCAGGACGAGGGGGCTTGCGCCCTCGATGCGTGCGGCGGCGGTCATGCTGGCTTCGTCCTGCGCTTGGTTGGGCTTTCCGCCATGGTGTCAGCACAGGCAGGCGCGCTTCAAGTCAAAGAAAGTCGCTTCCGCCATGCATGGCGCTGATCGGTCTCCGTGAGCGAGAGATTCCGGCTCAGCCCCGGCGCGGCATGCGGAAAGGCAGCATCGCCTGCACGACCGGGCTCCTGAAGCGGTCGAGCGAGAGGCTCTCATGCATCGCGGTGACCGGCTCGCCGCCGAGATCCGTCCGTACCAGCGAGCGCGCATAGAAGGGCGTGTCCTCCAGCGTCTCGACCAGTTCCGCTGGACGGCCTGTATCGCCGCGCGTTTCGCGCGCGATCCGCCAGCCGCTTTTTCGGAGATGCGCGATCGGCGGCGGCGTGAAGGCGGTCGCGGTCCCGGCTTCATCGAAGCCCCAGCCATAATCGAAGGCGGAGCCGTCGCGCCTTGTGCCGCCATAGAGCACGGCCGCTCCCCGCCGCGTGTACGCGCGCGACCAGTGCCAGTCGCGAAATCCGTCCGCGATCGGGACGTCACCCTGGTTCATGTCGAGATAGCCCGGCCCCTGCCAGCGCAGACCGGGCTCCGAAAGATCGACCTCGACCGTCGAGATCGGCGCGATCGGCCACCAGCGATGGTTGCCCAAGGGATTGAGCGTCACGACATGGTCGGTGACGGCCTTGGGACGGACCCGCACCATGCCGCGCACCCGGCGCGGGATAGGCAGCGGCATGCCGATCTCCTCGATCGCGATGGTCAGCGTCTCGCCATCCCAGTGCAGGGCGCTCGGGCCGATCACGAAGCGATGCGGCTCGACCGCGACATGCCGGCGGCCGCGCTCGGTCATGGCCCAGCGCCCGACGCCGGGCCCGTAGAGCGCGACATTGAGCGCGCAGTGATTCAAAGGTTCAGCCAGTCCGCGCCTTCGCGCGAATGCATAGTAAGGCGAGAAGACGCTGCCGATGAAGGCGATGATGCTCAGGCCATGGCGGCCATCCTCGCTCAGCGCATCGACATACCACCAGACATAGCCGCCGGGCGGCACGCTCACATCGAAGCGCGGTCCGCCAGCAGCGCCTGCGCCGCGATCAGCCCCGAGAGGGCCGCCATCGGCACGCCCGGCCCCGGATGGACCGAGCCCCCCGCCCAATACAGCCCCGGCAGGCGCGAGCGCGAGCCCGGCCGGCTGAAACTTGCCATCGCGCCATGCGTCGCCCGGCCATAGAGCGCGCCCCCCGTCGCCGGATAGCGCTTCTCCCAGTCGCAGGGCTGCGTCGTCAGGACATGGTCCTCCTTCAGCCCGACCGTCAGCCCGCAGGCGGCCAGCCGCGACAGGGTCGTGTCCAGACATTGCGCGATCTCCGTGGAAGGCAGGGGGCCGTGGTCGCCGGTCGGCGGGGCGTTGACGAGAATCAGCAGGCGTTCAGTGCCGGTCGGTGGCGGTCCGGTCTCGTCGCGGTCCTGCGCGCAGACATAGATCGTCGGCTCCCACGGCAGTTTTCCGCGCTTGAAGATGGCGTCGAACTCGGCCCGATAGTCGCGCGAGAAAAAGACATTGTGCCGGTGCAGCGGAAAGCCGTCCGTCTGCGCCACAACCGACCATGTCAGCGCCGAGAGCGAGCGGTCGGCCGGCCGGATCTCCGGCGCGAAGGGCGCGGCGTCCGCGCCAAACCGGCCCGACGCGATGGCGTTGACGTCGGCGTTGCTGACGACGGCGTCGGCGAACAGCGTCTCGCCGTCGCTTAGGCGCACGCCGGCTGCGCGCCCGCCGGCGACGACGATCTCGGAGACGGTCCTGCCATAGACCAGCCGCGCACCCTTCGCCGCGGCGAGCCCGGCCAGCGCCTGCGCAAGCCTGTGCATCCCGCCATCGACCGTCCAGACGCCCTCCTGCTCGACATGGGCGACGAGCATCAGCGTCGCGGGCGCGGCGAAGGGCGAGGAGCCGCAATAGGTGGCGTAGCGGCCGAAGAGCTGGCGCAGACGCTGGTCCTGAAAGGCCTTGCCGAGCGCGTCCCAGAGCGTTCCGAACGGACTCGTCGCCCAGAGCCTCCCCAGCCCGCCGAACCCGGCCTGCTGCACGAGACCAAGCGGGCTTGGCCGCTCGCGCGCCATGAAACTGTCCTTCAGCGCGTCGTGGATCCCGCGCGCCTGCGCGCAGAAGGCCAGGTAGTTGCGCCCCTCCGCGGGGCCGGCGAAGGCGGCGATGGCGTCCGCCGAGGCGGCGCGATCGGCGAAGAGATCGAGCCGCTCGGTCTCGCTCCAGGCGTGGCGGGCGAGGATCGCAGCCGGCGTCAGCGCGACATGCGCGTCGAGGTTCTCGCCGATCTCGGCAAGGATCCGGTCGAAGACCCAGCGCATGGTGAGCACGGTCGGCCCGGCGTCGAGCCGGCGATGATCGACCAGCACCTCGCGCATCTTGCCGCCGGGCTGGTCGGCCTTCTCGACCACGGTCACGGCGAGGCCTTTGCCCGCGAGCAGCAACGCCGCGACGAGCCCGCCCATGCCGGCCCCGATCACCACGATGCGCTGCTTCGCCACCGTCGTCCGCTCCTGAGCCTTCGCTGGGCCCGTGTCAGGCTGAATGATTGACAAGCCAATCCCGACTGTCCAATCTACTTTACATATTGAGTGACAGTTTGAAAGAACGCTCATTCACGGGAGACGGCGATGGACGCGGGCGCACGCATCGAACAGACCCTGGATCAGGCGTTGCGCTCGGCCGAGCGGCAGGACTGCCCGCCGCTTCTCGCCCATGCGATGCGCTATTCGGTCTTTCCTGGCGGGGCGCGGATCAGGCCGCGGCTGACTCTGGCCGTGGCGAAAGCCTGCGGCGACACCCAGCCGGCGATGGCCAATGCCGGCGCGGCCGCGATCGAGTTCCTGCACTGCGCCTCGCTCGTCCATGACGATCTGCCCTGTTTCGATGATGCCGACATCCGTCGCGGCAAACCTTCCGTCCACAAAGCCTATGGCGAGCCGATCGCGGTGCTCGCCGGCGACGCGCTGATCGTGCTCGCCTTCGAGACGCTGGCCGAGGCCGCCGCGCGCCAGCCGCAGCGGCTTGGCGCGCTGATCGGCGTCGTCGGAGCTGCCGTCGGCAGCCGGGGCGGCATCGTCGCCGGGCAGGCCTGGGAATCGGAACCCGCGATCGACTGCCAGCTCTATCACCAGGCCAAGACCGGCGCGCTCTTCGCCGGAGCGACAATGGCGGGCGCAGCCGCTGCCGGCGTGCCCCATCAAGGCTGGCGCCGGCTTGGCGAGAAGCTTGGCGAGGCCTTCCAGATCGCCGACGACATCCGCGACGTCGCTTCGACCGCCGAGGAACTCGGCAAGCCCTGCGGGCAGGACGCGGCGCATTTCCGTCCGAACTATGCGCTGGCACACGGGCTGGGGCCGGCGATCGCGCATCTCGACGAGCTGGTTCTTGAGGCGATCGCCTCGATCCCCGCCTGTCCGGGACGCAGCGAACTCGGCACGCTGATCGGCCTGACGGCAAAAAGCTTCCTGCCCGAGGGTCTGCAGCGCCGGGCGGCGTGAGGTCGCGAGGAACCACGACCTCAGCCCCTCCCCCTCGTAGGGAGGCGTTGGGGTGGGGACGAACGACCGGGTGAGCCGCCGCTCGTCATGGTGACACGGAGTCGATCCATTCTTCACGCACTCACCAGGCGGGACGCCCCCCACCCCAACTCTTCCCCACAAGTGGAAGGGGCTTTGCGGACATCGCCGTCCAGCGCCCCGTACCTCCGCGACCGCCTCGCTTCTCTCCGCAACCGCCTCGTCGCCAGCCCCCGCTTCCAGCGCTTCGCCGCATCCTTCCCGCTGACGCGCCTCATCGCCGAGCGGCAGTCGCAGGCGCTGTTCGATCTCTGCGCCGGCTTCGTCTATGCGCAGGTGCTGAGCGCCTGCGTGAAGCTCGACCTTTTCGTCATCCTCGAGCCCGGCCCGCGGACGCCGGCCGAACTCGCGCCGCGGCTGGCCATGACGCCCGACGCCACCGAGCGCCTCCTGAAAGCGGCGGCAGCCTTGAAACTCGTCGAACCGCGCCAAGGGGGTCGCTACGGCCTCGCCATGCTCGGCGCGGCGCTGATCGGCAACCCCGGCGTCGGCGCGATGATCGCCCATCATCACCTGCTCTACGCCGATCTTGCCGACCCGATGGCGCTGCTGCGCGGGCAGGCGCAGCCGACTCAATTGTCGCGCTTCTGGGGTTATGCGCAAGCGAGCGATCCGGCTGGCGCGCCCGCTCAGGAGGTTGCCGCCTATAGCGAGCTGATGGCCGGCTCGCAGCACCTCGTCGCCGACGACATCGTCGCGGCCTATGATTTCCGCAGGCACCGCCATGTCGTTGACATCGGCGGCGGAGAGGGCGCTTTCCTCAGCGTCGTCGGGCGCCATGCGCCGGGTCTGGCCCTGACGGTCTTCGACCTGCCGGCCGTGGCCGGGCGGGCGCGCCTGCGCTTCGCCGCCGAAGGGCTGGCGGAGCGGAGCCAGGCGGTCGGCGGCGACATGCATCGCGATTCCATCCCCGGTGACGCTGATCTCTACACGCTGGTCAGGGTGCTGCACGATCATGACGACGACGCGGTGCGCGCGCTGCTCGACCGTCTGCGCCGCGCCATGCATCCCGGAGCGACGCTTTTGATCGCCGAGCCCATGGCCGGATCGCCTGCGACGGCCCGGATGGCCGACGCCTATTTCGGCTTCTATCTGCTGGCGATGGGCTCGGGCCGCGCCCGCACGCCCGCCGAACTGACGCATTTCCTGATCGAAGCGGGCTTTTCCGACATTCGCAGTGTCAGGACGCGCAGGCCGCTGTTGACGGGCGCGATCAGCGCCCGGGCAACATGACACAAAAAGTGTCAATTCAAATTGACATCCAAGATTGTTGATCTAACCTGACAGTCAGGTGACTGGGACTGTCCTCCGTGACAGCGACCCGGCCTCAAGAGTGCTCCGATGCAAGCGCTGGCCGTCCTCGTCGAGAAACCCGAACATCTGGCGCTTCGCCGGCTGGAACTGGTTTCGCCCGGTCTGGAGGATGTCGTGGTCGCCACCGAATGGAGCGGCATCTCGACCGGCACCGAACGCCTGCTCTGGTCGGGCCGGATGCCGCCTTTCCCCGGCATGGGCTACCCGCTGGTTCCCGGCTACGAGTCGGTCGGCCGCGTGGTCGAGGCGGGCGTCGACTCAGGCCACGTTGTCGGCGCGCGGGTGTTCGTGCCCGGTTCGCGCGGCTTCAGGGATGCGCGCGGCCTGTTCGGCGGTGCCTCCTCTCATCTCGTCGTGCCCGGCGCAAAGGCCGTGGCGATCCCCGAGCATCTCGGACAGGCCGGCGTCCTTCTGGCTCTGGCCGCGACCGCGCAACATGCGCTGGCGAACGCCGCCCTGCCTGATCTCATTATCGGCCATGGCGTGCTCGGCCGGTTGCTCGCGCGCATCGCGGTGGCCCAGGGCGGCGCGCCTGTCGTCTGGGAGACAAATCCGCTGCGCGCCTCGGGAGCCGAGGGATACGCGGTCGTCGCGCCCGAGGCCGACAGCCGCAAGGATTATCGCGCCATCTACGACGTCAGCGGCGACGCCGCGCTGGTCGACACGCTGATCGGACGGCTCGGCCCGCAGGGCGAGCTTGTCCTTGCCGGCTTCTACGACCAGCCGATCTCGTTTGCCTTCCCGCCTGCCTTCATGCGCGAGACGCGGCTGCGCATCGCCGCCGAATGGAAACCGGCCGATCTTGACGCCGTCCAAGTGATGCTGGCCGAGGGCCGGCTCTCGCTCGACGGGCTGATCACGCACAGCGCGCCCGCCAACGACGCAACGAACGCCTATCGCACCGCCTTCGGCGACCCACACTGCCTGAAGATGATCTTGGACTGGAGAGCCTGCTCGTGAACATCCAGATCAGAAATCCGATCCCCTCTCCCGCCGCCGCCATGGCAGCCCGCCTGCGCGAGGAGGCAGCCCTGCCGCAGGATGAGATCGTCACCGCCGCGCCGACCAAGGAGACGCAGATCATCGCGATCTACGGCAAGGGCGGCATCGGCAAGTCGTTCACGCTGGCCAATCTCAGCTACATGATGGCGCAGCAGGGCAAGAAGGTGCTGCTGATCGGCTGCGATCCAAAATCCGACACCACCTCGCTGCTCTTCGGCGGCAAGGCCTGCCCGACCATCATCGAGACCTCGTCGCGCAAGAAGGCGGCCGGCGAGGACGTCAAGATCGGCGACGTCTGCTTCAAGCGCGACGGCGTCTACGCCATGGAACTCGGCGGGCCCGAGGTCGGGCGCGGCTGCGGCGGACGCGGCATCATTCACGGCTTCGAACTGCTGGAAAAGCTCGGCTTCCACGACTGGGGCTTCGACTTCGTCCTGCTCGACTTCCTCGGCGACGTGGTCTGCGGCGGCTTCGGCCTGCCGATCGCCCGCGACATGTGCCAGAAGGTCATCGTCGTCGGCTCCAACGACCTGCAATCGCTCTACGTCGCCAACAATGTCTGCTCGGCGGTCGAGTATTTCCGCAAGCTCGGCGGCAATGTCGGCGTCGCCGGCATGGTCATCAACAAGGATGACGGCACCGGCGAAGCGCAGGCCTTCTGCGACAAGGTCGGCATCCCGGTTCTGGCGGCGATCCCCGCCAACGACGACATCCGCAAGAAGAGCGCCAACTACGAGATCATCGGCCGCCCCGGCGATATGTGGGGGCCGCTGTTCGAGGAACTCGGCCTCAACGTCGCGCAATCCCCGCCAGTGCGCCCGACCCCGCTGACGCAGGACGGCCTGCTCGGCCTGTTCTCCAGCGAGACCACCGGCCGCGACGTCGTGCTGGTCCCAGCCACGCTGGAAGACATGTGCGGCCCCTCCGCCATCAAGAAGGCGACCCTCGAAGTCGTCTACGACGCGGTCTGAGGGCGACATGACAGTCCACCAACCCCTTCCCGATGCGTCTTCCTCGCCCGCGATCAACGCGGCGGCGACGCAGGGTGACGGGCTTGGCTGCCACTCCGGCAAGGACGCCCTGCGCGCTGTCGCCACCGCCGCCGGCCAGAGCGAGATGCTGGAGCGCTTCGCCAAGGACTATCCGGTCGGCCCCCACGACAAGCCCCAGAGCATGTGCCCGGCCTTCGGCTCGCTTCGCGTCGGCCTGCGCATGCGTCGCACCGCCACCGTGCTCTCAGGGTCCGCCTGCTGCGTCTATGGCCTGACCTTCACCTCGCATTTCTACGGCGCGCGCCGCTCGGTCGGCTACGTCCCGTTCAATTCAGAGACGCTGGTCACCGGCAAGCTGTTCGAGGACATCCGCGAGGCGGTGTTCAAGCTCGCGGACCCGGACCTCTACGACACCATCGTCATCACCAATCTCTGCGTTCCCTCCGCCTCGGGCGTGCCGCTGCGGCTTTTGCCCAAGGAGATCAACGGCGTCCGCATCATCGGCATCGACGTGCCGGGCTTCGGCGTGCCGACCCATGCCGAGGCCAAGGACGTGCTCGCCGGCGCGATGCTGTCCTATGCCCGCAAGGAAGCGGAACAGGGCCCGGTCCAGGCCCCGCGCGCCGGCAAGGCGCAAAAGCCCACCGTCACCCTGCTCGGCGAGATGTTCCCGGCCGATCCGGTCGGCATCGGCATGATGCTGGAGCCGCTGGGACTGGCCGCCGGCCCGGTCGTGCCGACGCGCGAATGGCGCGAGCTTTATGCCGCGCTCGATTGCGCGGTCGTCGCGGCGATCCATCCGTTCTACACCGCCTCGATCCGCGAATTCGAAGGCGCGGGCCGCACGATCGTCGGTTCCGGCCCGGTCGGCGTCGACGGCACCGCGGCCTGGCTCAAGGCGATCGGCGACGCTTGCGGCGTGCCGGCCCCGCTGGTCGAATCCGCCCAGAACAGGCTGCTGCCGGCGATCCGGGGCGCGCTTTCGGCCATGCCGATCAATGGGCGGATCACGCTCTCGGGCTATGAGGGCTCCGAACTTCTCGTCGCACGCCTGCTGGTCGAGAGCGGCGCGGATCTGCGCTATGTCGGCACCGCCTGCCCGCGCACGCCATGGTCGGAGGCCGACCGCGACTGGCTCGCCTCGAAGGGCGTGATGGTCAACCACCGCGCCACGCTGGAGCAGGATCTCGCCGCGATGGCCGAGTTCCAGCCCGACCTCGCCATCGGCACGACGCCGGTCGTGCAGAAGGCCAAGCAGCTCGGCATTCCCGGCCTCTATTTCACCAATCTGATCTCGGCGCGGCCGCTGTTTGGGCCGGCGGGCGCTGGCTCGCTCGCGCAGGTCGTCAACGCCGCCATCGGCAACAAGAGCCGCATGGATACGATGAAGGCGTTCTTCGCCGGCGTCGGCGAGGGCGACACGGCCGGCACCTGGCAGGACACGCCGAAGCTGCATCCGGACTTCCGCGAAAAATTCGCCAGGCGCGCCGCCAAGGCGAAGGCGATCGCCGAGGAGATTCCGTGATGCTGATCCAGGATCATGATCGCGCCGGCGGCTATTGGGGGGCGGTCTACGTCTTCTGCGCCATCAAGGGCCTTCAGGTCGTCATCGACGGCCCGGTCGGCTGCGAGAACCTGCCGGTGACCTCGGTGCTGCATTACACCGACGGCCTGCCGCCGCACGAGTTGCCGATCGTGGTGACCGGCCTCGCCGAGGAGGAACTCGGCCAGCACGGCACCGAGGGCGCGATGAAGCGCGCCAACGCCGTGCTCGATCCGCATCTGCCGAGCGTCGTGGTGACAGGCTCGATCGCCGAGATGATCGGCGGCGGCGTCACGCCCGAAGGCACCAATATCCAGCGCTTCCTGCCGCGCACCATCGACGAGGACCAGTGGCAATGCGCCGACCGGGCGCTGTTCTGGCTCTGGAGCGAATACGGCGCCAAGCGCGGCATCGTGCCCAAGGCCAAGCCCCGCAAGGAGGGCGCACGGCCGAAGGTCAACATCATCGGCCCGGCCTACGGCATGTTCAACATGCCCTCCGACCTCGCCGAGGTGAAGCGCCTGATCGAGGGCATCGGCGCGGAAGTCCACATGACCTTCCCGCTCGGCTCGCATCTGGCCGAGGTGCAGCGGCTGGCCGACGCCGAGGTCAATGTCTGCCTCTACCGCGAATATGGCCGCCTGCTCTGCGAGGCGCTCGACCGGCCCTATCTGCAGGCTCCGATCGGCCTGCATTCGACGACGGCCTTCCTGCGCTCGCTCGGCGAACTTCTGGGCCTCGATCCCGAGCCCTTCATCGAGCGCGAGAAGCACACCACCATCAAGCCGCTCTGGGATCTGTGGCGCTCGGTGACGCAGGATTTCTTCGGCACGGCGAGCTTCGCCATCGTGGCCAACGAGACCTATGCGCGCGGCATCCGCCATTTCCTCGAAGACGAGATGGGGTTGCCCTGCACGCTCGCGGTCTCGCGCTGCGCCGGGACCAAGTCTGACAACGACGCCGTCCGCGCCTCGCTGAAGGACAAGCCGCCGCTGGTGCTGTTCGGCTCGTTCAACGAGCGCATGTACATGGCCGAGGCCGGCGGGCGCGGGGTCTACATCCCGGCCTCCTTCCCCGGCGCGGTGATCCGCCGGCACATTGGCACGCCCTTCATGGGTTACTCGGGCGCGACCTATCTCGTGCAGGAAGTCTGCAACGCGCTCTTCGACGCGCTCTTCCACATCCTGCCGCTGGGCTCGGCAATGGACGCCGTCGAGGCGACGCCGTCGCGGCTGCATCGCGAACTGCCCTGGTCGGACGAGGCCAAGGCGCTGCTCGACGCGGTGCTCGAGAAGCAGCCGGTTCTGGTGCGCATTTCGGCGGCCAAGCGCATGCGCGACGCGGCCGAGGCGCGCGCCCGCCATGATGGCGAAGAGCGCGTCTCGGCGCAGCATCTCGACGCCGCCAGACATCGCGAGGGGGCCTTTTCATGAGCGCCTTCGCCTTTCCTTTCGGCCGGAGCGCGCCGCAGCGCGCCCGGATTTCGGAACGCCTTCCATACGGGGAGCAACACCCATGACGATGCAGTTCAACCACAGCCCTTCGCGCCATGCGAAATCCTCGGCGGCCGACCGGCGCATGTGCCGGCGTCTGGTGACGCTGACTCTGCCGGTCTTCCTCGTCGCCACCGCGGTCCGCCGCATGGTTTCGCCCGCGCCGGCCGGACGCCGGCTCTCGCTTTACGCGGAGGCGCGCGCGAGCGCCTACGCCACGATTCCCTTCATGTTCATGGGCTGAGACGTCCGGAGCTGGAGGCCACGCGCTTCCGTCCGGTTCGCCGGGCGGGGGAACAGCCGGAGGTCAAAGACCGGCGCCCAGCCGCACGGGATCCGTGCGGTAACGGCCGCAAGGCCACATAGAGAGGACTGATCATGGCAGAGAGAGATTCGCTGTCAGGGTTGACCGAAGCGGAAGCCCAGGAATTCCACGGCTTCTTCATCACGAGCTTCATCGCCTTCACGGTCATCGCCGTGATTGCGCATTTCCTGGTCTGGTCGTGGCGCCCCTGGCTGCCGGGACCGAACGGGTATGCGTCCCTCGATGAAGGCGTTCGGACGGCCCTGACCACCGCCGTGTCGCTGATTTCGTGAAGAGGAGCGGACAAACATGTACAAAATCTGGCTGTTGTTCGATCCGCGTCGCACGCTGATCGCGCTCTTCACCTTCCTGTTCGGGCTCGCCATCCTGATCCATTTCATCCTGCTCTCGACGAACAGGTTCAACTGGATCGAAGGCCCGAGGAAGGCTGCCGCCGCGCTGCAGATCGAGGCTCCGGTCTCGGATGTGGTGACCCGGCATATCGGTTGACGAAACCGCCGACGACACTGGCGGACGAGGCTGAGCGCCCTGCGCGAGACCCCGTCCGCCGATCCGACCCGACACCGCGAAAGATCAACCGTTTGAAACGAGGCGCGGCCCTGACGGCATGCGCTCGCGGAGGATGCGACCATGGCCTTGCTCAATTTCGAACGTAAATATCGCGTCAGGGGCGGGACCCTGATCGGAGGCGACCTCTTCGATTTCTGGGTCGGTCCGTTCTATGTCGGCTTCTTCGGCGTCGCGACGGCGTTCTTCGCCGCGCTCGGCACGGCCCTGATCTTCTACGGCGCGGCCATCGGGCCGACCTGGAATCCCTGGCTGATCTCGATCGCGCCGCCCGATATCAGCTACGGCCTGCGGCTCGCGCCGCTCAAGGAAGGCGGCCTCTGGCAGATCATCACGATCTGCGCGACGGGCTCCTTCATCTCCTGGGCGCTGCGCGAGGTCGAGATCTGCCGCAAGCTCGGCATGGGCTACCATGTGCCTTTCGCCTTCGGCTTCGCCATCCTGGCCTACATGACGCTGGTCATCTTCCGGCCCTTCCTGATGGGCGCCTGGGGCTACGGCTTCCCCTATGGCATCTTCAGCCATTTGGAATGGGTCTCCAACGTCGGCTACCAGTACCTGCAGTTCCACTACAACCCGGCGCATATGATCGCGGTGAGCTTCTTCTTCACCACGGCGCTGGCGCTTTCGCTGCATGGCGGCCTGATCCTCTCGGCGGTCAACCCCAAGCGCGGCGAGCCGGTGAAGATGCCCGAGCACGAGAACACCTTCTTCCGCGACACGATCGGCTATTCGATCGGCACGCTCGGCATCCACCGGCTCGGCCTGTTCCTGGCGCTGCAATCGGTGTTCTGGAGCGCGGTCTGCATCATCATCAGCGGCCCCTACTGGAGCGAGGGCTGGGCCGAGTGGTGGGACCTCTCGAAGCACTTCACGATCTGGCGGCGCTGAGGCTGTGAAAGAGCTCCGGCCACCCCATTCGGCATCCGTCTGTCCAAGGATCAAGGCGCAAGGATTACGGTGATGGCAACCTATCAGAACATCTTCACCCGGGTTCAGATCCATGGCGCGCCCGATCTCGGCGTGCCGATCCCCGGCCGCGGCACCAGGCGCGGCAGCGCGACCCGGACGAGCAACCTGTTCGGCCTGATCGGCGACGCGCAGATCGGCCCGATCTATCTCGGCTGGACCGGCGTGACCTCGCTGGTCTGCGGCCTGATCGCCTTCGAGATCATCGGCCTGAACATGCTGGCCTCGGTGAACTGGGATCCGGTCCGCTTCGTGCGCGAGCTCTTCTGGCTCCAGCTCGCGGCACCGCTGCCCGAGCACGGCCTCAAGATTCTGCCGCCGCTCAAGGAGGGTGGCTGGTGGCTGATCGCAGGCTTCTTCCTCACCACCTCGATCCTGCTCTGGTGGGTGCGCACCTATAACCGGGCCCGCGCGCTGGGCATGGGCACGCATGTGGCCTGGGCCTTCGCCTCGGCGATCTTCCTCTATCTCGTGCTCGGCTTCATCCGGCCGCTGATGATGGGGTCATGGAGCGAGGCGGTGCCCTTCGGCATCTTCCCGCACTTGGACTGGACGCAGAACTTCTCGCTGCGCTACGGCAATCTCTTCTACAATCCGTTCCACGCGCTCTCGATCGCCTTCCTCTATGGCTCGGCGCTGCTCTTCGCCATGCATGGCGCGACGATCCTCGCCGTCTCCCGCTATGGCGGCGACCGCGAGATCGAGCAGATCACCGATCGCGGCACGGCCTCGGAGCGCGCCGCCTTGTTCTGGCGCTGGACCATGGGCTTCAACGCATCGATGGAATCGATCCATCGCTGGGCGTGGTGGTTCGCGGTGCTCTGCACGCTGACCGGCGGCATCGGCATCCTGCTGACGGGCACGGCGGTCGACAACTGGTACGAATGGGCGATCAAGCACAAATTCGCGCCCGCCGACCCGACCATGTGGCAGCAGATCGCCGTGCCTCCGCCCAAGGTCTGATCCCGAGCCAGTCCAGGAGATGCGGCCACTCGAGGGGAGACCGGAAACGGTCTCCCCTTTTTCGCGTCCTGATCTTTATGGCGATACGCGATACTTCGCCGTCAGCCTGAGCCCGATCACCGAGACCAGCAGCGCAAACCAGACCGGGTCGGCGCGACGGAAGAAGAAGCTCTCGAGGCAGGCCGAGTAGATCGCAAACAGCCAGATCCGGAAGAACAGTTCGGCCAGCGCCTTGTTCTCGAATGTCGGGATCACGCGGTGGTGGTCGCGCAGCGGCAGCAGGATCAGCACGACCATCGCCAGCACGAGGCCGGGAATGCCGAGCCCGATGACGAGGTCGACATAGCCGTTATGGCCGTGGACCATGCCGTTCGAGATGCCGCTCTCATATTCCTTCGGCTCCGAGAACAGCACGAAATCGCTGCCCCAGAAGCCCTCGAAGCCATAGCCGAAGAGCGGGCGCTCCCAAAGCCGGTCGAGCGCGAAACGCCAGATCTCGGTGCGGCCGGTGAAGGTCTGGCCGGGACTGACCGACTGCACGATCGCGTTGATCGACGGGTAGAGCACCGAGCCGATCGTCGCGGTCAGCAGCAAGGCGAGCGGCCCCAGCGCGATCAGCGCCCGCAGCCACAGGCTCCTGATCCGCGCGCAGGCGAAGCCGACCAGCACGACGAACGGTCCAAGTCCCATCGAGGTCTTGGAGCCGGTCATGAACAGAAACAGGGCGGCGAGACCGAGGATGACCAGCCCGAACCGCAGCGAATAGGAGGCGGCGACGAAGATGCCGATCAGCATCACGATGACCATCATCGCGCCGGCGATGTTCTTGTGGTCGAACAGGCCGCGCCAGGCGCCGGCATGCTCGGGCTCCAGCACGTCGCCGCCGGAATGGATCGCGACATCGCGGAAGACGACGAGGCCGACATAGCAGATCAGGAGCACGATCAGCGCGGCCATACCCAGCAGCAGCGCGAAATGGCGCTGGCCGCGCGGCAGCAGCGGCAAAGTGCCCGCGATCACCAGCACCACCAGCGTGAAGCGCAGCGCGCGCATCGAGATCTCGGGATTGGCCGAATAGACCACGCCGACGACCATCCAGGCGAGCAGCAGCAGCCAGGCTGGCCTGAGATAGGCCAGCGCCGCCCGCCCGCCGGCATTTGCCGCGCAGAACAGGCCCAGCACCGCCATCAGCGAAAAGCTGATCTGGTTGACGACATTGCTGGTGTCCTCCGCTTCGACGTAATAGGTGCCCTTGAAGGGTGCCGTCGAGACCCAGACCAGCAGCAGCGCCGCTACGAAGACGATGCTGCGCAGATAGTAGCCGGCATCGGCGGAAAGGTCCGCCGAGCCTGCGTGCGTCGCCGTCGTCCCGGTCGCGCTCATCGGCGTTGCGCGCCTGTCAGGCCTGGTTGACGACGAAGCCGCGAATGCGCGCGGCGTTCGGCCCCAGCGCCGCGTTGGCGCGTTCCAGATCGGCGACGCCGACCTCGCCCTCGCGGATCACCAGCACGATGTCGTCGACGGCTTGTGCGAAGCTGTCCGTCAGGGCGTCGCTGCCGACCGGCGCGCCGTCGATGATGATCGGGCCGAAGCGCCGCGCCGCACCGAAAATCTCGTGCGCGATCTGGTCGGGCGTGACCGCGTCGCTGCGGCCGGCGCGCGGCAGGAAGAACAGGCCGGAGCCCTCGTCCTGACGCGCGACGCGCACCAGCCCTGCAAGGCCTGTGGCGATCTCGTGCAGCCCGAGTTCGGCATCCGGCGCATAGATCCGCGTCAGGCTGACCTCGCCGAGCCCTGAATCGATCAGCAGGGCCGGCCGGCCCGATGTCGCGGCCTCCAGCGCGAGATTAAGCGCGACCGTCGATGCGCCAGCCTGCCCGCGCAGGCCGAGCACCAGGATGCGGCGCGGCCTCCCGTCCTCCGCAAGCGTCGCTCCGAGGCCGCGGATCGCCCTCGCGAAGCTCGAATCGGGCTTGTCGAGCACATCGACGAGATGGGCCTTGAGCTGGAAGACGGAACGCGCTTCGCCCTCGTTTCGCCGCCAGCGCCTGTGCCGCACGGCGGGCACCGTGGCGAGCAGGGGCGCGGCTGCCGCCTGCAGCACATCGGGAATCCTGTCGGCCTGGCCGCCCTTGATCGTGGTGAAGCGCCGCATCAGGGCGTTCCCCGGCGTCGCTGCGGCCGTGCCCTGACCCGCCACCGGCAGTGGCGGGTCGATGGCGGCAGGCGTGTCGGAGGCCATCGCCTCTTTCGGCGCGGGCTGACGACGGCTCCAGAAGCGGAAGCCGCGCGCCTCCTTCCGGGCCGGTTCGGGAACGGATGGCGATTGTCCTGTCGTTCCCGGCGCCTTCAGGGCCAGCCCCAGGGCCAGCAGCGCGCCGATACCGCCGCCGCCGACCCCGCCCAGCATCGCGATCGTCCGTCGGCTCATGCCGGATTTCTCCAGCGGCGGCATCGCATAGCTGATGATGCGGGCATTGGTGGTGTCGATGCCGGCGAGTTCGCCGGTCTCGCGCGCCCGGCGCAGGAAGGCGTCGTAGACGACTCGGGAGGATTCGACCTCGCGCTCCAGTTCGCGCAGTTCCACCGAGGCGCGGCCGGCTGCGTATTGCGAGGTGGTGAGCTGGGCGACGCGCTGGGCGATCTGCTTCTCGGCTTCGACCGCCCTATCGTATTCGACCTTGGCGGCGCGGGCGATGCGCGACAATTCGTCGGAGATCTGCCGGCGCGCATCGCGGACCTGCGCCTGCGCCGCGCCGAGCGCGGGATGACGCGAGCCCAGCGAGGCGAGCAGGTCGGCCTCCTTGCTCAGCGCCGCGCCGAGCTGCGAGCGCAGCGCCGTCATGGTGTTGGAGGCGACGGCCTCGGGAATCGCGCCGGCCTCGATCGAGCTGGCGCGGGCGGCCAGCGTCTGGTCGTATTTCGCCTTGGCCTCGGTCACCTTGGTGCGCAGCGCGACGAGCTGGGCGTTGTTGAGCGCAAGCTGTTCCTCGCCGATCGACTTGCCGCCGACGCCGACGATGTTGTTGGCTTCCTTGTACCTCTCGGCTTTCTCTTCCGCGATGCGCAGGCGGTTGCGCAACTCCTCGAGCCGGCCCGTCAGCGCGCCTGTGGCGCGCTGGGCGGCGTCGGCGCGCACCGAGGCCTGATCGTCGAGATAGGCGTTGGCCAGCGCATTGGCTATGCGCGCGGCCTTGGTCGCCTCGCGCGAGGTCACCGAGATGTCGATGACGAAGGTCCGCTCGCCGCGCCGGACGGCGACCTGCTTGTCGAGCGCGGCCAGCGCATAGAGCAGCCCATCGCGGGGCGGTTCGCCGCCGCGCGGCAGCAGATCGGCCAGCAGGCGCGACAGGCCGGTCTTGGTCGCTACGCCGCCGAACTCGGGATCCTTGTCGAGCCCCTCGGCCTGGACGACGCGAGACTTGATGCTGTCGGATGCGATGACGCGCGCCTGGCTCTCTAGATAGCCCGTGGTCGAGGTCGGGTCGCCGCCGGTGGCGTTGGGCGAAACTTCGTTCTGCAGCACGCGCAGATCGCGCGGGTCGATGAAGAGCTGGGCGGTCGAGACGTATTTGGGCGGGATGAACAGGCTTGCGAGCCCCGCCAGAACCACGCCGATGAATGCGGCCAGCAGCACGAGGCCCTTGCGCTGCCACAGCGTCGCCACCAGCCAGGCCGGGTCGGTCAGCCGCGCAAGCAGCGGCGGCTGGTCCTGCGGCTGCGGCGCGGGTCGGCTGCGGCGGTCTCGCCGCTGCTGCGTCTCGTCCGTGGCCGTATCGGTGTTGAACATGACGCTACGCTTCACTCTGCAAGCTCTGCCCTGATGCGACAGGCCAACCCTGCCGCCTTGAGCTCTCTCCGCATCGATGACCTGATCATCAGCTCGCGCCGCGCCGGTAGCGGTCGAGCACCTTCATCATCAGCTTTGGGCGGAAATCGGCGTCCAGCGGCAGCGGCCGCGCGCTGGCGCCGTCCTTGCGCGGAAAGGTCTCGTGGATCCAGGAATAGCGGTCGCTCAGCCCCCAGGTCACGATCGCTTTGGGCTGGCGCACGGAAACGATGGTGTTGAGATAGGTCGAGACCAGGCTTGCGGCGGCGCGGTCGCGCGTCTGCGGGTCGGCCGGCAGCTTCCAGTCGATCACGTCGAGTTCCGTGATCTCGACGTCGAGTTCGAGCTTCCCGAGCTCGTACATGAACTGCTGCAGCCCATGGGTGTCGATCGGGTTCTCGGCATAGAGATGTGCCTGCATGCCGATGCCGTGGACCGGAATGCCCTTGTCTTTCAGCCTGCGGCAGATATCGAGCGCGATCTTGCGGCGCAGCGCCACGCCCGGCAGCGGCTCCTCGAAATTGAAGTCGTTCAGCACCAGCCGCGCCGAGGGGTCGGTGCGGGCGGCGGTGCGGAAGGCGATCTCGATGTGCTCGGGGCCGAGCAGGCGCTGCCAGATCGTGTCGCGATAGGGCTCGCCCGGAGTCGCGTCGAAACGGATGACCTCGTTGACCACGTCCCAGGTCGCGATCCTGCCCTTGTAGCGATCGACGACGGTCTCGATGTGCGCGACCAGCTCGCGCTCGGCCTCGGCCTTCGTGGTCATCGTCTTGGCCCAGGCGGGCAGTGCCTCGCCCCAGAGCAGGGCATGGCCGCGCAGGGCCTGGCGGTTGCTCTGCGCGAAGGCGACCAGCTCGTCCGCGCCGGAGAAATCGAAGCGCGCGCGGTCGTGGCGCAGCGCCTCCCATTTCAGGTCGTTCATCGGAACGATCACGTCGCAATGACGCCGGAGCGCTTCACGATAGCGTGAATCGGCGCGAAAGGTTTCGATCTGCGCGGCCGAGCCGATCGGCACCGGGCCGCGGCTGGCGACAGCGGGGCGCGCGCCGGCCCCGGCCAGTGTGGCCGCGCCAGCGATCAAGGCCTTTCTACGCGTCATCGCATTCATGTGTCGTTCCGGGCCAATACGTTTCGCAAAATGTCGCAGCCTGTTTCGTTTAGGGTCGATCAACGCCTTCCGAGCTAAACAGAAAGCCTTCGACGGCCCCGCTCAGGCAGGGTCCGGGCCAGAAGCGTCGCCCGAACGGACCTCATGTCGCCTGACCGCGCCGCCATTTCCGCCTACCTCACGATCCTGAGCGGCTCGGCCGGCCGGCTCGTCATCTCCCTTGTCTACTTCCTCATCGTTGCGAATACGTTGACCCTCGGCCAATTTGGTCTGTTCGCCACGGCCTCGGCCACGGGGCTGATCCTGTCGCGGCTGCTCGCCTTCGGTTTCGTCTCGCCGGTTTACCGGGTCGCGACCGTCAAGCCGCGCCTGCTCGGAACCTATGCCGCCGGCTTCGCCGGACTCGCCGTCCTGTCGATCCCGCTGATCGTGATCGCGGCGGCGGTCGTCTACGCTGCCCTGTTCCAGGGCCGGCTCGCGGCGCTGTCCTTCGCCCTGATCGTGACGGCGGAGGTGTTGGGCTGGCGGCTCGTCGAGGTCGTCGCCATCGTCAACAACGGGCTCAGGCGCTTCCGGCAGGCGGCGCTGCTGGTGATCCTCGGCTCGTCGCTGCGCACGGTCGCGGCCATCGCCTTCTACCTGTTCGGACAGGCGAGCCTGACGATCTGGGTCTTCGCCTATCTCGGGGCGACGCTCGTCACCGCGCTGATCGCCTTCCTGTTCTTCATGCCGGCGCTGCGCTGGCGGCTCGACCGACGCATCTATGCCCGGCGCATGCCGGACGCCGTCTTCGCTGCCGGCGCCGACATCGTCTTCTACATCCAGGCCGAACTCGACAAGCTGCTGGTGCTGGCGCTCGCAGGCGAGCGGACGGCTGGCCTCTACGCCATCGCCATGCGCGTCATCGATCTAACCGCCATGCCGGTGCGCAGCTTCAACCAGATGCTGGTGCAGAAGATCATGAAGGAGCGCGGCCTCGTCGAGGGTTTCAACCGCCGCGCCATCGTCGAGGCCGGCATCGCGCTGATCTCGATCGGTGGACTCGGCGCCGTAATCATGATGCTGAAGCCCTTCCCCGGCATGCTCGGCCGCAACGTCTCGGAAGCGGCCTTCCTCTTCCTGCCGATGCTGGCGGTGCCGGCCTTCCGCAACCTCGTCGAATACCACGCCGAACTGCTCTATGCCCGCGAGCGCACCGGCTCGCGTATCGCGCTGCTCTGCGCGGTCACGGGGCTCAAGGCCGCGCTGATCTCTTGGGTGATGCTGCGGTTTTCCGCCGGCGACGACTGGGCGCTCTGGCTCAACGGCGTCTTCGGGCTGGTCTATCTGCTCTCGGCGGCGGTGACCTACCGCCTGCTCGCACAGGCGCGCTGACGCGAGGCTACTGTGCCTCGAACAGCGCCTTGAGTTGCGAGACCGGCTGGCCGATGAAGGACTGCACCCCAACCGCGACCTGACCGCGCTCGAGCACCTCCTCGAACGAATGCAGCGAGGCGATGCCGGTGGCGTCGCCGCCCCAGTAGCTCTTGCAGAGCTCGTGGCTGTCGGCGACATGGCCCGCCGCAGCGAGCCCCAGCACCCGTTCGACGAAATAGCCATAGATCATGTATTCCGAGAACTGGCGCTGGCGCGCGATCGCCTCGACCCAGCCGCGCCCGCTGACGGCCTCGATATGGCGATGAAGAGCCAGCACATTGTCGCGCCGCCAGGTCACGAGATTGTTGATGTAGTCCGGGCTCGGAATGGTCGGTGCGGGCAGGGCGAGCAGGGCGGCCGCCATGCCGCACCACGACACATGCTCGGCCATGTCGGCGGTGATGCCTTCGGGCTTCGCATAGAGCCTGACGGCCCCGTCCGTGGTCAGGCTGTCCAGCGCGAACGGCCGCAGAAACAGCATGTCGGAATCGGCGAAGAGCAGCACATCCTCGCGGCTCGCGAGCGGCAGGGCGAATTTCCGCAGTTGCTGCGCATGCCAGCCGCGCAGCGGCGGGACGCCGCGCGCAAGCGCGCCCAGGCTGGTCCAGACCCGGCGCTTGCCGAGGCTGAACGGGTCGGGCCGCGCCTTGAGCCAGGACGGAAGCAGCGCCGATTCCGGCAGAACCGTCCGGCGCGGGCCTTCGAGCGGTCTGAACAGGGCGACGTCGCCATCCTCGACCAGAATGTAATGCATCGCATGGCCGCTGACGAAGCGGTCGATGCTGGCGCAGAGCAGCCGGCAGCGTTCGATGTCGCCGGCATAGCTTGGCGTCGCGATGGCGTAAGTCAGGCTCATGGCGCGGGCCGTCGCCCGGACAGCTTCAGCCGGAGCATGCGCAGCAGGAAGACCGGGTTGCCGAGCACATAGCGCCGCCACAGCCGGCCGGGTTCGAGCCAGAGCCGATACGCCCATTCCAGCCGCAGCGACCGAACGAGTTGCGGCGCGCGCGCGACCTCGCCGGCGAGGAAATCGAACAGCGCCCCGATGCCGGCCGCGACATGGGCATGGCGGGCCTCGATCCGCTCCGCGATGAAATGCTCCTGAAGCGGATTGCCCAGCGCGACCAGCAGCAGATCCGGCGGATCGGCTGCGAGCGCGTCCAGCATCGCGGCCTTGCCGCTCGCGTCGATGAAGCCATGGCCGGCGACATGAAACCGGTGCCGCGGAAACTCCCGCGCCAACCTCGCGGCTGCCTTGTCGGGCACGCCCGGCCGGCCGCCGAACAGCGCCACGCGCAGCGGCCGCGACTGGGCCGCCAGCAGCGCCGGCGTGAAATCGGTTCCGTTCAGATTGGCCGGGAAGGGCGCGCCATGCAGCAGCCTTGAGCCGATATCGACGCCGATGCCGTCCGCCAGCACCAGAAAACCGGCAAGCCTGCGCCGCAGCGCGTCGTCATGCGCCGCGAGATTGACCAGATGCGCATTGCAGAAGGCGAGCTTGAGATGACGCTTCGCGGCGAAGGCGTCGCCGACCAGACGCAGCGCCGCCTCGCGATCGAGCGCGGCGATCGCGACGCCGCCGACATCGCGCGTCGCAACGATCGTCATGGCCGGCGCGGGGGCGGCGGCCGCAGGGTCAAGTGTCAGGCTGGCGGGCACGATGGAATCCGTCCGGACGTCGCGACTAGCATGTCATGGCGCAACCGTGCGGCCGGTCAAGCGCAACCCTGCCGCAGGGTGAACGCCGTCTTCTCCCGGCCGCGACCGCGCGGCTCCGGCCTTGGCCTGCTTCGTCGCGGGCTGGGTGTTTCAGTTTGGCACGACGCCGATCGGGGCGCGCCCGACGCGTCTGCCGAAAGACATGCCATTCCATTGAAAACGCGTCGGAATCCAGAGATCCAGCCTCGTTTTGGCGCAAGCCCCGGCGGCATGTCGCTTGCGGCCTGTCGGGCACGAAGCGGTCGTGAGCGGAGATTTGTCCCGTTCCGAGCCGCCGCTTCGTTGGAGCGCCGGCATCATGATGAGCGTCAACGACCTGAACTACGCAGCCGCGACCGCCGCCGAGGAGCGCGCCAACTCCTGGCGTCACTGGATCGGCTTCGTGACCGCGCTGATCGACGCCGGCGCCGTCTTCGGCATCGTCACGCTCGCCTCGGTCGCCTATCATCTTCAGGCCTACGGCCATGTCGGCAACCATATGGTCACCTTCGAACTCGCGAGCATGATTGCGGCGATCTTCGTCTTCACCAATCTGCTGCGCGCCCGCTACCAGATCGCCAACTATCTCTCCACCAAGGGTCAGATCGCCTCGGCCTTCACGGTGTGGAACATCACCATGGTCGCCTTCATCGCGATCGTTTTCATGGCCAAGATCGTCGATCACTATTCGCGCGCCGTGGTGATCGCGACCTATCTCGCCGGCATCCCGCTGATATCGCTGGCGCGCTCAGGGGTCGTGCGGACCATTTCGATGGCGAGCAAGACCGGGCTGATCACCTCGGAGCGGGTCTTCCTGATCGGCCGCGAGCAGGACGTGATGTCCTTCGTCTCGCGCCACCAGCCCTGGAACATAGGTTTCGTCATCATCGACGTCGCCTTCCTGCGCGACGCCCAGAGCCGCCGCATCAACGACCCTGCCGCCGCGCTCGCCGCCGACCTCGCCACCGCCGTCGCCCGCTGCCGGCAGATGCAGCCCGACGCCGTCTTCATCGCCATGCCCTGGGCCGACCAGGACACGATCGACGCCTGCGTCGACGCCTTCATGAACTTGCCCGTCGCGATCCACCTGACGCCCGAGAAGATCATGGACCGCTTCGACAATCCCCATATCGTCCGGATCGGCTCGCTCGCCAGCCTGCGCCTGACGCGCCCGGCCCTGTCCTCCTTCGAGATCGCCGCCAAGCGCGTCTTCGACGTGGTCGCCGCAAGCGCCATTCTCGTCTTGACCCTGCCGCTGCTGCTTGCGATCGCGGCGCTGATCCGCCTGGATTCGCCGGGCCCGGTGCTGTTCCTGCAGCGCCGCTACGGCTTCAACCAGAAGGCGTTCCGCATCTTCAAGTTCCGCACCATGACGACGACCGACGATGGCGACGTGATCCGCCAGGCGACGCGCAACGATCCGCGCATCACGCGGATCGGCCGGTTCCTGCGGCGCTATAATCTCGACGAGTTGCCGCAACTCCTCAACGTCATCGCCGGGCAGATGTCGCTGGTCGGCCCGCGCCCGCATGCGCTCGCCCATGATCACGAGTTCCAGCGCAAGATCGCCCGCTATGCGCGGCGTCACAACGTCAAGCCCGGCATCACCGGCTGGGCGCAGGTCAACGGCCTGCGCGGTGAGACCGACACTGAGGACAAGATGGCCCGGCGCATCGCCTTCGATCACTGGTACATCGACAACTTGTCGTTCTGGCTCGATCTGGCGATCCTGGCCCGCACCGTCTTGAGTGCGCGCTCCTACCGCAACGCCGTCTGACGCATCCCGCTCCGGCGGGACAATGGGTCTGCGCCGGCAACGACTGCCCGGTCCGCGTTGCCGGGCGCTTTGCAGGCCGCCGCGCCTGATCTAGGGTCAGGCCGCACTTTCAAAAGCGGGCCTGACCATGAACCAAATCGATTTAAACGGACGCGTCGCCGTCGTGACCGGCGGCGCGCAGGGCATTGGCCGGGCTGTCGCGGCGCGCTTTGCCGCCAGCGGCGCCAAGGTCGAGCTCTGGGACATGGACGGCAAGCTGGCAGCCGAGGCCGCGGCCGAAATCGGTCCCAATGCCGCCGGCGTCGCTATCGACGTGACCGACGCAGCGGCCGTGAAGGCTGCGACTGAGGCGCTCGAAGCCCGGCTCGGCAGCGTCGATATTCTGGTCACCAGCGCCGGCATCGCCGGCCCCAACCACAAGACCTGGGACTATCCGCTCGACGACTGGGCGAAAATCATGCGGATCAATGTCGATGGCACATTGCATTGCTGCCAGGCCGTGATTCCCGGAATGCTGAAGCGCAATTACGGCCGGCTCGTGCTGGTGGCCTCGATCGCAGGCAAGGAGGGCAATCCCAACGCCTCGGCCTATTCGGCCTCGAAAGCGGCCGTGATCGCGCTGACCAAGTCGCTCGGCAAGGAGCTCGCGGCGCAGGACATCGCGGTCAACTGCGTCACGCCCGCCGCCGCCCGCACCCGCATCTTCGACCAGATGAGCGAGGAGCAGATCGGCTACATGCTCTCCAAGATCCCGCGCAGCCGCTTCGTCCAGCCCGACGAGATTGCCGCGATGATCGCCTTTCTGGCGTCGGCCGAAAACAGCTTCACCACCGCCGGCGTTTTCGACCTTTCGGGCGGCCGCGCGACTTATTAGTCTCCACGGCATGAACCAGACGCTTCCCTCCGCCGCCGTGCTCGGTGCGCGCGCTTTTGCGGCCCTCGAAGGCCTCAACCGCTTCACCGACGAACCCGGCAAGCTGACCAGGCTCTATCTTTCGTCCGCCCATCGGCAGGCGGCGGAATGGACGCTGGGTGCGATGGAGGTGGCGGGGCTCGCCGCCCATATCGATGCGGCGGGCTCCGTGCAGGGCCGGCGCGAGGGGCCGGTTCCGGGCGGGCCTTGCGTGATGATCGGCTCGCATATCGACACAGTGAAGGATGGTGGCCGCTTCGACGGCAATCTCGGCGTGGTCGCGGGCATTCTCGTGGCGCAGGCGCTGCGCGACGCCGGTATCGTCTTGCCCTTCGCGCTGGAGGTGATCGCCTTCGGCGACGAGGAGACGGTGCGGTTCCCGACCTCGTTCTCGACCTCGGCTGCGCTGGTCGGCCGCTATGACGAGGGCTGGTTCTCGGCCCGCGATTCCGAGGGCGTGATCCTGCGCGATGCACTGGTCGGCTTCGGCGGCGATCCTGACGGGATCCCCGCGCTTGCCCGCAAGCCCGGCTCGATCAAGGCCTATCTCGAAATCCATATAGAGCAGGGGCCGGTGCTGGAGGCGCAGAACGAGCCGGTCGGCATCGTCACTGCGATCAACGCGCAGAAGCGGGCCCGCGTGCGGATCACCGGCGAGGCGGGCCATGCCGGCACCGTGCCGATGGCGCTGCGCAAGGACGCGCTCACTGCGGGCGCGGAGATGGCGCTGGCGCTGGAGGCGATCGCCTCTGCCCATGAGAATGCGGTCGGCACCGTCGGCGTCTTCCGGCCAGATCCCGGCGCGACCAACGTCGTGCCCGGCGCGCTCGATTTCACCATCGATTTCCGCGCCCCGAAGAACGAGACGCTGGCAAGCATGGACTTAGCGATCGGCGAGCGTTTCGCCGCCATCGCCGCGCGGCGCGGCGTCGGGCTGACGATCACGCCCTATTCGCATGACAACGCGACGCCGATGGCGGACGCGCTGCAGGATGCGCTGGCCGCCGGCATCGCCCGGACCGGCTCCAATCTGAGCGCGCGCCGCCTGCCCTCGGGCGCAGGTCACGACGCGATGATCATGGCGCGGCTCTGCCCAGCCGCCATGCTGTTCGTGCGCAACGAGAAGGGCGTCAGCCATTCGCCCCTGGAGAACATGACCGAGGCCGATGCCGGGGTCGCGATCCGCGTGCTGCTGGAAACCGTGCTGGAGCTCGCCCGCCAGGAAATCTGACGGGCCGGCTCGAACGAAACGTCAGGCCGCCTTGGCGCCAAGGCAGGCGTTGATCTTGCCGAGCAGGCGCGGCAGGTCGATCGGCTTGGTGTCGAAATCGGCGCAGCCGACCTCGACACTCTTGGCCCGGTCGCTCGACAGGGCATGCGCCGTCAGCGCGATGATCGGGATCGGGGCCGTGCGGGCCGAGGCCTTGATCAGGGTCGTCGCCTCCCAGCCGTCCATGTCGCCGAGAGCCACATCCATCAGGATGAGGTCGGGGCTTTCCTGCGCGGCCATGGCCACGCCCGTCGGGCCGTCGGGCGCGCAGGCGACGGTGAAGCCCTGCCGCTGCAGGCGCCTCGTGAGCATGTCGCGGTTCATCTCATTGTCTTCGACGAGCAGGATCTTAGGCATGTGTGCCGACCGTGTTTACCGTTTTGAGGGTGTTGCGTTGGATGACGGCCGCCATGCGCGCACCGAAGCGGTCCATGGGGGCCGCCGGCGTCTCAGGCTCGTCGAGGGTCGGGGGCGGCCGGTCGTTGCCCGGCGGGGCCACAGGCACGATCACGGTGAAGGCGCTGCCGACGCCCTCCCTGCTTTCGACCAGGATGTCGCCATGCATCAGCCGGCAGAGCTTGCGGCTGAGCGCCAGGCCAAGCCCCGTGCCGCCATACTTGCTCGCGCTCGAATCGTCGCCGACGGTGAACTGCTCGAACAGATGAGCGATCTGGTCGTCCGCAATGCCGATGCCGGTGTCTTCCACGCGCAGGTTCAGCCTTTGCTCATGGCCAAAGCCGGTCCGGGACGCGATCAGCCGGATCGCGCCGCCATGGGTGAACTTCACCGCGTTGTCGAGCACCTGCGAGAGCGCCTGGCGCAGTTTGGCGCCGTCGCAGACGATGCTGCCGAGCCCCGGATCGAAGCTCATGCTGAGGCTGTTGCCGCCGCGCTCCGCTGCGACACGGTATTGCTCGACCACCTCCTCGAGCAGGGGCACGATGTCGAGCGTCTCCGAATCGAGTTCCATCTTGCCGGCCTCGATCTTCGACAGATCGAGGATCTCGTTGACCAGCCTGAGCAGATGATGCCCGGCGCTGTGGATGCGCTCCAGATCGGCCGCGGTCTCGGCGTCGTCCTCGTCGGCTGCGTCCTCCAGCAGGAGCTGGCTGTAGCCGATCACGGCGTTGAGCGGCGTGCGCAATTCATGGCTCATCTTGGCGAGGAAGTCGGCCTTGGCCGCGCCGGCGCGCTCGGCCTCCTCGGTGGCGCGGCGCAGTTCGGCGGCGGTCGCGAGATGACCGCGCATCTCGCCTTCCAGTTCGCCCTGGGAGGCCAGGACCTTGGCGTAGAACAGCGCCATCATCGTCACGTAAAGCGAAGCCGCGACCGTCGAAACCAGCCCGAGCCCTTGCAAGGCCGCGAAATCCATCGCCGGGGCCTTGGCGAAGCCGCCGAGCGAGAACGCCCAGAAGACCGCGAAATTCGCGGCGAACATCGCCAGCACGATCAGCCGCAGCCGCGGCTCGGAGCCGATGTAGAAGAAGGCCAGCAAGGGGATCGTCAGAACCCAGGGCAGGGTCGGTGAGGTGACGCCGCCATAGAAGAAGCAGCTCCACAGGATGCAGAACATCAGGTTCTGGATCGAGATCAGCGCCAGCAGATGGTAGTGGCCGATCGCGCGCAGCACGAAGGGAAAGATCCAGAAGCCCGTGATGCAGGCGGCCAGAACCCAGATCGCATAGCCCGGATTCGGATCGAGGATATACAGCGCGAGCGGCACCGTATTGCCGATGAACGGCCCGAACAGATGGCTGATCAGGAACATCCGCGCCTGCTTGCGCATCTCGCGGTCTGCGGCGATGTCGGCCGGAATGAACCAGTCGACGAGGTCGTTCAGGGCCGCCTGGGAGGTGGGGAGCGAGATCGCCATTCTGTCCTGTCGCAATCGATCGCAGCCGGTCTCGAGACTCCATCGGCACCGCGCAGGTCCGGTCACGAACGCGATGCGAGGATGATGACGGCGCTGCGTTAAGGCTGCGTAAACTCGCGGAGAACGGCAGCACAACGACAGGACGAGCGTCGGATGACCGCTTATGCAACGAATATCGCGATGGAAGGTGACGGCAAGCTGCTGCAACCTGCGCTCGTATGACTGCCCGCCGCCGCCCGCATATCTGCAGAGACCGTTTTTTAACTTGGAGGCTGTAAGTCTTCGTGCCGGCGGCGTTGCGGAACGGACGCCCATACGAGACATGTGAATGAACTGGCTGATCCATCTCATCGACTGGTTCGTTCCCGAAGCCTCGAAATTCGAGCGTTCGGACCTGAGTCTCGGCCGAAATTTCGTCTTTACCCATCTGTTCGGGCCGCTGCTGTCGCAGTCGATCTCGCTGTTCCTCTATTTGACCGACCCGGCGCCGGGCTTCGCCTGCTGGACGATCATCGTCTGCACCTGGCTGTTCTGGCTGTTGCCGTTCCTTCTGAAATACACGCGCAACCTGCAGCTCTGCGCCCTGATCTCGGTCGAACTGCTTGCCTTCACCGCGCTGTTCGGCGCGTTCCACTATGGCGGCGTCTCGTCACCCTTCCTGCCCTGGCTGATCGTCAGCCTGCTGCTCGGCTTCTTCTATCTGTCCGACAAGCCGCTGCTGGTGATCGTGCTGTTTGCGCTCAACATCGTCAGCTTCTACCTCGCCTATGTCGCCTACGGCTTCCCGCAGCTCGTGCCGCTGTCGCAGCTCGAGCCGGTCGGCTGGATTTCGATCCTCTCGGCGACGATCTACATGTCGTGGATGGCGATCTACTACGCCAACATCACCTCGATGCGCTCCGACATCGAACGCGAGACGGAGCGGCACCGCGCGACCGCGATCCGGTTGCGGCAGGCCAAGGAACTCGCCGATGCGGCCAACCGCTCCAAGTCGATCTTCCTCGCCAAGATGAGCCATGAGCTGCGCACGCCGCTCAACGCCGTGATCGGCTATAGCGAGATCCTGCTGGAGACCTTCGAGCCCGACGAGCGCAACGCGCACAAGCGTGTCGATCTCGGCCGCATCAACGCCGCCGGCAAGCATCTGCTCGCGCTCGTCGCCGATGTGCTCGACCTCTCCAAGATCGAATCCAACAGCATCGAGCTGAAGATCGAGAGCTTCGATCTGGCCGAGTTCGCCCGCGACGTCGTCACCACGACGCAGCGCCTGGCGGCGGAGAAGGGCAATGCGCTGACGCTGAACTGCATCGGACAGCTCGGGACGGTTTCGACCGACGTCACCAAGCTGCGGCAGGTCGTGCTCAACCTGATCAGCAACGCCGCCAAATTCACCGAGGGCGGCACGATCGGCCTGACCGTGCGGCGCGACCGCAAGGGCGCCGCCGACTGGATCGAGATCCAGGTTCGCGACACCGGCATCGGCATCACGCCCGAGCAGCTGCAGCGCCTTTTCCAGAACTTCGGCCAGGCCACCGCCGGCACCGCCGGCAAATATGGCGGCACAGGGCTTGGTCTCTCGATCAGCCAGAAATTCTGCGCCCTGATGGGCGGCGGCATCAGCGTCACCAGCGATGCCGGCCGCGGCTCCTGCTTCAGCATCCGCGTCCTCGCCGAACTGGCGCCGGCCGATGGCGGCCGCGAGGCCCCGGCAGCCGCGCCCCTGTCCCTCGCTCCGGCCATTTGAGGCGCGTTATGGTTTCTCCCACAGGCAGCGCCAGCGAGTCCGCCACCACCGCGCCGATATATCAGGCCCCTCCGGCCATGCTGCCGAGCCTGCTGATCGTCGACGACATCGCCGACAACCGCACGATCCTGGCGCGGCGTTTCCAGCGGCGCGGCTTCGAGATCGTGGAGGCGTCGAGCGGGCGCGAGGCGTTGGCTTGCCTCACGACGAGACCGTTCGACACGGTCCTGCTCGACGTGATGATGCCGGAGATGGACGGCATCGAGGTGTTGCGTCGGATCCGGGAGCAGCATTCGGCCAGCGAGATGCCGGTCATCATGGTCACCGCCAAGAGCCAGAGCGAGGACATCGTCGCGGCGCTGGCGTTGGGCGCGAACGACTACGTCACCAAGCCGGTCGAATTCGACGTCGCGCTGGCGCGCGTCACCACCCAGATCGAGCGCAAGCGCGCGGAGGCCGAAATGCGCCGCAGCGCAGAGCGGCTGCGCCTGCTCAACGAAGAGCTGGAAGCGCGCGTCAACGAACGCACCGCCAGGCTCGCGGCGGCCAATCGCCGTCTGGAGGACGAAATCGTCCAGCGTCACTAGACCGAGGCGCAGAACGCCTATCTGGCTCGCCACGACATTCTGACCGGTCTCGGCAACCGCCTGATGCTGCGCGAGCGTCTCGCCGCTGGCTTCGCGGAACATGGCGATTTGGCGCCCGCCTGCCTTCTGTGCATCGATCTGGACGGGTTCAAGAGCGTCAATGACGGGCTCGGCCATGCCGTCGGCGATGCGTTGCTCCAGGTTGTCGCCGAGCGGCTGCGATCCGCGGCCGGGCCACAGGACGACGTCGTGCGGCTTGGCGGCGACGAATTCGCCGTCCTGACGCGGCCGGTCGGCGGCATCGACGAAGCCACCGCCCTGGCCGGTCGGCTGATCGCCACCCTGAGCGAGCCGTTTACGCTCGACGGCAATGCTGTCCATATCGGCGCCAGCATCGGCGTCGCCGTGTCGGGCGCCGAGGGCGAGACCTGTGAAGAGCTGATGAAGGCTGCCGACATGGCGCTCTACCGCGCCAAATCGGCAGGGCGCGGCGTCTGGCGCGTGTTCGATCCGGCCATGGACGCCTGCGTCCAGGCGCGCCGCCTGCTCGAGGTCGACCTGCGCAACGCGCTGAGCGAAGGCGAGCTCGCGCTGTTCTACCAGCCTCTTGTCGATATGAAGACGGAGCGCATCACCGGCTTCGAAGCGCTGATGCGCTGGCGCCATCCTGTCCGCGGCTATGTCTCGCCGGCTGATTTCATTCCGATCGCGGAGGATCTCGGGCTGATCGTCCCGCTTGGCGAATGGGCCTTGCGCGAGGCCTGCATGGAGGCGGTCAAATGGCCGCCCAACGTCAAGATCGCTGTCAATCTGTCGCCGATCCAGTTCCAGCGGGGCAGTCTCGTGCCGGCCGTCGTCAGCGCGCTGGCGGCATCGGGCCTTGCGCCGCACCGCCTCGAACTCGAGATCACCGAATCGGTCCTGCTCGACAAATCGGCGACCAATCTCGACACGCTCAAGGCCCTGCGCCAACTCGGCGTCCGGATCGCGATGGATGATTTCGGCACGGGCTATTCGAGCCTGAGCTATCTGCGCAGCTTCCCGTTCGACAAGATCAAGATCGACCAGTCCTTCATTCGCGATCTCGGCAACGGCGTCGAAAGCCAGGCGATCGTCGACGCGATCACCGGGCTCGGCGTCAGCTTCGGCATCACGACGACGGCCGAGGGCGTCGAGACCCAGGCCCAGTTCGATCTCCTCAGCGGCAATGGCTGCAACGAGGTGCAGGGTCGGCTCTTTAGCATGCCGGTTCCGGCCGAAGAGGTCGCCAGCCTGCTGACGGCGTTTCCGGGGCGCTGAGCCGACATCGCGGACATCATCGCCAACTGGTTCTCATTAATCAGTTTTTAAGAGTCCGTCCCGGAACTCATGACGCTCGCGCGATGCGGCGGATAAGAACCAT
>LSIB01000099.1 GCA_001556025.1 Rhizobiales bacterium CCH3-A5
CGCCACCATGACGATCATGCGTCAGGCCGGCGGTCGCTGTTACCCCATGTCACCGTGACGGTTGCGCCAGTGTTGCTGGTGTCGCGCACGCCAAGGCCCGCGATGAACTGTGACGCAGCGCCGACGACGCTCAGCACGATCGCCGCGCCGAAGCGCTCCACATACTTGTTGTCGACATAGCTGGCGTTGCCGGTGCGCCCGAGATCATCCGTGCCGGGCGAGCCTAGCTGCACCGATACCCCGTCCGAGCGCAGCATTCGCGTCCAGACGATGAACACGCGGGTCTGGCCCCGCGCGACGGCGGAGCGGTAGTCGCCGATCAGGCGGGCACCTGAGGGAATGAGGATGCGCCGCCCGTCGAAGGACCAGACATCCTCCGTGGTCACGGCGCGCACCATGCCAGGCAAGTCGGAAACGACGGCGTTCTCCAACACTGCCCGGATCATCGTGCCTTGCGGCACCAGCGCATCGACCCGCCGGTTCTGCGAGGCCTGCGCCGTCTCGACGCCGGCGGCCGCCGTCTGGTTCAAAAAGCGGCGGTTCGGGTCGGTCTCCTGATCGCGTATGCCCGGCTCGTTGCCAGGTCCCGGAATCCGTGCTCCGTCCGCCCCGAGCGCCACCTCGCCGCCTTGGTCGACCACGATGCTTGAGGCGCGGAACCGCTCCCAGCGCCGGCGTTCTTCTTCGGCAAGACGCCTTGCCTCGCTGTCATCGGCGAGCGGCGTAGCGCGCTGACCGGGCTGAGCGAGGAACGGCGCGGGTGGTTCGGGCGGCAGAGGTGGGGGGCTCAGCACTGCGGCTGTCTCTTATACACATCTCCGAGCCCACGAGAC